>CAYTWD010000009.1:23254-46713 GCA_964441065.1 uncultured Candidatus Peribacteria bacterium
GATAAAATTGAAGCACGCATGGATGCCATAGAAAAGCGAATGGATAAAATTGAAGCACGCATGGATAAGTTGGAAAGAAGACTTGATAAAGTTGAGGCCAGACTTGGTCCTGTTGAATCAACACTTATCTTAGTTGAAGAACGCCTTTCTGATGTTGAAAAAACTCTTCACAGTGTTGCAGTTGAAGTTATTGATCACAGAGTCAATATTTTCAATCTTGTTACTCAAGAGCAGTTTAAAGAATTTCGCTCATTGAACCTCAAATTCCACGATGACACAAAGTCTGCACTGTTAAGGCTCGAACAGGACATGACGATTCTTATTGAAAACAACAAAAACATTAACGAAAGAGTTGAAGTGCTTGAGAGGGCCTAATTAAGCTCTTTCCACATACTCACCGGTCTCTGTGTTCACGCGAATCATGTCGCCTTCGTTGATGAATAGGGGAACGTTTACAGAAGCACCAGATTCAACAACAGCTATTTTTGTGCCGCTTTGAGCGCGGTCGCCTTTAATTCCGGGAGTAGTTTCCACAACTTTCAATTCCACTTTTGGGGGAAGTTGGATTGAAATGGGTCTTCCTTCATACATTAGGGCTGTCATTTCTTTCCCGTCTTGCAGGTAATTTGCCATGTCGCCAAGGTTTTCAAGTGTGAAACTGAACTGCTCAAAATTTTCGCTATCCATGAAGTAGGCATTTTCTGCGTCTTTATATAAGAATTGAATTGTTTTTCGGCCAACATCTGCGATTTCAAAAGATTCGCCCGCAATAAATGTTTTTTCCATCACACTGCCGTTCATTAAATTCTTAAGTTTTGTTCTCATAACCGGCTTTCTCTGAGCCGTTCGCATGAATGAGTTTGAAATGATTTGGTACGGCGCGTTTGAGTGATTCAGTACTACTCCTACCTTTAAATCTGTAATTGATTGAGCCATAAGTTGGGTTATTTCTGCCGCCATTTTACGTTTTTTTACTTGTCAGTCAACTGTCTTGTTGTAAAATGAACAGGAATTTGTTATAAGGATTTCCTTTAATACACAAAATATGAGTAAGAAACATTACGAATTAGAATACGTTGAGGAGGAGCGCACGGGTGAGCAAGCAGGACCCAAAAAAAAGTTACTTGAACCCAAATGTGGATTAGGTTCAGATGAAGAGGCAATAGCTTATGCTGAGGGTTATGCTATTAGTACACTACTTTTCCCTGATTCTAATAATGAGGATTTAGGCCCCAGTCTAGTAAAGTATAAAGTTCTTCTGAATGGGGCAGTAATTGCTGAGGGTGTGACTAGCAAATCTGACTACGCTCAAGAATATCTTCAGTAGTTCCTTGCAAACTCCCAAGCCATTTTAAAGATTGCTCTTTGTGTTTGGGCGATTTCGGGGCTTTCGATAATCATGCCCAATAAATCGTCTCCGAATGAGATGATTGAGACTTTGTCGTCGTAAATATTGATTTCGTTCGCGAAGGAAAATTCTCCGGGTTTAACGAGGCGAATTTCGCGGTGGCGGATTTTGTTTTCCTGTGCCACGAGTTCACCGTGTTCGTCTTTTGGAGCGATTCCGCGCAAGTAGATTTGTTTTTTAACTCTTTCATTCACATACTCATCGTCGTAATTTGGCCAATGCTGGCGGATAAGTTTTGAATCGGCGTAATTTAGAATTTCTGATTTTGAAGTGAGCGTGTCTGCGTAGATTTTTTTAATCGCGGCTAAGCCTTCATAATATCTCACGCGGGGGTGAGAAGTTTTACCGTGAAGTCGGCGAAGATCGGGAAGGGCGGACTTCAGGTTCATATATTTTTGGCGATAGGAATTTCTGATTTCGTCGGGATCTATCGCATTGAAAAATTTAATTTTGTTTTGTGTGTAAGTTGAAATGAAACCGCGTTTGATGAGTTTTTCAAGAATATCGTAACAACTAACGCGATTCATTTTTGCACGAAGAGCGATTTCTGAAGCGGGCGAGGCTCCAATTTCCAAAGCCGCCAAATAAACGCGAGATTCTTTGTCGCTTAGGCCGATATCAACAAGGACATCTACTAATTCCATGGTCAAGTGTTTTTGTGTTGTAGAAAATTTCGACAGCTGAAATTGACATCAGCATATTACAGCGGAATTGATAAGGCAAGGCGGCATTGTTGCTGAGCTCTTACAGCATTTTTCCAGCAAAAATTAAGTCTTGCTGTAAACGAATTTCGGTAATAAAAATGCTTTGTAATCATTAACCCCTCCACCCCATGACGGTAGCGACCCAAACAACAAGTCACACTGCAACGGACAAAGTTCGTGCAATGCGACGCGAACACGCGAAGTTTCCAAGAAAAGGTGTCACGAAACAAATGGTTTTGGACATGGCGAAAGAAAACGGAGTTCAATTTGTGGACATGCAATTCACAGATATTCTCGGCGTTTTGAAGGCTGTAACTATTCCCGCTCACAAGTTGGAAGAAGCTATTGATAATAATGTTTGGTTTGACGGATCTTCAATTGAAGGTTTCACAAGAATTACAGAGTCGGATATGTATTTGAAGCCAGACTTGAACACATTTTGTGTTCTACCTTGGACTAAGCATGGAGAAGACGTTACCGCTAGATTAATTTGTGATGTTTTTCTACCCGACGGGCAGGCTTTTGAGGGTGATCCACGCCAGATTCTCAAAAAACAGCTCGCTGAAATCAAGAAGCTTGGTTATAGCTTTAACACAGGTCCTGAATTGGAATTCTTCCTTTTCAAAAAGAATGAAGATGGAACTTTCGGTCCAAATCCGCACGACGGAGCCGGTTACTTTGATCAGACAACAGATCTTGCGCTCGAAATTCGCAGAATGATGAGTTTCGCGCTTGATGAAATGGGAATTGAGGTTGAGGCACTTCACCATGAAGTTGCCGCCGGTCAGCACGAGATTGATTTCAGATATGGCGATGCTTTAAGTACTGCAGACAACGCAATTTCTTTCAAACTAACTTTGAAGGCAATTGCTCAAAGAATGGGCTTGCAGGCGACTTTCATGCCAAAGCCAATCTTTGGAATTAACGGAAGCGGAATGCACGTTCACCAGTCTCTTGCCGGTCTCGAAGATGGCGCAAATAAGTTCTACGACAAAGACGGTCAATACGGACTTTCTTCAACTGCGAAAAGTTTTATTGCGGGTCAAATGAAGCATATCAAGGCGATGAACGCGGTTATGAATCCAACGGTTAATTCTTACAAACGATTGGTTGTGGGTTATGAAGCCCCCGTGAACGTTGCTTGGGGTCAGAAAAACCGATCTGCTTTGATTAGAATTCCTCGGGTTACTCCTCACACTGCTCACAAGGCTACTCGTTGTGAGTTAAGATGTCCGGATCCAGCGGCGAATCCTTATTTAACTTTCGCTGTTATGCTTGCGGCCGGAATTGACGGAATCAAGAAGGGAATGGTTGCTCCTGCACCAATTGAAGATAACATTTGGGAATTGACTCCAAAAGAAATGAAAAAGTTGAAAGTTACTTCTGTTGCCGGCACTTTGAAAGAGGCGATTGACGCTTTCCGTGACGACGAAGTTTTACGAAGTGCGATGGGTGAACATTTCTTCACCAATTTCTACGCGGCCAAAATGGCTGAGTGGGATTCATTCCGAACTTACGTTAGCCAGTGGGAAGTGGATAGGTATTTGGATATGTAATTTGCCGTTCTCGGGTCTGGAATTAAAAAAGGGGGGTGTTATAAATCCTCCCTTTTCGGTGTTAATAGATTTAATTTGTAAAATATGTTATAATTAGCAGATATATTTGTATTAAAATTATGGAAAGTAAATCGGAAAAATTACATCAAGAAGTGCTGGATGAATTTGAAGTCGATGGAAAACACGCTAAAATAATTCGATTAAGATTAGAGGATATAAATGAGGCGGATTTGTCTGAACATGCCAGAAATCTTGCAGATACAAATTTTCGACTAATTGATAGCGTTCCAAATGCAAAAGAGAGAGTTGCTGTAAGAACTCAAATATTTAAAGCTAGGGAGAAACTTAGTAAATTTCCTTTCTTTGGTGATCAAATTCGTGATTCTAAAGTAATGGATGATTTATTGAACAAGGTATATCCAGATTATACTCACGAAGAACACTTCATAGCTTATAGAGATAGAAGTTTTCCGGGATATATTGGTAAAGGTCACGTTTTAGCTGTTGAATTGGATGGTAGGATTGTGTCGGTTCAAGCATATAAAAGTTATGGTGATGCCCCAAGTGGGCGGTCAGTTTATGAATTTACAAAAGCTTCTACCTTAAATAGTCCTGAATACAGGGGGAAAGGCTTGAATCCAAGGCTTAAAAAGTCCATTTTTGAAGAGGTAATGAAGGAGAATCCTGATGCAATTTGGGTTGGTGCTTCAGTAAATCAAGACCACTTGAGTAAATTAGAAAGTAGAGGATGGCATATTGTTGAAATGGATGATCCTCAAGAAGCAATTAAGAAAATGTATGAGACCAATCCTAAATATCATGATTTGATGAAAGAGCAGGGTTATAAAGCTATGTATTTTGATCCCAAAGTTGATCATATATCTTGGGATTAGTAATTCTATGAAAAGTGTGCGCTGGCAAAGTTTTGTTAATTTTAACAGGTTTGCACGGGCAGAAAATCTACTAAGTTATTTGTCTTTGATGATGGTTTAAGACAAGTTCTTCCTCGGTTGGATGTCGCACTTTCCCCAATTCACTGAAGGGTTTTTCGCTATCGTTAAGTTCCGCAAATTCCATTGGTATCACTGGAATGTCGATTCCTAGTGCATGAATTTTTTCACGTACTGCTTTTACATGAACTAATGGAGCTTCCACACAAGTCCATTGATCTGGCGTGATTGTACTTGCACTACGAACTTCATGTGCGATGAAGGGTCGCCACATTGGTACGGGTTGAAAAGCATCCTTACGAATTCCAATAAGAAGCGGATGATTATTTGGAATATCTGAAGTTGCTGTAGCCAAAAGTACTGCACTGTTTGATAGAAATCGTGATTTAGGTTTATGGGAAGGCGCGCCCCATTGTGGAGCTTGTTCTAACATATGGTTTACACTATTGCGCCTATGTTCTCTTTCAGGATCAGTACTTGAGCTTAAGACTTTTATTCGAAACTCATTTTTTAGAAAATCGATGTCTTTCCATCCTTCAACTAGTGAATTAGCAAGAAAATACATTGCCCAGAATCCACGAGAACTATAAGTATACTCCGGACCACTTTTATTTGTTTCTCCGTACATTGAGGCATAAGCGCGTGCATATTGTCGATTTGGAGTTGTTGAAATTGTATCAGTTCTGGTTTCAAGATTGTTTAGACCGTGGAAAAAGTCGTGCTGTGGTTTTAGGCCTTCTTCGAGTAAATTTTGAAGTATATCGACAGGTTCACCATTATGATCTGTTCCATTCCATTTATTTTCACCTTTGTAGGGATAACGTAAACGTCCAAGTCCGTGCCAATAACCTGTTTGTTCGTGAATGGCTTTAATATCGGCAATTTCTTCTCCAAATTCCTCTTTTATACCTGCTTTGGCTAGAAAACGATCTTTCTCACCGCGGTTAGTCAGGTGTAGGAATGTATCGGCTATGTGATTTCGCAGGTTCACCTTTAATTATTAAAGGTAATGCCCGGTTCTTTTTACTGCAGATGGGTACAATCTCTTAAGTTCCATTTCAAAAGCAGAAAATTCAGGTGATGAACCCCCATATATATACGATATAGTGTGTTTCTCCACCAAAATTTGAAAGTTATTTCCAATATTATCTTCATCAGTGGCTGCATAAAATACGATTTTATCGCCAAATGTTGTGTCAAATTCTGATGGGCAATGATACGGTTTTAAACCGACTTTGTTGGCAAAAGGTTCAATTAATGACAGAACTACTTTTCTATCGAAATTTTGTTCTCTATCCACTCTAACTATACCAAGTATGGCTTCGATACGTTTCTTCAATAACACGTTTTCATCTTTTATAGCATTCGAGGAATTGAATGAATCTAGCCACCTTCTTAAAGCTATTCTAAACCTGGTCGGCATATTTTCGCTCAGGTCTTTTTCTTCACCTGCATTATCTTGATACTTCTTTACACCGTTCTTATCAGAATACAAATCAATAATTTTGTGTATTGTTCTCCGCTTCATGTTTTTATGTTATGAATAAAGGTGTACATTTAATCATATCTTTGCCTTTCTGTCAACCGCAACTTTTAGTCTCTTCACTATCCATGACTCAAAATAGAGTCGATTTCCTTATTGTAACTCAGTTACAATAACAACCTGATGAGATTTTCAACAAGTATAAAATTCTAACCTGCTTATTGTAACACTGTTACAATAAGGAAATCATCACAAATCAAAGGTATGAAGTCCGAAAACAACTTTATGCGCCTGGGAAACCGGGGGCTTTTTTTTAGTGTGCGCGGGCACAGTTTTGTTAATTTAAGAGGTCTGCACGGGCGGGAAATTCGGTATCGCTTCTTAAATCACAAACAACCTCTCAATCTCCAGCAAATAGTGATCCTGATTTTTCGCACTCAACTCAAGTAAGCCGGTTTTTAATCTGCGATCGATTTTCAATAAGCCGGACATTACTTTGCGGAGTTCGCCGTAGGTGAAATTTCTGCATTGGCGGCTTACGATGTTTGCCACGAAAGGAGCGATTCCAACACGCGAAGCGAGCATGCTGGGGTTGTAGCGTTCTTCGAGTAGAGATTTTACTTCGAGCATTAAGCGGAATTGGCGCGCGATCATTGCGAAAACGAAGGCGGCATCTTCACCTTGTTCTTGAAGTTGGCGCAAAAGTTTCAGAACCTCGGCAACTTTTTTCTGAGAGAGTTCGTCTATCATTTTGAAGATGGATTCTTGAATGTTTCCACTTACAAGTTCGTCGATTTTCTCAATGTTAATCTGTTCGCCGCGCGAGTATAAACAAAGTTTTTGGATTTCGTTATCGAGAGTCCAAAGATTTTCGCCGCAAATATTTATCAAATATGAAGCCGCGTTCCCGTCAATCTTGCCACCATGAAATTCGGCGCGTCTTTCAACCCAAGTGCGAAGTTGAGCTCCTTTTGGAGGAAGAAAAAGACGAACATTTGCAACAACCGACAGATGTTTGAAAAATGAAGTGCGTTTGTCAGGCGGATTTGTTTCAGCAACTAAAACAACTGTCGATTCAGGAATTTCAGCGAGCGCGTCTTTTAATTCAGCTTTTTTTAAGCAATCTTTCAGAATAATCAGGCGTTTTTCGCTGAGAAAGGGAAGGGAAGTGATGGCCGAACGAAGCTCCGCCACATCAATTTCTCCATTTGAGATTTCTTGCAGGTTCAAATCACCGTGTTTTTCAATAAAACCTTTCTTCCATCTCTCGACTTCTTTTTGAAGAGAAAAGCTGTCTTCGCCATACATGAAAGTGAGATTTTCTATTTTCATAAGCCAATTTTAGCACGAAAGGCGGGTTTCTATAAAATGTCAAAATTTCTTAGATCCGAAAATCTAACATTTTTTGCAACCAGGTTTCTTACTTTAGCTCTCGCTCTCGCTAGGCGAGACATAACTGTTCCCATTTCTATATTCTCTTTTTCGGCAATTTCTTCGTATTTCAAACCGTCAACCACTATATATTCCAGAATTCTTTTATGATTATTATTCTCAATTAATTCTAGAACTTCAGTAAATAAATCTATAAGTTCTTTATAATTTGCTTCATCAACTTGGCTGGGATTTAAGTGTGTTTCTCTAAAAAATTGGGCATTTTTTGCATGTCTAGTTTTTTTGGTTCTTATTGTATTTAAAGATAGGTTTTTAACAGATGAACAAGCAAAAGATTTGAATTTACCATCCTGAATAGTTAACTCTCCATTTCTAAGTTTTGTTAGAATAGTCAAAAGCACTGCGGATACAATTTCTTCTGCATCCTGGTGATTTTTTGTTACGTTGAATGCCACATGTAACAATAGATCACGAATTGCCATGAATTCATTTACAAATGTCGTTTCATCCTTGTAATCAAGTTTCTTGTCATCTGGAGAATTCAGAGTCATATTATTTTTAATATAAGTCTGAATTCTAGCCTATTTCCTTACTATTGCAAGATCAGTTCACAGCTTTCTCGCTGTTTACATCAATGTATTCGCCAAGTCCCGGAGGAGTGCTTAACAAGATTCGGCTGTCGTAATGAACAACAATTGAACCACCGTCGAGGTTTGGAGAACCCACATAGTTGGCGGCCTGTAAAAGTTTGCTCACGTCACCGTAAATTGAACCGTAAATTTCAAGCTGACCGTTCACGGCGCTTCTTGTGTCGCCGTCAAAGCCTTGATCTGTGAAATAAACTCCTGAAAGAACGTGCGCGCCGGAGCCAATGTAAATATTGCCGCCCAGAACCACGAATCCGATAGAAGGAATTTCTTGAGTTACAGATGTGTCCGCATAAGTGATATTTCCTTTAATCACAAGATCCGCGTCTTCAACAATCAGTGTCCAAGCGCCACTATCTACCAAAATGTTTGATGACAAAGTTATTTGATCGCCCGCGCCCGGAGTACCCTTGAAATATAGAATTCCGCTATCTGGATTATTTTGATTTTTAAGAATATCTTTAAGATCTTGCCAACTTGAGAAACTGTGAGGATATAATCCCTGCAATGTTTCTGCGTTTCTGATTTCTTCATCAACGTGTTGTTCTGTTTCAGTTGCAATGCTTGTTGATTCCCAAATATTGCTCACCGCGCTAACGATTTCGCAGAAATAAGAACTCAAATTGCTGATGAAACTTGAAGAAGAACTTGCGTCGGTACAGAAATCGCTTGTTGTACTTGCGTTATCTTGTTGAACGATAATTCCTTCAACGTTGGCGTAACTTGAATCCGCGCTGGAATCAATACAAGCAAGATCTGTTCCGCTTGGAAGAGCCTGTTCAAGATAGACGTCACCGGCGTTTCTGGTTACCAAATATGAACAAAGTACAACCAGCTTAGCGTTTGCCGAAACTGTTTGGCTACCTGTTTCTACTGAACCGTAGTTATCAAATGTTTCAGTTAAACAAGGATCATCAGTTCTGTCACATAGTCCAGGAGTCGCATAAACTCGGCCAACATATCTGATTCTGATTACAGCATCTTCGGAAAGAAGATTAACATTATTCATCACAACACCCCCGGTTACTGGTTCGTAAGCCGGATCGTAACAAATATTACTCGGATCGGTACTACAATCTTTGATTTCGATTTTTGTGCCGTTGTCGTAACTGACATACGGAATCCAATATTTCCGGTTTGAGTTTGCCGAATCTCCAATTGCTGAAGAACCTACTTCGAGGTCTTCAGTTAATCCCAAAGTTCGAATTTTTGTGTACGAATATTTTTCAAGTTCCGCTCTGTCTGCTAACGCAACGTGACCAACTGAGCCGGTCTGACCTTTTCCAAAGTATCCGCTCAAGTTGGCGTTCCACATTTGATCATTGAAAACGATGCTGTCTTCGCCTCCCGCTGGATCATATTCCAAAGTGTAAAACGCGTAATCTTCATCATGTGAGAAGAAAATGTTGTTGTCTGTCCTGGAATCTTTTTGATCTGCAAAGTTGAATGTGTAGATGTATTTATCAAGCACACCGTTCTTTCCAAAGATTGGTGTAACGGGAGTGACAGGAACAATTACAGTTGTTGTAGTTGTCGTGGTTGTTGTTCCACCACCTGTTGGAGCACCGCCGCCCGGTCCGCCAGGAGGAGTTACGGGAGGAACGTCCGGAGTTGTATCAAGGTAATCACCTTCACACATTGGTGTATAACCCGGCACGTAAACGTATAAATAATTTCCTTTTGTGTAACTTGGCCAGCAAATTTTACCTGTGACTCCGCTCGAGTCGTCTGGAGTTACCGTAACATCAGGCACCACAGTTGTTTTTGTCTCATCAGTATAACCAATTGCAGAAACATTTGGTGTGATTCCTGAAGAATTCACGTTATAAGACCAGCAATTATTTGAGTCAGGTCCTGTGAGGTCAATGTTGGTGCAGTATTTTGTTTCAGGTGGAATTAATGTGTAAGAGAAACTGTCGTTACATAGATTTTTTGTGTCGTGATCCGCCACCACATTTACTTCCGCGCTTTCAGAACTTGAATATGAGACTTTTGTTGATGTTGTTGTGTACGGAGTTGGGCTTCCATCGAAGGTCGCTGCGGAATCGTCTGAAGTATAAGTCAGATCGAAAGGCCAAACTTCGCCGTTTGAAGCTGTTGGACCTTTGACTGTGATGTCAGTTGTGTATTTATCTTGCAATACAACGCCTGATTTTGGGCTTGTGATTGAGAGATCTTTACAATATGGAAACTCAATTTCCACATTACAAGTATCTTCCCAGCCCACAGCTTCCACAGTGAAGGAATCACCGGCTCCGGCGTTTTTATAAGTAGTGGTTGAATCCGGTGTTACAAAATCAGTACCGCTTGATAAGATTCCATACTTGAATTCTCCTTCTCCGCTTGATTCGTAATGGTAACCGTCTTTTAAATCTTTTGTTATATCATTTCCATCTTTGTCGAAAGCCTTTATTTCAAAATCAGTGTCTGTGTAAAGATTATCAACTCCAACTTCTTTTTGATTTGGAGTGATTGTCATGTACTCACATTTATTTTCGCCTTCACCTTCACAAGTGAAAGTAGTTGTATTTGTTGTTGTTTCCACATTCCAGTGATAGTCGGCGGTTCCGGTATCATCTTCAATAACCGAATCCCAACATTTATCGTAGTCACTCCATGTTCCGCATGTCGTGTCGTATTCCCAAAACTTAACATAAGCCGCTGATTGGGTTTTTACCGTTGCGTCTTTTGTTCCGTCTTTAAATGTGAAGGCGATTGTTTCCGCCATGTCGCGGTCGCCGGTTGTCCAACTTGCTTTCGCTCCGTTTGTAAATTCTGAATACGTGTCATTTTTTCCTGGTAGAAAAGGAGCGGCGCTCGCGGTTTCTTTTCCAAATTCCCATTCAACATAATATGGGAAAGATGCATAATCCGAATAAATATCATCCGCTGAAGTGTTTTTATTGTATGTTACTTTTGTTCCACCTTCAGTGTCACCAACTGCTTCCGTACTTTTCCCGCCGTCACATGAAACGTAATCTGTGGAAGTACTGCATTGTAGTGAACTTTTATCAATGTTATCTACAAAATTTTGATCAAGATAAATTCTTAATTTGAAAATTCTAAGATAGCTTTCATTTTTATCAGAAGGTTCACTATCGTTTCTGTAACCGTGTTCGTGCCAAGCGCTGTTTTCATATTCAGTGTCTTCACAAGTGAAACTTTGAGATTTATCACTTCCGGTTAATCCCAATCCGTTTGCGCCCGCGGCTGAAGCCAAAAGCGAACCGGTAAACATTCCGATTAGAATTGAAGAGAGACCGATAGCGAATAAGTTTTTAATTTTCATTTTTGGGTTTCGTTAAAATCAGGTGAAGTAATTTGTGCTCCTGAATTTGCACGAGTCGGTTTTGTTTCCATTTTTGTACTCGAACAAGCTGTTAAGATTGATGTGAGTATTGTGAATGTAATTAGAATTTTTTTCATATTTGTTTTTTAGATTATACTGGGCCACCGTTAACATCCGCGCCTTGGTTTTCACCATGGCCGGGTTTTCCCAAATCAATATTTCCAAGAGGATCTTTTCCCGCGGCTCCCGGAATATGTTCAATGTCCGGTGGTGGAGGAGTTTTTTCAGGTTTTTGAGGTCTTGGTAACGGAGGTTTAACAACTTTGCTCAAGTCAACTATTAATCCGAATCCGACTTCTTTGTAATTTGGAGCTCGGTCGCCCTCAATATATGTACCGATTTCAGTGCCAACGCATAGTGCTGGAGGAACTGTGATTGATAATTTTTCGTTCATTACCATTGTGAAGTTTCTGCAAGCTTCGTAGAATCCCATTTCTTTTGTTGTGTTCACGGAAAGTATTAATCCGCTTGGAAGCACAACTTTTCCGTTGTCTCTTAATTCATGGACGAGTTTTTCGAATTCCGCGTAAGTATCTTTGAAAGATTCAGAAGTTGCATCTTTTGGATCTCTAACAATCGCCGCAAGTTCTTTACATTTGTTTGCTCCAAAAATTATATCTGAAGCTGAAAGAACACTTAATCCCAACTGACTTCTCAAAAGTTCTTCAGGTTTCTCTGAAAGAGGGGAGAGCTGATCTGTTAGTGCTTTCACGAAATCCTCGGCTTGTTTTGCTCCCACACCATTGTCACCGAAAACATTGTTCAACATTGCCGGATTTGTTAAGTCCACCGCAAGCATGATTTCTGGTGCGCCGTCAGGTTGATAAAAAGCTTGTCTGTAGCCCTCGATTTTTTGTGTTCCAACTTGAATTTGAACAATTGCTCCGTTTGGGATTTCGGTCTTTTTTAAACCTGATTCCGAACCCTCGGTTTTTAGAGAAGCTTCAATTTTACTCGAGTAAAAATCCATTATTTTCTTCGCGATATTTTTTGCGTCGGGAACATTTTTTGCGTTTAGTTGTCTTTCCAAAGCGTTTCTGTTCCATTCTTTCACGTGTTCCACAAAAGCTTTGTCATGTGGTGCTTTTGCGAGACTGGCGATCATCAATGCTTGATGCATGTATGTCATTTCAGCTCCATTCAGATTTGCGCAATTTGGATTTTCTTTAATCAATTTCGTGATTTCATCCGCCTTCATTTCAACAGAAATTTGTTTGTAAAACTTTGGATTTTCTCCCACGATTGTTTTTGCGTAGCCGTCGAGTTCAGCTCGTTTTCCTTCTGAAATTCCAACAGGATATTTTACGCTATTTAATGCTTCTTTCATGTTATCTCCGGCTCTGTGAAGTTCCTGCATATCAGCATAAAGATCATTTATGTGAACTTTTGCATCAAGTGCGGCTTTTTCACTTTCAAACATTGTTGAAGCGCCTTCCATTCTTGTCACAACATCGGCTCGCGTCATTTGGCCATTCACAATATCGGCTTCAAGATGGATCATTTTCGGGCTGTTCGCCTTAATAACTTCATTGCTTTTATTTATATTATCTGAGATGAAAATTTCTGAGTTCAAAACTCCACCGTGACTTCTGAGCGGATTTTTTGTATCTACTCTTCGCACACTGATTTTCTGAGCTTCTTCAAGGTTCAAAATCGCGTCACCGTTTGCTCCCGGATATGCCTCAATTTGAGAGTCTCTATCAATGAAAACATCTGCATTCCCATCAACTCTTGTGATTCTCAATCTCAAACGGTGTTCACCGTTAACTTCGATTGGAATTAACTGAAGACCTTGTTTTGCAAGTTCCATATTTTTTCCTGTTAATTCGTCTGATCGCATTTGAGCTTCACTTATAGTTGTGTATCCGCCTTCAGGATTGATTGTTAAAGTACCGGCAACAAAGATTTCAGTTCCTTTTCCGGCAGTTTCTTTTGCGATTTCTTCACGAAGTTTCAATTCAGCATTCACACCTCCGTTTGGTTGATGAGGTACACAGTAAACTATTTCATCTTGTCCTCTGAATGCCACTTTGAAACCGATGCCGGCTCCGGCTGTAACTCCATCTTTTGAAAGTCCCACTCCAAACCCGACTTTTTCTTCTGTAATTGCAATGCTTGGCATGTCTTTAACAGCTTCGTTTCCAATATTTTGTTTAACGAATTCTCTTGCTCTTGCCAATAATGCTTCCACAAGTTCTGGAGGATATTTATCTATCAAAGTCTTTTTATACTCTGCCAACTCGGCTTCAATTTGTTCTTTTAAGGCTCCATTCTTTTCATAATCCTGTTTGATTTTTTCAAAAGTTCCATCCAAGTTACGCTTGTATCCGAATGAAAGCGCCAAGGCTAACATAGGATCCTTGCTTATACTTAATGCCGCCGCTCCGCCAACTGTTACATTATGTTCCGCAACACCGTTGATTATTTCACTTGCTGGGATTGTTACTTCAGCACCGGTTCCAACATTTAAACCACTGCGTCCAATGCTTGCGCCTCCGCCTTCAACAACAGACCCGGCTCCAACTTTTTGTTCCCAACTGGCGGCAAACCCAAGATCTCCGGATGATGCAAGGCCAAGCGAACCAGTCCCTCCACCGGGAAGTTTGAAACTTTTGGCCATGGCACCGTCCGCACTATAAGTAATTGTTTCCCCGGGTTTATTTGTTACATTTCTGTCGTCTTGAACTTCTCTTCTGTGAATTGCCAATCCTGCAAGACCGACAACTTCTTTTTCAATTATATTTGCTGTGTCTTTTAAATCTTCAGGTGTCAATTTTGGATTGCTCTTAATGATTTCGAGAATAATTTTTCTTTCAATCGGGCTCATTCCATTTATAAGTTCAGCATTCTTTTCGAGTGCCTTTTTATAATCGAATAAATCTTTAACTCGATTTTCATCAAGTTCTTTTCTGAATCCGTATCTTATGAGTTCTCTTTCAACAGAGCCTAAATTATCTCCTTCATCTGCGCTGAAAATTCTTTCCTTGGTCAGATCCTTTTTAAGCAAATCTTGATATCCGGGTAAAGCGCATTTTGCAATCAAATCTTTATTCGCAGACATCGCAACATTATTAAATCCTTTTGTTCTAAGTTGATTTAGTCGTGTTACGAACATATCTTGATCCACAATCATTTCACCTTCAGATCCGGGTTTTAATGCGGAAGCGATAAGTTGAACATATGCGGATTCGCCGGAAGCGGCTTGTTGCAGATCATTGCTCATTAAACCTCTCTTACCAAGTGTTTGCATTGTTAAGGGATTGCCCTTCAATTTAAACCAATTCAAGAAATTAATTGCTTCTCTTGGGCCTTGATCTTTGCTGTCAGGGAAAATTTGTCCGGCAACTTTTTCGATTTGCTCAATCCCTTCAATTTTTGTTGTTTCTTTATATTCTCCCACTTTGTCTTTTGGTCTTAGTTTTGAAACCGCGTCCAAAAGTTCATGCGCGCCGCTCATAAAGTTTTCGAGATTTTTGAATCCCTCACCTTGTTTTAGATTTTCATCTGAATTTAAACTCAAAAAGTCAGCGTAAACTTCCTTTGCAGTTTGACCTCGAACGGTTCGAGCAATTTCATCCATACTTATTGCTCCGGGTTCAAATTTTGCCTTTCTAATACTTCTGAATAAGTCTTGAGATTGTTTACCGGAATCAAGTTTTGCCAAAGCGGCCATAACTTCATCACCGTGATCCATATAAGGAAAGTCGCGGGCAAGCACATCATCGCTTAATCCTTTAACATCTCTCGATAGTTCGGCTTTTCTGTTATTTTTGAATTCCAGAGCCGCTCGATACATGTCTCCACCCGTTTTCTCGTATTCTTTAATGTTCATTTCTCGTGTTGCTTCTTCAGCTTCTTTTTTAGATTCTTCTTGAGCTTTTATTTCAGGGTCAACTTTCTTTTCAGCAACGGCTTTTACTTCAGTAAAAATGCTATAACCTTGCAAAACCGAGGCGTGTTTGTTTAATAGTTTTTCATAACCTTTTTCTACTTGGTAGTAGGTAAAGTCTCTGTTGCCGTCTGAATTTCTACTTGCTGAACCAAGTAATTTTCCATTTGCATCCTTTATCATCACCAATTGCACTTCTGTTGGAAGCATTTGCCTTAGTGCGATTGTGCGTTCAGCTTTTTTATCTCCACCGAAATCAATCGTATATATGTTTCCGTCTTTAAATTCCGATCCAAGATTTTTTAGATCAAGAGCATCTCCATCTGGATTTTTAAGATATTGAATTGCATATGGAACTTCATGTGATTCCATCATTGCAAGTGTTTCACTTGCTTCTCTTTGTTTTTCACGTACTGCGTCAACATCTTTTTTACTTAGTTCATATTTTTGTTCCAAATCACTCAATAATGCGCCAATACCATCAACTCCATTTTCAGTTATCCAAACTGCTTTAGCTTCTAATTCATCTATTTTTTTAATTGTATCTCTGATATCATCTACTGCCTTTGCATCAAGTTTGTTGACTTTTTCAAGCGCTTTAATTGTTCTGAGAACCATTTCTTTGTCAGTTTGTTCCAATTTGTCTAAGTCCGGCTTCAGGATTTTTTCATTTTTTGCGGATTCACTTTCGGGGTTTGGCATATTTTCGCTAGTTCCAGCAAAAAACACGCAAGTCTTGCTGAATGGCTTTCTGAAGCCGTAATTGATACATCGTATTGCCATACTTTTTGTTTTAGTTTTTATTTATCTCACTATTCTAGCACAAAAAATGATTTTTCGCAACAGTCTTCGCTTGGCTTTTTCCCGCGTCGTGGGAAATTGTAGGCGTACTAATTTCAAAATATGAATTTTAATCTGCCGCTAGTCATTGTAAATTTCAAAGCTTATCAGGAATCAACAGGTGTTAATGGCCAAAATATGGCCAAGGATATTGAAAGATTAGCGAATGAGTTGCATGTGAATATTGCTGTTGCGGTTCAAGCCATTGATTTGGCCTTAATTGCGGCATCGGTTTCGATTCCCGTTTTGGCTCAACATGTTGATGGTGTCGGCTATGGTGCGTATACTGGGCACATTCCAGCGACACTTCTGAAGCCTTTGGGTGTAGACGGTTCACTTTTGAATCACTCGGAAAGACGAATAGGAGATGATCATATGGCGGCTGCAATTGCTCAAATGAAAGAAGATGGAATGTTTTCCGTCGTTTGCGCGGAGTCTGTTGAGGAATGTGAATATTTGGTCAAGTTTGAACCTGACTTAATTGCAATCGAGCCTCCTGAATTAATAGGAGGAGAGGTTTCAGTTTCAACCGCAAAGCCACATTTGATTACTGATGCGGTTAAAATTCTCGGCCCAAATAAAGTTTTGGTTGGAGCGGGAATTAAAAATGCAAATGACGTGCGAATTGCGAAAGAGCTTGGAGCATGCGGAATTTTGGTTGCTAGCGGGGTTGTGCGTGCGCCAAAACCGATGGAGGCATTGAGAGAACTTTGTTTGGCTTTAAAATAATTCTATGCCCACACTGCGAGGAGGAATTTTTCCGAGACTAATTGCTTTAATGCCGCTTTTGTTTCCTCTTTATTTGGTTAGGGGAACGGCCTTTGGGTTGCCTGTGACTTTGCCTGAAGTAATTTTATTTTTTGCCTTTGTTTATTTTATTTATCGAGAAAAAATTTGGCAAAAACCGCAGATTTTTTTTGTTTGGCCGGTGATTTTGTTTTTGGCCGCGGCGGTTCTGAGTACACTAATTGTCCCGAAAGTTTCTTATTTTGTGGATGGAACTGAATTTTACGGTTTTGCAAAAGCTCTTGGGATTTTGAAAGGTTGGATTTTATCTCCGATCCTTTATTTTTTCATGGCAAGATTTTATTTCAAAGAAAAACCTTCTTTGATTGAAATTTCCCTGAAAGCACTTTTGCTGAGCGGTGTCTTACTTTCAATGAATGCACTGTATCAGGTTTGGACGGGCAATTTTTTAACCCCTGATTTGCGTGCTTCAGGTCCTTTTGAATCAGCGAATTATTTGGCATTATATTTGGGTCCGATTTTTGTTTATTCGGTTTTGGCACTATTCAAAGAAGAAAATTCTTTTGAAAAGATTCTGCTACTCTTTGCGGCTTTAATTTGCGGATCGGCATTATTTTTCACAAAATCTTATGCGAGTTGGATTGCAGTTTCCGTCACATTGCTAATTTCTTTTTTGTTGTTTTTAAGGAAACAATCCAGGCAAGTCAGGCTTGTGGCGGTATTAATAATTTTCGTCGGATTTTTACTTTTATTTTACAGTCAAATCGATACTGAAAAGTTCAAACAATTTCTTGATTTCACAAATCGTTCATCGAGCGGAGTAAGAATACAAATCTATAGAATTGCTTGGGAATTTATTAAGGAGCATCCAATTTTGGGAATTGGTCTCGGTCAATTTGAACAGCTTTATCAAACTCGTGCCGTTTCAATTTTGGGTCAGGCACCTTTTGAATGGGTGATGATTCATCCACATAATTTATATTTGGCACTTTGGCTGAACACAGGTTTACTCGGTTTGGTGAGTTTACTTTACTTTATTTGGCGAGCAATCAATTGGATTTTTGAAGATGACTCAAAAGGGCGCCCTTTAGCGGCGATGATGTTAATCACGATTTTGATTCACGGAATTTTTGATACGCCGCTATTCAAAAACGATCTGGCTTTTGAGTTCTGGATTTTAATGGCAATGCTTTTTTAAGCTCTTGGAAGATTCATTGTTTCTTTGACGAAATCTTTCAATTCCGCTTCAGACATTTTATCGCAAGTTTCAACTTTTGTTAGTTTGCCGGCAATCGGTTTGCTATTTTCAATCGCGTGTTTGAGATCGAATTTTGCGGTTGAAGGTCCGCAAATCATAATTTCATCCGCATCCATAATGTGTGTCAGAATTTCTTTCGTGAAAGCGTGCATTTCATTTGATCTTCTTTCATCCTTCTTATTCTGATTTGTGATTGTGAATTGATCTCCTCCAATTACCGTGCTTTTTCTGTGAGGTTCAACTTCAGAATTTAGACTTGAAAAGGTCATGTCTCCCATTGGGTTTGCTTTCACAATAAGCGCTCTTTCGTGGTCAATCCAAACTGCGTATAGGTTTTTCATAAGGTACTTTTTTTAAAATCGGAAACATGTTAGCATTCCGCTGATGAAATTTACAGGCAAAGTAAAAAAAGGAGATCAGCGTGGGCGCAAATTGGGCTTTCCAACACTGAATTTGGAAGTTTCTGAACTTTTAGCCGACGGAGTTTATATTGTTCGCACCGAAGGTTTGGCGAGTGTGATGCATGTTGGGCCACTGCCAACTTTTGATAAAGTTGAAAAGCGAGTTGAGATTCATGTTTTGGATTTCGATGAGGATTGGTATGAGAGGGAAGTCACGGTTGAAGTTTTTGATAAAATTCGTGAAGTGGAAAAATTTAATTCACTTGAAGATTTGGTGGCGGCGATTGAAGGTGATGTGAGGAAGGCGAGGCAGTTTTTTGGAAGTTAACAGGTTTGCACGGGCAGACATTTGGATTTTTACTTGCTTTTTTGCGCTAGGTGCAACTATCGTTGCACTAATGAAAGACTTTCTAAATAATCTCCTGCCACAACTGCATCCGCTTAGACTTTTTTATCATAAATCTTTGGCGGTCGCGGCATCGTTTTTTTATGGATTCCCGGCGAATAAAATGACGGTAATCGCGGTTACCGGGACAAAAGGAAAATCCACAACATGCAATATTATTCATAAAATTCTGACAGAATCAGGTAAAAAAGTTGCTTTAATCACAACAGTGAATTTCAAAATTGGTGAAGAAGAAATCACAAATCTAACAAATCAGTCGACTTTGAGTCCCTTTCCAATGCAGAGAATGTTGAAGAAAATGCTGAATGCCGGTTGTGAAATTTTGGTTTTGGAGGTGACGAGCCACGCGATAATGCAATCGAGAATTTGGGGAATAAATATTGATACCGCCGTTTTCACAAATCTTGCGCCTGAACATTTGAATTATCACGGCGACATGGAAAATTACAGAAAAACCAAAGGTCTAATTTTCAAAAATCTGAATAGTTCGGTGAGAAAGGCCGGGGTTGCAAAAATTTCTGTGATTAACGCCGACGATCCGGAGCAGGAATATTTTGCAGGTTTTCCTGCAGATCAACAGTTTAAATTTGGAATTCAAAATGGAGCTTATAATGCAAGAAATCTTGAGTCCGGTCCACAAGGAACAAAATTTTTACTGAAAATTCCGAATGGAGAAGTTGAAGTCAATTTAAAAATTCCGGGAAAAATGAATGTGTTCAACGCTTTGGCGGCCGCGACTGTGGCCACGGCTTTTCACATAAATCTTGAGACAATAAAAAAGGCGCTTGAAAATATGAAGCCGGTTCCCGGTAGAATTGAAATTATTGATTCCGGCCAGCCCTTTTCAGTGGTTGTTGATTTCGCGCACACACCTGAATCTTTGGAGCAACTTTTGACTATGTTTAAGGAAATTACAAAAGGTAGAATAATTACTGTTTTTGGCGCGTGCGGAGATCGTGATAAGAGTAATCGACCGGTCATGGGATCAGTAATTGATAAATATTCGGATATATTTATTTTGACAGACGATGATCCAAACACAGAAAATAGATATTCGATCGCCGAAATGGTGAGAAAAGGAGTGAATAGAAAAGAAGGAGACAGGTTTTGGCAAGTTTTAGATAGATTTGAAGCAATTCGACTCGCTTTAAGCATGGCAAAAGAAGGTGATAGTGTTTTGATTTGCGGAAAAGGTGCGCAGGAATTTCAATATGTCGGGCGTGGTAAAATTCCTTTTGACGATCGAAAAGTCGCGCGCGAAATTTTATCTCGAGTTATTGACGTTGAACTTCCAAAAGCATGAGCGGATTTCTAATTATAGACAAGCCGAGCGGATGGACCAGCCACGATGTGGTTGCAAAAATGCGCGGGATTTTAAAACAGAAAAAAATCGGACATTTGGGAACGCTTGATCCTTTGGCGACCGGCGTTTTGGTTTTGGCGGTTGGGCGAGACGCAACAAAACAAATTTCTCAATTTATGAAGTTAGATAAAGAATATGAGGCGACAATGGAACTGGGAAAAATTTCTGATACTTATGATACTGACGGGAAAGTGGAAGAAACCGGGTTTGATCTCAGTAAGTTAAGCGCGGCGGAGATCCTTCAAGTGATGTCGACTTTTTGGGGAGAGACTTCGCAAATGCCCCCGGCTTTTTCGGCAAAAAAAATTGGTGGGAAAAGAGCTTACACGCTCGCGCGTGCCGGACTTCCGGTAGAACTTAAACCTGTTATGGTGAAAATGCGCGGTTTTGATATTTCAATTGAAATGCCGATTGTGAAATTTAAAGTTGAAGTTTCAAGCGGAACTTATATTCGCTCGCTCGTGCATGATATTGGTGAAAAACTTGGATGTGGTGCGGTTCTAACAGCTTTGCGCCGAACCAGAGTTGGAGATTTTAAGATCGAAGACGCGAAAAAAATTGAAGATTTTGCCGCCGGCGTATAGTATAAGAAGCGTATGACGATTTTTATAACAACTCTGGGTTTTCTCTTCGTTTTTGCCTGGCTGGCTTTACGAATTTATCCGCGCATCGGATTGATGGACAGACCCAAGAAATACGGGCTTAAGAGAGATCCGATTCCTTACCCCGGCGGGCTTGCAATTTACTTGGCTTTTCTCGTGAGTTTTTTGATGTTTATTCCCGCAAATCCAATCACACTTTCGGTTTTTTTTGGAGCTTCGGTTTTACTGCTTGTGAGTTTTATTGATGACAGGATCGGCCTCCCGCCAATTTTGCGACTTTTTATTCAATTTATTGCCGGTGGAATTTTGGTTTACGGCGGAGTTGGAGTCACTTCAATCACAAATCCGCTTGGAGGAACTTTCCAACTGAATACTCTTATGTTTGGGTCGATCGCGGTCTTTTCCGCGCTGGTCACAATTTTGTGGGTGATGGTGATGGTGAATGCTTTTAATTGGATAGACGGAGTTCCGGGAATGGCGAGCTCGATTGCTTTTGTTTCTTCATTAATTCTTTTTTTACTTAGTATACGCCCGGGTTTTCATTATCTAGATCAAACGCTTGCAATAACGCTCTCAATAATAATCATGGCGCTTTCTTTTGGATTTTTGTTTTTTGATTTTCCAAAACCGCGCATGATAATGGGGGACACCGGCTCAATGTTTCTTGGGTTTTTACTTGCCGTTACCGCATTAATTTCAGGAGGAAAAATCGCCACGACAATTCTTGTTCTCGGATTCCCAATTCTTGATTTTGCCTGGGTGATTTTGCGCCGAATTCGCAAAGGCCAATCGCCATTTAAAGGTGATTTGATGCACTTTCATCATCGTTTATTGAAAGCCGGCTACTCCGAACAGCAAGTTGTGATTTTTTTCGCCATCACGTCTTTGATCTTCGGCTCTTTGGCACTTGGCCTCCACACTGAAGGAAAAATGATCGCACTCGTTGGCATTTTAGTTTTCATGGCTGGCTTGGCTTGGGGATTGCTGTATAGGAAGTAGTTGGTCAAAATTCGTTTTTGTCACATCATAAATAATACAAGACTATGATTATCATTCACATCCTACTAACAATTGTATTCTACTTAGCACTAATGTATCTAAGTATAAATTTGTTAGGGCTATTTGTAAGAGGTTTATTCACAAACGTAGAATTTGAAAACCTTAAAAAAGAAGGTAGCGACTTTGTAAAACAACAAATTGAAAAATCTGAATGTGCTGATAAGTGGCTCAATATTATCGCGTTTTTGCTAATAGTTGGTTACTTTTACGCAACATTTTATTTCTGGAATATAGGAGTTACCATAGTTGCATTTACATTAATGCTAGTAAGACTTCCAGATTTAATTTGGGAAATAAAACATGGCAAAAGGATAACTGTCAATGTAGCAAAACTTATGCGCAAAAACTCTTTAAACTACATAACTACTTTTTTCACCTTCGTGGCTCTACCAGCTTTATATTATTTTTTGTATAATTTTTGAAATACTAATACTAAATTTTAAATTAAGCCAAAAACGAAAATCGCCTAACATGGGCTAGCCGGTTCGCGAGCTAAATAAAATTATTTTCTAAATCAAACCATATGAGCCTAAATGTTGAATGCTATTCTGAAGAGCAAGAAGATGGTCAATGGCAACCTTGCTACATAACTAGTACGCATGGTCCCACTGTTACATTTCATCCAATGCAGAAACTGCTTATAAAATTCAAAAGTAAGAACGAATCTGATGAATATATTAAAGCCTACTGCTTAAAAAATTGCTGGAACATAATTGATCAAAATTGATTTGATAGACTCCCCATGTTTTTTTGTTATAGTCGATTCATGACAATACCCAAGAAAAACAGATCAATATTGTTGGAATTTAAGTTGGATAAAGTGCCAGCTTTGAAGAAAAGAAAATTGCCTGCAAGTTGGTATTCGGTTCAAGGAATGATTGATGATAAGAGAGCAAAGGAATTTTATGCTCATATTAAGAAAATAAGAAATGAGTGGAGATAAAATCTTGTTTATTTATCCCTCGAATGCTATAATTTGTTTGTTCAAAGGTACCTGCCTTCTGAAAAAACCCCTTCGGTTCTCTCGAAAGAGATAGTTAGGAAGGTCAAGTAAAGTCCCACTCAAGTGGGATTTTATTTTAGTAATAAGTTCTTAACCCATCTTTGAATGGTTAGAACGCGTGTATTTTATTTACAAAGCTTGAATCAAAAAATTAGAAGTGATAGTATATATGTGGTAGAAAGGTACCTTCCTTCTGAAAAAACCTCGGTGTTCTCTCGAAAGAGATAGTTAGGAAGGTCAAATAAAGTCCCACTTCGGTGGGGTTTTATTTTTAAAATGGTTTAAATTTGTTAAAAATGAATTTTTTGATTTGATTGTATGGTCTAATCTCACCACGTTCGTATTTTACCCGCAGGATCCCCTCAAGTGCAACACTTGGGTAAGTTAAGAGATAAAAGATTT
>CAYTWD010000010.1:0-4664 GCA_964441065.1 uncultured Candidatus Peribacteria bacterium
GAACTTCTTGGCAAATTTTCAAAATGAGTAGAACATTCGACCCGCACAAAACGTTCCGACTGAGTAGAAGTAAAATTGAGCTTTTTGTGAACTGCCCAAGATGTTTTTATTTGGACGCAAAACTCGGAATAAAAAGACCTAGTATGCCTGCCTTCAGTCTAAATAATGCTGTCGATGCACTTTTGAAAAAAGAATTTGACATTTATAGAAAATCGCATTCCTCGCATCCTCTAATGAAAGAGTACAAAATTGACGCTGTGCCTTTTGATCACGACAAAATGGATGAGTGGCGAGATGCGCTAAGGCGTGGAATTACTTATTTAATGCCCCGCACGAATTTTGAAATAACAGGTGGAATTGATGATCTTTGGATAAATACTGCGGGAGAGTTAATAATCGCCGACTACAAAGCAACTTCGAAAGAATCCGAAGTGAATTTAGACTCGCACTGGCAGAATTCCTACAAACGCCAAGTCGAAATTTATCAATGGCTTTTCCGCCGCAACGGTTTCAAAGTCAACTCAACTGCGTATTTTGTTTACGCAAACGGCGATGCCGGCGAAGATGCTTTCAATCATTGCCTCCGTTTCAAACTCACAATCCTATCTTATGAAGGAAGTGATGAGTGGATTGAGCCGGTGATTTTAGATGCGCACAAATTATTGATGAGCGAAAACATTCCTGAAAGAAATGAGGAATGTGAACATTGTACTTTTGCGTATAAATCAACAAATACTAAACGCCAACAAACTTTATTATGATTTTTCAGATACAACTAATTACTTCATTTATTGTCGGTGGTTTATTTATCGCTCTGCAAACTTTAATTGCCGAAAGAGTTCCGGCTTTATGGAGAGGAATTGTTTTAACTTTCCCTTCAACAATGGCAATAGGTTTACTCTTTATTGGTTTGGCAAAAACTCCGTATGATGTAATTGAAACCGCGACGATTTTACCAATAGCGTTAAGTGTTGATTATCTTTTTGTTGCCGTTTTTTCGTATACCGTTCGTTTTGGTCTTTGGCTCGGACTTTTTTTCGCACTTTTTTCTTGGCTTTTCAGCGGTGCCTTGATTTTATATTTTCCGCCCAACACTTTTCTAAGTTCGGCATTCTTTGGAATACTATTCGTTTCGATTTCTTATTTAATGGTGAGAAGCAAAAGTGAAAAGGTAGATCTAAAAAAGTTCCCCATGAATACGAAACATATTGTTTTGAGATCTATTATTGGAGGTTCGATAGTAACACTTATTTTATTTCTTTCAAAAACATTGGGGAATGTTTGGGGCGGATTATTCTCGGCGTTTCCGGCTTCATTTTCATCCACATTTATTATTTATTACTATTTGCAGGGTAAAGAAGTAATTCCATCAGTCAGCAAATCATTATTTTTCCCGGGTTCACTTGTATTGATGATTTATGCATTGGCAATGTCATTATCCGTTGAACGTTTTGGGATTTGGGTTTCAACAGTTATTTCATATCTTGTGGTTTTTATATTTGTTGTTGGGTGGACTTTTTTGATAAAACGGCAGAAATAGCGGATCAAATACTCTCCAACTCAACTGTTTTTTCTTTCTCAAGAATCGTAATTTTAAATTTCTCAAAAATTTCTGATCTACCAAGAAGTGGCATCGAAGATTTTTTGTTATCTGTAAAACAAATAGTAGCCTTAAACTTATATCCTTCTATTTCCACCATTAATTCAAAACTTTTTACATTAAAACAGCTCCCATCTGCATTACATAATTTTGTACTGACACCATCCTTCCATTCTAAGCCGAGTCTCATCGCATCAGATTTATTGAAAATTGAAAAATCAGCACCTGTATCTAAAAGTGGTAAAAACCTTGCTCTTTTCGATTTGTACTCTATAACAATCGGTATATGTGGGCGATCCTCAAAATACGGGAATTTACATAGCATAATTTTTCCTTCCCATTATATACGTTGTCATCACACTTTCAGGCTCAAAACCTTTATGCACAGCATTTTTTTCCGCTTGAACAGAGTTGTTTCCATATGCCACAATTTTCCCATTAACAATGGCCACAGTTTTACCTGCATGTTTTTTTTGAAGAGCTTTCGAAATTTGAGGTATTTTTGTCATACCTACATGATACTATTTGACATATATAAGTCAATTTGGGTCACTAAGTCTTGATCGAATCCACTTTTCTCTTTAGAATACCATCACATTAAGCCATAAAAACATGCTTTCCCCGGAAACAATTGCCTCACAGATACCATACGTTCTGAAAGGCACCAATTTTGCGAATCTAGGTGACCGTTACGAGGGTAAAGTTCGAGATAATTATACTCAAGGTGATAAAAGAATATTAATTACAACGGACAGGCTCTCCGCATTCGACAAAATAATTGCCCTGATTCCTTTTAAAGGTCAGGTTTTAAACGAGATGACAAAATTCTGGTTCGAAAAAACTAAAGATATTTGCCCGAATTATATAATTGAATATCCTGATCCAAATGTGATTGTGGGAAAGGAATGCAAACCGATAATGGTTGAAATGATTGTGCGTGGATACATCACAGGTAGTACAACAACTTCAGCTTGGTATAACTATGAAAGGGGCGTTCGGAATTTCTGCGGAAATGAACTGCCTGATGGAATGATTAAAAATCAGAGACTTCCAATGCCAATTATTACTCCAACAACAAAAGCCGCTCACGGCGAGCATGATAAAAATATAACTCCCGCAGAGATTGTTTCTTCAGGTCTGCTTTCTCAAGAAGATTGGGATAAGCTTTCAAATTACGCTCTCGGTCTTTACATGCGAGGTGTGGAAATTGCCGCGGCGAACGGAGTAATTTTGGTTGATACAAAATACGAATTTGGAAAAACCGCAGACGGAGAAATTGTGGTGATTGACGAAATTCACACACCTGATTCTTCAAGATATTGGATTGCCGACACTTACGCTCAAAGAATGAAAGAAGGGAAGGAGCCGGACAACATTAATAAAGAATTCTTGAGACTTTGGCTTTCAAACCAAGGTTATATGGGCGAGGGGGAAGTTCCTGTTATCCCACAAGAAGTTATTGTTGAAACTGCACAGAAATACATTCAGGCTTTTGAGTTAATTACTGGTCAGGAATTCAAAGGTGAAGAAGGTGAAGCGCTTTCAAGAATTACTAAAAATTTAGAACCTTATTTTATTTAATATGTTTGTACCATTTATTTTAGGATCGAAAGTTGACAACGACCATGCAATGAAAATTGCAAAAGTTCTTGAGGAGTTTGGAGTTCCTTATAAAATTCACGTTTCCTCGGCTCACAAAGTTCCTGAAAAAACTCTAGCTCTTTTGGAGCATTACAATAAATCTGAAGATAAAATTGTTTATGTGACTATTGCCGGCCGATCCAACGCACTATCAGGTTTGGTTTCCGGAAATACAGCATTTCCGGTAATCGCTTGCCCGCCTTTTAGTGATAAAGCTGACTACCTGGTAAATATTCATTCCACAATCCAAATGCCAAGTGAAACTCCGGCAATGACTGTGGTTGATACTCAAAATGCCGCTTTGGCGGTTTTGAAGATTTTGGCTCTTGGAGACTCAGCTTTAACTGCAAAAATAAATGCACACATTAAATCCGTTAAAGATTCATTCGATGCTTAATTCTATTTCACCATTAGACGGTCGATATACAGGAAAAGTTTCTGAACTTGTCGATTACTTTTCTGAAGCCGCTCTGATAAAGAATAGAATTGCGATTGAAGTTGAATGGTTGATTTTTATCTGTAATAAGTTGAAATTGGAAGGAACAATTGTGCTTCACGAAACCGAAATCGAATCACTGCGAAAACTCTATCTGAATTTTCAGAACGATTTTGCCGAGGAAATTAAGGATATTGAAAAGACAACAAAGCATGACGTGAAAGCGGTGGAATATTTTTTACGCAAAGCTCTAAAAGTTTTAAAAAAAGATGAATTGATTCCATTTTTGCATTTCGCCTGCACTTCTGAAGATATAAATAATCTTGCTTATGCCACAATGGTGAAGGGCGGATTAACAAAAGTGATGATTCCGAATCTTGATGAAATTCTTTCAGTTTTACAAAAATTAGCTCTCGAAAATCAGGAAGTACCAATGCTTTCTCACACTCACGGCCAAGCCGCTAGTCCAACAACTGTGGGCAAGGAATTCAAGAATGTTGGAGCCAGATTATTCAGACAAATTGAAACTCTAAAAAAACTAGAAATTTTTGGAAAAATGAATGGAGCAACAGGTAATTTTAACGCGCACTGTGTGGCTTATCCTGAAATCGACTGGATGAAGGCTTCAATGGAATTTGTGGAAGGTCTTGGCTTCAAATGGCAAAAACTGACAACTCAAATTGAACCGCATGATTATCTCGCGGAGATTTTCGATTGTATTAAAAGAATTAACGTAATTTTGATAGATTTGGATCGAGATATTTGGTCTTATGTTTCTTTCGGTTACTTTAAGCAGAAAGTTGTGGCGGGCGAGGTTGGTTCATCCACAATGCCGCACAAAGTTAACCCCATCGATTTTGAAAATAGCGAAGGAAATCTTGGCCTCGCAAATAGCTTCTTAAATCATCTTTCCGAGAAACTTCCGGTTTCAAGAATGCAGAGAGATCTGACAGACAGTACGGTTTTAAGGAATATCGGAGTCGCATT
>CAYTWD010000010.1:4674-43761 GCA_964441065.1 uncultured Candidatus Peribacteria bacterium
TACTGGCTTACAAGAGCACAATTACCGGTCTTGGCAAACTTGAAATCAACAAAGAAAAAATCGCTGAAGATCTTGAAAATAACTGGGCAATTTTGACTGAAGCCATTCAAACAGTAATGAGAAAATTTGGAATTGAAGACGCTTACGAAAAACTGAAAGAGCTGAGTCGCGGCAAGGAAATAACAAAAGAAAAGATTCAAGAATTTGTGCAAGCCCTAGATATACCAGAAGAGGAAAAAAATCGCTTGCTTAAGCTGAGCCCGAGCACTTACATTGGACTGGCAAATAAATTTTGACACGCACGTAGTGCGCTAAATAAAAAACGTTTACGCAGTAAACACAATTATATGATTCTCTCAGATCGCGACATTAGAAAACAGATTGCCGAAGGGCGTATTTCAGTCGATTCACCAATGGCTGATCACGACCAAAATATTCACGCCTCAAGCATGGATATGCGCCTAGGTAAATTTTTCAAAGTCTACGAACATTCAAAGTTCGCCGTTCTTGATCCAATTAAAGCGGAATCCTTCAAGGATTTAACCAAATTGATAGAAATTACAGATCCCGGAGAACCTTTTATTGTTCATCCCGGAGATTTCGTTTTGGGAGTTACAATAGAAAAAATCAAACTTCCTGACAATATTGTTGCACGTGTTGAAGGCCGAAGTTCACTTGGTAGACTTGGAATTATTGTTCACTCAACGGCCGGCTTTATTGATGCCGGTTTTGAAGGCACGATTACATTAGAAATTTCAAATATGAATCGCGTTCCTGTTGCACTTTATCCTGGAATGCGAGTTTGTCAGTTGGCATTTGAAGAAATGAGTTCTCCAGCGGACGTTCCATATAACAAGAAAAAATCTTCAAAATATCAAAATCAAGAATTACCTGAAGAAAGCAGACTTTCAATTGATCCTGAGTTTGGTAAAGTTATTACCGGTCTCTACTCCACAAAATAGTTTAAAATTTATATGGACTACAATGAAATGACTTATAAAAGTAAGTCAAAAATTAAAAGTTACGCTCATAAAACCAGATATAAAATTGCACTCAATTTATGTAAGACCGCGAAATCTGTTTTTGATTATGGAACGGGTTCCGCATATTTCCCAAGATTACTTTCAGAAAATAATCCTCAAGCCGAAATAGTTGGATACGAACCAATTCAAGAGATTTATGAAAAAGCAGAGCATGAGTCTAAAGAATACAAAAATATCAAAATTGTAAATAAAATAGATTTTTCCCAAAAATATGATTGCGTTACCTGTCTTGAAGTCATGGAGCATTTAACAGAAGAAGAACAGATTAAAATCATCCAAGAATGTATCAAACTAGTCTCTGAAAAGGGTCAATTTATTATATCCGTGCCGATTGAAACCGGCCTTTCAAGCCTTTTCAAAAATATTATTAGATATTTAATCAGACAATCTCACGCCAAAACTTTTAAAGAAGTTATTTTGGCATTATTCGGCATGAAAATGGAAAGAAAAGTCGAAAACGGTTTTATCTACTCGCACGTTGGATTCAGATATAAAGACCTCGAAAAACTTCTCACATCACAAAATTTAAAAATCACACGCAGAATTTTTTCACCTTTCAGCTTTCTAGGAGCAGTTTTAAATTCTCAGGTGTTTTTTATTGTAGATTTAGATTAAGCGGCCATCATATCTTCAGCAATTTTCGCCGCTTTTCTAACTTCAGCAGGAACTTTTTGAAGTTGATTTGGAGCATATCCCAATTGAATAACACCTGTTTTCAAAAGAATCTGATAGATCAATTCTTCTTTTGAATCCCATTGTTTAATTCCGTTAAAATCACTCTTATCATAAGTGAATCCCTCTAAATTATTTGCGTATTTATCACTTTCGCATATTGATCTGATCTCATTTTCAATTTCAGGAACCAACATGGACGGATTAAATGCCTCTGATTGTTTTTCACTGTCATATTTATAATGTGGAGTTTCAACATTAATTGTTTCTCCTTTAGCATCAATCAATCTAATTGAATCACTTTCCTTTCTTTCCATTAACAAAAGGTTATGAGCCTGCAGTCTTTCAGGTAAATCTGCTTGTCCGAATGCTTCAATACCATATTTTTCAGTTAAAGCTTTATATACCTTAGCCTTGTTTGCCTGGAATCTCTCATTAATTCTTGGATCTTTGCTAACAAAATCCAATAAAGCTTGTGAAGCTTGAGCAGGTCCACTGAATTCCTGACCTTTTACACCCAACTGAGTATAAATTGTACCTGTGATTACTCCTGAATTTGTCATCGCTTCCGCAAATCTGCTTAACACCTTATCCATTCCCTCCGGGTGAATAAATGGATTCCCGCAGAATGTACTTGCAATAGGATTATAAATTTGATCAAAAATCTTTCTATCCAACTCAACATGAAGAGATTCAGGCGATCCACTTAATGTCACCTCAAATCTATTTTTTAAAGGTTTGTAATCTACACTTTCAATCGTTCTCGATTCGCCATTAAATTCAATCTTTTTCCCTTTAAATAGATCTTTTGCAATCAGAATTGCTCTATTAACGTCATTTGACGATTCTCTAAAAGCCAATATTCCATTTACAACTTTACCAGATTTTTGATCGACAATCACATCCCAGTTAAGCAAGGCGTCCATTTCTTCTCGATACCTATCAATTAACTCATCTTTCCTCTCATCTTTACTGCTCATTACACTTGCATATAAATTAGGCTGATCTCCACTTGTCTTTTTTTCTCTTCTATATCCCTTAACATATTCATCTTTTAACAAATTATGCGGGCTTGCAATCTCCTTCATTGCTGATCCTTCAACAGGAGTAAAATTATTAATGTTAAAGAAACCATTTACCCTAACCGGTTTTAGAAATGTATTTGAATCACAAAGTCCCCCAATTGTTTGTCTAGCATTATCAGTTCCAAGATTAGTTTTACTTGCGCGGTTTAATCTGTCTCTAAATCTATCCTGCCAGTTGTCAGGGATATCATTCATCCTCATAAAATCTCCTTCTTCAGTTCCAAATGTGTAAACTTGACCGTCTTCTCCAATGAACATTGAAAGCATGTCACCGGCAAGCAAATCAATACTTTCAAGATCTTTTGCAAGGCCTTCACCTTTCACCATTTGCTCCATCATTGCGATCAAGGTTTCGGATTTTCCTGTCCCACTGTCACCCGCGCAAACAAAAGTTTTTCTCAAACCATTTTTATAAGTCAGCGTCATCGCAGATCCGTGAACCGGCATCCCACCCATAGCCTTAACTCTTTCATTCGCAACAGTAAGCAAAGGTTTTTTTAGATAACCCATGTAATCCGTAATATCTTCACTATCAACCCATGAAACCGGCATTTCACCATCAAAATAATATCCAATCTTATAATCTTCACCCATAACTTTTGTTGGAAGACCTAAAATGCTTACTGCATCGGGTTTAATGCTATCAATTTCATTTATATCCACGTCAAACTGTGGGAAAAGTCTTAACTCCTCAACCAAGTAGTGTGAATATGACCTGTTCAAAACCAAAAGTAATTTTGTTGGGCCAATTTGAACCATCTTACAAACCCATTCCTTTGGATCCATATTTTCAACAAATCCATCTAAACGTTTTTTAAAAAACTCAGGAGATGCCGCAGTCACACCGTCACCGTCACGTTTATAAATTCCTCTGTCATTGCCGGCGACTCTGGCAATTCCACCGGTTACACTTTCAGGTGCCAAATCAGTAGCAACAGTTTTTCCAACAAAATCCGCGGAAGAAATTAATTTTTGCGTCCATCCCGGTAGAGACTCATCCGGTTTTAGTCCGCTTAACGCTTCATAACCCGCCTGGAATGTAGGTTTGAAATTTATTTGTGCCTCTTGTTCCGCAGTCAAAAAGGCGGATAAAAATTCTCGGATATATCTATCAACTTGTTGTTCTTTACCAAGTAGAATTGATTCACACTCATCAGAATTACCATTAATATCTTGTGAGAGAATTTTTACGGTTGAATCGCTATACCAAGCCTTTGCAATTTCAATAGCAATTGCTGAGTAAACCTCAGTTTCGATATTTTTAAATGTTCTGGTGGCAAATTTATCTCTGAATCTTAGTGCTCCAAATTCTCCAAGAATCACTTCATCTTCAAGATTTTGAATGGTGGGAACCGATGCTTTAACTTTTAATAAATAGTAGTTGAATAACTCTGTAAAAGGCTTGCTTGCAATAAATTGATTTATATTTTTACAAGAAACATTTTTAATTGTTACTATTGAACCGGGAGAGCCCGCTTCAATTTTTGTAATATACTTTGCGATTTCAGGATCAAGATCAAAAACCAATCCCTTTGCTCCCGCACCTTTAAACTGAGCCATTCCATCAATCAACTCTTTCTTATCAAAAATTGTTCTGGCCAACTCAATTTCTCCTCCGGGGAACATTTTCTTTAATGCATTCTCAACTGGATTCAAATCTTTTTCCCCATTTAATTTTTTCCTTTCAGCTTTGAATTCGTCCCAATATTTTAAGATTAATTTCAAATCGACTTCAATCGCTTTACTCAATAAATTATATGAATTCTCGTTACCTTGAACCATTCCACCGAACGCAAAACGCACATTACCCTTGGCAGATGGGACAACATCAATTTTTCGTGCCGCGGCCAAAGTCTCAATAAAGGCTCCCAGAGCAGGATCATTCCCAGTTTCATCAAGTTGAATCAACATATAGAAAGGACCTTCAGGCATTGTTGATCTTTCCAGTAAACCGGGATGATCTTCTGCGACTTTTGTAACTGCGTTAATCGCGGCTTTACTGCGTTTTCCTGAGTCTTTCTGCGTTTGTTTATCTAAACGCATGTTTTTAATTTCAGAAATTAAATTGCTTAAATATTCTCTAACTTCAAGTAAATTTGCTCCTCGAATTTCCAATAAATCCAAGTCATTTCTAGCCTGCAACAATGCAAAATAAACAGGCATTGGAAGATTTTCCGGATCATCAAGATCAAAATCATTTTCAAGTATTTCATCTATAATCTTTTTTGGGTCAGCAATCGGATTAATTAGAATCGGTTCTAATTTTTTACACACGGATTTTGCAGAAAGTCCAAGTTCATAGGTCAAATTATCCATATAAAGTGACATCCCGTTTCTTGAATCTGTGTTAGCATCCAAATACTCAGCAAACGATTCTCCATCAGGATTTTTTGACTTGTCATTCGTTAAAACTGTACCAGTCCTTCTACCCGCACCCATTGCCCATTTAGTTGTTGAGATACAAGAATAAATAGTGATCGGCTTTGGAAATCTTGCTCGATTTTGTTCATAAAACTCAGCCAAAGGTGCATCACCATGTCTATCCTTAACTTCCTTGGCAACTTGTTTGTGATAAGGCTCATCAGCCAAAATAGTTAAACCGTATTTTGAAGCAATATCCAACAATTTCAATTTAACTGCCGGTCTCGCAACTTTTGAAGTTGGATTGTGAGGATCGTTCAAAACTAAAATTGTAGATTTGCAATATAAGTCGAATAAATCAGGGAAATCCGATAGATCGCTCTTTATTACCTCTAATTTTTGTTCAAGAGAATCGGCATCAATTGTCCCATCTTTATTTACATTGATCTTAATATAATTTTCAGCAGGGAAGTCATCTTCAAGAAGTACATCATTAAATGTCCAACCAATTTCAGGAAGAGCAAGATTTGGTTCAAATTTTCCTTGTTCAATATTGTTTAATAAAATTTCAATTCTTTCCAAAGAATCTGCGCTCAGTTCTTTCCTAATACTCTCAAGTGGTGCGGAAACCTTATCTGCAATTCCAACTCCCTTTTGTCTGATTCTACCAAGAACTTCCCTAAATTTATTTGCATATCCTCGAAATGGTACTCTTTCAAAAAGTTTACTTGCCGCTTCAATTCCACCCTTTTTTAATTCTTGAGTTAAGGCATCTTTAAAAAAACCTGGTACATTTTTCCCCAAAATTTCATCCATTTTCCCAATCAATTCATCTACTCTCGTGTCAGCTCGTTCAGCACCTCTATATGCAAGATCATCAATTAAACTTCGAACTTTTCCTACACCATTAGAAAGTTCATCTTGAGTTCTCAATATATGATTTTGTGGATTACGATCATCCAATGCTCTAGTGAGTGCGGCATCAATTGAACCGGTGCTTTCTGCAGGAATTTTTCCTGATGATTTTAACTCAGCAAGTTTTTGTTTACATGCTTCAAGCTTAGTACTTTTAAAGAGATTTATTTCATTTTGAATAATACTTCTTTGGAATTTTCCAACATGAGCAAGCTCTCTTCGCCCACCACCTTGTGGAATGGACACTGTTGTATATCCTTTCTCAGCTAAATCCTTGAAGAAGTATTTCATTGATAATTTTTCACTTTCTCCTTGTAATCCTTTATAACGATCGTCCAAATCAGCTTCATCAGCAGTTTTAATTTCATAAATAAAATCCAGAAATTTTTTGAATTTTATAAGATTTATGTAATCTTTTTGCGCTGAAACTTCCCATTCTCTTTTTCTTATACTGTCAGCTTTTTTATTGTGTGAACCCTCAGATTTTAAGTCGGCAATTTTTTGATCTACGGAAGATCTAAGTTTTTCCAAATCACCCCTAGAAAAATTTTCCATCATTTCACGAAAATTCATTTGTGTATTTGCAGGCGTACCCATATCTTTTGTATGGAACTGATTTAATGTTTTGGTGATCGTTGGGTTTAAGGCATAGACAAAAGTTGTTCCACTTCTTCTTGAATTTGGAGAATCATCAACAAGAATTAATCTACCAATTACACCTTTCCATTCAGGCCTTAAAACATCAGAGGTAAAGATATTATGAGGAATTTTACTTACTTTAACGACGAAAACTTTATTTTTTTCCTCCGTCATTCTTTTAATCAAATCTGCGTTAAGCATGTCAGGTTCATCAATAACAACAACCGGTTTACTGCCATTTGTGTGTTGACTAAAAAGATGATCTTTAATTAACCTCACTGCCGTTTTTGCGCTACCGGTAACTGCAGTTTTTTTAAATCCGCGCGCCCCCTCCATATTTGGGAAATCGGTTGCCTTTTTCTCATGAGATTTTTTTTCTTTATCCGTTGTATAGTGTGTACTCTGGCGAACAAGAATATCTGTTGCTCGTATAAATCTGTCGAAAGTTGCATGATCCACATTTAACAATTGCCTGAATCCATAAATATCCTTCAAATTTCCACCAAACATAATCTTCTCAATAGTATCAATTCCTTTTGGAGTAATGGGTGGAGTACCAAGTGAAAATTTATAAGAAGTTAGAGCATTTACAACTTCCGGAGTAATTGTTGCATCAGTCCCATCCGGCAAAGTAATTTTTTTACCTGTACTTCTTCTTAACAATGCCTCGAATTTACCAGCCTGATTCACAATCTTGAATACTCTAGAGTCTGTAGGTTTTGAAATAATTTGTGAAACATAATAGTAAGAAATCTGATCAAGTAGTCTCTTACATTCCGTAACGTTTGCCTGAATAACTGAAATCTGACTAGGATCAAGATCAGATAGGGAATCAGGCAAGCTCATTATTCTTGAAACCACATCCCAAAGCGGAGTGGTAATAACTTCTTCTTGTAGTGGTTTGGCAAAATTTGTCTTTAAATCATTAATTGTCGCCTCAAGATCTGTATGTCCTCTGGTGGAATTTGGGTTTGAAGTCATTTTTAAATCAAAGATTTAAGAAATAAATTATCTTCTGAAATTTCGTTTAAATAATTTTTAAAATCGTCGTAGGATGAATAATTTTCTGCGGCGTCTAAAATTGAAAGTTTCAAACCAATAATTTCTAGATCAGAAACTTGATAATACTCTTTTCTAGAATCAATTTTATGCATAATTTCTGCGATGAGTTGATCTTTTTTATTAATTGTATGCATAATTAAATTTAGTAGAGCACTGTATCGCCCTAAAGTGGCGATGTAAAGAAAAATTTGTTTACCACACAAGAAATCTTATATAGAATGCAAAGGATTAATTTTTCAAATATGTTCCGCCCAGTAGATCCAAAAAAGCACCTGCCTGAAATCGAACACAAATATCTTGAATATTGGAAGAAAAAAGAAATATTTAAAAAATCGGTAGAACAGAGAAAAGGGAAGGAGAAGTTTGTTTTTTTTGACGGACCGCCATTCGCGAACGGGCTTCCGCATTACGGTCACATTATGGCGAATGCTTTAAAAGATGCAGTGACAAGATACAAATCAATGCAAGGTTTTTACGTTCCTCGCACAAACGGATGGGACTGTCACGGTCTTCCTGTTGAATATGAAATTGAAAAACAGCTTGAACTTTCTGGTAGAAAACAAATTGAGGAATATGGAATTGAAAATTTTAACACAAAATGTAGAGAGAGTGTTTTCAAATATACTAAAGAGTGGGAAACGCTTTTGGAGAGAATTGCTCGTTGGGTTGATATTGAAAATGGATACGCGACCTTGGATTCAACATATATGGAATCGATTTGGTGGGTTTTTAAACAAATTTGGGATAAAAATTTGATGTATCAAGGTTTCAAATCAATGCACATTTGTCCAAGATGTGCGACTCCTCTTTCAAACTTTGAGGTTTCTCTTGGCTATAAAGATGTGACTGATCTTTCCACAACTGTAAAATTCAGATCAAAAGAAGATCCAAATACATATTTCTTGGCTTGGACAACAACTCCATGGACACTTCCCGGAAATACTGCTTTGGCGGTGGGAGCAGATATCAAATATGTGAAAGTCACAAAAAACGGCGAACATTTTATTTTGGCGAAAGATCTACTTGAGAAAAATTTTGAAATGGATGGCCTGACGATTGAAGAAGAAATGACTGGTGCAGATTTGAAAGGTCAGAAATATGAGCCTCTTTTCAACTATTATGTGAATTCAGGTTTAAAAGGAATTGAAAATGCATTTAAAGTTATCACCGCAGATTTTGTTGATATCGAAACAGGTACAGGAATAATTCACATTGCCGGTGGTTACGGTGAAGATGATATGAACGCTGTTTTGGCAAATGACATGCCGATAATTCAGCACGTCGATATGAATGGTAATTTTAATCCGGAAGTCACAGACTTTGCAGGTAAATTTGTAAAAGGGCAGGATCAAAATGTGGCAGCATATTTAGAAAAAAACGGACTACTTTTCAAAAAAGAAAATATTCGTCACAGCTATCCTCATTGCTGGCGTTGTGACACTCCACTTTTGAATTTTGCAACAAAGGCTTGGTTTGTGAGAGTCACTGATTTAAAAGATAAGCTAATCGCCAATAACAAAAAAATTCACTGGCAACCCGAGCATCTTCAAGAGGGAAGGTTTGGAAAATGGCTTGAACAAGTTCGCGATTGGAATATTTCCAGAAACCGATTTTGGGGTTGTCCAATGCCAATTTGGCAATGCGAATGCGGAAAATTTGAGTGCATCGGCTCAATGGAAGAATTGAAGCACAGAGCCGGTTCACTTCCTATGCGTGATAACGAAATTGACTTACATAAACCTTATATTGATGAGCTAACAATGGAATGTACTGATTGTCATAAAACAATGAAAAGGATTCCGGAAGTTTTAGATTGTTGGTTTGAATCAGGTTCAATGCCTTATGCTCAGCTTCATTATCCATTTGAAAATAAAGATGAATTTGAAAAGAATTTCCCGGCAAATTTTATTGCTGAAGGTGTTGATCAAACTCGTGGATGGTTTTATACACTTCACGTTTTAGCCACAATTTTATTTGATGAACCTGCTTTCAAAAACGTAATCGTAAACGGAATTTTACTTGCCGCAGACGGCGAAAAACTTTCAAAGCGTAAGAAAAATTACCCCGATCCAAACAAACTTTTTGATGAAAAAGGTGTCGACTCCACAAGAATGTTCCTTTATACATCAACCGCGCCTCTTGCAGAAGACGTACGTTTTTCAGAAATGCACGTTGAAGAAATAGTCAAAAAATTCACTCTAACACTTTGGAATACTTATAGTTTCTTTGTAACTTACGCGAATATTGATAATTTCAAATTCAATGAAAAACTTCCAATTTCAGAGAATATCTTAGATCAATGGATACTTTCTAAACTAAATTCTCTAATCAAAGAAAGTACAGAACAAATGGAGGATTATAATCTAACAAAAGCCACAAGACCCATGATTGATTTTGTGGATAATCTTTCAAATTGGTATCTGCGCAGAAGTCGAAGAAGATTCTGGAAATCGGAAAACGATTCGGATAAAACTCAAGCATACCAAACCTTATATATTGTCTTGGTGGAATTTTCAAAATTAATTGCTCCATTCATGCCTTTTGTTTCAGATGAGATTTTCCGAAATTTAACAGAAAAAGAATCAGTTCACCTTGAAGATTGGCCAAAAGCCAATGAAAGTTTAATAGACGAAGATTTAAATGCCGAAGTTGCTGCCGCAAGATTAATCGTTAATCTGGGGCATGCAATTCGTGGAAAAAAGAAAATTCGTGTTAGACAACCTCTTCAGAAAGTACAAATTGTTTTATCTAAATCAGTAAAGCCTGAAGTGATTGAAAATCAAAAAGAAGTGATTTTGGAAGAATTAAATGTTAAAGAATTGGAAATTATAAAAAATGCTGATGAAATTGCCGAGGTTTTAATTCAAGCAAATGCAAAATTACTCGGCCCTAAATACGGAAAGGATGTTCAAAATATTATAAAAGAAGCTAAATCAGGGAATTATGAAATTTTGGAGTCTGGTCAGGTAAAAATATTGACCTTCATTCTTGAAGCGAACGAAATAGATTTTATTTACAAAGGAAAAGAAGGTCATGATGTTGAAACTCAGTTTGGCATTCTCGTCTCACTTGATACAAATCTATCTGATGAACTGATCAAAGAAGGTTATATGAGAGAAATTGTGAGATATATTCAAGATATGCGAAAAGAGGCCGGCTATCAAGTTAGTGATAGAATTATGTGTTTGGTTGAATCTGAACCCGCAGTAAACGAAGCTGTTTTAAAATATTCCGACACAATTAAAACAGAAACACTTTCAAATGAACTGCAGGTTGGTGATGATTTGGAATGGGATCTAGAGAAAAATGTAGAAATTGAAGGTCATATAACTAAGCTTGCGGTAAAACTGTACAAGTCATAAAATCTAAACATGATTGTTTCAATTATTTACACCCTTCTTGCAAACGCATTGGCTTTGTTTGTAAGTGATAAACTATTGGACGGATTAACTATTAATGGAGGGTATATTGCGTTTATTATTGTTGGTTTTACAATCGCAGTTTTAAATTATTTTGTAAAACCGGTTCTTAAATTTCTAGCTTTTCCTTTGGTTTTCTTCAGCGCGGGTCTATTTTTATTCGCAATAAACGCCTTTATAATTTATCTAGCCAAATATCTGATTGATGTTATGGATATTAGTAACATTTCTATACAAGTGGATAATCTATTGACCTATGTCTTGGCTGCTATTATCTTTGGGCTCGCTAATTGGTTTATTTCTTGGTTAACAAAAAATTAATATGTTACAAACAGTTTTAATGGTTTTACAGGCAATATCCGCAATATTTCTTGTTATAAGTATTGTTGTTCAGGAAAGAGCGGGTGGATTATCAGATGCCATTGCCGGTTCTGCTGGCTCTAATACAATCCAAACAAGCAAAAGAGGAGCTGAAAAAGTTCTTTCTTATTTAACAATAGCATTTCTAGTTGCCTTCATTCTGTTGTCACTAGTTCTCAACTTTGTATAAATGAATTTATTTTGGAAAACAATTAAGTCCTTTAATAGTAAGGAAAAATTGGCGGCAGTTTTCTTATTGGCAGTATTTTTCCCAAGTACAATCTCTATTATTTTAAACAATACAGGTAGGGCCGGACTTACTAACAATACAAAAACATATACCGAAGCTGTAGTGGGTCAAATAAGTCATTTAAACCCTGTTTATACAGAGTTATCCGAAGCAGATTCTGATATTTCAAGCTTATTATTTTCAGGATTGGTTAGATACAATCCGACAACAAAAACATTTGATGAAGATATTGCAACTCACACCTTGAGCGAAGATAAATTAGTTTACACCTTCACCCTTAAAAATGGAATTGTTTGGGAAGACGGTCAGGATATAACAGCAGATGATGTTTATTTTACTTATGTGGATGTAATTCAGAATGAAAATTTCAAAAATCCAATTTTAAAATCAAATTTTCAAGGCGTTAAAATTGAGGAAGTTAACTCAAGAACACTGACTTTTACATTAAATGAACCGGATTCATTTTTTTACTCCGAGCTAACCGTTGGAATTTTACCCAAACATATATTGGGGAGTATTGATGTAGCCGATCTGGATAAAAGTGAATTCAATAAAAGTCCTATAGGTTCAGGACCCTATAAAGTCGATAGTTCGTACCAAACAAATAGTGATTCAACCACAAGCGTGACATTGGTGAAAAATGATAAATATTTTGGTAAAGCACCTTCAATTGATAGAATCAGATTCATTGCTTATCCGGATTTAACTCAATTAATTGAGAACAGATCAGTTTGGCACGGTGCAGCGAGAATCAAATCTTCTCAACTATCTGAAATTGATATTTCCGACCTGGTTTCTTATGAATACGAATTGCCTCAATATACGGCACTTTTCATGAATACGGATTCAAAATATTTAGCTAAGAATAAAGTAAGATTGGCGATATCAAAAGCAATAAATAAGTCTGAAATTTTGGCGATAACGGGATATACTAAACAAATTGACACCCCACTTTTGGAGTTAAATCAAGATAACTGGACAAATACTTATAATTTATCTGAATCACAGGGAGCTCTATTTGATGCCGGATGGAAATTAACCGGAGAAGATTTATACAGAAAAAATACTGATTCTGAAATTCTTAGTTTAAGATTAACGAGAAGAGATTTTACAGATACAAATCCTTCACAGGAAAGAATTTTTTCAGACATTGCGGCATTAATTACAGATCAACTAAAAAAGGTGGGTATTGAACTTAAGATTGAAACATATAAAGCCGATGCACTAAATGAAATAATAAAAAATCGTGATTACGATTTATTACTTTCAGGTCAAAGCCTAGGATATGATCTTGACACCTTTTCTTTTTGGCATTCGAGTCAGTCGAATGAAAATGGTTTAAATCTATCGAATTATCAAAATCCAAAAGCTGATTATTTAATTGAAAGTATTCGAAAAACCTTTGACGAATCTGAAAAAAATATAAATCTCGCATCACTTGCAAAAGTAATTTCAGATGACGTACCTGCAGTATTTCTATACACACCAACTTATTACTATTTGGTTGATAAAAAAGTCTCGGGTGTAAATATTGAAAATATTTTATTGCCAAAAGATAGATTTGCAAATATATCAGAATGGATATTTAATTAAGTTATGAAAGTAATATTATTACAAAGCATCAAAAATATCGGTCAGAAAGGTGAGGTAAAAGAAGTTTCTGAAGGATATTTTAGAAACTTTTTGCTACCCCGAAATATGGCTTTGGTTGCAACAGAAAAACAAGTAACTCATGTCCAATCTCAAAAAGCAAAAGCTGTTGAAAAACTTGAAGGAATGAAAGAAAGCGCACATTCAATAAAAGAAAAAATTCACGGTAAAACACTAATTTTAAAAGAAAAATCCAGCGAATCGGGTACACTTTACAGATCAATAAACGAAAAAATTATTGCTGAGCTAATAAATGATCAATTGAAAGCTATTATACCTCCTTCCTCAATTAAATTGGATGAACATTTGAAAAGTACAGGCACATTCCCATTAAAAATAAACCTTTTCAAAGGTGTCGATGCAAATTTAAACCTAAAAATTGAATAAAGGAAAAATTTTAGCATTGGATATAGGTACAAAAAAAACAGTGCTTGCCATTTCAGATATAGGTCAATCCGTTGCCTTTATTAGGCCGGAAATTTTTCATAATTCCGACGATGACTTAATTCTTAAAGTAAACAAAATTATTTCGGAGGAAAATATAAAGGAGTTACTCCTCGGTTTGCCACTTTCTCTTTCAGGTGAAATTAATTTAGAAAATAGGGTTTATAAAATTATAAAAAAAATTGAATCTGAAATAAAGTTGCCAATAAAAAGGATCGACGAAAGATTGAGTACAAAACAAGCCATCTCCAGATCATCAAAAAACGAAGAAGATGATAGTCAATCTGCATTAATTCTACTGCAGAACTACTTGGATATTAAAGCCTGAATACCTGGCAGGGTCTTACCCTCCAAAAACTCTAACATAGCTCCACCACCTGTTGAGATATGTGTAAATTTTGTTAAAGGTACTTTAAATTTATTTATCGCGTCAATTGTGTCACCGCCACCAATAATTGAAGTAACTTGAACTTTTGAAAGTTTTTCCGCAATAGCTCTACTTCCGGCTTCAAATTGAGGAAATTCATAAAGCCCCATGGGACCATTCCAAATAACTGTTGCAGATTCCTCAAGAATTTTTTCGAAATTTTTAATTGTTTCTTTTCCCAAATCCAATATTTTCATTTCATTTTTAACTGAATCTGAAGATACATTTTCTGCCTTTGCATCTTTGCTAACAGTTTCTGCAACAACAACATCAACGGGTAGAAGAACTTTTTTTCCAGCTTTTTCAGAATCAAGTATAAATTTTTTCGCAATTTCTAACTTATTCTCCTCAAATAATGAAGTCCCAATATTTTTTCCTGATGCAGCCAAAAAAGTGTTGGCAAGCGCACCCCCAATCAAAAAATAATCTGCTAGATGCATAAAATTATTTAATAAACCAATTTTGGTATCAATTTTTGCACCTCCAGTAATCAAACAGACAGGTTTTTTAGGATTTTCCAATAACAATGATAAAACCTCAATTTCCTTCTGTAATAACAATCCGGCATACGAAGGTAAAAATTTTGCCACGCCTACTGTACTCGCATGTGCGCGATGCACTGTACCAAAAGCATCATTAACAAAAATATCAGCATAAGATGCTAATTTCTTGGAAAACTCTTCATCATTTTTTTCTTCTTCAGGATAGAAACGTGTATTTTCAAGCAGATAAACATTAGATTCAGACATTTCACTCATATTTTTTTCAACATATTCACCAATACAAGCGTTAAGTTTAATAACTTTCACATTCAATAATTTTTCAAGTTCCTGACCAATAACATCAACTTTCAAATCTTCAACAAATTTACCGTCAGGTCTTCCAAGATGAGTTAGAATTATTACTTTCCCACCCCTAGATAAAATATATTTTATTGTGGGAAGGCTTTCAACAATCCTCGTGTTATCTTCAATTTTTCCTTCCTCGGAAAGCGGAACATTCAAATCAGATCTTAATAGAACTTTTTTACCATTTAAATCGGCTTCTGAAAGTGTTGGAATTTTCATAATATTTTTAACATTTTACTTGCTAAATAAGAAGCTTCGTAAGCTTTTTTAATTCTTTTTACAGCATCGGATCTTTTTTTACACATCAAAACCTCAAAAATTATTGGAACTCTATGTTTAAGACTAACCTGCAAAATCCCATTTGAAGACATTTCACATACTCTTTCGTAGTGATCAGTATCACCCTTTAAAACCAAACCCAAAGCAACAATTACAGATACATTTTTTTTTAAAATTAATTCTTGGGCTGCATATGGAATTTCTGCGGCACCTGGAACTTTCACAATAAGGGGTTTCACGTTTTGTTCTGAAAAACCTCTTAAACATTCAGCCAACATCTTTTCTGTAATTTCTGAATTAAACTCCGAAACAATAATCCCAAATTTTTTCATTACTTTAGTGAATTAATATATCTGGCTAAAATATCCACTTCAATATTAACCTTATCACCGGTTTTTAAAAGTGACAAATTGGTATTTTTAAGTGTTTCTGGTATCAAGGAAATGAAAATCTGATCTTTAACTCTTTTTTGAACAGTTAAACTAACTCCATTCAATGTTATAGATGATTTTTCTGGAAAAAATTTCAAATAATTCTTATTTATTTTTATATAAAGTTTGTCCCCCGATTTACTGACAATTCCCATATCATCAACATGTCCCGTTACAATATGTCCTGAAATAAAATCAGACAGCTTCAATGAAGGTTCAATATTTACTAAAGCTCCCGTCTTTACTGAACCCAAATTAGTTTTTTTGAGTGTTTCTTCAACCAATGTGACTGTAAATATACCTGCTTTATAACTTTCAACGGTTAAGCAGACACCATCAACACAAATACTTTCACCTTTACCGAAATTCCTCTTATCTAAACTACTTTTTATACTTAGCGCAAGATTTTTTTTATTTCTCTTTAAACTTTCCACTTTTGCCAACTCTTTAACTATACCTGTAAACATTTAAGAAATTATTTAAGGAAAATTTCAGGACTAATTCAGATCTCTATGGGAAAACTATATTGTATTCTCTAACCCAATTTATATGAGAAGCGTCAATAAAGTAACACTTTTAGGACATATAGTAAATGATCCTGAACTTAAAAAAACCAAAAACGGTAAATCCGTTTCAAGTTTTTCAATCGCCACAAATAATGAGTGGAATGATGCGGATGGAGTGGCAAAACGCAGTGCTGATTTTCATAGAATTGTGACATGGGATAAACTTGCAGAAATTGCCTCAAAACATTTAAAAAAAGGATTCCCAGTTTATATGGAAGGCAGACTAACAAATCGAAGTTACGAAGGTAAGGATAAGATACAATATTTCATAACAGAAATTGTCGCATCAAGCATTCATATACTTAAATGGGGCGAAAAAAAGGAAATGGAAACTGTTGAGCTTGCAGCCTAGGAAAAAAACGATACAGTATAGGTAAATATGCCTTACTTAACTGTAATAATCCCAACCTTTAATAGAAGTTCCTGCCTTGAAATTTGTTTGAATCGATTATTTTCTCAAAACCTATCGAAAGAAAGTTACGAAATTATAGTTGTAAATGATGGAAGTAGAGATGAAACTGAATCTGTTTTAAAAAAATTTGAAAATAAAGGTAATTTTTTTCATCTTTATCAAAAAAATTCAGGGCAGGGAAATGCCAGAAATCTGGCTATAAAGCATGCAAAAGGTCAAATAATATTATTTATCGGTGACGATATATACGCTGAAGATGATTTTTTAAAAAATCATGTGGATTTCCATATGGAAAATCCAGCATCAAATTTTGCATGTCTTGGTAGGATTGAATGGTTCCCCGAAAATCAAATATCTCCATTCATGAAATGGTTGACAAACGGCGGCCCACAATTTGCCTATAATAAATTGAAAGATTCAGAAGATGCTACGTTTTGGTATTTTTACACATCAAATATATCTGTAAAGAAAGAACTATTAGACTCGGAACAATTTGATCCCGATTTTAAATCGTACGGCTGGGAAGATATTGAACTTGCCTACAGATTAAAAAACAAATTCAAACTAAAAATTATATATAAGAAAAATATTTTAGCTTATCATGATCATGAAATACAGGAGAATTCACTAAAAAACAAAATGATAGCAATTGGCAAAACCGCCAAAATTTTTGAGAAAAAAGCTCCATCACTAAATGTAATTCCAAAGGGAATGAAACTTTTCATATTTAAAATTATATCAACAAGAATTATTCTTTTTTTTCTACTAACTTTAAAAAAACTATTTCCCTCGATTTTTTCGAAATATTATTGGTATGCACTTTCAAAGGCATACTTTATAATCGGAGTTGAATCGAATAATTAATGTTAATTTTTTATGACCACCAAAAAATACATTTCTATTATATCTCTTCTAATTATATTTTCGGTGACTTTTTCTTCATGTCTGAGAAAACAAGAAGTAAAAACTGTAAAATCTGAAACTATTACATTAACATTTTACGGGCTCTTTGATAATGAAGATTTATATGCACCCATTATTAGAGACTTTGAAGCGGAGAATAAAAATGTATCGGTAATATATAAAAAATTTACAGATCCGGAATCTTATTTAAGTCTAATTGTTAACGAATTGGCTGAGGGGAAGGGGCCTGATATTTTTATGCTTCACAATACTTGGTTTCCTGATAATTACAAAAAACTTACACCCGCACCAAGTTCAATTGTTACTCCTGAATCATTTAGGAACGCATTTGTTCAAGTAGCGGCTGACGATATGATAATTCCCGACTCAGAGAATAAGGAGCAGGTTTACGGGGCTCCTACATATATAGACACATTGGCACTGTATTATAACAAAGATCATTTTGAAGATGCGATTCCGGAAAGAGGAAAACCATCAAGTACCTGGTCCGGAATTTTGTCAGATGTTATAAAACTCAATAAACAAGATAATAGTTACGAAAGATTTAAAAGATCCGGTATTGCAATGGGAAGAAGTGACAATATATTGCGATCCTTTGATATCTTGATGATGTTATTTTTGCAAAATAAAGTAAATTTTTATGATGCAGATTTAAAAAAAATAAATTTTGGAGCGGATACAAATGCTCTATCAGCATTGGATTTATATTCAAGCTTCGGTTTACCAAGTAGAGAAAATTATAGTTGGAATAAATATATTTCAGATCCTGATTCTGCAGAAAAAGAAATTACAACATTTGCAAGAGGGAAGGTTTCAATGATTTTTGGTTATTCATACACTTATGAAGATATTTTAAATGAAATTTCAAGACTGAAAGCGTTGGGTGAAGAAACAATTGAAGTAAATTCAATTAAGATTCAGGAAGTGCCACAAACTTTTGATCCAACTAATTCTTCCGAAACAAGAAAAACATATTCAAGTTATTTTGCCCCGGTTGTGGCAAGAACATCAACACATTCTGACTTAGCTTGGAAGCTTATTGCTACACTCGTTTCAGAATCAAATCAAAAATATTTAAACGAGAATACTCACAGACCCTCAGGCAGAAGAAGTTTGATAGAAATTGAGTCGGAAGATCCAATTTATGGTATTTTTGCAGATCAAGTTGGATATGCTCAAAGTTTACCAATGTATAATTACTATAAATATAAATCAGTTTTTGTTGATGCAATCGCAAAAATTCTAACTACATCCGATTCTCAAAGTGTACTCAAAACCGCCGCAGAGGAAATTCAAAATTTGATACCTACAGAAGGAGTTAAACCAGTATTAAAAATTGAGTGAAACATTAAATAAAATTCAAAAGTTTTTGTTTTCACTTTTGCTAGTGACTCTTCCTTTTCAGATAAATACATTAATTTATCAAGGGGAATGGGGCACCGGGATTTTTAACCCATACACAAGTATAAATCTTAGCTTTACAGAAGTTCTACTTTATTCGACTGCATTAGTATTTTTAATAAGCTCCTATTTAGATAAAAAAAAGATTAATTATGGTGAAAAAAACTTTTTTATAGTTTTTCTCTTATGCATTATCACTTTTATACTTTCACTACTACAAAGTGATTTTAATGAGCCGATTATTAAAATTTTATTGGCCGTGAAAGTTTTTGATATTTTGACTTTTTATATTTTGATAATGAACAAGATTATATCTATAAAAGATATGATGAAGTTATTTGTGTTCACCATGGTATTTCAAGCTATAATTGGAATTTTACAATTTAGTTTACAATCGAGTATTGGATTATCTTTTTTTGGAGAAAATGTTTTGAGCAAGTTCAATCCACAAATAGCCAAATTTTATTATCACGAAATACCGATATTAAGATCATATGGAACATTTCCTCATCCAAATATTTATGGAGCTTATCTTTTAGTATCAATTTTTTTATTACTAATAATATGGAGAGAGTTAAGCTTTTATAAAAAATATCCATTACTATTTTTTATATTCACAGCAACACTCTTAACATTTTCTAGATCTACAATACTCGGCTTAATACTTAGTATATTCTTACTTTTATATTGGTATTTAAAAGAACTAAAAATAAAAAACCGATTAAAATTTTTAGTTATTTTTGGGCTATTACTAAGTCAGATATTATTTTTATGGACCTACAGAATTTTAAGTATATTCACTGATAATTCAATTCTAGAAAGAATTGATGGGTATAAGAAAGCGATTTCCATATTTTTAAAATATCCAATGGGAGTTGGATTCAATCTTTCAACACAGTATTTAGATTTTGTCTCATCAAAAAATACACTTCCATGGGAATACCAACCCGCTCACAACGTTTATCTGTTGATATTAAGTGAAGAGGGTTTGATTGGTAGTGTCGTTTTTATACTATTAATTTGGTTTATAATTTATAAAATAATGTTAAAAAGAAAAAAACTTCTTGATAACATTCAAAACACAAATTGGAGAATTTTCTTCTGCATATTCATCTCATTATTTATCATTAGTCTATTTGATCATTATCTAATTACTAATGAACAAGGTCGATATCTTTCCGCATTCTGTTTTGCTCTTTTTTCAACATTTTATAGCAAGAAAAAGAACATTATTCCTATTAAGAAGGTAGTTTAGAGCCTTCAAATTTACTTTGACCTGCAATAAAATCTTTTGACGAAACAATTTTTTTAGATTCCAACTGGAGCATATTCACCTCAATTGATCCATCTAAAGTGCCAATTCTTATTTTTGCTTTTTCATATTTAACTACGCCGGGTTCAATTATTTCCTTAGAAATACTTATGTCAATCAATTTCAATCTCATATTATTAAAAGTTGTCCATATCCCAGGCCAAGGAGTAAATGCCTTAAAAATTGAATAAATCTCAGAAGATGTTTTTCTAAAGTCAATATATCCGTCATCTTTAGTGATTTTTTTTGTAAATGAAGCTCTGCTTAGATCTTGTTCAATAAATATTGAATCTTTATTTAATTCAGTTAATGAATCAGGTACAAATTCAGCAGCCAACTTTGCAACCTCTTCAAATAAATCTCCTGCATTCATTTTGTCAGTTATTAAAAGATCTTTTGATTTAAATATCGGCCCCGCATCCATTTCTTTTACCATTTTCATGATGCAAATCCCCGTTTTCTTCTCTGAGTTTAAAATTGCAGACTGAATTGGAGAAGATCCTCGATATTTTGGTAGCAATGAAGCATGGATATTAATTGAAAATAATCTAGGAAGTTTTAAAAATATTTCAGGCAGAATTTTTCCATATGCAAAAGTAAGAAATAAATCAGCATTTAATGAAGCCAAAATTTTATAGGCATTTTCATCAAGTTTCTCTGGTTGAAAAATTTTTATTCCTAAACTCTCCGATAATACCTTTACCGGATTTTTTTTAAGTACTAAACTTCTACCAGCCGGTTTATCCGGCTGGGTAACAAGCATTAGTATTCCAAACCTGGAATCCTTTGCAAGAGCCGAAAGTAATTGAAGAGAAATATCTGAACTGGAAAAAAAAACTATTTTAATCACAAAAATAATTTACCAGAATTATGAAAACAAAGCGAAAAGATCAACTTACGGAACTAATAATGAGAGAGGTATCACTACTTCTTCCAAAACATATAAGGAGTGAAACATACAAAATACTTTTTGTAACACATATTGAGTTGAACTCAGATTCATCGCAAGTCAAGGTTTGGGTTTCAGCTCAAGAAAATGCTGATTTATTACAAAATGAACTTAATTTCAAAGTTAGAGACATACAAAACGAATTAAACAAAACCCTACACATGAAAATTGTTCCTAAATTAGTTCTTAAAGCAGATGAGAAAAATAAAGAAGTAGAAAGAATTGAGGGATTATTAAACAAATTATAAATTGAATTTAAGTAAAGCGAATCAAAAAATATTATATATCATAGGAATTGCCTCTATTATAAGTTGGCTTTCATGGATATTAGTTATTTCAAATTTGGATCCGTATGAATCAACCGCGATGAGTTTAAGCCTATTTTTTATAAGCTTAACATTGTCTTTAGTCGGAACTTTTACAATAATCTTATTTTTTCTAAAAAAAATAAGAACCCAACATGAACTTTCCGTTAAGCACGTTATGATTTCTCTTAGACAAGGGATATTATTGTCCGTAACAACAATAATTTGTTTGGCATTACTAATGTTAGGCCTTCTAAGAATTTGGAATGGATTATTAATTGTAATAATAATCACACTTCTTGAATTCTACTTGAGTGGCAAAGATGATTTAGATTGAGTAATCGGGTGATCTAACCAACCTTATGTGTGTAAGAGGGAAAATAACTATTTTAACTTCTCCCTGTATCATATTCGCATCTAAATAAGGGGAGCTTTCTGAATTACATCCAAGTTGCTCAAAACATCTTCTTGAATCAGAGCTTTTTCTTCTATTATCTCCCAAAACAAAATATTTTCCCTCAGGAACTACATACTCTTCCTCTGAAACTCTGTATGGATAAGTTTGACCGTAATTATCACTACTTAAGTAGTCCTCTTCCAATTTTTGGTACTCACCATTTGAATCCATGACATAAACAAAACCGTTAGCAATCTTAACTTTATCACCTGGTTCACCAATTACTCTCTTTATATAATATTCCCCCTCAACTTGTCCCGGTGCTTGAAAAACTAAAACATCTCCTCTGTTGATTGTGCCCGGAGTCCAACCAAAAATTGAAATTACTGAGAATTTTGAAACTAAAATATATTCTCCGTCACCATTATAACATTCTCCATTATAGACATTGAAATTATCACACATAGAGGGGCCATGGACTCTAAATGGAGCAAAAATATAGAGCCTAATAACTTGAACTAGAATGAAAACCACAACGACATCCGTCAAAACATCAATAATAAATTTCTTTAATGTGAACTCATGATTTTTCATTATAAATGTTTTATGCTTGCCAGAAGAGGATACCAGCAAATATAATTAAATAAATATGATTATTGCTGACATAGTATTCAGAAGTTTACTCGGGAAAGGTGAGAAAATACATTATGTAGCTCATTCTCATCCTTTTACCATATACCCTGATTTATTTAGAATTATGTTTTTTGGAATCTTAATTCCAATTGGATTTTATCTGTTAATACCACCATTTTTATATCTTTGGCTCGCTTGGGGAGGTATCGGAACAATATTATTTTTGTATAGACTTGCAGTATGGTATCAAGACGTTTGGTTAATAACTAACCATGGGATTATTGATCACGAGTGGAAGTCATTTTTTACAAAAACAACAACCAGAATCGAATATGATTTTATTGAAGGAGTTTCAAATGAAATTAACGGATTTTGGGGAACAATATTAGGTTTTGGCAACATAAAAATTGAACACATGAGCGGATCAATTATTACACTTAAAAACATTTCCGCACCAAGAAAAGTTGAATCCAATGTTATGAATAGACACCAAGAGTATCATAATCTTCAAAAGTTTAAAGATCACCAAAACTTGAAAGAATTAATAACCAAAATGATAAGATCATAATTTATGAATAAATTTGAAACCGTAATTGGGTTGGAAATACATGCGCAGTTATCAACAAAAACCAAACTTTTTTGTAGTTGCGATAATGATTCATTTGGAAAGGAAGCTAACACAAATGTATGCCCAATTTGTATGGGATTTCCAGGAATGTTGCCTGTCACGAACAAAGAGGCATTAGAAAAGGGTTTAATTGCTTCAATGGCCTTGGCCTGCGAAATAAATAAGCATTCTAAATTTGATAGGAAAAATTATTTTTATCCGGATCTACCAAATGGTTATCAAATCTCGCAGTTTGATCAGCCACTTGGTGTCCATGGTGTTTTAAAAATTATTTACAATGGAACGAAGAAAGATATAAGAATTACTAGACTTCATTTAGAAAATGATGCTGGGAAATTAACGCATGAAAGTGCCGGTACTTTATTGGATTTTAACAGATCAGGAACTCCGCTTGCAGAAATAGTATCCGAACCCGATATTAGAACAGCTGAGGAAGCAAGGACATACGCTGAAACTATGCATAAATTATTAAGATATTCGGGAGCCTCAGATGCAGATATGGAGAAAGGGATGATGAGATTCGACGCAAGCGTTTCTATAAGACCCATGGGCGAAAGCAAACTATATCCTAGAGCAGAAATTAAGAACCTAAACTCATTTAGATCACTTGAATCTGCTATAAATTATGAAATTAAAAGACAAATTGAACTATGGGAATCAGGCAACCCTGTATCAGGAGAAATGACTGTGGGCTGGGATGAGGAAAAGCAAATGACAAAAATTCTAAGAGAAAAAGAAAGTGCAGCAGATTATAGATATTTTCCTGAACCTGATTTGCCACCTTTGATTGTTACTGATGAATTAATTCAGGAATGCAAAAAGAAACTTCCGGAATTGCCAACAGAAAAATTTGAAAGACTTATGACTGAATATAAAGTCTCCGAGTCTGATGCTAAGTTTTACATTGAAGATTTAGAACTATCCAACTTTTTTGAAGAATGCGCGAAAAAAAGTAAAAATCCTGCATTGGCGAATTCATTTGTACTTTCAATTTTGATGAGCAAATTGGGAGAGGTAAATCAAACACTTTCAGATACGAAAGTTACTCCATCTGCGCTAGCTGATTTAATAATGCTTATCGACTCTGGGACAATTTCAAACAATATTGCAAAGAGCACTGTCTTAGATGAAATGATTGCAACTGGCGCTGAACCTGAAGAAATAATTAAAAAACTAGGATTAACTCAAATCAGCGATAGCTCTGAAATAGAATCATTCTGTAAAGAGGTAATAGAAGCGAATCCAAAGGCAGTTGCGGACATTAAGGCCGGTCAACAAAAAGCAATGGGCGCATTGGTTGGGGGAGTAATTAAAATTAGTGGGGGAAAAGCAAATCCAAAAATGGTAAATGACATATTGAATAAACTTCTGCTACAATAGAATCATTAATAACCACACGCCATGGAAACAATAAATATTTTGTACTTAACACTTTCGGTCAGCGTTGCATTAATTACAATTTTTCTTTCAGTTACATTGATTTATTTGATGTTTATCTTAAGAGACGTAAGTAAAGCTATTGACAGTGCCAAAGATGGGATAGAAAAAATTAATGAATATATTACGAGACCAATTTTAATGACAAAATCGATCATTGAATTTCTTACTCCATTTATTATTGGAGCTGAAGAAAAATTTAGCGGGAAGAAAAAATCGCATTAATCGGAAAAACAACAAGCGCATTAAATATGCGTAAAAACCTTTTTCTAGGATTTATACAAAGTCTCCATATCCATTCTAAGCCAATATTTCTTATAATTTCTGGTGCACGTTTTATTCTTCCTGAGTAGAAATCAAATGAACCACCAACTCCCATGGCTATTAATAAATTAGGTAAACTATCAAAATATTTTTGAATAAAAATTTCTTGTTTAGGCGCACCGTAAGCAACAAATAAAATCTGTGCATTAGATTTTCTAACTGATTCAAATGCGTCGTAACCCGGGTCTTTATTTGAATATCCCGCAACAATCAAATTTTTATGTATATTTTTAAAATATTCAGCAGTTTTTTTTGCAACCTCTCCATTTGAACCCAAAAAAAATACCGATTTATTATTTAATTCCGCCCATGCAAGTACAACTAACATAAAATCAGATCCGTGAATGATTTCAGGAAATATTTTCTGAAAAGGTTTCTTCCAAAAGAGGAATAGAAATAATGCTGGAAAATATAGAAAAAATCTTAAAAATTTCGATTTAAATGTTAACAGTGTGCTTACTAGTTGTAGACCATGTCCGTCAGGTAACAATAGATCGGCGGTTAAAATTGCATTTCTCAGGTTAATATTTTTTTTAGACTGCAATAGAATTTCCGGATTTGGGGTAAAAATTTTTAATCTTTTTTCAGATAAAATTGAAATTGCCTCGGTAAGTTTTATTCTATTAATGGGAATGTCAAAAATTTTAAAACTATTCATATTTTGCAACAGTTATAATATTTTTTGCCCAAAAAAAATTTGAAAGATCCGAGCCGTGATAGTAATCATTAATAATAATTTTAAACCCAAGCGATTTTAATAGTTTTTGTAGTCTATTTTTTGTGAACGCATAATAATATCTCATAATTTGCTTCCTCCAGGGAATTAAAACTCCTTTAGACCCATAACTAGGTCTAATTAAAGAGTAAATATATAATAAAATATATTTTTTCTGCATTAAATTCCAATTTGTCATAAAAATATATCCACCCTTATTTAAATAACTTTTGCAGTATTCCAAAACCTTTTTTTGATCTTGGGGAGGGATATGATGGAAAGAAGCAACTAAAAAAATAGCATCAAATTTTCTGTTAAATTCAATTTTTTTTGAAATATCAGCTTCCATAAAATCTTCATCATTCCAATTTTCTTTCGCATACTTTAAAAGTCCAGTACTTTGATCAACACCAAGATAAGATCTATAACCCTTTTTCCTTAAAAAAGTCAAAAGTCTGCCATTCCCACAACCCAAATCCAAAACATCAAATTTTTTATTATAAAATTTCTCAAAAATCTTAAATTCTTCCCAAGGAAAGCTTCTGGTTTCAGAAAATTCAGAGGCAATCAAATCATAGTCCTTCTTGACCTTTTCTGTAATTATATTAGAGTGCATAAGCTAAACCCAATTCAATGCAAATTATCAGTAAAGAGAATATCCTTAAGAATCTATTAAAACAAGCCTCCGAGTTGTCACTCAGAAGTGAAGAAGATCTACACAAGCTTAAAAAATCCTTTTCTCGTGAATTTAAAACAGATTTACCAACAAATTTTAGCCTACAAGTAGCCTATGAAGATTTAATGAATGAGGGATGGAAAGGTGACAAAGAAATTCAAAGATTAATAAGAAAAAGAAAAGTCAGAACACAATCTGGAGTTTCAGTGATAACAGTATTAACAAAACCTTATTCCTGCCCAGGGAAATGTGTTTTTTGTCCTACTGAACCTGGGATGCCCAAATCATATTTATCAAATGAACCCGGCGCAATGCGTGCGGTTTTAGATGATTTTCACCCGAACGACCAAGTTTCAACTCGAATTCTAAGTTTAAAACAACAAGGTCATGAAACTGAAAAGATTGAGATGATTGTTTTGGGCGGAACTTTTTCAGCCTACAATCGAAAATATCAAAATGATTTTATTAGAGCTCTTTTTAATGCCTGTAATGAAAAAAAGGGTAAATCTCTAAAAGAAGCGCAAATAATTAACGAAAACTCAAAAAATAGAATAATAGGACTTAGTCTTGAGACCAGACCCGATCATATAACAAAATCTGAAATTAAAAGAATGCGAAATTTAGGCTGTACCAAAGTTCAAATTGGGATTCAGCATACAAATAATGCAGTTCTTGAATTAAATAAACGAGGAGAGACAATTGAAGATTCATACAGTGCGATAAAGCTAATGAAAGATGCTGGACTAAAAATCGCAGTTCACATGATGCCGAATTTACCCGGAAGTAACCCCGAAATGGACATCGCTAGTTTGAAAGAAGTCTTTGAAAATCCAATGCTAAAACCAGACCATTTAAAAATTTATCCCTGTGTTGTAACGCCATATTCCGAACTTGAAATTTGGTATCGTGAAGGAAAATTTGAAGCCTACGACGACAAAACACTTATAAGAATTTTAATAGAAATGAAGAAGGAAATCCCGGAATATGTCCGAATCGAAAGGCTTTTCAGAGATATACCAGGGGAATCAATAATCAACGGAAGTCAAAAAACGAATATGCGACAGCTTCTGGAAGAAATTATGAGAAAAGAAAATGTAAAATGTAAATGCATTAGATGTCGTGAGATTAAAGGAGAGAGTTACGATCCGGAAAAAACAGAACTTCGAGTTCAAGAATATGACGCTTCAGAAGGAAAGGAATTTTTCCTTTCATTTAATCAGATTGAAGACAACAAATTATGTTCTCTTTTAAGGTTAAGATTTCCTTCTTACGCATTAAACGGTAAAAAACATTTCATTAAAGAACTGGAAGGCGCAAGTATTGTTAGAGAAGTTCACACTTATGGCTACCAGGTTAAAATTGGTAAAAAAACGCAAGACGCTTCTCAACACGCCGGTCTCGGCAGAAAATTAATGATAGAAGCCGAAAAAATCAGTAAAAAAGCCGGTTTTTCCAAAATTGCCGTGATTTCAGGTGTGGGAACCAGAAATTACTATAGAAAATGGGGATACGAGCTGGAAGGTACATACATGACAAAGAGGATTGCTTAAATCCAAAATTTCAGGTATAATTATGTGATTATTTAAAAAATAAATGGTCACAAAAATAGAAATTCCAAAAGTATCAGTTGAAAAACAAAATCAACCCGCAGTTGAAAGGGCAGATTTATCTTTGGAACTTAAAGAACAAAAAAATAAATTTGATGTAAAAGTATTAATAGATTCGATAAAGAGTACAGAAAAATTAAATGAAAATGATAGAGCTGTTTCCGCATTGTATACAGTTCTTGATAATTTAATTTTAAAAGGTTTAAGTAAAGGCAATAAAATTGAAGATATTAAAAGAAATCCGGTTGTTGAACTTCAGAAATATGCAAAAATTGATGAAGAAAAAGCGGCAATGAAGAAGCTTAACGAACTTGTTAAAAACGACCAAGCATTTGTTAGTGCTTGGCCAACATTTTGTAATAAATCGGAAAAAAAATATACACAAGTTGTTGACGTTAAAAAAAGCATGGAAAAGGGAAAAGTTCCTAAAGGGCATGAGTGGATGCCGACAACGATTCGTCTCGGTCTTTTGGCCGGAGGTTTTGTTGGAGCATACGGAATGTATGAATATATAAAACACAGAAATGACGAAGTTAAAGAAGGTGAAAAAAAGAAGGGTTTACCATGGATTTCTGCGGCTCTAACAACAATGGGAGTTGGCGCCATAATTGGTGAAGATAGAATTCAATCTTTCGGTGAAAAATGGTTTGGAGTGACATTTTCTTTGGAAGCACTTAAAAAATTTAAAGATTATATTTTAAAACTGGATTTCAAAAATGCATTTGCATTATTTTCATTTAAAAATAAATATCCTGGAATCGAGAAAGCTGCTGAAAAACTTGATATAGATAAATCATTTCTCGTCGATTTTAAAGACGTAACATATGAAAATTTTCACAGTATAAAAGGCGACTTAGGCCGAAAAACAAGAGGTCTTGCATCTCAAGCACTGGAATTTTTTGGTATTGATAATTCATCAAACACAATCGGAACAGGAATTGACGATCAATTAAGAAATGCTGAAAAAGAAGAGAAATTGGAGAATTTTATTGAAGCTCACAAAGCGGAAATTAAGGGGAAAAATGTTGAAAAAATGACAATTGCTGAAATCCTTAATGAATTTAATAAATTGGGTACATTTGACCGAGCTGTAGTAGCAAAAGTAGAATCTCCGGAAAAATCTACAGATAAGCCTAAAATTGGTGATTTAGAAACCATAGGCGATAATTTCCCTTCAGCAAAAGCTACATATGAAAAATATAAAAGTGGTGAAATCGGTATGAAACAAGCGGCAGTTGAATTAATTAATGGAACTTGGGATGACGGAAGCGCCTTAGTTATGAAAGAAGGCTCAATTTTCCTTGTTAAAAACGGTGTGAAGTACGGTTTTGTTGCATGTATAAGTAGCAGTGCAATCTGGGGAGATACAATAATGGATGCCTACGGAATAATGAAAGGAGATAAAGGAATAACAGATTATTTAAGTGATTATTGGGACGATGGAGGTTGGATGTGGATCGGTGGAGGTGCAATTATTGGTGCTGTTAAAAACGATAATGTATTGAGAGGCGCATTTAAAGGTGCAATTGAAGGATTTAAATGGTCATATAAATTTACTCCATGGGTGGTAAAAAGTGCGTACAAAGGTTTGAAAAATACAGCAGAAATGACGAAGAGACTAAACTTTACAACTCAAGAATTAAGTAATTGGCTGAGTACTGCATCAGATGCAGAAAAAGCTGCATTATATCAAGAAAGAGCACTTCACCATGCGGCCGAATATCAAAAATATCAAGTAAAACTTCAAAAAGAAGAGGCTGAAGGAATTGAGGGGGTGACTGACAAAGTACTTAAAAGAATTTTTCCAAATTGGACAAAAGAAGAAATGATTGGGAATGGAAAATTTTTCATAAAATACAGATTGAAATATTTAAAGGCCATGGAAGCTCTTCATTTAAAAACATGGGAAAAAGTTAAAGGTCTGCCTGAAGGAAATGCTGAAAGAATAAAGGCTGAGGCTAACCTTAGAGATGTTAGAAATGAAATCAGTAAACCTGAATTCAGAATGACAAATACCGAAATTGAAAATGGAATTAAAAACAGTACAAATGGGATTGAAACGAAACTCAAGGATGCAACATCTGAATTCCAAACAAAGCCTATGGTTGCTGAACTTAAGAATACAGCTACGGTAAAAATTAAAGCCTCGGAGGGACTTCCCGAAGGTAAAAATAAAGCAGGAATAGAAAGTTTGGAAACTACATTTGATCAATCTGAAGAATATTTTAATAAAAGATTAGATCAAAGAAAAATACTTGAAGCAGGAAATGCTACTGAGGACGTATTAAAAGCATTTGACGCAGAAACAACAAAAGAATTGGATTCGATTAGAAACAAACTAAGTAGAAACGTTGATGAATTAAACAAAGCAAAACTTACACCTGAAGAATCTCTGGCATTTGAACGAGTCTTAACTCAAGATTTGTCAAAAGGAACTGGTGTTAGAGCAATTATGAAACGAGTCGGTGAAAGTGTGAAGGGAAGAGGAAAATATGCGGTTGTAATTGGCTGCGCAAACATAGTTATTGAAAGCTACATGTTAAATAGTGAAAATAATGAAGCAATTATTAAAAAGGAATTAGCTGAAATGGCTATGGAAGTTGGAGTTGATACGCTCCAAATTATTTTGGATGTTTTATGCCCTTATGGAATTTCAGATTGGTATACAGTTTTTACTGGAAAAGAATCATTAACGCAAAAAGAAGTTTCGGGTTGGTCAAGACTCTCCAGAGTTGTATTCGGCACATATAATGTAACTACTGACCTAATTGCAACACTAGCAGGTGGTGTAACAGTTGAAGCTGGTGGAGTTGGTGCCGTTCCGGTGGCGGTTACAACAAATGCAATTGAAACAGCTGCAAGAGTTGCTTTAAAAGGTGCAGGTAAAGCTCCAAAAATAATTGAACAAACACCAAAAATTATCGCGAAATTGACTGCATTGGCTCATGATGTCGGTGGTTTCCAAGGTTTATTAAAAATAGTTAATAAATGGGCCGGAAGGGGAGCTACTGCGACCGTGGTTGCAGGTGGAGCATTATTAACAGCAGATTTAGTTCATGCAGGATATGAAATAATGTTTGATACAAAAGGACAAAAAGAACAAATAGTTGAAATGAGTGATCAAGAAAAGATGGCGGCTTAGAGGGAAGGGATAGGTAAAGATAGATAATTGAATATGAATAGTCCCGCACAATATATCTTGTGCGAAGTATATTAGCCTTATTTCATACTACCAATAATTGCAGTCAATACCTCAGGTTCCTCGTTTTCCCATCCCATTATTTTAATTAATTCCCTTGCAACAGTTTCTATAATTTTAGTGTAAACTTAGCAACATGTTTTTAATCTACTTCTATAAGAATTTAGTTCTATAAGTTCGCCAATAATACTTTCGTTTAAACGCATTATTTTTTAAAAGTCGGCTTAAGCTGCATCCATAATTTCCGTCTGAGACTCGATTTTAGCGATTTTCTTCGCCAAGTCCGGATAATTCTTCAACTCAACATCATCTTCAACTAATTTCTCCGCACACTTTCGAACACGTTCTAAAAGTTCTTTGTCTCCAAATGTTGCCATTCTTAGATCAGGAATACCACTTTGTTTAACTCCATAAATTTCTCCCGGACCACGAATTTTTAAGTCCATTTCAGCCAAGTCAAAACCCGAATTATATTGAACCATGAATTTCAATCTTTGCAAGGCCTCATCGCTGTTTGAATCTGTAAACAAGAAACAATATGACTGATTAGACCCTCTTCCAACCCTTCCCCTAAACTGATGAAGCTGTGCCAATCCAAATCGATCAGAGCCCTCAATCATCATAATTGACGCATTCGGGACATCGATTCCAACTTCAATTACTGAAGTCGAAACTAAAATATCAATTTTACCCTCCGAAAAATCTTTCATTGTGGCTTCTTTTTCATCAGATTTCATTCGGCCGTGTAAAAGCGCCAAACGATGTTGTGGGAAAATTTCCTTGGAAAGTCTTTCAAATTCAAGAGTCGCGGCTTTCACTTGAATTGCTTCTGATTCTTCAATCAAAGGACAAACAATAAAAACTTGATGACCTTTTGCCACTTGATCAGAAACCCAAAACTCCGCGTCTTTACGTTTTGCTTCAGGTACCAAACGTGTGACAATCGGCGTTCTACCTGGCGGAAGTTCATCCAAAATTGATAAATCTTGATCTCCATAAATGGTTAGAGCCATCGTACGTGGAATTGGAGTCGCAGATAAATTCAATAGATGTGGAAAACCCTGTGCTTTTAGTTTCGCGCGTTGTTTGACACCGAATCTATGTTGTTCATCAACAATGACAAGACCCAATTTTGGGAATGTAATTCCTTCTTGAATTAATGCGTGAGTTCCAATCACAAGATCGCAAGTTCCTGTTGCCATTTGTGTGATAACTGCATTTTTTTCACTCGCAGACATTGAACCTGTTAATAATTGAATATTAAAAGAAAATTTAGAAAACAATGATGTTAAATTCTTGAAATGTTGTTTGGCAAGAATTTCAGTTGGAGCCATTAAAACACATTGATAACCTGATTTTATCATTGCAAAAATACCTGCGGCCGCAACTGCAGTTTTACCTGCACCAACATCTCCTTGAACAAGTCTTAACATTGGGAAACCGCGTTTCAAATCAATAAAAATTTCCTCAATTGTACGTTTTTGTGCACCAGTTAATTCAAATGGAAGTGCCGAATAGAATTCAGTCATGTCAAGTTTTGTATCTAAAGCTTTCTTTTCACCCGTGAATCCTTCCTGCCACCATTTTTTCCTTCTTAAAGCCATGAATTGCAACATAAATAACTCGTCAAAGGCCAAGCGATCACGAGCTTTTCTCAAAAATTCTTCATCTTTTGCAAAATGAACGTGATAAATTGCCTCCGAGAATTTTAAAAGATTTTCTCCTTCCAAAACCCAAGATGGCAAATATTCCTCAAAATATTTTGCGTAAGGCAAAACGTGGAATATCTTTTCTCTAAGCCATTTTGAGGTAATTTCTTCACTCTCCGGATAAACAGGAACAATTCTTCCGGTGTGCAATAAAATTCCCGACGGTTTTTCATACTTTGGACTCATCATCAAAACCCTTCCCCGTTCAAATTTCACTTTTCCGGTTAAAATTATTTCACTTCCTTTGAAAAACATCTGTTTTAAATGTTTTTGATTAAACCACATTACTGAAAGTTCTCCTGTGTCATCACTAACAACAGCTCTTGTCACCACTCCCCCGGCCTTCGTCGGCGTAGTAAAAATCGACTCAACTTTAACCTGTAAAACATTAACTTCATCAGTTTTTAAATCATTAATTTTTGTGAATTCTTGCTCATCTCTGTAAGCTCGCGGAAAATATGTCAAAAGATCAGACAAAGTTTTCACTCCCATTTGCTTCAACTTGGCAATATACGAATCTCTTGTCTTCAACATCCCTGAATCTAATCTTTGATCGAGCATAAGGCGAATTAAACCCTCACCTTCCTGAAATTTCTCTTTCCGACTTGAAGTAAATTAAAATCTTTACTTAAGGTAATTTCCAAATCAATATTCTCAATTTTTTCTCCATTCCATTTAACACCGCCACCCTCAACCAATCGTCTTGCTTCGCTTTTACTTGATGCGAGTTCCAATTCACAAATTAGATCAACAATATTCCATTTCTTAACAACAAGCACAACTTCCTCAATTTCGTCAGGCAATTCTTTCTTTTGATGCACTGTCTTAAAATGTTCCTGAGCTTTTTTTGCGGCTTCTTCACCTTGATATAAACGCACAATTTCGTAAGCCAATTCCATTTTTAAATCGCGTGGATTTTCTTTGCTTTTCATACGTTTTTTAATCTCTTCCAAGCGAGTTCCGTAAACACGAGCCGCTAACTCAAAATAAGTTGGAATTAATTCATCTGCAACTTTCATTGTTTTTCCATACACATCAATCGGATCTTCATTTACACCGATATAATTTCCGGTTGTTTTTCCCATTTTCATTGAGCCGTCAGTCCCCACTAAAATCGGAACTGTTAAAATATTCTGCGGTTCTTGACCGTAAGCTTTTTGAAGAACTCGGCCGGCTAAAAGATTGAAGGTTTGATCTGTTCCACCTAATTCAACATCAGCTTTTAAAGCCACAGAATCGTAACCCTGCATAAGCGGATACATCAATTCATGAATTGAAATTGGTTGATCATTTTTAATTCTTTCTTGAAACATATCTCGTTCAAGCATTTGTGCAACCGTGAACTGCGAAGCAAGCGTCACCACATCAGCAAAAGTTAAAGGTGCCAACCATTCCGCGTTCCATCTGATTTCAAGCTTTGAAACATCTAAAATTGAAGAAACCTGCTTAATATAATGTTTTGCATTTAGTTCTAATTCCGCTTGAGTACGCATTGGTCTGGCCTCATTTTTTCCGCTTGGATCTCCAATTTGACCTGTAAAATTACCGAAAAGCAGAATTATTTGATGTCCTAAATCTTGAAATTCTCTCAATTTATGAACCACAACCATATGCCCCAAATGTAAATCCGAACCTGTTGGATCAATTCCCAATTTGATTCTTAATTTTTTCCCGCTCATCAATTTTTTCTTCAAATCTTCTTTAACGATTACTTCTGAAACTCCGTATGTTAAAAGATTGTTGATTAGCGATTCCGAAACTTTTTTGGCGGAAACCATATCTATAAGTGAAAAATCTTGGTATAAGGCTATAGCACACTATCAAACACAGAAATTAAATGCAATTTCAAAACTATATAGTCATTCCTGAAGAATCGAATGAAAGATTAGATATTTCAATCACAAAAAAAACCGGTTTGAGCCGAAATTTTGTGCAAAATTTGATAAAAAGTGGATTGGTTCGCGTAAATAAAGTTCAAATCGAGAAAACAGGTTTCAAAGTTAGCGGAAACGATGAAATTGCATATAAAATTCTCGAAAAAGATTCCAGTGTTAAACCCGAAGACATAAAATTAAATATAATTCATGAAGATGAGGATTTGCTTGTAATCAATAAACAAGCCGGATTGGTGGTTCACCCAAGCGATAGCGGTCACACGAGCGGAACAATCTTGAACGCGGCTCTAAACATAGATAAAAACGCGAGTTTACTGCATAGATTAGACAAAGACACTTCCGGAGTCTTATTAATTGCAAAAAACCTGAAAACTAAAACCAGACTTTCGAAAATGTTTAAGGATAGAAAAGTTGAAAAAACATATTTGGCTTTGGTTCGCGGAGTTCCAAGTAGTGAAAAAGGTAAAATTGAAGCTCCATTAAAGAGAAACACAAGCAACAGAATGAGAATTTCCATAAATTCCAAAGGGAAAAATGCAATCACAAAGTTCAAAATTCTCGAAATTTATAAAAATGCTTCGCTCTTGAAAGTTAATATCGAAACCGGACGAACCCATCAAATCAGAGTTCACATGGCAAGCATCGGTCATCCGATTATTGGAGATTCAACTTATGGAGACGCAAAAATAAATAAAGAATATGAGGAGAAATACAATCTAAAAAGACAGTTTCTCCACGCGAAAGAAATTAAAATAGACGGGAAAACATTTACAGCAAAACTACCTAAAGAACTTGAATCTGTTTATAAGATTCTTACTCGGTCTTAACAGTTTTTTTCTTTGCAGGAGCTTTTTTGGGAGCTGCCTTCTTATCAACCTGTTCAGCAACAACTTCTGTAGATTCGGTTGCAGACGCTTTCTTTACAACAGTAGAAATCTTCAAAACCTTAAGTTTTGTTGAAAAACTTCTGTGTCCGTAAGCTTTCTGATATCTCTTTTTTGCGTGAAATTTAAATACTCGAAGTTTATCTGATCTCTCTTGGCTCATAACCTGACATTCAACATGAGCACCTGCAACATAAGGCATACCAAGCTTCATAACTGAAGCATCATCCTCAGCAACAAGATAAACATCTTTGATTTTAAGATTTTCACCTTCTTTCAAATCAAGTTTTTCAACCATAATTTCGTCCTTTTCACGAACTTTAAACTGTTTGGCACCTATTTTTACTACTGCGAACATATTAATTTATTAGAGCGAGAAGACTTTAAGGGTAAATTCTTTAAATGGCAAGGGAATTTTTTAATACATCCACTCCTTCCCCCACGGATTTATTGAAAATATCTAATTCTTCATCTGTAAATCTGCTCAAAACAAAGGCATCCAATGGGAAATTTTTATTGGTTCTGGATTCAATTCCCAGCCTTAAACGAGGAAAATTTTGTGATCCCAATGAAGAAATTATAGATTTCATACCGTTATGTGTGCCTGCTGAGCCCTCTTTTCTAAACCTGATGCTTCCCAAAGGTAAATCTATGTCGTCGTAAACTACAAAAATATTTTCAGGAGTAATTTTATAGAAATTCGCGATTTTCGACAGACTTTCACCGGATCTATTCATAAAAGTTAAGGGTTTTGCAAAAATAATCTTGTCAGAACCATCCCCGCATTCAGCAATTAAGGCATTAAAATCACTTTTTTTCTTAAAAGAACCTGAATTTAAAACTTCAGCAAATTTATCTAAAAAAATGAAACCGGCGTTGTGCCTGGTGTTTTTATATTCTTCACCTGGATTTCCCAATCCGCAGATCAGTTTCATTTTCTGATGTCGTGAAATTCGTAAATGTGTGGTTCAATTTTAACCAAATCTCCATTTTTTGCACCTGCTTTTTTCAACTCATTAAAAATTTTCATCTTTTGAAGCACATCCTCAACTCTTGCCACGGCGTCGTCTTGTTCAACATTTGTCATTCTTGAGATTTGTTGAATCCTTTTGCCTTTCACCTCAAAAATAGTTCTTTCAGGTAAAACTTCAGGTGGAATCAACATTCCAATAATAGGTTTTTGGAATCCATCCAATTTAACTGAATACATTCTTTTAACTGTAAATGAATGCTCATCAATATTTAGTCCGGGAGTATAATCGTGATATTCAGATGCTTCTTCAGGAATTTCCTTCGTTTTGACTTTTTTCTGTACCATCTTAAATAAATCGAAAGCGAGTTTATCAAGATTTTCTCCGCTAACAGCAGAAATAAACTTCAATTTTAACTTCAGTTTCGGAAACTTTTTTATAAAATCCTCCTTCATTTTTTTTCTATCCTCTTCGGAAAGTGCATCAATTTTATTAATACAAATTACAAACTGTTTTTTTAAAAGATTCTTATCATATTTGGTAATTTCATCCTGTAAAATTTCAAATTGTTCTTCTACTGTCTTTGAATCGTATGCATATGGATCCAACAAATAAATCAGTGTCGCCGTTCTGGAAATGTGTCTTAAAAATTTATCGCCGAGACCCTTCCCTTCAGATGCACCCTCAATAATTCCAGGCATATCCGCAATCACGAAGCTCTGCTTTGCGTCACCTCCAAATTTCTTCAGATTGACAACCCCAAGATTTGGAACCAAAGTTGTGAAAGGATAATCTCCAATTTTCGGCTTTGCCTCAGAGAGATGTGAAATTAAAGTTGATTTTCCTGCTGAAGGAAAACCTAAAAGTCCTACATCAGCCACAATTCTAACCTCAAATTTAACTTTTTTCATTTCTCCAACATCACCCAATTCAGCAAATTTTGGGGCTTGTCTTACGCTTGAAACAAAGTGCGCATTACCATAACCTCCCCTTCCGCCTTGAGACAAAACAAACTGTGTTTTATTTTTAACTAAATCCACAATTAAAGTATTGTCTTCTTGGTTAATTACAAGAGTTCCAACAGGTACTTTTAAAATTAAATCTAATCCATTGTGACCGGCTCTATTATTTTTATGTCCATCAGTTCCGGGATCAGCCTTATAATGTTTTCTACCCTGAAAGTGTTGGAGAGTATTATAATTTTCATCAGCTTCAATAATAATTGATCCGCCATTTCCACCATCACCCCCGTCCGGAAAACCTTCATCAATAAATTTTTCCCTGTGAAAACTGACGAATCCATTTCCACCCCGTCCACCTTCAAGTTCGAGGCTTACCTCATCGAAAAACATATATTTTGATTATTTGAGTTGAGACTCTATCACATCTTGGAAATGTTCGAAAGACTCGGCACCCAAAACCATTTTTCCGTTTATGAAGAAAGTTGGAGTCCCACCAACACCATAACCGCGTGCCGCCGTGTAATCATCCGCAACCTCGGATTTCATATCTCCATTATCCAAACAAGATTTTATATCAACGCCCAATGATTTTCCGTAACCCACCAAAACATCCTTTGCTGCAGGGTTTCCCGACCACTCTGCAACACCCCCAAATACCAAGTCATGCATTTTGAAGTAAGCGGAATCTTTATCTGTTTGCGTTAAAGATCTAACACATTCAACAGACTCAGCAGCAAGTTCTGATTGAGGGTGAGCCGGAATTGGAAAATCTCTATATACAAACTTAACTTTTCCTGTGTCTATATATTGAGCTTTGATTTGAGAATAAGTTGTTGACCAAAAATCATAGCAATATGGACATTGATAATCACTAAATTCAAGCATAGTAACTGTTGCCGCAGGATTGCCCAAAATCGCATCATTATCTACAGAAACATTAACCACAGGCAATTTTTTTACATCAAAAGTTTGTGGTTGATTTGAGGCGCTGAGTGAATTCACACCAACGTTGTCGAAAAATGACCCATCAGTCACCAGTAAACCTATTAATAAACCTATAACAAGAAAACTTACAGAGACCCAAAATGTTTGAGAATTATTTTTAGACATGGTTTAAATTTAAGTGTTTGGATAATATCATATTGTATCCAAACGCCAAATAGTATAATTTTTGTCCGCGCCGGAGTGGCGGAACTGGCAGACGCGCGGGACTCAAAATCCCGTTTCCCTCGGGAAGTGTGGGTTCGACCCCCACCTTCGGCACCACAGCGACATTTGTCGCTTTTTTGGTTTATT
>CAYTWD010000010.1:43861-46464 GCA_964441065.1 uncultured Candidatus Peribacteria bacterium
CTTAATCATTGATCCATCCGCCTTACCTTTTACTTTTCCCATCAAAGCTCCCATTAATTTGCCCATTCCACTTTTTTCTGAAATTCCTGTTTCAAGCATTGTATCTTTAATTATTTTTGTTAATTCCTCTTCGCTCATCTGTTCAGGTAAATATGTCATTAAAATTTTAACCTCATTTTCTTCTTTTTCAGCAAGTTCCGGTCTTCCACCTTTTTTAAACTGTTCAGCGGAATCTTTTCTTTGCTTTATCAATCTTTTTGCAGAGTCTTGTATAATCCCCTCGTTGATTTCTCTTCCACTTCCATCAGTTTCAATTTTCATTAATTCAGCCTTTAACATTCTGATAACTGAAGTTTTAAGTTCATCTTTTGCGAGCATCGCGTTCTTCAAGTCCTGATTAATTGAATCTTTATTTAACATTTTATTTGGTTAAGTGTGATTGTATTTTCTCCGCCATTTGACTTCCAGTCAATGCCGCTATTTCCTCAGTGCTTGCCAATTTAATCATTTCAACCGAAGAAAACTTCTTTAAAAGTTTCATTTTTGTTTTTTCACCCAAACCGTCGATTTCATCTAAAACTGAGGAGTGATCAGTTTCTTTTCTTGAATTTTTTTGAAAAGTGATCGCAAATCGATGCGCTTCATCACGAATTCTTCTTAATAAAAACAGCGCTTGCGAATCTTTTTCAATATTTAAGGGGATTGGAGAATCTTCAACAAAAACCTCTTCTTCTCTTTTTGCCAAAGAAATAATCGGGATTTTTAAATTCAATTCATTCCTAGCCTTAATTGCAGATGAAAGTTGACCCTTTCCACCGTCAATCACGATCAAATCAGGTTTTGATAAAAAGGATGAGTCGTTTAATTTAAGTTTATCAAAAGCCCAAAAATATGAATCCGGCTTAACAAATTGCAAAAATTCATCAGGCACTTTTTTAACTGATTCAAATCCTAAATTTTCAAAATATTCAGATTTTTCATCACTTGAAATGTATGCCCTTTTTACTTTCTTCTTCTCCATTACATATCTTAAAAAGAGTTTTTCTATCTCTTTATTTCTAAGTTTTTCCGGAAATTGAAATTCAGTAATAAAAATTCCATTTTTTGAAGATTCTACTTTAATTTTTGAAATGGATTTTTTATTTTGAAAAGCTTCAAATTCAGTTTGAGATTTTTTTACTTTTTTAAAAGTAAATTTTGAATAGTTTTTGCATAAATATAAAAGTCTTCTAAAAATTACTTCTTCCATTGATTTAAAATCGTCAATTTCTCCGTTTGGAAGATTCCTAATCCTAAATTTTCTATAATCAGAGGGTTTGGATTTTCCTTTTTCAAAAACAACCATCGATGCAACCGTATTCGTTCCGCTCAAATGAGAAATATCATAACATTCGATTCTAAATGGATTTTTATCTAATTTTAAATGTTTTGAAAGCTCCACGAGAGCAATGTTGTCATCATTTGAAGAAAGTTCCCATTTAACAATATGTTGCTTTCTAAAACTGTCTGCGTTTTTCTTTGCAAGATCAAGTAAAGCGTGTTTTTTACCTCTTTGTGGAATGAAAATTTTAATTTTTGAAGAGCTAAGATTTTCTATCCATTTATTAAAAAATGTATCCTCATCCAACTCCAGCGGAATCAAAATCTCTCCCGGAAATTGAAGTGCCTTAGAATAATATTCAAATAAAAAACTTTCAAGAATTTCGTTTGTATTATCTTCATCATCTTTTTGAAATCCGGCGGCATCCAAAATAAAATTTTCTTGATTAATCAAATGCCCCTCTCTTACCATAAATAAATTAAAATATGCTTTTTCATTATCAATCACAAAAGAAATCACATCGGAGTTATTGTGCTCGGGTGAAGATATTATTTGTCTTTCACTCAAATCTTTAATTGCGTTCAATTTATCTCTGGTTTTTGCCGCCATTTCAAAGTTTTTTTGATTTGCATAAAAAAGCATTTTTTCGTTAAGCGCACTTTCAATTTCTTCGGTTTTTCCTTCAATAAATCTCTCTATTTGAGAAATGTTTTTTTTATATTCATCAGGATTAATTTTTGCAATGCAGGGAGCCTCACATCTCTTAATGTGATAATCCAAACAAGGATAAGCAATCGTCTTATTACTGATTTTAACTTCACCAATATTCACCCAATTTATTCCCAAGTTACAGCTTCTATAATTAAAAATCTTCTGAAGTACATTTAAGATTTTTTCTACTTTATGTGCCGCGGTTTTTGGGCCGTAATACTTCGCTCCGTCCCTCAAAACTTTTCTAACAATTTCTATCCTTGGGAAATCTTCTTTTGTAATTTTAATATAAACAAAATTTTTATCGTCTTTCATCAAAACATTGTATTTTGGTCTGTATTCCTTAATTAAATTTGTCTCTAGAAGTAAGGCCTCTAAGTCAGAACCCACCTCAATCCATTCAATATTCTGAATTTGTTCAACAAGTTTTTGTGTTCTTACAGGCATATCTTTTTGTTTGCGAAAATACGATCTTACTCTTTTACTAAGCGATTTTGCCTTCCCCACATACAAAATTTTCCCGCTCGAATCTTTCATTTTATAAACTCCTGGGAAGTTTGGGACTTTCTTC
>CAYTWD010000011.1:0-5499 GCA_964441065.1 uncultured Candidatus Peribacteria bacterium
GAGCAGCAGCACTTTCATTAGCTTGTGTCGATACCGTTATCACCTCAAAATCCGGTTTTTACTCGAAGGTTTTAAATAGAAACGACATCAGATTAATGCAAACTCCCCAAGCCGTTAAATATAAAATTTTAAAAAAAATAAAACTTCAAAACCAAAGCGATTTAACAAGTGCAATTCTACCATTTCACAAAGTAAAAATTGTTGAAGCGAGTCAGTCGAATAAAAAAATTACCTTTGCGGAAGATCTTAAGCCTATCCAATCCCGTTCCTTCATTGGAGAAGATACACATGAGTTCTCAGATGTCGGGACTTTGGTCTTGGGAGGTCTAAAGATAAAATCTCAACCCGCATTAAAAGCAAATTCAGACGGTGATGTAATTCTTCACGCGCTCGGGCGTGCCCTCGCGCAGGCAAAAAACGAATCATTCAGTAAATATGCGGATAAACTTTGTAAATCGGGAATAAAAAACAGCATCAAATATTTAATACCCTTTTTAAAAAATACAGAAATTTCAATGATTTCAATTTCTTTAGAATGTCAAAAGCCAAAAATAGATGATCTTCCAATTAAGAAATCATTATCAAAAATTCTCAAAATTTCTGAAGATAAAATTAGAATTTCCGCGCACAGTGGTGAAGGCATAAATACTTATCGTAAAGGAATTCGTTGCAGTTTAATTTTAAATTGTATATGCAAGTAATTTCCTGCCCCGCAAAACTCAATCTTTTTTTGAAAGTCGGGAAGAAAGTCGGCGATTATCATGAAATTGAAACCGTTATAATGAGAGCCGAAAAGCTAGAAGATTACTTGCATATTGAAGAATCTGATAAGTTTGAATTTGAATGTGATTTGATACCAAATGAAAATTCAGTCACGAAAGCGATAAATTTACTGCAAGAAAAAACCAGCAAAAAATTTAACTATAAAATTAAACTTGAGAAAAATATACCTTCAAAATCAGGCCTTGGTGGTGGGTCGAGTGACGCGGCATCGATTATAGTATTTCTGAATCAAAAAGAAAATCTTGGACTTTCCCACAGTGAATTAATGCAAATCGGAGAAAAAATTGGGATGGATGTCCCATTCTTTGTTTCAGGTTATGAATTGGCTTTTGCAGAACATTTTGGCGAAAAAGTAACAAAACTTAAACCCCTTCCAAAAGACTTTGACTACGAAATTCATTTCAGCGGAATTGAAGTATCAACAAAAGATGCCTACGGAAAAATTTCCATAAATCCGAAAAACTCAAATATCTCTTCAAAACAAATACTATCCGCAATTGAAAAATCCGACACAAAAGAAATTATATCCAACCTTCATAATGATTTTGAATCTATTTTTTCTCTTCCGTCGTTTTTCCAAAATAACGTTTCAGGAAAGGCGCTTTTAAGTGGGTCAGGTGGCGCCTTCGGCGTTTTTCATGTGAAAAATAAGCATAAATAAGGAAAGCGTAAACCAAAGCCGCTCCGCCTATTGTTATATTCAGTCGAATGCCCAATTCATAAATAAAATCTTCAACAAGTAAAGTTAAAATTGCGAGTGAACAAATGATGAATGTAACAGGCCAAAATACTTTTGTTTCTTCAAAATGGGGAAAGGTTTTATTACTCATTGACTCTAAAGAGTAAATAATTACGAAAAGTGAAAGAAGTGAGAAATAAGTCATCACATCCTGTAAAAGTTCGCTATTAGTCGTGTTGTAAAGATGTATGTAATTCACAATGAACGGATGTAAGGCCCAAAAAACACATGTAAGCCCAATCATTATTCCCAAGCCGATTTGTTTTCTTCGGAAAATTCTTTTTATTTTTTTAACACCCGGAACGCTTTCCAACATATCGAATAAGGAAATCAGTTGCTCGTGATTTTCAACCAGAGTTTCAAAGTAATCATGACTTATATATTGGTGGTCGGGGTCATCTTTATTTTCATAAGCGTAAGACATTGACCTAAAACTCTGCTTAACATCAAAACCTTTTCCGGAAATTTTTATTATCGGTATGCCGAGTTTATAAAATGGATCAATAAGATCTTTTAGAAGCCCTTTCCTGTCATAGGCCTCAACTAAAATCTTTATTTTATACTTTTGTGAGTCTGTATTTGCTCGGGAATATTTTTTTGCAAAAATGCCATAAAACTTTTTAATCTCATTCAATAAACCAAGTTGTAAGTCGGGATACATTTCCTTATAGACCTCATTGGCGCTTAAAGTTCCTTCACCAATTCCGCTCAAAATATCAGCAAAAGTTTCAACTTTAAAAGCCTTAATTGCATTATTTAAGCGCCATTGCTGGATTTGATAAATCGGGCCATGATTTTCATAATCTAAAACTTGCTGTAACAATTTTTCGCCCAAATCCAATTTTGTTTCCAAACTTTTTCTTTTAAAAAAATCTTGGATTTTATCTTTAGCCGTTGCTGTTCTAACATGTTCCAGCCACCAACGTTCGGGGCCATCACTTTTTTTATTTGTGTAAATAATTTCAATGTAATCACCGCTCTTTAGCTCGCCAATCAAAGAGTAATGCTTCCCATTAACCATTACTTTCATTACTTTCGTGTCCACCGGAAGTTTTGTGGCGTAAATGTAGTCAAGACATGTCGCGCCTTCAGGTAAATCAATGAGTTCACCACTCGGAGAAAAAACGTAAATCCTTTTCTGCAAAATATCATCTTGAAGACCGTCAATAAATTGCCCGGGATTTTTATAATTCTTGATGATATCAATACTTTTTTCCAGATAACTATTTTTATTTTGTTTGTACAAAAGATGCGCAGCCACTCCATATTCCGCACGATCATCCATCTCCTTTGTTCTAATTTGGATTTCCATTAATTTACCCTCCGGGCCAATGACTGTTGTATGTAAAGACTGATATGCATTTGCCTTCGGCAGAGCTATATAATCTTTAACTCTACCGGGTTTCGGTTTAAAAATTTCATGGATTTTTGCCAAAGCCAAATAACAATCATCAACGCTTTTTGTTATTATTCGGATTGCGAAGTAATCGTAAATATCTTGAAGCATTTTTTGTTCGGCGATGGTTTTTTTATAAATCGAATAGAAATGTTTTGGTCTCCCCTTCAGCTCAACCTTTAAACCGGATTTTTCCAAGTGCTTTTCGAGCATTTTCATTGTCTTGGAAATGTAATTTTTCCGTTTCTTATCATGGTCATGCACATAAGATTCTATTTTAGAATATTCTTCGGGTTGTAGATACAAAAAACACAAATCTTCGAGCTGATGTCTGAGTTCAAAAATACCGAATAAATTTGCGAGCGGAGCGAAAACCTCCAAAGTTTCCTTAGCGATTCTTTGCTGTTTATCAGGCCGCAAATATTGAAGCGTCCTCATATTATGAAGCCGATCCGAAAGCTTTATCACGATCACACGCGGATCGTCGGCGGTTTCAACAAACATTCTTTGAAGAGAATTAATTTGCCTGTCGTCCATTGAATATTTGTAATGGACTTTTGAAAGTTTTGTGAGGCCGTAAACAAGCTGAGAAACGTGTTTGCCAAAGCGTTTTTCCAAGTCTTCCAAAGTATATTTTGTATCTTCAGGGACATCATGAAGCAAGCCTGCAATAATTGTATCTTCGTCAACATGAAGTCCGGCCAAAATCTTCGCGGTTTCAGTTGGGTGAATAATATAAGCTTCACCGGATTTTCTGAACTGACCTTCGTGCGCCATCTCGGCAAAATCGTAGGCACGCTTAACTTTCTCCAGGTTGACCCCGGTCGTTTCATTCCTTATGATCTCGCTTAACTCCTTAAAGAGACTCATATAGTTTGTCTTCCCTGAAGCGCTCTGATGAGCGTCATGTCATCACTATATTCGAGACTGCCTCCGGAGGGAACCCCTCTTGCGATTCTTGTGACTTTTAGAGGTAGGAAGGACTCAAGTTTTTTTCTAATGAACAAGGAAGTTGTCTCACCTTCCAAATCAGGGTTCATTGCCAAGATCACTTCTTTCACGGGTGAAGCCGGTTCCGTCAATCTCTTAAACATTTCCGCGATTTTAATATCTTCCGGGCCAACGCCATCGAGCGGAGAAATTTTCCCATGCAAAACATGGTAAAGCCCACGGAATTCACCGGTTTTTTCTATCGCCAACATATCCATTGTATTTTCAAGAACACAAAGTACTGAAGAATCTCTACCCGGATCTGAACAAATCTTGCAAATTTCATTCTGCGCCAAGGCAAAACAAATTTCACAAAGATAAACTCCATCTTTAATTTTCAAAACCGCCTCGCCTAATTCATTATTATTTTTATCTGAATTTTTTAAAACGTGAAAAGCTAAACGCTGAGCGCTTTTTTGTCCGATCCCGGGCAACTTTGACAATTCCTCGATAAGCTTGTTAACTGAATCCGGTAGAAAATCCATAGGCTAATTTTTATCAGAATATGGCTAACTCTGCAAACAAAACCCTTCTTCCAAACTACGATTTAAATATGACACTTTTGGGCGGGCAATCTTTTGCCTGGGATTTTGAAGACAATTACTACTGGGGCTTCACTTCCGCTAAAGCAATTAAAATTAAAAAAGAAGGTGATAATATTTTCTGGCAAACTTTTCCCAAAAATGACGATTACGATTTTTTAATGAACTACCTTCGCGTCGATGTTCAATACGAAAAAATTCTTCAAAAAATTTCCAAAGACTCGCACATAAAATCTTCAATAAAAGCAAATCCCAATCTGAGATTACTAAAACAGGACTTTGAACAAACCGTACTTTCCTTCATGATTTCTTCAAACAATACAATTACTTCAATTCGTAAAAGTATTCGCTTGCTAAATAAAAAATTGGGCAGAAGAATTAAGGCTGATGATCGAGAAATTTACTTATTTCCTGAAACTGAGGCGATTGCGTCCGCTCCGCTCCCGCTATTACTCGAAACAAAAATTGGGTTTCGCGCCAAATTTCTCAAGGAAGGAGCTCGCAATATACTTGAGAAAAATCTCCCCTCAAAAATTGTCGGCCTAAATGAATCACAAGCTCGTGCCGAACTAAAACAAATTAAGGGAGTCGGAAATAAAATCGCAGACTGCGTCATGGTCTTCTCTCTCGGTTTTGATGAAATCACTCCGCTGGACGTTTGGGGCAAACGGGTTTTCATTGATTTCTACGGTTTAGACCCAAAAATGAAATATGAAGACATGCAAAAGTGGATTAAAATGTATTTTGAAGGCTATGGAGCCTGGGCCGGACAATTCTTATTCGAATATATTCGTAAGCTCAAAAAATGAAAAAACTTCTTCTACTTTCGCTTCTCCTTATTTCCTGCCAATCTCCCTCTAATTCCGTACCAGATACCGCTTTCGCGGAAATAAATGTTTACTTCAACAAAGACATCAATGATTGCGGATCAATCGTCGCAGCAGAGAGGAAAATTCCAAAAATGAAAAATATTGAAGCTCTTGCTCTCGCTCAACTTTTTAAAGGTCCGACTCAAGATGAAAAAACAGCCGGTTACAATTCTCTCTTCT
>CAYTWD010000011.1:5509-42085 GCA_964441065.1 uncultured Candidatus Peribacteria bacterium
TAAAACAAAAGATATTTTGAAAGGTTTCCACATTGTTGACAGAAAGGCCTATGTTGATTTAACAGACATTAGATCTCTACTTCCTAATTCAAGTTGTGCTAGTGCGCAAATAATCAGTCAAATGGACGCGACCATCAAACAATTCGGCACTGTTGACTCGACTCTCTATGCGATAAATGGAAGTAGCCAAGATTTTTACGAATGGCTCCAGTTTGAAGCGCCGGAATCATTTCCCGATAAGTTTTAAGAACTCGGAACGAGTTGACTGATCTTTTTTAAACAAACCCTTCAAAGCCGAAGTTGAAACTTCGCTCATTTGCTTTTCAACTCCTCTCGCCATCATACAAAAATGCTTCGCCTCAATCACAACCGCCACGCCTTTTGGATTAAGCATTTCCATCAAAGTCGCCGCGATTTGAGTTGTTAATCTCTCCTGATTCTGAAGTCTTCTCGCAAAAATTTCCACAAGCCGTGGAATCTTTGAAAGCCCGATAATTTTTCCACTCGGAATATATCCAATGTGTGCTCGCCCAAAAAACGGCAACATGTGATGTTCGCAAAAACTATAAAATTCCACATTCTTAACCACAATCATTTCATCATAATTCTCATCATCAAAAACCGTCATTAGCTCTCTCGGGTCAGCTTTGTAACCTTCAAAAAGCCTATTGAAACTTTCATCAACTCGCCTCGGAGTATCTTTAAGCCCCTCGCGATTTGGATCTTCTCCAATACTTTTTATCAACTCCTCAATGATTTTTTTTCTTTCCATCGCCTGAAATATACAATAAATATTGACTTCTACACAAGTGACTGTATAAAAGTCGCTATATGCGAGATTTAAAAAACATGTTTCGGAGAGAACCAACTGATGAAAATCAGGCCGACTTACTGAGAGTTTTGGAGGCCGGATTAACTTCTTTGCAAACTCAAACACCCACAAATTTACACAGAGATGGACTCGCCGCTGACGATTTAAGAATAACTTGGATGACCGACAAAAGAGCAGAATTCTCATGGCTCGGTGACGCAAACACAAAAAACACCGAATTCTATTTGAATTGGGTGAAGCGAAATCGAGAAAAAATCGATGCAGTGCTTTCTAAGCTCTGAACTATTCAACATAAACTATTATACACCCGCCCTCAGCATACTATCAACTCTAAGGTTAGATAATGTACAAAAGTGTTATTTTCTAACCATAGAGTGTATAGTGCTCCCATGCACTACATCAAGCTAACAGAAAAACTCCCAAAAATTTTCACAATTGAAGATATACAAGAGCTTTTGAAAATTAATAAATACAACGCAATTGTAATCTGCAGTAGATATTCAAGAAGTGGCCATTTCTTTAGAATAAAGCGAAATGTTTATATTTGGAAAAAAGATTTCAAAACCTTATCCAAAACAGACTTGAATTTATTAGCTCATAAGATTCAAAATAATTCTTATGTCTCTTTTTATACGGCGCTTTCTAATTATATGGTTAATCGGGTGCATTCCATACAATCTGTAACCCTCACAAGAAGCTCAGAAGTAAAAATGCAGGACTATTCTTGGCAGTTTTTTAAATTCCCCCAAAAATATTATTTCGGATTCCAAACAACGGAACTTGGATATAACTTGGCCGAACCTGAAAAAGCGATTGTAGATATCATTTATATGAACTCAATTGGTAAACATTTTGATTTTATGAAATCTATTAATATAGAGCATCTCTCTCAAGAAAAAATGTTAAAATATGCTGAGGTATTTCCTAAGCGAACTCAAAAACTCCTCAAAGTTTTTATAAAATATGCGCCCAAAAAAGGACGCACAATTTTAAAAGATGAGGAGTACGACGAAAACGATCTTTAGTCCACATACGTGCTCCAGGGCTCAATCGCCAAATCCTCCAATTTGTAGCGTTCTAAAGTGTCCACCATCAATTTTGCAACCTGAATATTTGTACTGAGCGGAATGTTGTGATCAATCGTGAGACGGCGAATGTTGTAACCGCTAGTGACTTCTTCGTGAGAGTAATTTCGAGGAATATTTATAACCCAATCGACTTTGTCTTTGTGAATTATTCCGCTGATATTTGGCAATTCCGTACTGCCGATTTTATGAACTTTGCTACACTTCACGCCCGCGTCACTTAAGAAATCCGCAGTTCCGGGCGTTCCAAAAAGAACATAGCCCATTTCAATTAACTTTCGAGCCGCAGGCAAAAAGTCCGCTTTGTCTTCGAGTCGCCCAATAGCGACCAGAATATTTTTCTTTGGAATTTCAAAGCCGGTAGAAATCATTGCCTTCAAAAATGCTTCGTAAAGATTTTCGCCAAAACACGCAACTTCTCCTGTTGAAGCCATTTCAACTCCCAAAACCGGATCCGCACCTTTCAAACGAGAGAAAGAAAATTGCGGCGCTTTAACTCCAACGTGATCGAGATCGAGAGTTTTATAAACCTGTTTTTTCGCCAACCCGAGCATTGATTCGGTTGCGATTTCAATAAAATTATAACCTGTTACTTTTGAACTGAAAGGGAAACTTCGTGAAGAACGAAGATTACATTCGATAACTTTAACCTCATTATTTTTTGCCAAGAATTGAATGTTGAAAGGTCCGCTAATATTTAATTCTTTGGCGATTTTTTTCGCGATATTTTTGATTTGCTTGATTGTTTCGAAATACAATTTTTGAGGGGGAAGAACGATTGTCGCATCGCCGCTGTGCACTCCGGCATTTTCAACGTGTTCCGCAATCGCCCAAATCATCAGCTCGCCATTTTGTGCCACCGCATCGATTTCAATTTCTTTCGCCCCTATTTCGTATTTTGAAATTACAACCGGCGCGTCCTTCCCAATCTTCACAGCTTTGTCTAAGTAAGCCTGCAAACTCTCTTCATTATGCGCAACCGACATGGCCGCGCCTGATAGCACATAAGAAGGTCTAACCAAAACCGGATAGCCCACGCCCTCGGCAAATTTAAAGGCATCTTTTACTTCCGCAAACTGATTCCATTTTGGCTGATCAATTTTAAGTTCATCACACATTGCGGAGAATTTATTCCTGTCCTCCGCTCGGTCAATACTTTTAGGTGAAGTTCCAAAAATTTTAACTTTAGCGTCAGCAAGTTTATTCACCAAATTATTTGGAATTTGTCCACCGGTTGAAACGATCACCCCATCCGGTTCCTCAAGTTCGTAAATATCCAAAACGCGCTCGAGCGAAAGTTCGTCAAAATAAAGTTTGTCACAAGTGTCGTAATCGGTTGAAACGGTTTCCGGATTATAATTGATCATTATGGTTTCATACTTCAACTTTGACAGAGCATTTATCGCGTTCACACAGCACCAATCAAACTCAACCGACGAGCCGATGCAATAAGCTCCGCTCCCCAAAACAATCGCACTTTTCCCTTTGTGTTTGAACTCAACATCGTGTTTATCGCCGTGATAAGTGAGGTAAAGATAATTTGTTTTTGCAGGATACTCCGCCCCCATTGTGTCGATTTGTTTTACGCTCGGTAAAACTTTCATCTTTTCCCTCATGCTTCGCACTTCTTTTTCCTCCATATTTTTCAAAAGCCCGATTTGTTTATCTGAAAAACCTTGTTTTTTCGCGTCGCGCATCAAATCTTCATCAAGATTATTTTTTTCAAGCACATTTTCAAGCTCCACAATGTTTTTAAGTTTTCCCAAAAACCAAGGGTCAATTCCCGAAAGTTCATAAATCTTATCAATTCCCCAGCCTTTTTTCAGAGCTTCGGCAACCGCTAAAATTCTTTTTGGAGTTGGAACTGAAATCGCCTTCGCCAAATCTTCAGTTTGAATTCCGAGCCGTTCATTTCCGGTCAAACCCAAAAGCCCAACCTGCAACATTCGCAAACCTTTTTGAATTACTTCTTCAAAATTTCGTCCGAGCGCCATAATTTCCCCCACCGACTTCATTTCGCTAGTAATCGTGTGTGTGACTTTTCTAAATTTGTCCAAATCCCAACGCGGAATTTTCAAAGCGACGTAATCCAAAGCCGGTTCAAAACAAGCGGTAGTTACTCCTGTCACGGCATTGCGAAGTTCCGGCAAAGAGTAGCCCAAAGCCAATTTTGCCGCGACATAAGCAAGCGGATAACCGGTCGCTTTTGAAGCAAGTGCGGAAGATCGACTCAAGCGCGCGTTAACCTCAATAACTCTATATTTTTCAGGTTGCGGATCAAGCGCATATTGAATATTACATTCGCCCACAATTTTCAGATGTCTGATTACTTTTATCGCCAACTCTCGAAGCATGTGATATTCACCGTTCGTTAAAGTTTGCGACGGCGCGATTACAATACTTTCCCCGGTGTGAATTCCCAGCGGATCAAAATTTTCCATATTGCAAACCGTGATGCAGTTGTCTTTCGCGTCACGCACAACTTCATATTCGATTTCTTTCCAGCCCTTCAAATTTTCTTCCACCAAAACTTGAGGGGAAAATGCGAAAGCCGTGTCTAATAATTCCTGCAATTCTTTCTCGTTTGAGGCAAATCCACTACCCTTTCCACCGAGTGCAAAAGCGGCTCTAACCAGAACCGGATAACCGATTTTCTCGGCCGCACGCAAACCCGCGGAAGCATTTGTGCAAGCAATACTCCTTGGCACATCCACATCAATTTTTTTCAATTCTTTGTTGAAAATTTCCCTGTCTTCGGTTTTCTCAATTGAATCTACCGGAGTTCCCAACACACGCACAGCGTGCTTTTCTAAAACCCCCGATTTTTCCAAAGCGACTCCACAGTTCAAAGCCGTCTGACCGCCAAAGCTCAACAAAAGTCCGTCCGGCTTCTCCTTGGAAATCACTTTTTCCACAAAATAAGGATTGATTGGCAAGAAATAAATCTTGTCCGCCAAGCCCTTGCTTGTTTGATTCGTGGCAATATTCGGATTGATCAAAACTACTTCGATCCCTTCTTCTTTCAGTGCTTTTATCGCTTGTGAACCTGAATAATCGAACTCACCCGCCTCGCCAATTTTCAGTGCCCCCGATCCAAGGATCAGAACTTTCTTGGGCAATTCAATTTTCGAATTTTTTGCAGGCAAATTGTTTTGGAAAATCTTAGGGCAAATTTACTATCTCGCGGCCGGCGGCGCAAGGGGATTAATAATTAAATACTCAAATCAATTAAGAACTTATCGTTTGCCATATAATATTTGGTCAACATTCATAGATAAATTTTCATTTTCCTTGCCGCCATCAACCATATGTTTACTTGCCAATTCTAAAAATGTCTTAGCACTTTTCCTTTTTGCAGTGTGGACTCGAATGCGAGCGAAATTTTTCATAATTTTTGTTATCATAAACAGTTTGATTTTAAGCTTGATAAATGTCACGGTCAATCAAGATCTATATTGTAAAGCTTCTGAAGTGTGACTCAGATCAATTAAATCAACTCCCTCCAAATCCGCCACGGTTCTTGCGACTTTAATAATTTTGTGGATTGCTCGGCCGGAAAGATTAAACTTGTTTGAGGCGTTTTTTAACATAGTGTTCGCATCTTTACTCAGCTTTTCTTTCTTAATTTCTGCCGGATTCATTTCGGAATTTATATGACCGAACCTTTCAATTGCAATCTTACGAGCCGCCAAAACTTTCTGAAGCATTTCAGCGGAAGTTTCCGCGCCGCCGGAAAGTTCGTCGTAAGGAATTCGCGGAACCTCAATTTGAATATCAATTCTATCTAAAATCGGGCCGGAAATTTTTTGTCGATAACGGAGCACTTGATAAGGCGGGCATTCGCATGATTTTTTTGAATCGCCGTAAAATCCGCAAGGGCAAGGATTCATGGCCGCGATCAACTGAAAATTGCAGGGATAATTTTTTCGACCCAAAGTTTTTTCCTCCAAAGGTTGCCTCAAATTTTCAATCACACTTCTTGAAAACTCGGGTAATTCGTCAAGAAAAAGTACACCGTTGTGAGCCAAAGTTATTTCGCCAATTGCGAATTCACCTCCAATTAAACCGTGCTCGGTAACGCTGTGATGAACTGATCTAAAAGGCCGGTTTGGACTTATCCGTTCAATATTTTTCCCCGTAACCGAATAAATTTTCAAAATTTCCAGCAACTCGGAGTTTGTGGGAGGAGGTAAAATTGAAGGAAAACTTCTTGAAAGCAAACTTTTCCCGCTTCCGGGTGGCCCTTTCATTAAAAGATGATGTCCTCCGGTGGCCGCAACCATAAGCGCGCGCTTTGCCGCCTTGTGTCCGGAAATATGTTTGAAATCCCAAATTGCTTCACTCGCAAAATTAAAATAAATCTTTTTTGATTCACTTCTTCGACCCAAAACCGCTTCCACGGCTTCCCGCAGATTTTTCACGGCAAAAATTTCAATTCCATCAATCAGACTCGCTTCCCTTAAATTTTCAAATGGAAGAAACACTTTTTTAATACCGATTTCTTTGGCCATCATTAGCGCAGGCAAAATTCCACGCACCGGTCTGATTTCACCTTTCAAACCCAATTCACCGGCAATCAGAAAATCCTCAGCCTCAAATTCAACCTGATCACTCGCCATCAAAAGTCCCAAAGCAATCGGTAAATCAAACTGAGTCCCATGCTTCACCAACTCAGCCGGCGAAAGATTCACAACTTTCCGAGTCATCGGAAACTTAAAGCCTCCATGCGAAATCGCGCTCCTCACTCGATCTTTCGCCTCTTGCACACTCTTCCCCGCCATTCCGCCAATCGAGAAATTTGGCATCCCTTGAACGCTGTCCACCTCAACATTGACAGGCACAGCGTCTAGTCCGATCAAACAATACGATTTTAATTTTACTGCCATTTTATTCAATAAAGTACCCGTCAACTTTGACAGGCACTTCTCCATCAAACAAAATCCCAAGAAAATAAAGTTGCCCCGCGCGCCGATCCGCAGACCGCATTCTCCACCTCATCACGGCCTTCTTCAACCGCCGAATTTTATGTGTTGTCAGAGCTTCGACAACAGCCCCAAAAAACTCACTTCTTCTCGCCTTCACTTCCACAAATAAAAGCCGCGAATCCTTCCCCACAATCAAATCAATTTCGCCCTCGCGAAAACACACATGCCTATCTATTAAACTCCAGCCGCGCCTCTCAAGTAGCCGCAACGCGCAATCCTCAGCCATTTTTCCGAATGCAATTTTGTCCATGGAGAAATGATAGACTGAGAAAATGAACTGTCAAAAAACCGCATAAGTCGGCTGATTGACTATATTCATAAATTATGGTATTTTGCAGATCGACCCATTTTAAAATTCTATGTCTGTCGAGCCACATAAACTTATCATTCGAGAATGCCCTGCTTCCAAGCATGCGGAGGATGTTTTGGAACAGGGGGCTTACGCCACACTTTGGGACTTGATTACGGCCACGCATTACTTGAGATATTCAGATCGATCCGGCATTGATCCTATTGAAAAGTACAACTTTTTTTTCGATGAGGCTTTCAAACAAATTTCCGCTGAACTCAAGAGCCGTGACTTTTATGAGATCTTGGAAACGGTGCACCGTTGGGTGAGAACTCATTTCAGTTTTAAAGGTTCCACCACAACCTCAGTTCAAATGCTGGAAAAAGGAATTTTTCGCTGTGCTACGGCCGCCGATTTTATCGCGGCTGTTCTGGAGCGCTTTGGATTTGAACACATCGATTGCGTGTCTTTTTTTGATCATAAACAGGCAAGTGTGCGTGATGACGTCAATTCAATCATTATCATTTTAGATCCGAATGAACCTCAGCTTCTTTGTCATCAAATCGACGAATTTGATAAAACTTCAAAAGGGGTTAGAGAACCTCTGAAAATTCTCAAAGAGAAAAAACGAGTGAAACTCAGACAACTTTTAGATCGAGAACTTGGAGAAGAGATTTCTTCGGCGAAGGCTACACCTCCTTTGGATACTCTTTATAAACGTGTTCATAGCTGTGTTATGAACACACTCATTCCTGATTCCGTAGACGAAATACAGCCACCGAACCTTTTTATGATCAAGGCGGCTGGTCGCGACTGGGAGCGACGGTTTTGAGCGAAGCGGCCCCTATTACTCCTCCCAAAGCTACTGTGAATCCTGTGAATGCCGTGGCGAAAAATATTGAAGCTTTGACAAGTGTGGTTTTGACATATGCAATGGTTTTTACGATTCCCCGGTGTGGGGAGTTGGTTAAGAGTTTTGACCATCACGAACCCTCTACACTTCAAGCTGTGGCATTAGTTGAAGCCCTTTGTAAGGAGAAACCAAAAGTGATTTGGGTGGACTTAAGAGCATTCCAACCCTCAATGGAGGTGAATTTGTCGACGGAGAGTGCTTCCTCAAAACCCTCTTCAGATTGGCGTATCTTTTTTAAAGATGAGAAATTAATTGATTTGAACCCTAGTTTTTCTGAAAGCGACTATATGGCTTTTTACCCAGATCTTTTACAAAAAGTCCAAAGAGACGAACACAGCACATTGAGTCATGTATGGAATGTGTTTATGGGAGGTTTGCTTGATGCACTCGGCATAGCATTACACAGGCCTGTATTTTTTACGACGACTAAACCTTATGTCGTTTACAAGTTGGAGGACGCTTCAAACCCTTTGAGTTTCGAACAGGTGGAAACGTTATCACATTCCCCACAAACTTGTCTTGTTGCTTTGGATGGAGATGGTAAAGTGGTCAGCGTTCTCAAAAAATAAGACTAAGGCTTTTCACAAGACAGTAATAACAAAATTTATTTTTCTTTAAAACTTAAACTTGTCTATGGCAAGCCACGTTTCTTGAATTTTTGCTGAACCGTGTCACAATAAATCCCCTTATTCAAAGCCATGTCCGACCAAGTTCGAGTACCGCCGCATTCGCTGGAAGCCGAAAAATCCGTTCTCGGCTCAATAATGATTGAAAAAAACGCGATTATTAAGGTTGCGGACATGCTTTCGCCTGAAGATTTTTATTACGACATCAACGCAATAATTTACACCGCGATCGAAGAACTTTTTGCAAAACGCTCGCCCATCGACATTCTAACAGTTACAAACTGGCTGAAAGACAATGGCAAACTCGACATCGTCGGTGGACAAAGTTACCTTCGAGAAGTCTGCGACGAAGTACTCACCGCGTCTCACGTTTTTCAGTACGCGATTATCGTTAAACAAAAATCCACTCTTAGAAAACTAATCAGCTCAGGTGGCGCAATCACCGGCCTCGGTTATCAGGAAGATCAAGAAGTAGACGAGCTGGTTGACCAAGCAGAGCAGGAACTTTTCAAAGTGACGCAAACTTTCATGAAAAACCGCTTCGTGCACATCAAAGAAATTCTAAATTCAACTTACGAAAAAATCTCAGATTTGCATGATCCGGAAGCCGCGGAAAAATACAAAGGTCTTTCAACAGGTTACAGCTCAATGGACAATATTCTCACCGGCCTTCAGCCTTCGGATTTGATTATTCTCGCCGCCCGACCTTCAATGGGTAAAACCGCTTTCGCCCTCAACATTGCGCAAAACATTGCGGTCAAAGGCAAGTCTATAGGAATTATTTCTCTCGAAATGTCGAAAGAACAGTTGGTGGAACGTCTATTTATTTCGCTTCTCGGAGTTGATTCTTGGAAGATGAAATCCGGTCGACTCACCCAAGAAGACTTTTTGCGAATGGGAACTGTTATGGATCAGCTAAATAAATGCAAGATTTTTATTGACGATTCTGTCGGCGCGTCGATCTCGGAACTTAAGGCAAAAGCTCGCCGCCTTCAGATGGAACATGGACTCGACATTCTGATTGTCGACTATCTTCAGTTGATGTCTGCCGGCAAAATTTCAAACTCAATTACAAACCGCGTTCAGGAAATTTCCGAAATTTCTCGATCTTTGAAAGGCCTCGCCCGTGAACTTCACATCCCAATCCTCGCGCTTTCTCAGCTTTCTCGTGCGGTTGAAAGTCGCCCTGTAAAAATCCCTCAACTTTCAGACCTGCGTGAATCCGGTGCAATCGAGCAGGACGCAGACGTTGTGCTCATGATGTACCGTGAAGATTATTACGAAGAAGACACCGATCGAGCCGGAATTACAGATATCTACGTGCGAAAACACCGTCACGGCATGACCGGAAAAGTCGAACTCCTTTTCAAGAAAGAACAAATGAAATTCTTCGACATCGAAAGAAAGCACAGCTTCAACGAGCAGGCGGCTTATGCGGATTAGTGTCCCCGGGGACACTTTTCTCTACGATTTTCGCATACTCAAACGCAAAGTTGAAAATTGATCTTTGAGTATCCGCGATATTTTTATTTTCAATAATTACGCCAATTTGATCCTGATGAGATACAATTGCCACTTTATTGTCGTAAATATTTATTTCGTTTTTGAATGGAAATTTTTCTTTGGGGATTAAGTAGACTTCACGGAGCTCTTTTTGACTGTCTTTTTTATATTTAAGCGCATATTTATCGTATGAAAAAATTCCTCGGAGCCAAATTTTCCTCTCAACTTTAGTTTTGATGTAAGTGGGATAGTAATCTTTTAGAAGTGTATTTGTAGCCAAAGTTGTATCAGCCCAACAAAGCAACTCCGTCGATGTTTTCAGAGTGTCTTCCATGATTCTAATAATTCCTTCCTTGCCCTCAAAAAATGAAACCTGCGGACGAACTGAATATAAGTCGTGCAAACTCAAAAGTTCAGGCAAAGCTTTTTCAAGCTCAGTATATTTTCTATACTCATCCTCCAAAATCGAATGAGGATTAACAGGTTGGAAATAGAAATAAGCCCCTTTTTTGATTTGACTAACCAACCCTTTCTGAATCAACTGCTCTAAAATCAGGTAAGTCGTCGGTCTTTTCACACCCGCCTTTTTTGCTATCGTACTTGGCAGAGCCTCTTTCATCTCTAAAAGTGCCAAATATATTTTGGACTCTTTTTCAGTGAGTCCGATGTTCTCCAAAACTCTGCTTAAGTCCATTTTGTCAATATTACTGACAACAGTATATAACAGATTAGAATATCCCGCAAGATTCATAACTACTGACAAAATTGACAAAGATTGATAATATGTTTTCTTCTAATTACAAAGAAATGAAACTTTCGATCTTAGCCGGAAACCCCAAAGTCGACATAGTAGATGACAAAATTGAAATCGACCCGCAATTTGCCGCTTTTGAGGAGGCAATGAAAGTTGCACAAGAATGTCGTGACAGAATTGCAAAAATCGGTATCGCATTTGATCACAAAGGACTTTTTAGAGATCAATTTGTCCGAGCCGGACTTTCAAACAGAAGACTTAAACATTTACGACTTTCAGATTTGGAGCCGGGAATCACATCTGTTTATGAAAAAACTGCTTCTCGATACGGAGTCGATCTTTCTGACATTTCCGTAATCTCCGAAGACATTTGTCGAGCCAAAGTTGTTGCGCAAACCGGTTATAAAATAAACCCTGCCGACATGAGCGGATTTGCCTTTACCGAGAGAAGTCAAAAATGTACTGATGAAGCCTGCAACAAATCAGATTTAAAAGTAAATTGCAGGGGGATCACCGCCGCGATAATTCATAGTCTTTCAAAAGGTGCAGACGAAATACAGACTTTCTGGGTTTATGATCCTATTCGAGTAAAACCAGAAACTATCTCGATGGGCACAAAACTGGTCGAAGATTTGTTTGGAGTGAAAATTCCTATTTTACAAACATTAATTTTACCAAATGGGAGAAGACATATAACAAAGTTCAACTAAAACCACCCCCGGGGGTGAATTAAAAAATAAAATGATTTGAGTCAAACCCGAGTTTTTTCAGGTTGAAAAAATCCATCGTAAGCCCTAGAATGCCTGTACATAAACAAATTTTCTATGTTTTGGGTAGACGAAGTTGCCGATGAAATTATAAAAACCTATCCGGGCAAAAAGGAGCTGGTTGTGAGAGATGAAAAAACACTGTCAGGTAGAGTTCACGTTGGTTCTCTTAGAGGAGTTGTTGTGCACGGCGTTGTCGCGCAGGCTCTTCGAGAAAAAGGAATCAAAGCGCATTTCGTTTACGAGTTTAATGATGTCGATCCAATGGACGGACTCCCTGTTTATCTTGATAAAGCAGAATATGAACAGCATATGGGGAAACCACTTCGCGACGTACCGTCTCCCGATGGAAAAGCAAAAAACTACCCCGAATATTTCGGAATCGAGTTCAAAGAAGTGATTGATTCACTCAACCTCGAAGCCGAATATACGAGAGCAACAAAAAAATACGACGACGGCGAATACGACCAGTGGATTGTGAAAGCGATGGAGAGCGAATCTGCAATTCGACAAATTTACAAAGAAGTTTCAGGTTCAGTTAAACCTGATGACTGGCATCCACTTCAAGTTGTGTGTGAAAATTGCGGCAAAATTGGAACAACAAAAGTAACAGGATGGGATGGAAAATTAGCGAGCTACATTTGCGAGCCCGACATGGTGAAATGGGCAAAAGGTTGCGGTCACACAGGTGCAATCGCCCCTTTCAAAGGCAAAGGAAAATTACCGTGGAAAGTGGAGTGGCCGGTAAAATGGACAGTCTACAATGTTGACGTTGAAGGCGCGGGGAAAGATCACGGCGCGGCCGGCGGATCTTACGACATCGGCGTGAGAATTGCGCGAGAAATTTTCAAAACTCACGTGCCTTTTAATATTCCTTACGAATTTTTCCTATTTGGTGGCGCAAAAATGAGTTCCTCAAAAGGCGAAGGTGCAACAGCACACGCCATTTCACAAATTCTTCCATCCGAACTCCTTAGATTTTTGATGATTCGATCTCGTCCAAATCAGCCGATAGAATTTGATCCGAATGATGAAACTATTCCTCGACTTTTTGACAGATACGACGAATGCGCCGACCACTATTTTGGAAAAGCTGAAGAAGTTAATAAAGATTTCGCTCGAGCTTTCTACTACTCTCAAGTCGACGAAATTCAGGAAACTTTCAGACCGCGTTTTTCTCGACTCGTTTTCATGGTTCAAATGCCACATTTGGACATCGAAGCCGAAGTAGCAAAACTCAAAAAATCTCCGTTAACCGAACCAGACAAAAAAGAATTAGAAAAACGACTTCACTATGTAAGATTATGGCTGAAAGAATACGCTCCTGAATCTGTTAAATTCGAAGTTCTAAAAGAAACGCCAAACGTTACTCTTTCGGCTGATCAAAAATCTTTCCTTGCGCAAATTGTGGAAGAGCTGAAAGTCGAACAAAGCGGAGAAGAATTGCACGGAAAACTGCACGCAATCAGAAAGGCTTCGCCGCTTTCCGCGAGAGACGCATTTGGCGCAATTTACATGGCTTTAATTGGGAAAGATTCCGGTCCGCAAGCGGGTTGGTTTTTGGAAGCGCTTGATAAAGAATTTGTCACCAAACGTTTTCAGGAACTAATTGGTAAATCATGAATTACAACATGTACGGCTCCAGCGGGTATAGCTCATCAAATCACCACCGTCATGCCCCGCAATCGATAAAACCAAAACTTGCCCATAAATTTGCAAAATTCGCAGTCGCGATTATCGCAGTAATTCTACTCGCAATCTGGCTTTTTCTCGGTTCATTCCGCTTTATGATGACCGGATTTTTCTCGCTCACCGGCTTCCCTTTCGGCACTCGAAATTACATCATACTTTTCCAAAATAATTATGAACTTCGCCCAACCGGCGGATTTATTTCAAATTACGGCGTTTTAAAATTCAGTCACGGGCTTTACGCCGGCCTCGATTTCCACAATGTTTACGGCGACATTGATAAACACGATTATGTTGAACCGCCTCTTGTGCTCGCGACTCTTTTAAAAGGTCCGGGTTATGAAGGCCACAATTTCCGCGACGCGAACTTCGATCCTGATTTTCCAAAAACAAAAGATGAGCTAATCAAGTTTTACAACATGGTTTATCCGGACACAAAAATTGACGGAGTAATCGCCGCGGATTTTTCTTTCCTTGAAGACATGCTTGGTAAATACGAACCGCTGAAAGTTGAGAATTATGAACTCACGAAAGCAAATTTATTCGAGACTTTGAGCAGTGTCGTTTCAGATATAGACAGACACAATGAAGAAGCGCTTGCGAATCGAAAAAATATCAGCGGCGAAATTGTGAAAAAAATAATCACGAAAACTCTAATTTTTCCGTGGAGAATTAGCGGCGCCCTTGATGAACTTGATCGAGCCTTTGAAGAAAAACATGTTGTCGCGGCTTTCAATCGCTCCGGACTCGCGAACGCTTTTGCAAAACGCGGCTGGGACGGCTCAACTCCAAAATCGGAAAGCGGCGACTTCGTCGCCGTCAACGACGCGAATTACGGCGGCATGAAAACAAATCGATACATCACTCACGATGTAACCTACTCCTTGAATGTCACCGCAGAAAAAGATATTCGTGGAAATCCGATTGTAAATGCAAAAGTTATTGAGAATATTGAACATCACGGAATTTGGAATATTCCACTTAGCGGTCCATACACCGGTTATCTCAGAACTTTAATTCCGCTTAGTTCAAATGTTACAAAAGGCGGAACTGTGAAAGAAAATAGCGAAGCAAGCATCGTGCTCGGCGAACTTTTGAGTATTCCGGTTGGCGGCTCAGCATCTTACACTTACGAATACACTTTGCCGGAATATGTTTGGACAGACGGAGTTTACAATCTTCACCTTCACAAACAGCCCGGAACTTTGGCTGATCACTATCGGGTAATTGTTAATGTGCCGCAAGGCCAGTCGATTCGATCTGATTTTTTTGATGTTCGCGAAAACGTGGCATTTTACGAAACCAACCTTTTAACAGATCAAAATCTTTCTTTCAGTCTACTACCTGACGAAAATCCGCCCAGAATTGTTTCTCATGAAATCACAGCAATGAATGAAATCACAATAGTTTTTAACGAGCCGCTTTCTACCGATTTTGCAGCTGACGGTCTAAATTATCAGATCACGGATATGGATTACAAAGACTCAACCGTAAAAGATACAATCACAGTTACAAAAGCAAAAGTTGACGGCTCCGCGGTAGTTTTAACAACTTCCGGAATGACAGATCAAAAAGATGAACGCTATGAAGTCGTGTTAAAAAACCTCCGCGATTTTGTGGGAAATGTTATCACCCCAAATCCTCGAACTGTCACGGTTGTTCAAGGAAATATTCCTGTAACCGAAGATACAAATGGATAAAATTGCAATTCTTGATTACGGCAGCCAATACACGCATTTAATCGCGACTCGCATTCGCAGACTCGGCGTGTACAGTGAAATTTTGGACACCACTACCCCAGCTGAAACTCTTAAGAGCTACAAAGGAATAATCCTTTCAGGAGGTCCAGCTTCTGTTTATGAAAAAGACACTCCCACAATAGACCCTGAAGTTTTCAAACTCGGAATTCCGATTCTTGGAATTTGTTACGGCCATCAACTTATGACTCACATTTTGGGCGGGAAAGTTGAACCGGGAAAAGGTGTTGGAGCCGAGTTTGGAAAAGCGGAAATTTCAATTAAAAAACCCGTAGGAATTTTTGAAGATTTTCTAACGGGCATGAAAACACAGGTTTGGATGAGCCATGGTGATAAAGTTACAAAACTTCCCGCTGGCTTCGAAATCCTCGCCTCTTCAGACGACGACGATTATTCCGCTGTCGGTGATCTATCTCGCAACTTTTTTGGAATTCAATTTCACACGGAAGTTAAACACAGCACAAAAGGTGAACAAATTCTTCTGAACTTCCTAAAAATCTGCAACGCACGCCGAGACTGGGATTTGAAAAATTTTATCGATTCCGAAGTTGAAAAAATCCGCGAAAAAGTTGGCGATAAAAAAGTTTTCTTAATGATTAGCGGCGGAGTTGATAGCACTGTTGCCTTCGTTCTCTTAAACAAAGCCCTCGGAACGGATCGAGTTTACGGTCTTTTTGTTGATACGGGTTTTATGCGACAAAATGAGAGTGAAGAAGTCGAAACTTCATTGCGAGAAATCGGAGTTGATAATTTACATGTTTATGACGCGACTGCTGAATTTTTCACGGCTCTTGAAGGCGTAACTGAACCTGAAAAAAAGCGTGAAATAATTGGCCGAGTCTTTTTGGAAGTTCAGAAAAAGGTCTCGCAAAATCTCAAACTCAATCCTGATGACTGGCTTCTTGCACAGGGCACGATTTACCCGGACACAATCGAATCCGGCGGCACAAAAAATTCCTCAAAAATCAAAACTCATCACAATCGTGTTCCGGAAATTGAAAAATTAATCGCGGAAGGAAAAATAATCGAGCCTCTAAAAGATTTGTATAAAGATGAAGTTCGCGAAGTCGGACAAAAGCTTGGTTTGCATCCGCGAATGGTTTGGCGTCACCCTTTCCCCGGTCCCGGCCTAGCCGTGAGAATTCTTTGCGCGAGCCAGCCTGATCTCCCCGAGAATCACGTCGACCTAGAAGCTCAAATCAACGAATTCCTAATTGAAAAAAATAGCCGTCTCCGCGCGCGACTTTTGCCAATAAAATCAGTCGGAGTTCAGGGTGATTTTAGAACTTACCGCCATCCGGTCGCTCTTTTTGGAAATACAACTTGGCAAGAATTGGCGAAACTTGCGCCAGCAATCACCAATAAATTTCACGAGATAAATCGCGTACTTTATATGATTGCGCCCGCGACCATAAACTCAATAAATTTCACGCCCGGAACGCTCACGCCCAACAGAGTAAAAACCCTCCAAAAAGCGGACAAAATTGCGATGGATTTCTTGCACGAAATTAACGAATACAAAAATGTCTGGCAAATGCCAACGGTTCTAATCCCCGTTTCAGTGAGTACACAAAATGAAAATGCAATCGTGCTCCGCCCCATCGTTTCTGAAGAAGCAATGACGGCCAATTTCGCCGAACTTCCAATCGCCGAAGTTCAAATTCTTGCTCTTAGAATTCTAGAAGATCCGGAAATTTCCGCCGTGCTTTACGACATCACAAACAAACCACCTGCAACAATAGAGTGGGAATGAGTGCACCTGAAAATGTCCCCCCGGCGGGACATTAAAATAATAAATCAATTTATGTCAACTTGCCAAAACTGTTCCCAAAATTTCTCCTCAACTTCTGCCGACCTTGCTTTCTACGCAAAAATTCAAGTCCCCGAACCCAAGTTTTGTATTGATTGCCGCCAACAACGTCGCCTCTCTTTCAGGAACGAAAGAATTCTTTACAAACGCAAATGTGATCTCAGCGGAAAAACAATAATCTCTGTTTACAACGAGAACGTTCCATTCCCAGTGTACGACAACGAAGAATGGCATTCCGACAAATGGGAAAGCACAAATTACGGGATGGATTTCGATTTCAACCGCCCTTTCTTTGATCAATTCGCCGAGCTTTACAACAAGGTTCCACGAATCTCTTTGATGAACCAGATGAGTGAAAATAGTGACTACTGCAACTACGCTTTTACGAACAAAAATTCATATTTGCTCTTTGGCAGTCATTACAATGAAGACTCACTTTACGGAAATTACATTTTCAAAGCCGTAAAATGCGTCGACTGCATTGAAGTGTTAAACAGCGAACTCATTTACGAAGGAATTTACTCCGACGGATGTTATCACTGCGCCTTTATTCAATATTGTTTTGATTCTTCAGATTGTTTTTTCTGTTATGACCTCGTTGGCTGCAAAAATTGCATTTTCTCCTCAAGAACAAAAATTTTACGAGCAAATGAAACTTCCGATTCCCAAAAAATGTCCTGAATGCCGTCATCTTGCCCGCCTTCAAAAACAAGGCCGCCGAAAACTTTGGGAACGCCCCTGCTCCAAATGTTCCACAAAAATCCTCGCCGCATTCCCACCGGAATCCACAGATAAAGTATACTGTGAAAACTGCTATTTAGCTGAGATTTACTGATCCTGCATTCTTTTCACAGCCCTCGTAGCACTTAAATTATATCTCCCAGGCCAAAGCCCATCTTTTGTCATTACACTTTCTTTGCCACTGTTAATAAATTTCCTTAGCAAAACATCCGCATCCGTACTTTTCAATCTCTCCTGTACACCTTCATTATCGTGACCCGATAGCAACCCTAACCCGATGTGAATTCCGGCTCTTATATTCATAAAAATTTCAGGGTCAGGTCTATCCGATCCTCTTATTTGAAAATCACTATTTCCGTACAATATATGTTTTTTAACCATTTCCGCTACTCGAGCACGGAAAGCATCAACATTTGAACCTTTCCTTTCATCAGTCTCAACAACTTTGATATGCAGTTCGCCTAGAGTACTAGGTATTTCATTCTTCAGTCTTAGGAATCCTCCCTTTTCTTTTTCCATACAAAAATTTAAATAGGCCACATTTAACCACGGAGCCTACTCCTTGTCAACAATAAGAGAAAACCTGAATATTGGCTTGTTGCTTTGGTAAATTGAGGGTACATACATAAGTATGAGTATTGATAATCCTAACACTCCAGAAAAAGTAGATGCACCTACGGGTGAAGAACTTTCTAAAATTTTAGACAAAGCTATTTTCGGTGAAATTATTATTCGTAGAAATAGGACAACAGCTGTGTTCGCAAGAATTGAATCTGTAAGAGATTTAAGACACACCCGAAATTCTATAAACTAAAAACCAAACACAGCCATAAATGATTTGCTCATCGTGGCTAAAACTTCTTTTGGAATAAACCCTAACTCACCCAAAATAAGTTTCTTATTTAATGTCGCAATTTTATCAAAACGAAAAACAGAGTCTACTTTTAAGCCAGATTGTTCAAAGCCAACAGCATTTCTTTTCAGTAAAAACTGTCCTGTTGACATCTTTTCCACCTTAGAAGTAATGAATGCAACAATCAAATCGTCCGATTTTTCATTTTTACCCGAAACAATTAAAGCAGGCCTGATTTTTGCTGAAGTCAGGTCTGTAAATGGAAATGGAATCAAAACTATTGTCCCAAATTTATACATAACGCTTTTTCAGGTCTTTTAAAGTGTAAATCTCAGGTTCATTTTCAAGAAAATCAAAACTCTTTGAAGCAGCATTCATTTCACTAACCGGCACATCTTCCACAATTTGGTAGGCCGGTACAATAAAAACCTCCGATACACCCCTTCTCCCAACTGAAACAATTAGTTGCTGATACTTTACCTCATTCACAATATTACTGAAATTTTTTCTGGCCTCCGTTGTACTTAAGTGTCGCATATATTAAAGTTAGTTTTGTACAATTATAGCAAATTGTACAAAATAAGCAAGCTTTCAAATCATAATCTGCACCACAAGTGCGGAAACAATTGGAATAACCAAATTGTCATCAATCACAAAGCCCAAAATACGCATATTGAATGTGTCGATAAACGCGCCCACGAAACTTGCCACCAAAGCGGGAACAAAAGGTAGAAATGAGTAACACATCACCGTCGCCAAAACACCACCGATAATCGGTCCTTCCATATGTTTATTTGGGTTCCAGCGAATCTTAATCACACCCATATATTTTCCGTAAAGTGTGCCGATGGAATCAGTCACACTCAAAATCAAAATTCCCGCTAAAGCCGGAACAAAACTAAAATAAGTGATTGTGATTGTGCAACCGAGAATGAAATAAATCAGGCCTTTAAGCGGAACATTCCAGAAGTGATCTTCTCTTTCAACCAAAGAAACAATTTGATCTACAAAACTTCTCTGCGACTTCAAAAAAACAGCCAATCCGATAGCCGCCAACAACATAATCGCGGAAACCGTGGTGTTGATGAATCCAAGAGAGAAAAACAGTGCGTAAAGTAAACCAAAGACGAGATGAGCCATTTGTCTTTTGAGCTCAATTTCTTTCCAGAAAATATTCCAAAGAAATTTGACTATTGAAGGAGTAGCCATAGAAGTGGTTGAAGCGCGAGCAAACCAAACAACAAACCAATATAAATATTCTTGTTTAGTTTCTCAGATTTCAACTCCACTTCAAGCATCTCGATAGCTTCCTGCTGGTGCTTCATCTTGCCACCAACCATGTCTTCTTTTTCTCTCAAAACCTCACTTTGTTCGTGAAATTCGAGCAGTGGTACCGAATGTTTTAACTGAGTTTCCAACTGGCCGAGTCTGTAATTCGAAGCCTCCAATTTATTATGATATTCACGAATTTCCCTTCTTGAAAGATCGTATAATTCCTCAAAAACTTTCTCACGAGCACTTTCTTGAACGGGAGCAGATTGCTTTACCAAAGCTGGAGCGGCCTGTTCTTCCATCTCAAAAGTTTCCGAATCCAAAATTTTATCCACATTATTTATGTGTCTGTGAGCGCGACCCGGAACATCTGGGCTGGCACCATGCGCGTTCTGAAATCTTGAAACCTTAAAATTATTCAATTCCTCCTCGCTCAAAAGAATGTTTCCACCCTTTTTTCTTGCAGATAAAACTTTTGAACGAATATATCTGTCTACGGTTCTTGTTGAAACTTCAAGAAGATTAGCCGCATCCGATCGGGTAACGGTAAATTTATTGGATTGGACTTGCATGGTGTGGGGGATAAATTTGTCTAAACCAATCCTAACATTGATGTCCAATCGCTGTCCATTTTGGCAACACTCTTCCTCTTGCGTCAGAGTCAATTTTGATGAGTAAATGAATATAGCTTGTCCACTTGTAATCCGATATAATCGCTAAGCAAACCCGTAAAACATGTTTATTCAAACTCAAAAAATTCTTCAGAAAATAATCATTTCAACCGCTATTTTTTTTACGATTTTATTTCTGTCCATTTCTTGGTTTGTTTTTGGAATCCATATAGAAAGGAATTTTGAGCCCCGACTTGCCTTTTGGATGGAGCACGATTGGTCAAATGGAACAGCAAAAGATTTTGGCGAACTGAATACCAAAGTAGACCAACTTAATATTACAGATTTATTTTTCCACGTCGGCCCCTTAAACAAAGACGGTTCAGTAGCAAATGATTTGAATATTTTTAAGGAAGGACTCGACGCGCTCGGCACAACAAATTATGCCTGGATCGGCAGTAAAAGAACCGACATTGATTTAGACAACGAAAATGTTCGTGCTCGAATAATTCTTTCCTCAAAGTGGCTACTCAAACAAGGCTTTGACGGAATCCATTTGGACATTGAACCGGTTTTACAAAATGACACAGCCTTTATTAATTTGCTTGAAGAAATGCGTGTAGCCTTGCCTGATACCAAAATTTCAGTCGCGACAGACGAATGGCAACCGGATTTGCTAAGTCGATTTTCAGGTTCAGAAAGCTACTGGACGAGCTCAAAATTTAAAGAAGTGGCAAAATACGCAGATCAAATTGTCGTGATGACTTACGACACAGGCTTCAAAGATCCGCAACTTTATAAATGGTGGGTTGAACAGCAAACAATCGCCGTTTCAAAGCTTGTCCCAAAAAATGTGGAGGTTTTCATTGGAATTCCATCTTACAGTAAAGGTGCAAGTTTTGACCCCGCCGCTGAAAATGTTGTCACCGGGCTGGCAGGATTTCACCGCGGCTACAACAACCTTCGCACAAACACTGATAATATTTCCGGTGTAGCGGTCTATTCTTATTGGGAAACCGATGAATCCGAGTTTAAAAATCTAAGATCGACTTTAATAGATATATACTGAAAGCTTATGAAACTAAACCTTACACAGAACGCAAAAATCCCCGCCAAAATCTTCACTGATTTACTAAAAAAACTCCCTCCAATCCCTGAAGAAAATGTTGAACTACTTCTCACAAACAATGAAGAAATCCACGCAATAAACAAGAAGTACAGAAATATAGACCGCCCAACAGACGTGCTTTCTTTCGCCGAACGTGAAAGCCCATACCCCGATCCAAAATTCCTCGGCCAGATTATAATTTCTCTCGATCGCGCCCAAGAACAAGCAGATGAACTCAATCAATCGCTCGAAGAAGAACTTCGCTTTTTATTTGTCCACGGGCTTCTGCACATTCTGGGTTACGACCACGAAAAACCGGAAGACGAGAAGGAAATGCTGAAGGAAGCCTACCGAATTCTCGGAAGAACTTAGCACCCTAAAGGGTAATTCAGTCCTTCATCTTCTTCACTCCGATAGTGATCAAAAGAAGCAGAACTACTCCGGTAACAATGAATCGGATGTAGTCATCCATATTGCTCCAGAATCTCATTGTGCCGATTATCAAGGAAAGCACTCCTCCGTAAAGTAAACCTGATGAAACTGAATTCGGAATCGCCGCGAATAAGGCGATAATAATTGTTAGTGCTCCAAGAGCTGTCAAAACCACGAAAACATTTCTATTATAAACTGAAGTTGCAGCATCATATTCTTTCTGGCAAGTATATTGAACATTGCAATATCCAAGAACACCAACTTCTTTTGGATAACCCATATTTTCTGTCCACAACCCGCCGGCATCTTCGCAAGTTTTTTTGTTGTTATAAGAAACGCTATTTAACTCAGCTGGACAATAAGAATCCCAAGTTGGCATTTTGTAAAAAGTATCAATTCCCACATTAAAAAATACGTTCAAAATAATAACAATGCTAAGAGCCATCGCTAACTTTTTCCATTTGGTAAGTTCGATTTTCATGTGCTGTGGTTAAGTACCCCAAGACTATCAGAGTATTGCCTTAGATTCAACCTCATGTTTATATATACAAGATGAAACCCAAAGCAAAAAGTTTTCATTTCACTTCCTGGAAATTCGCAAAATCGAAAGCCACTTTTAATTATCGCATTGAATTCACAAATCGCGCGCCGCTGAATTTTACAGAAACTCTACTTTTTCCGAAGCACGAAAAAGTTTCTCCTGAAATCACAAAGCGAGTTTTCGATTCTCTCCACCTTATCCTTGGCATTAGTTATTACAAACTTTATATTCCTTCGCGAGTTGTACTTTCGCAAAAACTAAATAAAGAGCAGGCAGATTTTTGGACAACCGTTTACAAAAAAGGCCTCGGTGAATTTTGCTACCGAAACAAAATAAATCCAAAAAGACTCGCAAAATTTCCATCAAGCAAATTTACAATCACGCCACTCTCTTTCCCAAGAAAAAATCGTTCTTTACTCGGAATCGGAGGTGGAAAAGATTCGATTGTCGCGGGTGAATTGCTCAAAGAAAATAATGAAGAGTTCACGGCTTTTCTTCTCGAAACTCAAAAATCTGAACCAATCGCAGAAGCAGTTATCAAAGAAATGAAAGTGCCTTCATTGAAAATCCAAAGATTTCTCGATCCGCAAATTTTCCAAAAACACGAAGGCTCGTTCAACGGGCACATTCCGATTTCCGCAATTTTTGCATTTGTTGGGTTGGCAGCATCCGCCCTCTACAATTACAAAAACACAATCGTTGGAAACGAATACAGCAGCAATATTGGCAACGCAAAAAATGTGAATCACCAGTGGAGCAAATCCGCCGAATTTGAAGCGATGTTTCAAAACTACATCCACAAATTTATCACGAAAGACATCAACTATTTTTCTCTACTCCGCCAATTTTACGAGATCCGGATTGCGGAACTTTTTTCACGCCACAAAAATTATTTCAGCATTTTTTCCAGCTGTAATAGAAACTTTAAAGTAAATCCGGACGGGAACAAGCGGGTAAACCCGCTGTGGTGCGGCGAGTGCGCGAAATGCGTTTTTGTTTTCACAATTCTTTCACCATTCATTTCTCACAAAGAACTCGTGCAAATTTTCGGAAAAGATCTTTTTGCAGATAAAAAACTGAAGCAAATGTTTAAAGATATAACCGGCCGCGGCAAAATAAAACCATTCGATTGTGTTGGAACTTTTGAGGAAGCTAGTGCAGCTCTTGGTGAAAATATTCCGGAAGTCTATCGTACTGTTCCCGCTCCAACTCTTCCTCCACATTACAAATTTTTTGGAATCAAAAATGTATGTATTTTGGGCTACGGAAAGGAAGGCCACGAAACAGAAACCTACATCAAAAAAACTTTCCCGAATCTGCCAATCACAATCCTCGACCAATCGCTCAACGCAAATTACCTCGATCGCCAATCTGAGTTTGATCTCGCAGTGAAAACTCCGGGGCTTCCAAAAAGCAAAGTGAAAATTCCATACACAACCGCCACAAATCTTTTCTTTGAGCAAAACAAAACTTTTACAATCGGCGTGACTGGTAGCAAAGGAAAAAGCACAAGCACAACTCTGATTTATGAAATTCTAAAAGCCGCCGGCAAAAAAGTTCAATTGCTTGGAAACATCGGAAATCCAATGCTAGCCGCCCTCAATTCGCCCGCAGAATTTTCCGTTATTGAACTTTCCAGTTACATGCTAGACGACATTGAATATTCCCCCAACATCGCACTTCTACTCAACCTTTTCCCGGAGCACATGAATTATCACGGAAGTGTGAAAAATTATTACGAAGCGAAAAACAACATCTTCAAATTTCAACCAGACTTTTCAATCAAACCGCCCTATTCCGCAAAAATTCCGCCGGTCAAAATTCCCCTGCTCGGCAAACACAATCTCAAAAATATTCAGGCCGCGGTTAAGGTTGCTCGCGCTTTAAAAATTCCTGAATCCGCAATCGCAAAAGCAATCAAAAACTTCAAACCGCTTCGCCATCGTCTTGAATTCGTGGGCGAAAAAAACGGAATAAAATTTTACGACGATGCAATCTCAACAACTCCCGAATCCACAATAGAAGCCATAAAAACTCTAAAAAAGATCGGCACAATTTTCCTTGGCGGAGAAGATCGAGGTTACAATTTCAGCAAACTCGAAAAAACTCTGCGATCGCACAAAATTCCAAACATCGTCCTCTTCCCTGATTCCGGCAAACACATGTTAAAATCCCGCGTCGGTTTCAACATACTCGAAACCCGCAGTATGAAAAAAGCCGTCGAATTCGCGCTCGCCAACACCAAGCCCGGTCAAATCTGTCTACTTTCCACCGCTTCCCCAAGTTACTCTCTTTGGAAAAACTTTGAGGAAAAGGGTGATGAGTTTAGGAGTTATATTTAACAGGCGAAGTACCGGGAGGGTGTCTGCCCGTGCAGACGGACTTCACAAGCGCCTGTAAATATGTTATAATTTACTCGTGAAACAAACCTTAAAACAGCTTGTAGAAGAAACAAAAGACACTCCAATGGGTCAGATTTTGGCTTTTGAAAAAAAAAGAGCAGAACGAATGGATGGTAAATTGAATTTTGATGACGTTGAAATTGGTGAAGTCGATGAGATGGGTGACGCCGCGGGAGATTGCGATATGTTTACTAAAAAAATACGAATCCGTAAAGATATTGTTGGTACCAAAACACATATACGCCGCAAATTGAAAAAGATACTTGTCCACGAGGGAGAACATTTCAGAGGAACACATCATGAAGGAGTTGCCGAACTTGTTACAAAACACAAAACAGGAGAAACAGCTACGCACTTATACGCAGATCGACACAAAGCTGCAAAAGAACTCGCTAATGAAATAGGTACTCAAGAGTTGGTAGACACAAGTCGTCGTCACGGGAAAGAAGCAGACGTTCATATTTTACAAAACTACGTTAAGAAACAAGTAGCAAAAAATGTTCACCCCGCGAAGGCAAAAGCAAAGGGAGAAAAGCTGATTAAAAGAGCCGCGTAAGTTGGAACATTCGTCAGAATTTCTCTTTACTTTTCCCACTCTTTGCCATAGAATTGCACCTTATGGTGATGATGCTAAGACAAGTTATAGCCAATGAAAAAGATCCCAAAAAAAGGGGTTTGCTTCGTGAGGCAATTAGCAAAGCAAAACGTTGGACTGGAAGTTCGGAAGTAGACAATGTTGAAGTCAGATCTGTGGAGAAAATGGGACACGCCGCGGGCGACTGTCACATGTGTTCAAAGGTGCGTGGAATTCGCGCGGATTTGGTGGAAACGGAAAGTGGAATTCGCGAATCTTTGGCAAACACTCTGACACACGAATTTTGGCATGCCGAAGACGAAACCGGTAGCGTCACCGCCGCCAACAACGGCAATTTCTTTGACGGAATTGTGGAGTACAGACGAAAAGTTAAAACCGGCCAGCCTCCGGTTGCCGCCTATGTTGATAAGGAATTGGCGGCCGAGCATCTTGCAAATGTTACGGGTGGAGATGATCTGATTGAAATGGCAAAGCACGGCAGAGCCGCAGAAGTTTTAATCAAAACAGCATACATTAACAAACGGGTTCAGCAAGCAATAAAACCACGCGTTGCGGAAGCCGAAGTAACAAGTTTACTAAAGCGAGCGGCTTAACTATAAATACTGTGCTTCCCCACACTGATAAAATGAATCACACCATCTTCGATCGGTTCAAAAATAATTCGATATTTGCGATCTATCGAAATACTCCAAAGTCCGGCGAGTTTACCATGCAATTTGTGCAATCTTAATGAAGGATGAAAGGCGTTCTCCTTGAGTAAAGATTCAGCCTTAAGAGATTTATTTTTTATCTCTTGAGGTAACTTTGAGAATATTGCCAGAAATTCTTTGTCGTATTTAATAATTTTAATTTTCATTACATGAGATCAGCAAGACTGCTGAGCTCCTTGGTATCTCCCTTTCTGTAATTCTCCTGTGCCCTTTTCCACCGCGCAAGAAGTTCATCTTCGCTGATGAGATCATTTTCAACCTCAAGAGCGTAAAGAATATAAGCACTAACGTTCTTGCCGGATTTCTTTGCCCGAGCAAGAATTTTCTTTTTCTCCTCTTTGGAGACCGAAATGCTTAGAACTTCGCGCATATTGATTTCTTGTATTACCATTGTATTACAGAGTTATGATTTTGCAAGAAGCTTGCAAACCAAAAATAAACCCAAAACCTGAAAAAGTCCTGAAAGATTCCTGCAATAATTACTTCAAATTCACAAACACCGAATTCTCAGTACTCCTAAACGATTCCAATTCCCCATCTTCAAAAAAACCACCAATGCTGTTTAAATATATTTTAACCTCCATTTGTGAATTTTCTGCCGAAAGACTCATGCTTTCTTTTGAAACTGTTCCCTTCTCTTTATCTTTATTTTCCGCGTAAAGTTTTTTAGCAAAAGCAGCTATGTCAAAAGACAAAGAATCTCCGTCATCCAGTCTCATTGTTAATACCTTGGAATCATTGTCATACTTTGTGTAAATATTTTTCTCACCCAAACTAAACACATTTTCAACTCCACTCTTCAAAAAAATTGAATTATTTGTTTCAAAAAAATATTTGTAATTACTCACATCCAAAATTTCTTTTGAATCGGCAAGAACATTAAAACCAACTTTCGTGGAAACAGCATCACTGCTTACTCTTGTGCGGTATTTTAAGCCCATAGCTTCAAGATAATTTCGTCTACCTTCAATGCCATCGCTAAACCAATCTTTAATATATTTCATATCCTTACTTGCATCGAGGTAACTTATAATTGAGCTTATTTCAACCTCTACTTCATCAGGAACCGTGGCAGGATCGACTTTTTGAATTTTTCCATTATTTAGAATTGAATATTCATTTAGTAAATTTTCCAATCTGGAAATTTGACTGATTCGAGAAGTATTAAAAGCATCCCAAGGCCCATATACTGATAAAATTGCCAAAACAGCAATACTCAACGTACCAACTTTAAGAGTTTTTTCTTTACTGGCAATAAAGTAGATAGAAATAAACAGTAGCCAAACTCCAAACATCAGCCCAAAATATCTGGGTTCCGTGACTCCATATTCAGAAATTCTTTTTCCAAGAGCCAAGAAATAAATCCCCAAAAACGGTAACAATATCGGGAAAAAATATTTTGAGTAAGCATTTTTTATCGGCCAAAGCAAAACATAAGAAACAATACCCAAGATTGAGAAAATCATAATCGGCATCGCAACAGTTCCGCTCGGCCAACTTTGGCTTATTAAAAATTTAGCAAAGTAAACCGTGAGTATCACAAAATACACGGAAATAATCGGCAACAGAATGTAATTCGCAAAGTTCTTCAAAATTACCGGATATGTTTTATCTTGATCGAGTTTTTTATATTCCGACGGAATTTCGATATGAACAAAAACCGTGCTAAAAAATATAGCCAAAAATGACCATAACATTGCAAAAAATTTGTCATTAATTCTAAACTCAAAGAGTTGATCTATTGAAACGAGCGCCAAAGATAAAGCGGCAAAAATTATTCCCGCTGAAACTACCGCAGACATGATTCTTAAAATCAAGCTCTTATTAAATTGCCAAAAACCATTTTTTTCTTTATTCCCAATGTAAGGCGCCGAGAACAAAAGCGCAAAAAAAGCCAAAAGTGGGAATAAGAATCTAAGTATCTCCGCCCTACCAAATTCATCCGCGCTTGCTGTAAAAGAAAAAGAAATCGCGCCTAAAACCAAAGCACAAATACTAATCAAAACACCTTTCCCGAAACGACCCATTTTTCTTCTCTCCGCAAATAATTGTTGCGCGGTAAATAATGGCATTCCAAGTAAAAACACCAAGAGACATCTATAAAACCAACCCTCAACCCCATCAAATTCATGATATGCGATGTTCATGGCAAAAAAAGTTGCCACAGCACTGCAAATAATAGTTAAAGGAAAACGTTTAAAACCAGCGCCCATTTTATCGATAAGTTTTTTGAGATTGGATTCCATCCTAAGAGATTAAGCCGGAAAAGCTCCGGAATCGCTTCGCTTTCTGTGAAACCGAATTGCTCGACTTCGTCGAGTATGGTCGGGGTAGCAGGACTCGAACCTGCGGCCTCTCGGTCCCAAACCGAGCGCAATAGCCAACTTTGCTATACCCCGAAACGTCAAAAAGCAGAGGGAGTATATGTAAATCCTGCAAAGAGGTCAATCACTTATGACTTGCTTAAATCAGCAATGGCAACTTTGACAGCGGCCAAAACGTCGTCATTTTCTTTTCCTTTGTAAGTGATTCGCACATGATTTGCTTTATCATAAGCTTCAACTTTTCCAAGAATTGGAATCACAACTTTAATTTCTCCGCTTTTGGCTTTCGCGCCTTCCCCAACAGTAACTTTAAGCACTTTATTATTTTCATGCATTCCTTTGCTAACAACATTTAAGTCTACTTTCAAACCTGATGCCTTCGCGTATTGAAGCGCTTCCGCGTAACTCTTTGTCCAAGCCAAACTCATTTTTTCAGCACGTTTTGAATCTTCAACTTTGTCTGAACCACTTATTTCACCTTTGAAAGCAAGCAACTTCGCTGTGTCGGCATTACTCAATTCGTGTCCAATCAAAGCTTTGTCTATTTGCGACATCACATCATCTCTTGAAATTTTCATTGCCGGCTCTTTGTAGCCCTTGGTTTTGTAATCATTCAAACGAACAAGCAAATCCGCATTTTCTTTTGAAGTAATTCTGTCTACTACTTGAGCAACTTCAGGTTTATTTTCAACTTTCGTGGCTTCGGTAGCCTTTGCCTTTGCAGCCGCAGTATCTTTCGCCACTTCTTTTTCAGCTTCAGATCTCTTATCTTCACTCAAAGTCACTTTATCTCCGTTGTAAATCTTCAATCTTTCCCCGTCAGCAGTGTAGTAAGAACCTTTCTCTTTGTCGTAGTAGAAAGTTTTTCCTTCATAACCTGCTCGATCCGAAGTCGCGACAGGAGTTTTCTCCGCATCTTTCACAACATCCTGAATTTTTTTAGTCATCTCTTCATCTCCCAAATCAACCGTGAAAGTTCCCGCGCCTTGTTTTTCAATTACTTTGGTTTCTGTTTCAACCGGTTCACCATCTCCGTGAGCGGCGTCAACTGTTGGAGCTGGCGCCACTTCAGCATCTTCTTCCGGTGATGTATTCGTTGTAGTTGGTACATCGGTTGATGTTGATCCGCTTGCACCTCCGGTCTCCTTCTCCATTTCATCAATGAAAAAGTCAATTGTGAATTCATCCGTTGTATTGCAGTCTACTCCGCCAATATTAACTACATCCCAATGTTCTGTTGTAACAACAACATCTTGTCCGCGATAATTGAACTTCATTGTATAATCATCACCATTTTCTACGCGTTTGACGTCACCTTTTATTTTTTCTCTTAAATGAAAATCGTGTTGCAACTCAACACTCATAATTTGGTTTAGAATCTCTTTACCTGAGTACCCGACATAGACATTTGGCTCCTCAACATCATCTGCATATATATAATCGGTAGTATCGTATTGTGTTATGATGAGCTTCTCACCATCGGCCTTGACTTTAAATGACACATTTCCCGCGTCGAGTGTGTACTTTGTGAATCCAAAATCCACTTGATATGATTTATAATCAGTAACTCCCGGATCTGTCTTAATCGAGATTCCTAATTTTTTCATTAAAAGTTCTCCTCCCTCAGTTGCCTCTACTTTTGGATCATCAAGAATGATTTTATACTCATCTTTGCTTGTATCTAATTTATCAAGAAACAAAAATTCGGGTCTATCCTGATTGATTACTAACTTCTCCTTTCCCATGCCATCGTAGAAATCATGTTTTTCTTCGTCATAGTAGTAGACAATTTCATTATTGTGATTAGCTGCATCAGGTGTAGGAGCCTCACCATATGTCATCGCTCCGATCCTCTTCGGCATCACTCCGCCATTGAGATCTTTCAACTTTTGATTGTCGAATTCCCATGTCGCCTCCATTGAATTTATAATTTTCATGCGGCCGTTCTTTCCTTTTTCAACGCTGAATTTGTCATCAATAGTTTCTACAGCTTTGCCTTCAGGAGCCTCCACCTCTTTCCCACCCCTATAATAAGTAATTTTACCATCCGCAACTCTAGTTCCATCAATCAAAGTATTGTCGTTGCCGTTTGTGAATGTTCCAATTTCATGAGTTTTACCATCTCCTGAAATCAATGTCCCTTTCACCAAAAAGCCGGTTTCAGGATCAAAAATTCCCGTCTCCATGTCGCCACCGTCAAAACTTTTATATGTCCCCTCAAGTAATCCTCCATCTTGAAATGTGCCGGCTATAACATAATCTTCACCAATGAATCGGCCAACTCCTGAATATCCATCACCACGATAACGTTCTTCTTCCGTTATGATTTTCATACCGTCATTCGCAACTTCAACACGGTTTGCAAGATTGTCCGCCCATCTATCATTTAAGTAGGCAACAAAGTCATCTCCGTTCACTCCATTTGAAATCATACTTCTTGGCCACCTTGTGTCTAAACCTTCCGTGTCTAAACCAACGTAACCGCCAACGCTATCCACAAATGGGCCGGATTCTTTACCTTTTGTGATTTTATCTTTTAACTTCTCGGCATCGTATTCAATTTTTTGTGTCAAAAGTGCGTCTGTAACGGCATCCACAAGTGAGTCATACTTTAATTCGGTATTGTGTATTGACCATTCACCATCCTTTTTTTCCAAACCAATCGGTTCAGAGCTGAATGTTGATGTAATTTCAACATAATCTTTATCAACCACAATTTTTTCTGGGTCGCCAAGTTCCGGATAAGTTGACTTCAATCCCTTAAAAGTTTTTACAAGCTGTTTTCTATCTAAAATTTCACCGTCATCTGCAAGTTTTGCCTCTCTTTCCTGAACAATTGAAGCTTTTTCGGCGTATTGTTCATTCATAAAGTTCACCAAATCTTCTGTTTTAACATCTGTTCTGGCTAAATTTGCCCAAGATCTGCTCACATCGGGATCTGTTAAACCGTCAGTGTGAACTGAAATTCCGGAAGCCGTCACGAAATTAACATAATATGGCCCTTTCTCACCATCGGGCACAACAACATTTTCTTTCATTGCGATTGATTCCATTTCTTGCATCAAAACCGCATCTTTCACGGCTGAATTTATTGAAGAATATTTCAATTTATTGTCGCTTCCTTCAACAATCCAATTCTCTCCATCTTTCAAAATAGTTATATTTTCGGCTCCGTGGGATCGGATTTCGACTTCATTGTCTGATACAATTTCATAGTCAAATTTTGGAGCACCGCTCATTACTAGTTCATTCACCAGTTTATCTACAAGAGTAACATTGAGAGCAGGCGCGGAACCAAGTTTAACCTCTTCAATTTCTGTTTTTGTTTTTAATCTTTCACTTGTTTCTTTCCCGGTTTCTCCTGAATTTTTCAGTAAGGTGTTCGCAAGATTCGCCAATTGCTCCATGCTCGGAGCAAGACCAAGCGCACTTTTTGCCAAAGTCCTTGCATCCCTGGTAGCTGTGAACATAGGAGTCATTCCCTCAGCCTCATCAACTCCAACTTCGTGGATGAACATCGCTCTTCGATCAATAAGTCCAGCATAAAATGGATCATCATAATGCTCAGGCTCAATTTTTTTAGATTTAATTGATTCCAATGCTTTTTGAATCATTGCCCCGTCTCTTTCCGCGTCTTCTTTACTTCCGTAAATAAGATTAATATCTCCATTCATTTCCCACTTTCCATTGCTCAACTGCTCAACTTTTATTGGATACTCATCTCCAATCGTGAATGTTTTTTCTTTTCTCTCTTTCACTTCGTATGCCTTTTCGACAGGAGCTTTTGTATCAAGCCAGACGGAGAGCAGGCTTTGAGCCACCGCAAGCTTTAGAGCAGCATCTGGCGCTTCCGGATTGCTTAAATCCATATCCATAACAAGCTTAAAAACAGCAGGATTCGTTTTTTTCAAGTAAGCATAAAACTCAGGACTATAGTTTTTTTCATCACCCTGTTTTTCTCTCAAATCTTTCAAAGCATCATTGATATTCTCAACTTTTTTTAGTTCCTCCTGTTTTAATTTTTCTTGTGCCATACTAAATATTATTGATTAGTTTGTCGGCGGTTTGTTCATCTTCCGCTTGCGCCGCGCCCTCGGCCGCATGCAATTCATTCATAGTTTTTTCTTTTTTGAAAACTTTGTATTGAGCTTCAACTTCTTTACGCACGCCAAGTTCTTCTTTCACGCCTTCTTCGGCTTTTTTCACGTCTGTGACAAGTTTGTAAACATTGTCTAAATCCGCCTGCGCCATTTTTGGGGCGAACTTCAAAATTTTCTCAAGCTGATCAGGTTTTAGAGCTGTTGTGTTTTTCGCGAGAGCAATGACTTCGTCTGCTGTAACTGCCATTTGTTTTTATTTAAATCTGATAATTATATCATAAATCTGCTATAATCTCAAGCGTGAAAAAACTATGGTCAGACATATCAGGATTGCCGGTTACGCTTTCGGAAAGCGAAAGAGTTTTAGGAAAATTAAACGGCGCGTTTATTCATCCCGAAACCGGCGTGATAATTGCATTTCTACTCGGGTTTTCGCGCGTTTTGGTTCCGGTAGACATTGAAAAATGGTCAAAAGATTCCGTCACAATCAGAGACACGGAAGTTCTCGTTTCGCCTTTTGATGTTTTGCGAATCGAACAATTCGGTTTTCGCCGAACTTATTTATTGGGCAAAAAAGTTAAGTCAAAAAAAGGTGTAAAATACGGCACGGTTAAAGATTTCACATTTGAAACCACAACCACAAGCATTCTTTCAATTGAAGTTTCCAAAGGCTTTTTCTGGTTTACCTGGGGCAGAAGAATTTTCTCTTGGACAGATGTTTACGAAGTTACGGAATCTGAAGTCGTGCTAAATTGCGAACCTAAAGAACAAGAAAAAGAATACAAAAAGAGCCCCGTTTCCGAGGCTCTTCTAAGTCCAAATTAATTAGATCGAAGTGCTTGATCCTGAAGTTGCGCTTGAACCTCCGCCTGTTGCCGCTCCAAGAACTGTGTTTACAATTGCGAATGACAATAGAATCAAAACAATTCCCACAACCGCGTAAAGTAGTATTTTCTTTGCCTTCTCAACTTCTGTGTCGTTACCTGCTGAAGTCACATAAAGCACACCTCCGTAAATCACCATTATTGTCGCCACAAAACCAAGGAAGCTAAGCGCGAAATTCAAAATTGTTTGTATCAAAGTCTTTGCGTCACTTTCTCCTCCGGTTGCTCCCGCGATTGCATCAGGATTATCTGAAGGATCAATCAGTGAAGTTGCCGCAAAACCTGTGTGCGCGAAAAATGTGGAAGCAAACAATGCCAAACTTAAAAGTGCTGCGAAAATCGCGACTTCGCGAAGCACCGGTGATTTTAGAAGAGCTTTCATGGCGGGGTGGTTATTTTGTATAAAATTCCCGCCTATTATACATACCAGTATTTAAATTAGGCAACAGAGTAGCTTTTACAAAAAAACATAATGTGTTTCAATTCTCCGCCGGCGGGACATAAACAACCTCTCTTTCCAGCTCAATTCCAAACTGCAATTTCACAGCCACCGCCACCTCAGACGCTAGCGCCAAAATATCTTTTGAAGTCGCTCCGCCTTTATTCAAAATGAAGTTCGCGTGATATTCGGAAACCTGAGCTCTGCCAATCATTTTGCCTTTGAGCCCGCACTCTTCAATCAACATCCCCGCAGATTTTTCAGCCGAAGGATTTTTGAAAAATGAACCCGTGCTTGATCCGGCGGGTTGTTTTTTCACTCGTGAAATTGCTACTTCTTTCATCTTTGCGTCGATCCTGTTCACATCACTCGATCGCAATTTGAAAGTCGCGCTCAAAACCACAACTCCGCCCTCTCGTTTAATTTTTGAATTTCTATATTCATACTCAAAAAAATCCACGCCCACTTCGCGCACTTTTCCATTTTCATAAATTTCCGCCGATTTCAAAACATCTTTTGTTTCCACACCAAAACATCCGGCGTTTCCAAAAACCGCTCCGCCAACTGTACCGGGCAAACCGTTCCAACCCTCCAAACCGCTTAAACCCGCCTGCTTTGCCGCCGCAATCAAAGCGCTGATTTTCACTCCAGCTCCCGCGACAATTTCTTCACCTTTAACTTCCAAATTATCAATCGCGACTCGAATCACCAAACCTCTAAAACCTGCGTCATCAAAAAGTAAATTACTACCGCCACCGAACACAAAAATCGGCAGATTTTTTTCACGCGCCCACTCAATCGCTTCCACCAAATCTTCTTTCGATCCCGCCTCCAAAAAATAATCCGCAGGACCGCCCACTTGATACGTGCTGTATTTCGCCAAAGAATGATTCTCAAGAATTTTCATGAGGACAGTATAGCACAAATCTTCAGTCTATGGCGTACGGTGTAACAAACAGATCGGCATTCGCGCCGGGCGCAACTCTTAAGGAGCGAAGTGCGTCAAAGGCCATCAACTTCTCATTTTTTTGAACGTTCTACCATAAACCGAACAGACTCAATTGTACGCTATTTGTATACTCCTTATTTTTAATTGTAAACAACTCGAGTCAACAAAAAATGGAGCCACCTGTCGGAATCGAACCGACGACCCACGGTTTACAAAACCGTTGCTCTACCAGCTGAGCTAAGGTGGCTCGCTAGCCATAACTTTTTACCCGACCACGTGGTCTTTGTAAAGAAAAAATACCGATTTGAAGAGCTTTACATCTCATTCAAACAATTCCGAATGACTCCCAATCCTGAATAAGAAAAGCGTAAGGATTTTCTCCTCTTTTGAATAAATCAGTAACAAATCAGGTTCAAGATGACACTCACGGAAATCTTTAAGCTCACCTTTTAGTTGATGATCTCTAAATCTGGGAGGTAACACCTCTTCATTTGCAAGTTGATTCACTACTGTATTAAACCGCTTCAAATTAAATTGCCCCGAGCTGGCCAACTTCCGAAGATCCTTTTTAAATCGATTCGACTGCGTAATTTTCAACATATTTACTTCAATAAATCTTCAGTCATTGATTCCGCGGAAGAGTAGAGCTTAGTTTTGCCCATCTTAATATTTTTCAACATTTCTGCTCTCTCACTCAAAAGCTGTTTTTCCTCAGCGGTCGAAAAACCATTCGCGGTCTTAATAGGAAATGGAATACTTTTGGTAATTACTACTTGCTGTAAAAAGAGAGTGATAGCTCCACTCATATCCAAACCCATCTCCCCGAGTATGGCACTCGAAGTCTTTTTAAGTTTTTCATCCGCACGAATATTTATGGTTGTCATTTGATAGAATAATTAATTCCACCTAATACTACCAGTTTGTGCGCACAATGTAAATACTTACTTCCTGAAATGAGCTCTATCTACGCCATCAATAACCCCGTCACCATTGGAATCATCTGTTAATGAAATCACCCCATCCATATTGGCATCAATTGGACAAAATCTATGCGTGATAGTATCCTTATATCCGCTCTGAATAGCTGTTTCAATTGTTTTATAACCAAGGCCGTCATCTGTTATTCCATCGTCTGGTGCAGAAAGTATTGGCATGACTTCACTAGCTGTCAAAGTATGGTTATTATCTGCAACTATTTCTGCAGTACTGACACTGCATAACATGCCATCATCAAGAATATCGTAACGACAAGGCCACGCCGCTTTATTCGCTAGCGCAACCGCTAGAGTTTTAGCATCAACATATGGATTTGACGCCAAAGTTTTTTCATACCAGTCTCTCTGATTTTTACACGTAGTTTCAACTTCACTAATATCACAAATATGCTCTGATCGTTTGCACATCTCAACTACTTGATCTTGAGAAGGCGGCAAAATGTCTCTAGCTTCGGCGGTCTCAGATGTGCTTAACAGCATTAAAAGCCCTAAATTTTGCATATAATTTTGTTATTATGTGCAAATTAAAACATAAATTTCATACAAAGTCAATGGTGGCGTAATGGTTCAATAGCTTGGAAACACTCTGGGGTAGGATTGGAGTGAATAA
>CAYTWD010000012.1:0-28575 GCA_964441065.1 uncultured Candidatus Peribacteria bacterium
GCTCCATATTTTTTTGTGTTCTTAATAAGGTCGCTAATTTCATTTTTTGTCACAAAAGGATTAGCCGCGTTATGATCTAAAATAATGTCGCCGTCGCTTAATTTTAGAATTGACAAGGCGTTCTTAAAAGATTCCATTCTTGTTCTACCGCCAATCACAATTTCGGTTTTTTCATCAAGATATTTTTCAAATTTTGATTTCTTTGAAACGACCAAAATTATTTTATCTATTTGGGAGTATGACAAAAAAGTTTTGTAAGAACAAAGCCAAAGAGGCTCGCCATTTAAATCCGCAAAAAGTTTATCTTGCCCGGCTCGCGAGGATTTTCCCGCCGCCAGAATTACTGCAACATTCATTGCTAATATTATTATGAAATTCTATCAAAGTTTTTAAATCATGCGGCGGAACTTCGAAAATCCACCTTTTAATCGACTCATTTATTATATCGTATATTTCAAGAAATTTAATTTCTCCGGCTAAGAATTTTTTAACCGCGAAGTCGTTTGCGGCATTTAAAATTATCGGGAAGTTTGGGTTGGCTCCATGCAAAGCCAACCACTGAAGTGGTAAAAAAGTTGTGCTGTCCGCTCTGTCGAAATTTAATTCACTCTTGCGAATTCTCAACGGAGGCCAAGGGTATTTTTTCTTTTCGGGCCAATATAAGGCATAAAAAATCGGGAGTCGCATATCATTCTGGCTGATCTGCATTTTTGTTGCGCCGCTTTTTGTGTGAATCATGGAGTGAACAACACTTTGACGATGGATTACTATATTAATTTTGGAAATATCCAAATCGAAAAGATTTTTGATTTCAAAAACTTCCAAAACTTTGTTAACAAGAGTCGCGCTATCAACGGATACTTTTGGACCCATTTTCCAGGTTGGATGAGCGAGCGCGTCTTTAACCGTTACATTTTCCAAATCGGCTTTTTTCTTGGCGAAAAATGGGCCGCCGCTGCATGTTAATGTGATTGAAGAAACGCTCTCGGAATATTCGTTCAAAAGCTGCCAAATTGCCGAAGCCTCCGAGTCTAAAGGCCGAATTTCACCTCCGGTTTTTTTTGTGATCTCAATTAAAAATTTACCCGCAACCGCGAGAGATTCTTTATTCGCGCTCAAAAGAATTTTCCCTTTTCCCAAAACCGCAATTGAAACGTAAATTCCTTCAAACCCGGGAATTGCGTTAATAATAATGTCAGCAGTATCAACAATTTCTGAAATTTTTTCTCCGCTTAAATGGCCTAGGTTTGATTTTGATTTAAACTTTTTCGACTGCACTTTTAAGAGTTTTTCATTTTCAAAAGCTGTTAAAAAACTCACTTGAAAATCTTGTGAGTTTTCAATAACCTCAAGACTTTGCCTTCCAATTGAACCAGTTGACCCAAAAATTGCTACTGTTTTCATTGTATTTCGTAAAGCTTAATGTAATGCGCGTCGTAAACAAGTTTCCAGCCTGAATTTTGCAAAAATGATTTCAATTTTTCAATTTTTGACTTGTAAATATCGCCATAAGCAACGTCTCCCAAACCTGCATTTGTATTAATAAATACATGTGTTAATCCGGTACCTTCAAATGCTTTTTTTATTTCTTCGTCGGTTTTGCCGTAAAGAATACAGGTAAAAGCATCGAGATAATCATCATCTAAGATATTTCTGTCCGATATAGGCAAAAAGAATTTGATTTGTGAGCCCACACGATATATCTTCGCGTTTCCATTTTTATCAACGTATTCTTGAATTATATTTTTTACGTCTGTGAAACCAGGATAAAAAACATCGGCAATTTCCTGATAACTCTGAATGCCAAAGGCATACGTAAGATTGTAGACCTCCGCAAAGTAGTTAACCCTAACCAGGAGATTAGCAAATATTGTAATGCCAATAAAAATACTCAAATAAATATTTTTCCCTAGTGTGTAAAAAACCAGAATAGTCCCAGGAATAAGCATAAAGATTCCGTACCACATGACTCCACTGCTTGTGAAAGTCCATAAAATCACATAAATGAATGTGAATATTGCCAAAGAAAGCAGTTTCTTATTTTTTGAAAAAATCTTTTTTGGGAAGAGTAGCCAAAAAGGAAGAATTGATAAAAATATTGGGGTTATATCTGAAATAAACGTTTTCAAATCAAATGTCATTGTTGCGTAAAACGGGAATAACAAAAGTGCCTTAAGCCCGTTTCCGTAACCAGTGTATCGTTTATAATCTGCCTGAACCGAAAGATCGCTACTGGTACACAAGTCCCTTGAGGTATAATAGATCTGGCTAAAGTCGAGAGGATGTTTGTAACCAAAAATAACATTTGAAAATGTCATAAAACCCGCTGAATAAACCTGAAAAATTGACCAGGGTGCGACAATAATTACAACAATAAAAAGCATTTGTATTGCAGCGAAAAACTTAGGAATAGATTTCCAAAACTTCTCTTTTATTATACTAAAAATAAATAATATTAACCCGATTGTCGCAAAAATATATCCGGAATATACGCTGTTTATCTGAAACACGTTTAAGGTCTGCATGAAATCGGCAAATGCAAAAATCGCCAAAATCATGAAGAAGAGTGCCGCAGTCAAAAATACAAAACCCGTTTCCACATAAAGGGTTGCTAAAAATACTGTAATAACAAAAATTATTGAGGTTATTTTTATTGTTGTCGCGAAACCAAGCAATGCCGCTGAGATAAAGAGATATTTTTTATCTTTGCTTTCTCTCCACTCAAGCCAAGAAAATATGCTTGCCGCTCCCGCGAATAAGAGGGGAATTTCGGTTTTTGTATCTAAAATCAAAAAGAAGGTGATGAGAGGTATACCAGTTAAAAAAAGTGTCGCCAAAAGCGATGCTCTTTCCTCCAAAAACTTACGCGCTATCAAATAAAAAATCCATATACCAACGGCAAATGTAGTAAAAAGAAGTGTAAACGATAATTGGGGAGTTTCAGTAAAAAGCCAGCCAATACTTTGTAGTAAAATCCAGGCTGTTGGACCAATTCCCTCAACAAAAATATTTTTTTGGGCGAACAATTTCGCACCTCGCATATATAAATTTGCATCGTCCCACGCAAGCGGAACTATTCTTATAAAATCAAGCGTGAGCATGGCAAATAAGATTGTAATGCCGGACAGAATCAGCAGATTTTTTGTATCAAATTTCTCAAGTTTAACTTTCTGTGACCAAAGAAATTTTAAGTTATCCCAAATTGCTTTGTAAGAAATAATGGTTGTAACCGCAAGAAAAATTAAGAAAGTTGAAACTGAGTAAATTTTAAAAATTCCCAATAAGAAAATTGCCGCGCTTGTTAAGCCGGCCCCAAGAAAAAATGAAAGCGCTCTGTCTTTTACTTCAAGTTTTTTCCCATGGAAAAATACTGTTGATCCAAATGAAGAAAAGAAGAGAAAGAATAATAGTGCGGCAAAAAAGTCTGCAAAAATATTCTTTTCCAGAAATGCGATCGATTTAAAGAACGATACTTTTTTGAAATACTGGTGCAATTCATCAGGCAATTCTTTCAGGATACGATTTGTCTTTGTTAGTGGTAAATTTTCTTCAAATAAAACTGTTTTGCCTTCAAACGATTCCCCGGTCGGTACAAAGAAAACCCCGCTATCCTGCTTGACTATCGATCCTCCTGTAACAACTGAGAATTGGTTGGCAAAAAAATCATAACTTGAAAGAAGTATTGGCAATAAAAGCACTGACACTATGACGGTTCGCAGATGAATTGCTTTAAATTTCTTTGAGAAATATTTAAAAATGAAAAAAATCGGAATTCCGCAGGCCGCGATAAATAAAAACTTCCAAATCGCATCGAGTGCGGATGGATAATATTGATTTATAATGTAAAAAATCACATAAATAAAAAGAAACCATGCGGTCGCAATCAAATATTTGAGTCCATTTAAAAATTTCATGATTTTTCTTTAATTAATTTCAAAAGTTCATTTACCAGATCTTTCTCCGGTACATTTGTTTTGTAAAGCTCACCCTTATAATAAATCGCTCCGGCTTTTTTCCCGCTGGCAATCGCGAAGTCGGATTCTTTGGCTTCACCAACTGCGTTCACAACACATCCCATCACCGAAACTCGGATTGGTTTTTTAAAATCTTTTAAAGCTTTTTCCACTTTTTTTAACATTTTGTCTAAGTCGACTTCAATTCTGCCGCAAGTTGGACAGGCCACAATGTCCGGCTCCTTCCCGTACATTCCAAGTGATTTCAAAATTTCTTTACAAATTTCCACTTCTTTTGTGATTTTGTCTAAAACGGAAACGCGAATCGTGTCACCCACTCCTTGCGCCAAAAGTGCGCCGATTCCGATTGAACTTTTTATTGTACCCGCAAATGTGGGGCCGGCTTCAGTCACTCCCAAATGAAGAGGTGAATCTGATTTCGCGGCAAATTTTTCATAAGCGTCAATCATTGTCGGAACCCGAGAACTCTTCAAAGACACTATGAAATTTGAAAAATCTCGATCCAAAAAATACTTTTCCCATCTTAAGGCTGATTCAACCAGCGCATCTGAATTTGGAGACCCGTGTTTAGCCCAAATATCTTTTTCGAGCGAACCGGCATTAACACCAATTCGGATTGCGGCATTTTTTTTTCGCGCAAGATTTATAACTTTGTCCAAATAAGATTTATCAAAAAAATTTCCCGGATTAATTCTGATTTTGTCCGCACCGTAATCAAGTGCGGCAATCGCAAGACGAGGATCGAAATGAATATCGGCAACCAATGGCATCTTGATGCCACTTTTTATTTCTGAAATCGCTTTCGCCGCATCAAAATTCGGAACCGCCACTCGAATTAAATCCGCTTCGTGTTCAACGGTTTTGATCTCCGCAATACATTTTTTCACGTTTTCGGTTTTCCCCATTGTCATTGTTTGAATCCGCACCGGAAAATCACCGCCGATGCACAGATCGCCAACTTTGCAGGTTCGAGTTTTTCGTCTACTTATAGCCATAAACTGTAAAAATCCCTCATAATCTAGAGAAAAATTGCTTGTTAAGCAAGCCTGTTGACTTGTCTCTGTAAAATCTGTACATTCACTCTGCTTTTGTTATTAACTCAGTTTTATTAGTAAAGTATTCCGCAAAAACGAAGAAATTAAATCTGTTACGGTTCGCTTGATAAGCGAGACTGAAGAACAGCTTGGGATTCTCGGAATCGAAAAAGCAATGGCTCTGGCCAAGGAAAGGGGATTCGATCTTGTGGAGGTTTCACCTCAGGCAAGGCCTCCGGTTTGCAGGTTGATTGACTTCGGTAAATTCATCTACAGACAGAAAAAACTTGAGCAGAAACACAAGGCCATGCAGAAAAAGAGCGAAGTGAAAGGCTTGCGAATCTCTCTAAGAACTGATAAACACGATGTTGAAGTAAAAGTGAAGAAGGCTCGAGAGTTCCTGAAAGACGGAAACTCAATCAAGGTTGCATTGATCTTCAAAGGAAGAGAAATTACACATTTTGATCTCGCGCTTCAGAAGATGGCAGAAATTAAAGAAGCCTTAAAAGATGTTGCAAAAGTTGATCAAGAGCCAAAAAAACAAGGATATAACTTATTCATGATCTTATCACCTCTATAAAAACCTCATAAAATGAAGCAGAAATCACACAGCGGAACAAAGAAACGTGTAAAATTCACGGGTTCCGGAAAAATCAGAATGGAAAAAGGTTCAAAAAAGCATTTGCTTGTGAACAAATCTAAGAGACAAAAGAACATCGGTGGAAATAAAAGAGTAGTTCACAAATCAGATGCAAAGAGATTCTTGAGACTTCTTCCAAATTAATTTATTAATGCATGACCCGGGCAATGCCTCGCCTTGTTGGTCAGCAATTTTTTAACCCCAACCTTATATGGTTAGAGTAAAGCGTGGCACAAATCAGAAAAGGCGGCATAATAAAGTGCTTAAAGCCGCTAAAGGATACATTGGTGTCCGAAGTAAACATTACACACAGGCGAAACGTGCCGTCACAAAAGCTGGTACATACGCGTTTGAACACAGACGTCACAAGAAACGAAATTTCCGAAGACTTTGGATTGCTCGTGTGAACGCAGCGGTTCGTCCTTACGGACTTTCTTACAGCCGATTTATAAATCTTCTTGCGAAGAAACAAATCGTTTTGGACAGAAAAATTTTGAGCGACATCGCAATTTTCGAACCAAAAGTTTTTGAGGAAATTGTGAATTCGGTGAAGTAAATTAAATAATAAAAAAGAGGGCTCTTGCGGGCTCTCTTTTTAGTATCTCAATTAAATGAGAACTACTTTCTCTTCTTTGCTGTTTTCTTTTTCTTAGCAACTACCTTTTTTTTAGGAGCAGCTTTCTTAGCTTTTTTCTTTGCTGGCATGGAAAGAATGGTTATGAAATATTTCGTCGTTTATTGTCCAATGTAATTTGCTATTATGCAATTCTTATCGCTTGCTCCTAAATATTTTATTTTATTTATATGGTGACCCATGTAAATAAAAAAAATATTATTTTCAGCCATTTCCAATCTTAAAAATATTTGTTATAATCAAATCCTAAATAAGCGCATATGCAAGCCACTTTTAAGAAATTAGTTCGTGATCTTCTGAGACTTCTCGCGAAGAAAAGACTCGAAAAAATAAATCCAAAAATTATTGGGATCACGGGAAGCGTGGGTAAGACAAGCGCTAAAGACGCTATTGCCGCGGTGCTTGAAAGAAAATTTATAATTCACAAAAGTCCGGGCGGATATAATAGTGATTTGGGAACTCTCTTAACTATTTTGGAAAAACCCAGCGGATATTCTTCGATGGAAAAATGGATAGTAATAATTTTTAAATGCATCGTTGAAAATTTTCAGAAAATTCCACCATACGATATTTTGGTTATGGAAATGGGAATTGATTATCCGGGGGGGATGGAGGAAATTTTGGAGGTGGTTCATCCGGATATAATGATTTTCTTGAACGTGAAAGACGTGCATCGTGGAGAAGGCCAATTTAAAAATCGCGAGCAAATTTTGGAGGAAAAATCCAAAGCTTGCTACATGGTTCCAAAAGATGGTTGGGTTATTTTGAATCATGACGATTTATTTACTAGGCAACTTGAAAATAAATTGCCGGCGCAAGTTATTAAAATTGGAACAAGTGAAGGATCTGATTTGAGAGCAATAAATATTGAAGCGGGTTCGGAGGGTTTAAAGTTTACTCTGGCTTATGAAGGGAAAGAGATTCCGGTTTTTTTGAAAGATATTTTGGGAGAGTGTCATATTTATATTATTTTGGCCGCGATCGCGGTTGGTTTTGTGAGCGGACTTCCGTGGAAAACTATCGAAGCGGGTCTTTCGGATTTTAAAATGCCAAATGGGAGAATGCTAAAAATTGACGGTAAAAATCAATCCACAATTATTGACAGTACTTACAACGCTTCGCCGGATGCCGTGGAAGAGGCTTTGAAAGTTTTGAGTCTTTTCCGCGGTAGAAAAATTGCGGCTTTGGGAAGTATGAATGAGCTTGGGGAGCTTGCAGAAAGCGCTCATATCAAAATTGGAAAACTGGCTGCGGAACACGCGGATCTTTTAATTTTGGTTGGGAAGCACGCGGCTGACATGGCGGAGGGCGCGGCACGAGGAGGGATGGCAAAATCAATGATTCATACGTTTAGAACTTCTAGCGAGGCGGGAAAATTCTTGAGCGGAATGTTGGAAAAAAATGACGTCGTGCTTGCGAAAGGAAGTCAAAATGAAGTGCGAATGGAAAGGTTGGTGGCAATGTGCATGAAGGATCCGCTTATGGCTAGAAAGCTTTTGGTGCGACAAGAACCTTATTGGTTAAAGCATATTTAATGTTGATTGGTCACAAACAAATTTTTGAGAGATTAAAAGCTGAAGTGAATGCCGGAACTCTGCACCACTCGCAAATTTTTCTTGGTCCAAAAAGTGTTGGGAAAAGTAAAGTTGCACTAATGCTTGCGATGCAAATGCAGTGCCCTGATGAATCTCAAATTGTACTTAGAAAACAAATTGCTGAAGGTGCCGACTTCGATACAATAATTTTTGCAGATGACGGGGAAGTTTTACCGATAGAAAAAATTCGCGAATTAATTGGGAGAATCGGGCAAAGCCACACAAAGCCAAATTTGATTTTTATTATTGAGAGCATTGGAAGAATGAAAGTTGAGGCAATGAATGCTTTACTAAAAACTTTGGAGGAACCGCCTCGAGACACTTATTTTTTTATGACCGCTGAAAATGAAAGTGACATAATCCCGACGATTCGTTCTCGTTCAAAAATTGTGAATTTTCAAAGTGTGCCGGAAAAAGAAATCTTTGAGGCGTGTCATGATAATGCGTATCGCGAGGAACTGGTAAAATTTTCACTTGGAAGACCTGGTAAGTTGATGAAGTTAATGAACGATCAAGAGTATTTTGAGATGTACAGAGAAACGTATTTGAGTTTGAACAGGTTTTTTGAAAGACCTACCTTACCGCAAGTTTTTGAAATCGTCAGAAAATATGAAAATAAATCCGCCGCTAAAGAATTTTTAGATTTGTTAATCACGCGCGTACGCTCGCTTTTGCTTTCCGGTGAAGTAAATCCATCTTTTTCTCATTTAGATTTCACACGTGTCGCTGATGATATTGAAATCGCAAAAGGTGATATAATGGGAAATGTAAATGTAAAATTAGTTCTAGAAAATCTTTTAATTCCCTTAGTACCATGATTGCTTGGATATTATCAATTTCGTCATTCACAGCTTTAGCTGTTTTAGTTTTAAGAAAAATGCGTGTGATCAAACACGATTTGGTTTTTCAAAAAGATTTGGCGGAGGAACAGAAGTTTCAGGAAGAAGATGTGGAATTCAAAGAAATTGAGCCGGAGGAAAATGAAGTAGTCGGGAGCGCGAGACAAAATTTTTTGAAAGGCGACGCGCATTTGGGAAGGGGCGAGTTTGATGAAGCGATTGCTTGTTTTTTGGCGGCGATCGCGGCTGATGAAACTCATTTGGATTCTCACCATAAACTCGGTTTACTACACATGAAGAGAGGTGATTTTGGACAAGCTGAATTGGCTTTTTCAAAATTAATTAACATTAAAAAAGATCCTATTTATTATAGTAATCTTGGCGCGGCACTGTACCGCCAAGGTCGTTTAATTGAGGCGGCTGAGGCTTATGAAAACGCAATCGCGTTGGACGACAAGCGCAGTGAGCGTCTTGAAAGCGTTGCCCAAGTTTACCACGAACTCGGTGACAGCGAAAAAGCGTTAAAATATTTTGAAATGGCTTCACGCAGAAAACCGAAAAATAATGATTTGAAAATGATTTTGCTTGATTACTATGAACAATTGGGAAGACTGGACGAGGGAATTGAATTACTAAAAAGAATTTTGGAAAGCGATCCTTACAACAAAGAGGCGAAAAGTAGGCTGAGGCTTATCAACAGAAAGGCCGGGAAATAGTATTTTAAAAATTCAGCTTTTATTCAGGACTTTTGGCTTTTGTTTGTGATAACTTAAATTATACCTGAAATAATTATGTTGGAAATTTATAGAACAAAAGTATTGAAAATTGCTGGGACTAAATACTCTGAAGTATACAAAGCGGCTTTTAATATATTCAAACAAATAAAATCTAAATCAAAAAGGGCGCCTTATATTAGATCTAAATACTTTCGTGGAGAAAAAATTTTCCTTGAACTTTTTTGGGTACATTTACGTCAAAAACATCGAGGGGAAAGACTCAGGCGATTGAAATATTATTCTTGCGGTCTTGATCTACTCAAAAATTCTAGATACATACCATTGATTAAAATTAATCCTGAAAACTCTTCTGAAAAGCTCTATAGATTTAAAGGTATCACAAAAAATGGCTATATATTTTTTGTACAAGTTAAGGAAGACAAAAATAGTAAACAGAAGTATTTTATGTCCGTTTTCCCTGAAAACTAAAATTTTGAAAAAGGCTTTCCGCCAGGTTGTAGCTCTTGTGACTACGGGGCCGAAAGCTTTTTCTGCACATATTATCTCAAAATTTGTGTTGAAAATCAAGCTCCGTCCGCCGCCTTTCCCTCCAAATACTTGGCGGGTCTGGTTTCGTAATCGGAATGAATTAATTCGCGTGGAATTCGAACTGTATCGTCGACATTGAAAACTGAGCGGTACCAGTCAACTTGAAAACCGGTATGGGCGTGTTCTTTTAATTGGCGAACCCCGGTTTCGAGTTTGTCTGTATATTCGGTTAAAACTGTTGGGTCATTTTTGTAGCCATATGCAAATGGGCCTTCCATTTTCACGTAACGGCCGTCGTTTTTGCCGTAAAAAACATAGTAAGCATCTGTGCCTTCAACGTAAGACTGAACCAAAATGCTCGCGCCTGTGTCATTTATAAAACGCAGATCGGGAAGCGGTTCGTAAACTGTGGCGTCAAGACCGTAGCCGTAAGGATAAGCGTAGTAGGAAACTGCGTAAGAATGATTTTTGCGCGCAGTGATTGGAAGACCACCATAAAGAGCCGCGCGATACATTGTTGTTGAAACCTGACATAATCCGCCACCGTATTCGGGGATTGTGTCGTCGCCTTTAATTACTAACTCGGGAAGCCAGCCGTTAGCCCCATCAACATGGCCGAGTATTTTTGTGAAAGAGAACTCTTCGTCGGGAGCAATAATAATTCCGTTATATTTTGAAAGTCCGAAAGTGATGTTATGAATTCTGTTTGTGGGAGAACCGCGCAAAGTTGAGTAACCGACAGAAACCAAATCTGTAATTCCTTTTTCTTTTAAAGAATCGCTGACTGTGATTTGAGGCTTAATCATATCTGTAATTATATCCAGAGTTGTTCCTGTTCCGCTTAAAGTTTCCGTGAAAGCCGCGAGGGTTTTATCTAAGTTAATTTCCACGCCATTTCTCGCGCTTCCTTCAAAAGTTATTGTTTTGTCCGCATTTTCTGTGATTGTTACGGGCATTGCTTCGCTGGAAATTTCGGGCGAAATTTCATTGCCCACGAAGGTTGCAAAACTTTCGCTTTCGATGCCCGACGGAATTATCCAATCGACGTGATCGGAAAGTTTCACTTCCCAGGTTTGCCCATTATCATATTTTAATGAAACCGTTTCTAACGCGAGTTCAGCGGCTTTATCTGCGTAAGCTTCAAGATCGACTTTTGTGATTTCAGGATTGCTGTTTACAAGCTCTGCTGTGGCTGTTTCAGGTGTTTGGAAGCTGTTGAAGTATGAGTTTACGAGAGATTCCACTTGTGCCGCATCCACGCCAATTCCAATTTGTCCGTCTTGAATTCCGAGGGCGCCGTTCCAGGTGTAAACCGCATTTTTTGTGCCTTGGCCGATTGGGGAGAAAGCTGACTTAACTTCTGCGTCTTCGAATGTAAGTTCGTATGGAATTTCTTCACCGAAAGCCAGGATTTTTAGTTTTGTTACGAGCGGAGTTGAAGTCATAAAGTTCTCAAAATATTTTTCTATTTCAAGAAGATTGCTGACGGGTTTTAAGTCTGAAATTGAAAGAGAAATGTCGCCGTTAGACGTGTGCCAATTTATTTTTTGGGAGAGAAAGTCGGATTCTGCAAGCGCGAGTTGCGTGTAAGCTTCCTCAAAAGTTGAGTAAGTGTCAAACTTCATTTGACTAACAAACATTTTCTTCACAAATGTTTCTTCCGGAACCTTGCTCAAAGCATAAACCGAAGATACGCTAAACAAAATAGCGCATACAATCGCAAGCACAACAAAGACTTCACGATTTTGTTTTTTTGCTTTCATTTTCTATTATTTCGACTGAAGATTCGTCAGGAATTTCTTTGTAAGTTTGTTTTTTACCTAAAAAAATTCTCTTGGCGATTTTCCAAATTCCGTGAATTGTTTCTTTTGAAAGTTTCACGACTTCTTTGGCTTCAGAAGTGTTTCCGCTTAAATTTTCTTTAATGATTTTTCGAGTTTCCTGACCTTTTTTGGGCGCTATGCTCATTCCAACCGCTGAACCGATCGCAGTGCCGATGATTGCTCCCATTACGATTTTTTCAATCGTGGATTTCTTATTTTCATCACTCATTTTCTTGAGGGTTTTTTATTATTCTCTCGAGCGTAATCTGTCGATTTTGTGTAGCGGATCAAGTTTACCTTAATAATGCCGGGGAAGGAAAGTTCTTCTGAAATTTTACCGGCAATATTTTCCGCGAGGCCTTCCATTTTGTCATCGGAAATTTTGTCGTTGTCAACGTAAGCACGTACTTCACGGCCGGCTGAAATCGCGTAAGTTTTCTTGACTCCGGCAAAAGAGGCAACCGTGTCTTCCAATTGTTTAATTCTTTCGAAATAATTCGTCACGGATTCTTGTCGGGCTCCCGGTCTAACAGCTGAAATTGCATCAACCGCTTTCACAAGAAAATCTTCCGGTGAAACGCAGGGCACTTTATCGTGATGAGCAAAAGCCGCGTGCACGATTCGAGGATCGTAGCCAAATTTCTCAAGAATTTCTTTTGAAAGATCATCATGCGCGCCGCCAACGTCGTGGTCAATCGCCTTTCCAATGTCGTGGTAAAAAGCTCCTTCGGTTGCAACTGTAACTTCCGCGCCAATTTGCTCTGCAATCATTCTCGCAAGAAAGCCCATTTCAGTTGAATGCCAGATAACGTTTTGTCCGAAACTGGTTCGGAAATACATTCGCCCGAAGTAATTTACTAACTGTGGATCAACTTTTTTTGGATCAATTTCCATGAGTTTAAGGTGTTCCGCGCCTTTTCTATCGCAAGCGTCCATTACTTCTTTCTCAGCTTCTTCAACGGTTTTTTTGATCATTTCGTGATCGATTTTCCCGGTTTTTTTTGAGAGAATTTGCATTTTATCTATCGCTTTCTTTGCTATGTTTCTGCGGAGAAGATTAACGCCGCCAACATGGATTGTTTTCGGGTCGAGATTGAAAATTATCGCAACAGGCAATAAAGATTCAAAGTAAATAATGTTTGAGCCGCCTTTACCAACAAGCAGACCCTTAAATTTGTCTTCTTTGATTGTCACCATTGTGGAATTTTTATCTACCGAACTCGGCGTGGAAAGCCTTTGCGCCACAATTTGAATGATGGCTTTCGCGTGTCGAGGCGCGTCTTCTTTGATTTCTTCCATTTGCGCGGAAATTCTGCCTTCTTTATTTTCAGAGATGAGCTTTTCAAGTTCTTTTCTGGATTGTTCGAGTGCTTTTTTGGGGTCAATTCCGCTTACTTCCGAAAGTTTCTCGATTATTTGTGCTCCGAACTCGCTGTATTTTTGCTTAATTTTTTCTGTCTCGTTGTGGAGGCCTTTTAAATTTCCCTCAAGACCTCTGTTTCTATTTTCACGTTTTTCGGCAATTTCTTCTTTGTTTTTTATTACTTCTTCAGTTTTTTTGCTGGCTTCCAAAAGATCGGCTTCTTCGCGATCAAGATTTTTCTTAACATGTTGAAGTTGTTCATGAGCTGAGCTCCTCATTCTTTCCGCTTCTTCTTCAGCTTTTTTAATTATCTCAGAGTGATTTGTCGGGTTTATCTGATTACGCCCCTGCAAAAAATATGAGAGCGCAAACCCGATTAAGGCTAAAATTGGAGCGAAAAAATACATTAGTTCCAGTTAAGAATTTCGTCTATTCTTGCCTTCAAATTTGGGTTGTTTATTGTAAAAACACCAAGCCCGATGATTCCAACAATGAAGATTGCCATTAAAACTTTCCAAGCGTTTTGCATATTGTTTGTTTAATTTGAGTGTAGTTTAGAGGAAATTTTTAGATTTGTGTAGGCGAGTGTCCCCGGGGACAGTTTTACAGGGAATAATTTGACGCGAGTCTATTTTAATGTATAATTAATTCCTATAATAAATTATTTTATGTCTGAGTCGAGAAAAAATGGAGACGGATCAGAAGGTCGTGTAAATGTGATGGAAACCCTTGATCAACTTGAGGATGAGGCCACAAAATTGCTTAAACTACTTGAGAATAAGCGTGAATTTGGAGTAGGTTCTTGGCAGGACAGTTTGAACCTAAGGCTGACAGCCATCTCTGGGATACGCTCGAAACTATTTAAAGTGGATTGATAATAAGATCTTTTTCAGGATTTTTTCAGCGGCGCTGATTTCGGCGGAAGTTGTGAGGCGGCCGAGGGTGAGGCGCAAAGACTCTTCAGCGGCGGTTTTTGACTGGCCGAGGGCGAGGAGAACAGGAGAGGCTTCTGTTTTGCCAGAAGAGCAGGCCGAGCCGCCGGAGGCGGCGAGGCCGTCAATATCAAGTCGCATAACCAAGGTTTCGTTTTTTACGCCTTTGACTCGCACATTTATATTGTTTGGGAGTCGATTTTCAAGAGATCCGTTCAAAGTGACTCCCGGAAATTTCAATAAAGTCTTCAGTAATCTATCTCTCAATTTTTTTATCCTTTCCGCTTCCTTTTTGCTATCTTTCAAATCAAGCTCCAAGGCTTTTGCAAAACCATAAATCAGTGCAGGATTTTCCGTTCCGCCGCGCATTCTAAATTCCTGTCCGCCACCAAAAATATGCGGGGTGATCTGAACTCCTTCACGAATATATAAAAGCCCGACGCCTTTCGGACCGTAAACTTTGCTTGAATTTAAAGTCATTAGGTCTACACCAAGATGACCAGCATTTATATCCAAGAAACCGGGTGCTTGGCAGGCATCGGTGTGAAAAATCACTCCGCGTTCTCTGCAAATTTTTGCGATTTTTTTGATTGGCTGAATCGTGCCAATTTCGTTATTTGCGTACATTACCGAAACGAGAATCGTTCCGGCTTTTATCTCTCTTTCAACACTCTCTGCTGAAATGATGCCGTCTTTATTTGGTGAAATTTCAGTAAGTTCAAAACCGAAATTATCTCTTAAATATCTCGCGGGTTCGAGAACAGCCGGATGTTCGATCGCACTCACGATTATATGATTTTTTTTGTCCGAATGTGCGCCAAAGGCGCTACCAAAAATTGCCATATTGCAAGATTCAGTTCCGCTTCCCGTAAAAATAATTTCACTCGGCTTACCAGCACCTAGAATTCCCATGCAAATCGTGCGCGCCGAATCAATCGCCTTACGAGCTTTTTGGCCATAACGATGAATAGAAGATGGATTCCCAAAATCATCCTTAAGATAAGGCAACATGAACTTCAGCACGCGCGGGTCAATCGGTGTTGACGCCGCGTAATCCAAGTAAATCATTCTCTTGTCAGTTTTTTAAAATGTTTGTTCATCTGAGATTCCAATCTATCTGTTGTGAGATCTAAAACCTCGGTGATTGAATGTTTTGTCTCCTTCGAGTGGAATTTCCCGTGAGGCATATTGAAAACCAATTCCAACTCAAAAGCGGAATGTCTTTCGTGCTTTCTAATGCGCGCGTCAACTTTTACCGCGTCTTCATCAGGATAATGACTTTCCAATAGAGGCTTTAGTCTCTCTATTTTTGCTTCCAAATAACTATTAAACTGCTCTAATTCCGGTGGCGTGAGATTCTTCACTACAGGCATTACTCGCATAAGGTTTGGGGTTAAATGGTATTCATCACTGTATCACAGTTTTTTCCAAATCACCTCCTTTTTTTCAGACTTCAAGTTGACCGACCTAGCGAGTAAAAAAAGATAGTCGGAAAGGCGATTAATATAAGCTGAACAAGTTGGCTCTAAATTCGAGGGTAGTTATGTTTCCGCTCTCCTGCAAACCGACCTCGCGACCTGAATCTGGCAAGACAAAGTTTCTCCGGCCGGCAAAATAAAATTTCTGAGTGGCGGAATTTTCGCTTCCAGTTCAGTTTCCCGAGCTTCCAGAACCGTCAAGTTTTGTGTCATATTTCCAACACTTTTAGGATTGGCGATGATTGAGCCCAAAACAAAAAGATCTCTTTGGATCGTTTCCAAAAATTCATCTCCGCCCAAACTTCTGGCAAGGCCGATATGTGAATTGAGTTCGTCGATTGCGGCGAGCGCTTGAATTCTTTCATTTGATTTGCCGACTCGAGTTCCGTCGAACAAATCAGTTTGGCCTTTGTCACCTTTTTTTGTTGTGATACTCATAACTTTATTATTAGCACTCAGTGGATAATATACAAAATCTTTGACAAAATTGAGAATCTTTGTATAATGCCGATACTTTAAATGATTTTATGGTTAAAATACTGGAAGCTGTAGATAAGGCGAATGAGCTGATTGCGAAAGGTGGCGAATTTGAAGCTGTGGGGCTAAGGGTTGAGGGTATTGGAGATATGTGGCCTCACCTTGAAAAATCTGCCAAGCAATTCCCTGTTGATGAGCTTTACTGGAGAGAAGATGGAGATGAGCCCTACCCAAAAAGTATTCCTAAAAAACTTGCGAAAGATTATGCGATCGACTCTTTAAATAGAGTTTTTGGTGAAAGAAGATTTTCTCTACAAGAGGAAACAAAAGATCTACTTCTAGGACTTGCCATTGATCTTGCCACAATTGCAATCAAAGAAGAGATTGAGCGAACTATTGATTAAGTGACTTCTTTGCAAAAATAGAGCTGAATCAGCCTATTAGGCTTGGTTTCAACTCTATTTTTTATATTCTATGAAATTAACGTGTCACTGAAATTACTTCTGACAATTCTGCATCCGGAGCAGAAACCGTGATACGTCCATCTGCATTTTCTAAAATTGTATAGCCGGTGTCATAGTCAGCACAACTTGTATAGTGTCCACCTGTTGCAGTTGGATCAAATGGCATTGCGGCAACGTAAGTTGGTACTAGATCCGCGCAGATATCGATTTGGCCGACTCCGCTTCCAACAACGGTCGCTACTGCAGTTATACCTGCAGGAAGAGCTCCTCGATTATCAACAGAGTACTGAACTGTAGCGTCAAGAATTGCTCTCACATCACTGTCACGTTGCACATTATTTGTCTGTGAAATTTGACGGCCCGGATTTACTGCAATAATAACGATACCCGCTAAAATCGCGATAATAACTACGACGATCAACACTTCAATAAGTGTAAATCCCTTTTTCTTGAGAGAGTTTTTCATATGGTCTGTGGTGTGGAATAAAATAACGTTGGTATTTTAGATTATTCTAATTTCTTTGACAACTTCAAATAGCTATCCCAATTAATAACCGGCAAATTTACTTCCACTTCTTTACCGTTTGGCGGATTGTCGTTCCAATGAAGTCTCAATACAACAATTGAGCCCGCAGTCAGGATAAAAAAGAGACAAATTACGAAGAAAGTCAGTAGTGATTTTGTAATTTTACTTAACATATAACAAGAATGTAAGCTGGATATTAGATGCGGAGCTTGTAGTGTCAGATATGGGAACTAAGGATGTGTCACGGAAAGAAAGTGTTTGTATTCGAATGTAATAAGGCAAGGCCTCAAAACCTGAAATGAATTCTATCAATTTATCTTTGCTACCATAAAAACTTGCTGAAAACGACAATGTCTCAGCTGTTGCAGTCTGTGATTCCAGCTCCACATTCAGCCCCATGTTGTGGCCTAAAGATTCGACAACACCGATGAAATTAATGTATTCCGGATCCGTATCCGGACGAATTGTATCAACAAACTGCATTGTTGACTCAATACTTTCAGTGTAAATCTTTAAACTTTGTTCAAAATCCGATTGCAAGGATGCCGATTTCGCAAGGAACCTTGCCAAGTGATCATTATCATGATGAATTTTGTGCAAACTAAAACTAAGAACAATGGACACAAACATCGCAATAAAACTTAACAGAAGAGTTGGTCTGAATAACATTTCAAATTTATTTTTATTTGGTTTGTCCATATTTCGGTAGTTTAGAAAAACTTAAGTCCAATGTCATAGCAAATGAAATGTCTGTTTTTTTATCAAAGTTTGAGAGTGGAAGAGTGACTTTTTTTATCATTTCATTGTTTTCTAAAATTTGTTGGAACCCCAGTAGTTCTTCTCTTGTATCTGCTACACCGTTTAATTCGAGGGTCAGATTCCTATCATCAAACATGAAAGTCGTTATAATCAAACCTTTGGGTAATATTGCATAAATGTCTTGAATCAAAGTCGAAACGGAAAATAAACCGGCTTCAATTTTACTCAGTGCCGCGATTTCTCCGTTAAAATTGGTAAAAAGGGATTTAATCTCCTGATATCGAGTGCCATACAAAGTATTTTCTATCATTTGTTTTTTATTTTCCAATTGGGTTCTTTCAAAATAATAGTTTTGATGTTCAATAAATATTGTTCCGCTTATGAACAGACTAATTACCGTTAATACCAACGTGCCTATGAAAGTTATGTTTTCAATACCTTTTTGTTTGATTTGTGACTTTAGATGAGTGGGAAGAAGATTGACCGGGTTGAACAGTTTTTTTCTGAGTCCGGTCAATGCAACGCCAATGGTATTTGTAAAGTAAATCGAGAGCGGAACTTTATCGCCATTTTTGTAGTGTTCCCCCAAGAATTTTTTGTCGTCAACAATCAAATTCTTTTTAGGATCACCGATTGTCACTTTATTTTTTGGAAACATTGTTTGCGCTAAGTCATAAAACAAAGGCAGTGATGCATACTCTCCCGTGATAATTAATTCTTTCACCGTGTCAGATTGATTTTCCGGGAATAAGATTTGCGCCTGTATGTACTGACTTTGAATAAAGCCGCTCAACTCATCCTGCTGTTCTTTTTCTAACATATTGTCTTGCCATTTTTTCCTAAATTCTTCTTCATTCCATTTGTGCTGATCTTGCATGTTTCTAATAAATTTTTCATAGCCCTCGTTTGAACTGAAAAAATATCTGAGTTTATTTCCTTTTAAGAGGAAAATTTGGGTTGAGAGGGGACCGAAAGATACAACTGCTTTCCCTATAGATTCTTGTAAACAAGGTTCGAGTGTTTGCAGAAGTGCATCAATAGACACCCCGAATAAATCAGGGTGAATACCTGCTGATACAAAAAGATCCGCGTAACTGTCCGCGATTGTTTTGGGTACTGCTGCAAACAATACATATTGTGATGAATGCGGTTGTTTTGCATCTTCTTTATCAAGCACGCGATAATCCCAATATAAATCTTCCAGTGAAAACGGCACGATGTTTTCCGCTTCATAACTTATTGCTTGATAAACATCCTTACTACTCAACTTGAGAGGTAATTTAAAAATATGTGAAAAAACCGCTCTGGTTGGCAAAATAACTGAAATATTTTTTTTCGCTATTGGACGTGGATTGGCCTTTTCAAAAGTCTCTTTGATAAGTAATTGAAGGGCAATTTTATCTTTCAATTCTCCATTTTGAATAAGTCCGCTTGGCACATTCACTCTGCTGAAAGCTTCCAGTTCAATCCCTTTGCCGTGCTTACTTAATTCAACGACCTGTATATACTGGTCGTGTAATTCAACTCCAACACTGGTTTTTGAAAAAATGTTCATATTTCTTCCCAAGAGCTTAGATGAATATTGTTGGCGGAACCATTTTGAACGATTGTAACTTGTGCGGAGTATGTTTCCATATACGTATCGTAATTCATTTCTACGTTCACTGTAATGGGATTTGTGCCAGTCGTGCTAATTGTGCAAGTTTTTCCAATACTAAAAGTCAGGGTTTCACTTGTAAAGCTTGGATCTTCTTCCAGCCGGAGTAATGCTTCCTCCAAACAACCCTCGGCTCCATAAAGTGATTCGTTTTGCATGGATGTATTTAATGATCCCAGAGACTTTGTGGCATTTACTTCTGACATTGTCAGTGCCAAAAGTAATGTGAATCCCGTGATCACAAGGATGCTAATTAGTGCAATGGAAGCTTTATTTCTTTTCATAATTTACATGATTCTTAAAGAAATTGTTTGATGTAAGGTTTCCTGATGATTTATATTCGAAATATCCGTGTTAATATTTTGAGATAATGCGTCAATCACGATTTGATCAGGGTTTTTATAACTTGTAATGTGATGAAATCGAAGCTGACTAAATGTCACAAAAGGGGAGTTCACTTGAATTGCGGTTTGTGTCCCTTCTTTAAAAAATACATCACCTCCACTTAGCGAAATTACTGTTGGAGAAAGGGATGCGTCCGCCATATTTAGTGAAAGCACTCCCGTGTCTTGATCAAAGACACTGCCTGCGGTATCTACACTTTCGGCTTTTTGAATCGACTCCGTAAGTAATTTTGATAATTCTCCGGAACTAAAATCAAGTTCGCTCATATTACCTGACAAAAGGCTTACGTTCGAAATTTGAAAAGCAAATATCATGGCCATTGATAAAAACATTCCCAAAATTGCAAAGTAAAAGACTATTTCGAGAAGTGTTGTTCCGGGATTTTTAAAAATTATTTTCTTCATATTCTTCAAGGCGTGTAGTTAATCGTTATGCTTTCTATCTCACTGGAATTTGTTAAGTCGGATGTTATTGTGGCCTTGACTTGGGCATATCGTTTCCCGCTTGCCGTAGGGCTAAGAACGATAGCAGTGGGGCTTCCTGAATAAGTACTCGCGGCAGTGCCGTCTGGCCCAACCCAAGTTGCTGAATTTATTCCGCCACTTGTTGATGCGGTTCTGATTTGGAAACTAATCGCCCCTCCCGGCGCGACTGTGGTATTGGCCGAAAAATAATTGTAACGTATATCTTCACTCCCGGTATCCAAAATATTACTGGTGTAATCTCCTAATGTAGCTAAACTACCGCTTGATACATCAAGAATAATCAAGCCCATATTACTTACGTCGGTGGTCATGAAAATATATCCGTTGCTTGTTTCAACGGAGGTGCCTTTTCCTCTAATATCACGTGTGTAAGCAAGACTAACTGTTGGTGTATTTGTGATATCAATCGCAGACATGCCTGGGCTAACTTGATCTAAAGCGATATACGCGTAATCACCGTCAACTCTAACGTCCTGCACTTTTGCCCCAGGATCATAAGTACCCGCGAGCGATGGAGATAAAGGGTTTGAAATATCTATAATCTTTAAGGAATTTGATGTGTTTAAAAGTCCAACATATGCGTACATGCCACTGATATCAATTCCTGCGACAGCTCCACCAAGATTCAAAGTTGCCACTTGAGTTGGAGCTAATGGGTTCGAAATATCCACAACGCGTAAACCGCCTGAGGTGTCATCTGTGCCCAAGTATGCGTAATTTCCGTTGATTTTTACCACGTTCACGGAAGTCCCCAAATTTAGCGTGGCTGATACTGATGGGGAAGATGGGTTGCTAACATTAATGACCTTCATGCTATTTGATGAACTTTCAACACCGAGGAAGATATAATTGCCGGACTTATCTAATCTATTGCCATAACCACCCACATTTAAAGTGCTTTTTAAAGAAGGATTAGATGGATTACTTACGTTGACAATTGCAAATCCTTTAGTACTTTTTTCAACTCCCACATAGGCATAATTCCCGTCTTTAATGACTCCCCGACCTTTCCCTTGAATATCTGCTTCTTCTTTTTCAACGGGATTCTGAATATCGGTTATATCAATAATAACCAAGCCCTCTTCACTTTTCCCTGTCGCCATGTAGGCATAATTACCATCGACATCTACATCGTTTCCGTGTGAACCCACATTCGCTGAAGAAAAGAAACTGCCGGGTCCTGTTACAACTTGTAGCATAATCGCACAATTATCGTCGGGTGGAGCGGGTGTTATAATTGTTTGTGTGTCATTAAAAGTACCCGCATTCCAGTCTGTACAGGTCTCTTGAAGCCATGAATCTCCCGTCCAATTGCTTAAATATGTATCAAGTTCCGTTTGCTTTGGTAAGATGCCTCGAGCAGACCATGACACCACCGAGCGAATTTTTTTTGTGTTCGGGTCAAGTGTGCCTGTAGCGGCAATATTATTACTTCCATCTCTATAAACATCTTCAATAAAAATGGTCCTTTCGTAAAATGCGTCGATAACTTCTGGCGCGCTTGTAAAACTCCATGTATCACCGACAAAACTAAGTCCATATTCACCGGTCACCAAGTCCCAATAATTTTCGGATCTGATTGCACGAGTAGCTTCAATGCCTTCTTGGGCATAATGCAAAGCTTCATTACTCAGCTCGGTTTTTACGTCTCTATTCAAAGTGTCTATTGACAGTGAAACGACCGCGATCGACGAAATTGTGAAGATGACTATCGCTAACAGTACCTCTATCAATGTAAAAGCTTTGAGTTTTCCGACTGAGAAATTTCGTTTAGTAGCTTGCATATCCAAGTGTGCTTATTGTTATTGTTTTCGTTTCATTGAGAGGTACTGAATAAAATTCCAGTGAACCATTTTGTGACGTCTCGCCTCGTGGAGAATTAAAAATAATATCGGTTCCGGCGCCATTGAGATTAATATTTTGTATAATAATTGTATCAGGAAGTTCAACGGCTCTATTTGATGTGGATGCTGAATCATAAACCGCACCCTCAAAAATTGTGTAAGAATTACTGCTTAAATGCATTCCGAAAGTGCCTGGGTTTTTCCCGGACTCAGCGTCACTTTGCAACAATCTTAGGTCTGCAACAAAAAGCGCCACCTGAGTTTGCAGATCAGTTCGCACTGAAGCCCCTTGATTGTATAATAAAAAGAATCCGGACAAAGTCGCCATAATTGTAATAACAAGTATTAATTCAAGTGTGGTGAAGGCTTTTGATTTGAGCATTTTCATTTCGCAATAAGATTTGGAATTTGATAAATCGGTAAAATGATTGATATTGCCACACCACCAACCATAACTCCCATGAATAAAAGCAGAAGCGGTTCCAACAGCACTGAAAGATTTCTTGTTTGATTGTCGACTTCGCGCTCATATAATTCAGCCAATTGACCCGTAGTCTTACCAAGATTTCCTGTTTTTTCTCCAATTTGAATCATTTTCACCATAATGTTTGGGAAGAGTTTCGAGTCACCTTGAAGAGCCTCATAAAGCTTCGATCCTTGTTCCACTCGTGAACATGCATCTTGCACTTTGAGATTATAAAAATGGTTTGTAAACATTTTGCTTGTAATATCAAGAGCTCGAGTAATAGACACTCCGGCTTTCAGTAAAGAATTTATATTTCTTGAAAATCGAGCCAAGTTTACGTTCACGAAAATTTTCCCTAGCACCGGTAGATGCAACTCAATGCTGTGCCATAATGGTTTGAGAGCTTTCATTTTTAACAAAGCTCTGATTCCGAAAATAAGTAATAGTGTCACCAATGTTGACTTGATCGGATGGGTCAATAAAAATGTGCTTATCCCAATCATTACTCTTGTTGGAAGTGGCAAAACACCACCCAAAGTGTCAAAGATTTTTGTGATTTTCGGGATAATGAATAAAACAATTCCAAGCGTTAGTAGACAAGTAATAGATACAATCACTCCCGGATAAATCATTGCCGATACTACTTTTTTTCTAATTTCATTTTCTTTTTCAAGCTGGACATCTAAATATTGTAAGGTTTCCCCCAAGGTTCCGCTTTCTTCACCAATGGCAATCATATTTATGTAAATATCAGAGAACACAGTCGGATAAGCTTTAAAACTTGCTGACAAGCTTTGCCCTGCAGTTATTAATTCCAGAATATTTTCGAACATTTTTTTTCTATTGGAGTTTGTTTCTTGTTCAGCGAATGTCATAAATGCTTCGGAGAGCGTAATTCCGGCATCAATCATAGTGCCCAAGTGTTTTGTCAGCATCAAAAGTTCTTCGAAGCTTAAAGACGGCGTGTTAAAAAACCCGGCATTGCCCTTTGATTCTTCATGCAAATCAAGCACAATCTTATTTTCCTGTTTCAAATTATTAAGAACTTCGTCTTTGTTTGTAGCCAAAACGCTTCCTTTCTCTTTAATCCCCGATTCGGTGGTTGTTGTGTAGTGAAAACGTTTCATATTCGAGGTTAAGTTCTCATGACTCTCAATACTTCTTCCAAAGTGGTACTGCCATCTAATACTTTCATCATTCCGTCTTCAAAAAGAGTAGTCATTCCTTCGCTTTTCGCCATTTCTTCAAGAGTTTTTGGAGTCTCATTATCCAAAATCGCTTTTTGAATTGCCGGCGAAATTTCCATTACCTCCGAAATTGCGGTTCGCCCTTTGTATCCGCTGCTTGAACATAAGGCGCAACCTGTTCCTTTGTAGAGGGTAAATGTTTGCGTGTTTGGATTATTTAATTGAAAAATTGCCTTTATGTCTTGCCTGATGTTGAATTTTTTACTCATTTTTTCCACCTGACTTAATTCAACTGTGTATGAAGTTTTACAACCGTCACAAATCTTACGTACCAATCTCTGAGCAATCACAAGTTTTGCTGTTGCGGACAGAAGAAAGTTTTCGATATCCATTTCTCTTAAACGTGGAAGAGTTGTTGCCGCGTCATTCGTATGCAAAGTCGCAAACACCAGATGTCCGGTTAAAGCCGCGTTAATTGCTATTCCTGCGGTTTCCGTATCACGAATTTCTCCCACCATTACTACATCCGGATCTTGTCGTAAAAGCGCTCTCAGTCCGTTCGCGAAAGTAAGATTACTTTTTTGATTTACTTGAATCTGATTGATTCCTTCCATTCGATACTCGATCGGATCTTCAATCGTTGAAATATTTACTTCAGGTGAATTTAACAGATGTAAAATCGTGTATAGCGTCGTTGTTTTTCCTGATCCCGTTGGTCCGGTCATCAAAATAATTCCATTTGTTTTCAAAATGCTTGTACGAATCACATCCAAATTTCTCTTTGAATACCCGAATGATTCCAAATTAAGTGATTGGTTTGTTGAACTTAAAAGTCGCATTACAACTTTTTCACCTTCGTAAATTGGAACAATTGAAACACGAAGAGTAATTTCGGTTCCTTCCAACTCAATTTTGAAACGCCCGTCTTGCGCGCTTCGATGTTCATCAGTTGGAAGACTGGCCAACACTTTGATACGACTTACCACAAGATCCGCCACTTCCAGTGGCAATTCTGTAATTACACTTAAAATTCCATCTATACGATTACGCACAATAAATCCATTTTTCTGTGGTTCGAGGTGGATATCTGAAGCGTTATTTTGATAAGCGAAAAGAATAATCGTATCCACAATCTTCACCGCTCCTTTCAAGGTTTCCAGATTTCCCGTATCGCCTTCAGCATCCTGAAGAAGTTTAGCAAATTTCTCATTAACGTTTCGGTTGTAGACTTTTAGAGCCGATTTTATGTCTTTCTCGGTGGCGTAAAATATTTTTAGATCCAGACCCGTTTTATTCTCAATAAAATTAAAAAGTTCACTATTTCCAGGTTTACTCGTGGCCACTTGCAAAGTGTGATCAGTCTGTTCAAAAGGCATGATCGACTGATGAGAAGCGAGTGGATAAGGTATAATTGGAAGTAGTTTGTCTGAGATTGTTTTCTCACTTAGCTTCACGAACGGCACATTGTACAGTTCAGCAACGAGCTTCCCGAGATCTAAATCCGGCATCACATCCATTTCAAAAAGTACTTCCGTAAGAGATTTTTCTTCCTTAACAGAACGCTCTTCAGCCATTTGAATCTTCTTTTCATCCAGAAGTCCTCGTTCCAAAAGTTGTTTTTTGAGCTCAGCAACCGAGAATGCCATACGAGATCTATTAAATCTGTACATTATACCTTATTTTGGCATTTTTCTCAAGTAGCTATTTTTTGGTGTATTTTCCCGCCGCTTCCCAGGCGAGTTCAAAAGTCTGCTTGAAAACTTTGGCGATTTCTTTGCTTTCAATAATTATTCCGAGTTTTTCCTTCCAATCCGCAATCATTATTTTGTCGTCGAAAAAGTTAATTTCAGGTGAAAAATCGAGTTTTTCTTTGGGAACGATGCGGCTTTTACGAAGCTCCTTTGAATCAAGTGCGTGACGTTCGCGATCTTTTGGAGTGTCCGGGAAAATCGCACGGATTGGAATATTTTTCTCTGTTCGGCGTTTGTAATATTCCGGGAAATACCAAGGAATCGCGTCTTGATTTGCTTGATCGCTGGCGTAGGCAAGAATTTCTTCTTTCGCAGTGAGCGTTTCTTCATAAACACGAATCAAACCTTCATCGCCTTCGTAAAAATAAACCCGCGGGCGATCTGTTAAAGCTCGGTAATGCGTGTTTAATTCGGGTAACAACTTATCAGCTTCGTCGGCGAGCAAAGCGAGCCGTGCACTTTCCTCTTTCAAAAAAGCCACGAGTTTCGCGGGCGGGAGAGCTTCGTAATATTGAGTTCCTGTTTTGTCATAACTAACAATCACTCCTTTTTGGACAAGCGCGTTCAAAATGTTGTATGCCGTTGTCCTTAAAATGCCGGCTTTTTTTGCGATTGTTGAGGTGGGCGAGGCAACGCCGAGCTCGAGAGTCGCCATATAAATCACCGATTCTTTTTGGCTTAATCCGAGTTTTTGAAGCTTCTCAATCATGTGTCAAAATTATTTGTCAGGAATATTCTAGCAAACTATTTACAGGTTGTAAAGAGCGTATATAGTGTCAATAAATTGCGTCAGAGTATTGACAAATTATGATAAATGATGTATTTTAGCGTCTTAACAATTAAATTAAATCGCATGAAAAATGCTTACGGAGAAAACTGGGAGATGCCGGAATGGATGGTCAAAATGGCCGGAGAGATTGCGCCTGCTACGGGCCACACAAATGAGGAAACGGTCAACGATGTTAACCGTATGATGAATAATTTTTACGGTTCGACCTTAGAAATCTTGAGTGGTGAACATGTAGACAAAGATCCAAAAGTTCCAACACCTAAAGCTTACTTGGAAATGTATCCGAAGCTTCCGGCTGAAATTCCGGCGCGTGTTGCGAAAGTTCTTGAAAAGCAATTTGGGGTAAGTCGATGTGTAGACCCTCAAGGTCTTATCAACAACTTTTCTTTGAACATGACCAATAGACTTTCTTACCCAAAAAATGTCCCGACTGTGTATGCGGACAATCTCTTGCCCCCAAGCCATAGAATTCTCAATTACCCTTCAATTACAGCTACAACTTACGGTGAAATGTGGAGTGATTTTGATCAAACCATTGAAAGACTCGGGATTAAATCTGATTTTTTAGCGACGGTCAGTCCTTCAAGATTAAACTCGAAAGAAGAGTTTAAATCTGTTCGTGAACAACTTTTTGCACAATACGGATGGTACGGAAATCACACTCCCTTTGAAAGTAACAAAGTTGCGGTTCCGGCCTTCGTAGACATGGCAAGCAGAGGCTGGTCTATGGCTCACCTAATGGGTTAAATTTTAAAGTTATAAGCAACAAATTATGAACAACGAATTGAAAAAAGATTGGGAAGCCCCGGAGTGGGTTGTCAAAATGGCGACCGATTTGGAAACACCAAAGCGACCTGTAGAAATGACTATTAATGATGTTAGAGGGGCCTTAAATTCTGACGGGTGGTGTGATCCTGAAACTTTTGGGAAACATATTTCTGAAGATGAATTGTTGCCAACGCCTGAGCTTTGTTTGCAAGATTATCCAAATCTTCCAAAGGTGTTGCCGGCACGCGTGGTTAAGCTTCTTGAGAAATATAACGGTCGTAATTTGAACTGGTGGGTAAATAACTTCTCAAAAAACATGACCTGCAGAATGAAGTGGATATCGCCTGACCTCACGATCCCGGATTACGACCAGCCATTAGAACCAAGGCAAATAATCTTAAATTATCCCTCAATCACGGCCGGAACGCGCGGAGAAATGTACGATGATTTTGAGGAGACAATCAAGAGACTTGGCATTCGTGAAGCATTTGTGGCAACAACTAGACAACAGTTCACCGATCAGAATCCAGAGGCGAGAGATTTGCTTCTTGAAAAATACGGTTGGTGCGGCTCACATGATCCGGACACCAGCAACAAAGTGGCTTTCCCGGCATTCGTTGATATGGCGAGCCGAGGTTGGTCTATACATTTTCTAGCACAATGAATTTATGAAAAAAATATTAGAAACTACAGAAGCAAATGAAATAGCCTACAAATTTTTGGACTTAATGTTAGAGGGATCCCCAGATCATGAACAAGGATTGAATCTCGCGAAGGGGAATATCTCAAGTGATACAATTGATTGGATTGCTGGAGACGACAGATCTGATGAAAATCAGACTTTGGCAAAACAGATCCTAAAGATTAGGGACTATATTCGAGAAACTGGAGCCACATTGGATCCTGAGCAAATCGGTGCGATGACTTATGAACTTACAGCCGACAATTGGACATACCCGAGAAAATATATCGAGGGCGTAACGTACAAGCTTAATGCGCTCCGCCATATTGGTGATCCTTCCATCATTGAATCCATATCCCATTTGTCGCCAGCATATATTTCCGCCCTAAATAAAGTTTTCGGAGAGGATCTTTGCTTGGGGAGTCTTGATCGATTTAACTCTTTGGTTGAAAACTTAACTTTAGATCAACTAATGGCATTTGAGAAGAGGGACCACGATCTGCGACTTCTGATGGCAACAGGTTTAATTATCAGTCTTAAAGGCCTAAAACCATTCCTTATTCGTAAGCTTTTACCTGGTCGCCATGACAACGGAATTCATGAATTAAATGCTGAACAAATTGCGAGCTTTAAAAATATGGATATAGATGGTCTAGAAAGGCTCGAGAGGGAATTTAAAGTAAGCGACAACTATGTTGATTTTTACGTCCATTTAATTATTGATGGAAAGTTGACTG
>CAYTWD010000012.1:28675-38726 GCA_964441065.1 uncultured Candidatus Peribacteria bacterium
ATGAACTTGGGCTGGGAAAGAGTGGAAAGAGTCATTGCAGAAAAAGCAGATGATCCGGCAGAAAGTATTAGGCCGTTAATTGGTGGATTAATGAATAAGGGAGAAATACAAACGGTTTCAGTTGCACCTACAATAATGGCACCCGCACCTGATAATCACGCACCGTGGCATTTATTTGAAGATCGTGATGGAAAAGTTCAATTGATGTTTCAGGCTTGGGGAATAACTGATCGGTGTCTTTGGGATTTAGTAGGTACCGTAAAAAAAACATTTAACGCTACAGGAAGAAGAGACCGAATGACACCGGAAGAGAGGGAGAAGTATGATATAGAAAAAATGGAAAGCATTAAGATACGCGAGGAACATGGGGTGTCAGCCGACTACTTAACTTACGTAAATAAATTGGTGGAACCAGTAGGAGTAAGTTTTTCAACTGAAGTTTCTGGTTTAAGAAGAGACGATGCTTTTTGGGAAAAAAATCTTGTGAGATTGGGCTTAGCGGATTTTATTATTGCAAGGCACAAGTTTCAAGGCTCTGAGAAAGAATTTTACTCGAAATTAGAATCTGACCCTTTAGCATTTCGTGAGCCGAGGGAAAGCCATAGCTTTCGTTTACATGCCGACGTGTATCACGACAGCATGGACAGACCTTTAGTTTATAAATTTCTTGGCCTAACACCAGTTGTCGGTGGCATTAAAATTTTGTAAATATGAAAAATACTTATTATCCACTAAACTAATCCCATGAAAACATGTGTTGCTTGCCAAAGTTCGTTTGAAGTTTCGCCGGAGGAAGTTGCGTTTTTAGCAAAAGTTTCGCCGGCTTATGGTGGGCGGAAATTTGCTATTCCGGAGCCGGAGAAGTGTCCTGATTGTCGATTGGCGCAGAGGACTGTGCAGAGAAATGAGCAGTTTTTTTATAATAATGGCGGAAAGATTTCGCTGTATCATTCGGATTCGCCCTTTAAAATTGTGAGTCATGAAGAGTGGTGGAGTGAGAATTGGGATCCTATGAGTTTTGGTCGAGATGTGGATTTTTCACGCTCGTTTTTTGATCAGATTCAAGAGCTTAATTTGCAAATTCCGCGCGTGAATTTGATTCAGGTGAATAATGAAAATTGTCCTTACACAACCGGAACGGGATATTGTAAAAATTGCTACTTAATTAATTGCAGTGAAAATGATGAAGATTGTTTTTACGGGAAACTAATTCAGTCCTGCAAAGATGTGATGGATTCTTGCTACTGCTACGACAGCGAGTTTTTGTATGAGTGTTTTTATGTGAAAAAATGTTACAACTGCCGCTACGTTTATTATAGTCAAAATTCTTACGATTGTTTGTTTTGCGACAACGTGAATCGCTGTAATAATTGCTTTTTGTGTACCGGTTTAACAGGTAAGGAATATCATTTTATGAATCAGCCTGTGTCAAAAGAGGAATACGCGGAGAAGGTTGCGGAGGCGATGAAAGATTTGGCAAAAACCAAGACAACTTTTGATGAAATGCGGGCGAAGAGAATTTATAAATACGCGAACATTGTGAACAGCGAAAATTCAACCGGAGATTTTTTGACGAACTGTAAAAACTGTCATGATTCTTATGATTTGAACGACAGCGAAGATTGTAAATATGTGACTGTGGGTGTGAATGTTAAAGATCTGATGGATTGCTCAAACATGTATATAAAACCTGAGTTGAATTATCAGGTTATGGGAACGATCGCGACTTATAATGTGATTTTTTCGGTTTACGTTTTTAATTCGCAAAATGTCGCGTATAGCCAGTTCTGCCACAATTCGAAAGATTTATTCGGCTGTGTTGGACTTCGAAACAAACAATATTGCATTTTGAATAAGCAATATACAAAGGAAGAATATGAGGCTCTTGTACCAAGAGTTATTGAATTGATGGGCGCGGATTTTGGACGATTTTTCCCGGCCGCGCATTCGGCTTTTGCTTACAACGAAACCGTCGCGAATGAATATTTGCCGCTTAGTCGTGAACAGGCTTTGGCGCGTGGCTACAGATGGAGAGAGAAAGACGCGCGTGAATATCAACCTGCTCATGACGATATTTTGGCTTGTGTGGACTGCGGCAAAAATTACAAATTAATTCCGCAAGAAATTGCTCGCTTGAAGGGATTTCCTGCTCCTGCAAAATGCCCGGATTGCAGACAAGTTGCGAGGATGCGGCTCAGAAATCCCCACAAAATTTACAGTCGCGCTTGCGGAAAATGTGGAGCGGCGATTTCAACAACTTTCGCGCCGGATCGAACTGAAAAAATCTACTGCGAAAAGTGCTATTTGGCGGAAGTGTACTGACAAGTTTTGCAAAGCGCGGAAATTTCGTGCACCTGATTTGGAATTTTGAAAAACTTCAATTTTGGATGAGCGTGTTCATAAAGTGGATCTTCCTCATACTTGCCGCATTTTTCACAGATCACAACTTGGTGGCAAGCGTCGTCATCTTCAACTCGACAAAAATAATATCTTTCTCCCGATTTGTGGAGAAATTTTTGCTTCTGCAGAAGCGTGAGGATTCTAAAAACGGTGCTCCGATTTAATTTTGTTAACTTTGCAAGCTCCGCGCAGGTGTAAGCTTTTGAAAGTTTTGATGCGATAAAGTGGAAAACTTTTTCTCGCGGTTCAGTTACGCGTTGTTTTTTTTGTTGTAAAGTGAGAGTTGTGAAGATTCTTGTTCCCATATTGGCATGATATGCTTATTGTAACCATGTTGCAATAACTATCTGTTAAAGTTTTTTATAAAATAATACTCATCAGGTTCTTATTGTAACTGAGTTACAATAAGGATTTTTGGGGTTTTTGTGAGTTCTGTCGCAGCGGTTTATTTGACATATTTCACGATTAGGTGTTGGATTTCCGCATGAATGAAGTTGGTGGAGACAATTTGGAGCTCGTTCAAGCAGATGTAGAGTTGCCAACTACTAAAGTTGATGACAAAGTTTCGGATGTGAGAAGATCCCTTAGAGAGTGGGCGGATGACCACTCTGATCGTGTCATGCAGGGAAGGCCAAAGAAACAGACTATAAGAAAGCGCTAGGTTGTCTTCTCGTAATGAGTTCTGGCAAGTTGGCCGCAGGCGGCGTCAACGTCGACACCGGCGGAATGGCGAATGTGGCATTCAACTCCTTCGGAATCGACAATTTTTTGGAATTCGTGGATGCGGTTTTTTGAAGCTGTGCCAAATTGCAAAAATGTTTGGTGGAATGGAATCAGATTCAAAATCACGAGCTTCAGCGGTTTGAGTAGACGCGCGATTGCTCGAGCGTGTTCATCGCTGTCATTTACTCCTGAAAGCATGACATATTCAAACATCAGTTTGCGTTTGGTTTTTTTCACATATTCCGCGCAAGTTTCAAGGAGTTTCGCGAGAGGGAAACCTTTATTGACAGGCATGAGTTTAGTGCGAAGTTCGGTGTCGGGCGAGTGGATGGAAATCGCGAGGTTGATCTGCTTTGGATAATCCATCAACTTACGAATTCCGGGAATAATTCCGCAGGTTGAAATTGAGATTTTTCGTGCGCCGATTCCCATTAAATCATTGAGAATGTCCACACTCGGCAGAACATTTTCAAGGTTCAAAAGCGGTTCTCCCATCCCCATGTAGACAACGTTTGTCACTTTTGCCGTTTGTTTGTAATAAAGAACCTGATCAGCAATTTCGTCTGCGCTGAGATTTCGGGTTAGGCCAAGAGTTCCTGTGGCGCAAAAAGAGCAAGCCATCGCGCAACCAACCTGAGAAGACACGCAAACTGTTCGGAATTCTTTATTTGGAATGAGCACGGTTTCAATCAGTGCGCCGTCGGCCATTTTAAAAAGAGATTTGATCGTTCCATCTTTACTTACAACTCGATTTACAGGTTCAAAAGATAAAAATGGCAGATCTCGAAGTTTTTCGCGAAGGGGGGCGGGAATGTTTGTTATTTCATCCCAATTTTTTGCGCGGCCGGAGTAGACACTTTCGAGAATTTGTTTTTCACGATAAGCCGGTTCGCCCTCAAGCCGTTTATGTAATTCTGACCTGTTCATGCGCGTACTATTCCATGTGTAGCCGGAAAGGTCAATGAGACTTGTGTATTTGTATAAAATATGTTATAGTTAAGAGATTCATTAACCCAAACAAAATGAAATCAAATACAAAAAAGTCGTGGAAGAAAAAGTTTTTTCTTGGAGTGGCTCTGACCGCTCTTGTTATTGGTATTTTTGCCAGTTCGCCCGGTAGTTTTGAGGATCTTCAGGGTAAGTTTATAGGGAAGCCGGTAAATAAGGCTGAGGTTATTAAAATGCTTGTCGCTGATTCTGGTGCGACTATCGTCACGAGTCCCGTCTCTTGCGTTTGGACTGACATTACCGGCACGGAGTGGTACGCAAACTATTTCTACACAGCATGTGAAAATGGCTGGCTAACGAGCGACTTTAACAGTGCAGTTGCGGATCCATCAGGTTATTACACTAAAGCCCAGGTTGCTAAAATCGCTTACAATGTTTACGGGGTTGCCAATTCAGTTCCAAGCACTCCAAGTTTTACAGACGTGGCTTCAGATACGTGGTATTACGAATTTGTTGAAAGTTTGAATTCAGCGGGTGCTTTTAAGAAAACTTCGGGTGAATTTAGACCTGATGAAAATCCTTCTTATTCATTCGTGTCTTATATAACAAGCGCGCTTTAATTCTTAATTAAAATAATCAAAAGTCTCCTCCTCTCCGGTGGAGACTTTTATTTTATCTTTTCCTCCTTGATCAAAAAGTACTTCGTCGTAGCCATAAAGATAGCGGTCTTCTTCAGTTTTACCGAGATACCATTCCCGAGGGTGGGCGAAGTACATTGAGGTTTTGAGTTGGCGTGGAGGGGGATTCCCAACTAAACCGCACGCGAAAAAGTGCGTGGTATTTGTGAAAGTTTCAATTCCGGCATCGAGAGAAGGATTTGTATTTTTATAAACCACCATTTTCTCATTCAAAAGTTGGAGCAAGCGGAGCATGACTTCAACCGAACCCGGGCTGTCAACTTCCAGTTTTTTCACATCGGCGATAGTGCGAGATTCAATTACGTCGCGCGACATTAAATCGTGGATGCGCGCGATTTTCCCATCTAAATAATGTGAAAAATCTATACTGAAAATAAAAAGTGCTTTTTCTTTAGAAAGTTTTTCGGCGAAATCCGTGAGCTCATCAGTGCGAGCGTCGATTCGAACCATGTAGCCTTCGATTGGAAGCTTGCCAAAATATTGAAGTGCGAGATCGCGATGGATTGTGAATCCATGTTCGAGTTCATCTGCCGGAGAGACCGTATCCTCACCGTGATAAAAATGATCCGGTGAAATTATGATTATTTTGGATGGTTTCTGAGCCGTCAAAACCTCGTACATTTCATCGATGTATGGTTTCACAATAAGGTGATGCGGCATCAAGACTATATTTGATGAAGCGCAGGCTGAGAATTCGCCGCTAATGCCGCTACAAGATGAGAGAAGAATTAGCGCTAAAGCGCTTATCGCAATGTGCCGCCCCATTCAACAACAGTGAAGCCCTTTCTCGCGGGCGCGGTATAATTTTGCATTGGAAGTCCGGCTGAATCAACTCCACGATAGTACATGAAAACTCGCAAAACTGTGTCGGGTTTTGGGCTGATTGTCAGTGGCGCGATTTGATCCATTAGTTCATTCCCAACAAAGGAAAATTCAATGTAATCCTTGGACTCTTGCGCAAGGCGAGGAGCCCAGAATTCCATGAAGTCACGGGTTTCGCTGGCGCTTAATCCCATTTTGTGCAGGGCTACCGGTAGGGCGCTTTCTACTTCAGATTTCTTCAAAGTCCAGCCGCTTGGAGCTGTTAGATTTTTTAGAGAATTCCCTTCCCAGAAAAGATACGGATAGTTTTTGTTGTCCGCCAAGTTTGTTAGAAGTCCGCCAACGTGAGCCAGAACATTCCAACCGTTTCCGTAAGCCGGAATTGTTTTTGTGAAGGAATCTATCCCAACTTTTACGCTAACTTTTGTATCTTTTTGAGGATACAAATAAATTACCGGCTTTCCACACTCCACGCCCGACTGGAATTTTGAATCACGAATCATCACGAATTTGCCGGTTCCCATTTTTACAAAGAAAAGATTTCCGGTTTTAATAAAATCCTCAAAAGTGATTGTTCCACCGCTGTACTCAAGTTGCATTTTGTACTGGTTGTAGGCCTGCAGAATTGAACCCTGTAGACCTCTTGTTGTGTCAGACGGTTCATCCAGAGAAGGGAACATTAGGGCTGAGTTATCGCCAATGCTTCCGATTTTTACAAGTTTTGCTTCTTCACCTTCACTTGGATCTTCGGTAAGTATGCAGGATCCGGTCAGCCCACAACCTCCTTGCTCAATCGTGTATTCTTTTGTCATTTGAGCTCCATTTGTATCCGTGAAAGTTAGGAGTTTTGTTCCCGCGACTCCATCAACTTCATCGTAAAATTCAGTTGGCGCGAGTGAATATTTGGCCGCGACAGAATCTCCGCTAATTCCCAAAATACAACCTCCAAGCAATTGATAAGTCGCGAAGCTTGGATCGTCTAAAACCACAAGTTCCGCTCCTTTTGAATCATCAGTGATTAAAGTTGAAATTGGATCTTTCAAAATCGCGACATTGTTTTCCCAGACTTTCAAACTTTCTGGTACATCAAATTCAGGGAAATCTGTTGTGCTGTCTGTTGAATCAAAAGGAATGTAAATGCTCTCGATCTCTGTTGAAGAATATTTTGCAAGCAAAGTCCATTTGTTCCCTTTTTCATCAAATGCAAATCTGTAAACTTCCGGCCGGCAAGGTCCTTCGCAATCCATTGTTGAAGTCACCAAAGTTTGGCCTTCGTAAGTTCCACTTGTGAAAGTTCCGGTCTTATAAAGATGAGTCATCGCAACAATCGGTTCTCTGGCTCCATCAGGATATTGATCAGCCCAAGTTTTGTAAAAATCATCGCTAATCCCCAAAGAATCCACAGGCAAAAGTGCTGGCGAATGAAATTCAATGCTTGTGTTTTTTGTTTGCTCGTCAATGAATTCATTTTCGTCTTGTGGCTTATTTGAATTGCAAGAAGCGAAAAGCAAAAGTGCGGCCGCCAAAATTAAATAAGTTTTTTTCATAATGTTTGTTAAATTCGCTTTTTATATTAGAGTTTTGTGATAATCTTCACAAGCAATTTAACCAAATTTATGGCAGACACAGTATTCCAAAATCTTATTGAACAGCTCACGGCAAAAATCGAGGAGCTAAAGGAAATTAAACACTTAATGAAAGAGCTGGAAGATGACTTGCCAATGGAAACGGAAGACCTTGTTGAGTCTTTCAAAAATCTTAAAAAACAGATCAACGAAGCCAAAGAAAAACACATTAAAGATTTACTTGCCGAGCATATTGATTACGCCGACTACCGAAAAAAAGTTCAGGAACTCAAAGAAGAAGCCGCGAATTTGAAACTGCAACTTTTCACCGAGGCCGCAAACATGAGCCGAGAACACGGCGACCTTGATCAAACCGTTGTCATAAACGGCACACCTTCTCGATTACAAACTCAAAAGGAAGTTCAGGTTTACTTGAATGGAAAAGTGATTAAGTAATTGACAGGTTGTCTGTTAGGCGTATAGATACTGTATTAAACACAGTTAATGACACCTGAAGATAATAGACTCGTTGGCGAAACTCACGCTTTTTCAGATTGGAAGAGTGATCCACGATTTAAGGAGGGTGATGATATTATATATAGAGCTTACGCGGCTGTGCATGGAAGGGATTCCGATATTGCTAAAGAATCTTACGAAAAAAGCTTGGAAAGGGAGGATACGCTGGTCAGAGTTATCAGTGATTTAAATGAAAGAATTCAGGCGATTTGGTATTTAAGAAGAGGTGACGGATACTTGAAAGCTAGAAGCGGAGCCCCAAGGAAAGATGACTTGGATTTTGATGAAAGGCGAGACATATATTCAAAAATTCTAGAGATTGTCCCCGAACTTGATCTGCCTTTGGTTGTGGAACCGGACATGAGGCAACGCGCAATTTCAGACACTTTTGACTGGTTGGGGCTGAGCACCGTTTGGTGCGAAGATGAGCTACAAAAAATAATGGGGGAAGATTATGAGAAAACGCATAAATTTATGGAACACAACAAATACGGTCAAGCTCGATTTTGGGTTAGGAATTCGGTCGGAAGAGAATTTGAAAGAAGGGCTTATGCTTCATACCCTAAAAGGATGGTTAAACCAAAAACTCTTGTTAGGGTTATGGGAGAATACGATGGCTTCGAGTTTAAAGATGCGAATGTCCGCCGTGAAAAATTTTTGGCGATGTTGAGAAAAGATCCTGCAACTTCACAAACAAAACAGGGCGGTCTTTATGAGTTTGTGGGAGGAAATGTTGATCCTGATGAAAAAGTGATGGAGGCGGCGGAAAGAGAATTTCGAGAAGAAACCGGGCTTGATCCTTCACTCGCAACTTTTGAGGAGATTGGGAACTTTAGGTATCAATATTTTCACAGAAGTGGGGGCGGAACAGTTTTTGAACCTCACACCACAGTGTTTCGGGCAACATTCCCCGGCGGTAGAATTGGTGAATGGCCGCGCATGCATGTGGAAAGGGGGACAGATGACAGACATATTTCGGGCGAGTGGTTGTCTGAAAAAGATATTAAAAAAGGCGATGTTGAACTCACTCGTGTGAGCCAACTAATGAGATTGAGGTATTTGGCGAATAGGGGACAGAGATAAACCGAAAAGCCGAACAGGCCAAACAGCTGCACTTCGTGCAGTAATGGCGGGATGAAAGGGGCTCGAACCCTCGACCTCTGCCGTGACAGGGCAGCGCTCTAACCAACTGAGCTATCACCCCATGGAAGGGGCCCAAGTTGGGAACATGATTCGCGTTCCAGTTGAGGCCCCACGTGAAAGCGGTCGAACTGTATCAAAGTGGAATTTTAATTGCAATGTTTTTTATTTTGCCGTGTCGTGCTAGTATCTGGCGGACTTAATTTTTTGCAATGAAAATTGGGATCGATGCCAGGATGTACAGTAGCGAATTTACCGGAATCGGTAGGTATGTTTATGAATTGATTGAAAACTTACAGGCGGTTGATCATAAGAACGAATATGTGATTTTTATGAATCCTGAAGAATATGCGAAATTTGAGCCCACGTCCAAAAAAATCCGGAAAGTTATGGTTAGGGCTCATCATTATTCTTTCGCCGAACAAGTTTCTTTTTTGAGAATTTTGAAAAAAGCCAAACTCGATTTAATGCATTTCACGCATTTTAATGTGCCGATTTTGTATCGTCGACCAAGTGTTGTGACAATTCACGATCTCACACTTTCATTTTACCCGGGCAAAAAAATGAATTCGGCGATTCATCGTTTTGCATACAACGTGGTTCTGAAAAATGCGGTGAGACACGCAAAAAAAGTAATTGCCGTTTCAGAAAATACAAAAGTGGATTTGATTGAATTATTGAAAGTTTCACCCGGAAAAATTGAGGTGGTTTACGAAGGGGTAAGCGAGAAATTTACGCCGAAAAAAGATCTTGAAAAAAATGAGGAAATTTTGAAAAAATACGGAATAAGTAAAGACTTTTTATTGTATACCGGAGTTTGGCGAGGTCATAAAAATTTGGTGAATTTAATTAAGGCTTTTGCAATTTTAACAGGTGGAGATTCTTCTGTTGACGCGCAGTTGGTGATTACCGGAAATGAAGATCCTTACTATCCGGAAGTTAAAAGAACAGTGAAAGAATTGGGGGTTGAACACGCTGTGATTTTCCCGGGAATGGTTAGCGAAGATGAGTTGATTTCTCTTTACCAGAGTGCGAAGTTGTATGTTTTCCCGTCTTTGTATGAAGGATTTGGATTGCCGCCTTTGGAAGCGATGAGATGCGGAACTCCGGTTGTTGCTTCAAAAACAGCCTGCATTCCAGAGGTTTGCGGTGAAGATAACGCACTTTATTTTGATCCTTACGATCCAACAGAAATGGCGGATGTTATTCAGCGAGTTTGGGTTGATGAAAGTCTACAAA
>CAYTWD010000013.1:0-34936 GCA_964441065.1 uncultured Candidatus Peribacteria bacterium
CCGTGATGTATGGCAGAAACGCCCTTGAGTGGAGGAAGAAGTTTATAGGACTTCTGCCGGAGATAAACAAACGAGAGTTGTATAAAGAAAAGAACTGCTCTTCTATCTTCGAGTTCGCGGCAAAGTTCGGAGGACTTTCTCACGATCAAGTTAAGTTAGCACTTAATTTGGAGGAACGATTTGAAAGTCTACCAAAACTCCACGAACTACTTGTGAAAGGAGAGGAGAGTATAAATAAACTTGCTCGAGTAGTTTCAATAGCAACTCCAGAAAATGAAGTTGAACTTGTGAAGGCAGTTACAAATTTAACAAACAGAGCATTGGAAACCTTCGTTCGAGATGAAAAGTTTACAGGCGAAGTACCCGGAGGGTGTCTGCACGTGCAGACGCTAACCTTAAACGATGAAGTGAAATTCAGACTCGCAGAACTACAAGAAAAAGGAATAGATGTTAACGAACTAATATTAAAAATGCTGGATAAAAGAGAGGAAGAAATTGAAGTTGAGAAATCCGCACCAGTTCTTCCAGCAACCTCACGAGCGATTCCCGCAAAAACCCTCAGACTAATCAAAAAAGAACACGGTACAAAATGCTCCATCTCCACCTGCAAAAAACCCTCAACAGAAATTCACCACACTCAAACCTTCGCACTCTCGCACCAACATAACCCAAACTATCTCGCTCCGCTCTGCAGAGAACACCACGCCATTGCGCATGCGATTAACTTGAAAGTACGAGAGAAAAGTATGTGATCCCAGCTTGTATTGACATCATGAAGATTTGGGTGTTTAATGTGCACTTAAAATCTTAATTTGAACTTTATGCCAATAGGAATTCCAGATGGTGACAAAGCAAGATTAGTAGAATTATTAGCGCTTCGAGGTGAGGGTTATTCAATTACTCCCGATAAACTTCGTCCTGATAACAGGCCGATAATGCATAATCCAGCTTCTGAGAGAAGAATACGTGATCTAACAGATGCTCTAAATAATGAGCTTTCCAGACTTGTTGAGGTTAGTGACAAAGCAAGAAGAAGTTTGAGAGAATATAAGTGTAGTCCTAAAGATCTATAGTAGACCTTGCCAAATCCCTAGTTTATTTGTAGAGTAAGCCTGAATTTAGCCTTACCAACAGATTACATGTTTTTGCAACTTGATCAAAAATCACTATTTTTAGGGAGAAAACCGAACGGATTCACAGAGACTTATTACACGGAATGGGACGACGGATTAGGGAAAAGTAAGATTTCGCTTTTTTTGGTGATGTCGATTGGAAGCAGCCAAGTTCCCGGTGAAGAAATAGGGAAGGAAGCTTTTCAACTTTTGCAGGATCATTATTTGGACGATCTTGCGGGGGATCCTTACGACAGGTTTGAAAACGCGCTTCGCGAGGTGAATTTGATGATAAATGCCAAAGAGAAAAGTTTGGAAATGAAATTTGTTCCAAACGTGCACGTGGTTTGCGGTGTGATTGAAAAAGATATGCTTTTTCTTTCTCAAAGAGGAGACGCGCAGGGTTATTTAATTAGAAAAAGGCATGTAAGTTCGATTACTGAAGGTCTTTTTGATGAAAAAAACACCGAAGATTTGTTTCAAAATATTGCAAGTGGTGTTTTGGAGGTGAATGATTCAGTTATTTTGGTGACCGGTAAATTGGTTCATTACGCGACTCCGAGTGAACTTTCAAAGATTTTTTCGGAGCAATCTTTGGCGGAGGCTGTGAAAGAGCTTGAAGATATGCTTTCAGGTGACATTGAAGAACAGATGGCACTTTTGACTTTCGACATTCTTGAGAAATCTGAGAGTAAGGAAGTTTTTGTGGAGAAAGAAATTAAGCATACGGAGAAAACAGATCATGTGAGTCGAGCAAAATCGGTTTTAAAAGAAGTGAAATGGGCTGAACCGATTCATATTTTAAGACAATGGGCGGCAAGGCAGGAAAGATTAAAGATTTTTGACGGCATGAAAACTTGGGGAAGAGATAAAATTTTGATTGCGATTGTCGCTGGTGTTGTTATCCTTGTTGGAGGAGTTGGTTATCTTTCTCTTCATTTAAGTACGCAAAAAGTGAAGGATGCACTTCAAGCCAAGCTTGATACGGCGACAGAAGATATTAATCAGGCGGCAACAAAAGGCAGTTTTGATAAAAAAACGGCTTCATCTCTTCTTGATGAGGCTCAAAAACTTGCGCTTGAGGTTTTAAATTCCGAATATTACCACGCCGAAGCCAGTGAAATGATTGATAAAATCGCTGAACAACGAAATTATTTGGATAATGTTGTTGTTGTGGATAAAGACTTAATTAAAGTTGCAGATTTTACAACAACTTCGCCGATTCTTGGAATTTCACCTTATAAAGATAGAATTGTTGGGTTCACAGATTCCAGCATCTTCCAGATTTTGATTGATCAAGTTGAGGCCGCGGTAAACATTGATGGCACCGCGCTTGCAGGTAACTACTTTGCAGATCAGCAAAAATTGTTACTTTTGACTTCAGATGGAAAAGTTATTGAATACGAAGACGGCAACACTCAATTTGCAGATACAGCAGATGTTCAGTGGAAGAAAGGAAATGCATTAACGAGCTATTCATCAAAGATTTACATTATGGACTCTATTGGGAATCAGATTTGGAAATATACTCACGGCCGAACTGCTTACTCCGCAGCTACAGGTTATTTTGGCGGTACTGTTGACTTGAGTAAGGCTGTTTCTTTCGCTATCGACGGACATGTTTGGACTCTTGATGCCGACGGAACAATTAAGAAATATTTGAGCGGAAAAGAAGTTGAAATTAATTTTATTCAGGCTCCACTTACTCCTGTTAAAAATGCAACGAAGATTTATACGGAGTTGGATATGAGTCAGGTTTTTGTTTTAGATTCCGGTGCGAATACGATTCTTGTTTACACAAAGAGTACTCGAAATGATGACTTAACTTACAGTTCTGAATACCGTCTTGATGGAATCAAGGACACCATAAAAGATATGTATTACGACAGAATTAAATCAATGCTATATATGGCCACCGACACGGCTTTGTATGAGATTAAGCTTTAATGTTTCTTCTCATCATTGGCTTTTCTCCTTTATCTAAAGTTTCCAAATGGATTTCTCCTCTTGAAGTTGCAATTCTTCTCATTACACCATCAGGGCTTTGATTTTCAAAGCGGCCAATCAACTTTGTGACTTCAGGGTGTCTTCTTTCAACTTCCTCAAGCAAAGTATTCCAGATTTTTGTGCCCAAGCCTTCACCTCTGTACGCTTGGGAAACCCAAACCCAGCCCACTCTTATTTCATCTCCATTTACTTCATTTGCGACGGCAAAAGCGTCGATATATTTGTTGTTTTTTGACTCAGCAAGTACCGCAAAAGAACTTTTATTTACTGATCTGTCATCTTTTTGCAACAAATTTCGAACCATTTTTCTGATTCCATTTGCATTACCTTCGTCAGTTCTAAGAAAAGTTCTATAGTCATCCTCTCCTATAACTTCAGCGTTGATTCCAAGCTCTCGAACTACTGGCAATACAAATGCCTCGATAGTAACACCGCGATCATCATCATCACTTTCCTTCCCATCACAGCAGTACTTATAATCCGAGTCACCCATAATTTTTAGTTAAAATATAGCCGAATTATTCGTGTAAATACGAAATTTGTCAAATAAATACATTCTTACTCTTCAGCTCCTTCCGTTGTTGATTCAGCTAACGTTTTAACACGTGCCATATTTGTAGACAAAACGAAATCGTCACGATCTGGTTCATTTCTTCGTGCCGGATTATCTGTTCTAGTAAAATCAACATATCCATCGTGGTCTATCCATGCTGTCATAATTTCTTATTTAAAAATTAAAGTAGTGCATTATTAGCACAGAAATTGCATTTGTCAAACTGGTTTGCTAGGATGATTCGAAAATTAACAGGGTTGCCCGGGCAGACCTAAAAGTTTTTTACAGCTTCGAGCAGTTTTTCATTTTCTTCTTTGTATTTCGCGTAACCGGTCTTTTTTTTGGGTTTAGCAATATCCTCGTCACTTTGTAGGTTTTTAATCTCTGCTTCTATATTTTTTATACTATCTTCACTCATTAAATAATTCATCAATTAATTCCTGAGATTTTTGTTTGATGACTTCCACATTTTTCCCTGTGCAAGTTTCGCCATTGCAATTGATTGTTGAGATGGCCTTGGCGAGATGACCCGGTGCAAATACATCTGCATTCAAAGTGATTTGGACTGCTGATCCGCTTTTCTCTACTTGGAAAGTTAGTTTAGCGATCGGTTTACCGTCAAGGCTTGGGGCTTCAGGATCGGCGAAAGGATTGTCTGCTATTTTAGTTATATAAAGGGCTCTGTTATTGGGATCGTATGTGTTGAAGCCAACATTTGGATGTAGAAAGTTCTGTTCAAATCTATATGTGAATTTGCCGTCAGGTAGTCTTTTATCCACAAAAGTATTACGATTTGGATCGCGTGCTATTTTTTCGCAAGCATTTATAATTTTTTCTGCAATTTCTTTTGCCTCTTCAGGTGTTATTTCCGCTGATTCTTTGACTTCTTCGAGCGGTTTTTCTGGTTGTTGATCAGACATAATTTTTATTAAATCTGTTCATTATATCACAATATATGATTTGAGACAAATTACGCAATTTCCCTCGCAATCTGTAATTCTTCGTTTGTTTTGATTACAAAAACTTTCACGCGAGATTTTTTGGAGGAAATTTCACGGGAGTTTGCTTTGTTGGCTTTTTCATCTAATTCAATATTGAGATATTTACAGATTCGACTGCGCAAATAAAAGGCATTTTCGCCAATGCCGGCGGTGAAAACAAGGGCGTTTGGAAGGCCAACTGCGGCATACATTCCCAAGATGGTTTTTGCCATTTGGTAAGAGAAAAGATTGAAAACTCGCAAAGTGCCGGCTGAATTTGGACGAGCCCAGAGATCGCGAATGTCCGAACTGATTTCGGAAAGTCCTTTGAATCCGGATTCGTGCTCGAGAATATTTTCAATTTTGGAGAGCGGACGTTTTTTTGCCAAGTAAAAAATAATTGCGGGATCGATTGTACCGCTTCGCGTTCCCATCATTGGTCCTTCCAGAGGTGTAAAACCCATGGAAGTGTCCACGGATTTGCCATTTTCGATTGCGGTAACGCTCACGCCGTTTCCAATGTGGCAGGAGATGATTTTTTTGTACTTTTTGAGCTGGCTGGCGATGTATTTGTGACTGGTTCCGTGAAAGCCGTATCGTCGGATTTTTTCTTTTTTGTAGAGTTTGTAAGGTAGACCGTAAAGGAAGGCTTTTTCAGGTAAGGTTGAATGAAAAGCCGTGTCAAAAACCGCGTAATGTGCGGCTTTCGGTAGAATTTTTCTTGCGGCTTTTATGCAGGCGATATTTGCGGGATTGTGAAGTGGCGCGAGTTCGTTTAATTTTTCGAGTTTGCGAAGATTTATAAAATTTATTTTTGTGGGTTTTGTAAATTTTTCGCCGCCGTGCACAATTCTGTGTCCAACTTTGTCGATTTTTTTGCCTTTCAAAATTTCAAGAACAAATTTCATTCCTTCTTCGTGACTTTTAATTCGATCAAGATGGCCGCGTTTCAGTTCTTTTTCACCGTCAAAAAGCGCAAAACGAAGAGAAGAGGAGCCGGCGTTAATTACTAGAGTGGACATGTCACCAGTTTAGACCGGTTGAATATTTTCTGCAAATCAGGTATAATCGAAAGATATTTATATTTATTATGGGTGATAACAAAGAAGAATTGGCTTTGAGAGGTGATACAGAAATGCAAATGGCTGAAGTTGCTCAGCTTATTGGAGTGGAAGGTAGTATGATGGAAGAGGTTATGGAGTCTGCGGGTGGACTTTATGCGGCGTATCATGAGAAAGGGGCTAAATTGAGGAGTGATGTTGAGGCGGAAAAGGAAAGGCGTAGAGGGTTAAGAGGAGAATTGGCATCGATTAAGGAGAAATATAATCGTGACATGGATGACATTCTAGCAAGAGAAATCGAGAATCCTTATGCAGAAATTAGAAAATCTCGGGGAGATATTGGGGATGTCAGATTTCATTTGTTGAATTTTTTCTTTAATGCATTCGATCTGACAGAATTGGATGGTATCGCTGCCAGTGGCAAAACTGTCAAATCTGTTTTGAGAGCATTTTTTAAGAAAGATGGTGGAAAATATGCAAAACAATTTTTTAGTCATTATTCATTTGATACAGGGAATATTGATGATGAATTGATTAAATTTTTGAATCTTTTTGTAAAAGTTGGTCGAATTAATGAAGCGAATGAAACAAAGTATACCAGTTGGAATTCTGGTGATTCTTGTTTATCTCTTAAACAAGACTCAAAGTTTCCATTGAATGCCATTTTAATGAAGATGGGTAAAGGTCTAGAATCGAAGTGGCTTGGGGCTAATATGAGTTATGAAGAATTTGAGGAAAGACAATATTCTGATGAGTGGGTTGATAATCTGGTTAGGTTTTTACTTTTTGATCAAGCAGGTGATAGAAAGGTTGATAATGGGGAAGATTTTTTGAGAGAACTTGTGAGGGTGACAGAATCTGGAATTAGACATGATCAATTTTTAGGGGATGAAGATAGGATTTCAGCTCAGCATCGTTTGAATGACGGTAAAATTGTAGACGAAAAAGATATTCCAGATCATATGAGAGGAGCAAATGAATTGAAAATGCAGTTTCCGAGTTTTGATGCTTACTCTGCACATCAGCGTGATAACAAGGCTGGTCCGTCACCTGAAGCGCCCAAATCTCATTATTTTGCTGAAGTTGGAAAAGGTGGTGTTCCAAGTCATGTGGCGGAGGAGTTTAGAAAAGTAATGTTTCACAGATGGCTTGATGGAGATGAGAAGGCGATTATTAAGCCAATGGATATAGAATTAGGCGTTACGGTGTATAAACGACACGGAGGGACTGAAATCAATTCTGAATTTGAAGAGCTTAAAAGACTTCGCGAGAAACAAAAATCTGGATTTGTTAGGCATTTACCTACAGTTGCAAGTGTGGTGGGGTTCACATCTAAAGATAAGTCGCGTTTAGATCAACTGGAGAAAAAATATGGAAAACCTGATGAATACGCGGAAAAACTTTATGATTTATATAATTTGGCGATTTATTTTCATAAATTGGGTGAGGTTTTGCATGATAAAGCGGCTGATGATGCTCAGGAAAAAGCCGGTTTGGAAAAAATGCTATTTGCGGCGGGTTTAACCAGAGTTCTTGAAAGAATGGTGGCTATGCTTGAGGTGAGATTATTTGTTATGGATGTAGTGCGTAGTACGGATATTCCGGAATTTTTGCGATTTGCGGAAGCGCTTGAAGTTATGGCAAAAGATCCGCTTTCAAGAGAAGTGGAGAAGGTTATAGATGACAGTATACAGAGATTTAAAGCGGCGATTGAGGTTACAAGAGCTGAGTGACTTGGTTTGTTGTCAGAGGTCTGACAACAGATAATTCTTCCTTATCATGCAAGAAATTGTCTTTTCGGAATATCTAAAATTCATTTTGCGATATAGAATCGATTTGTATTTGTAATTAAATTTATATGGGAAATAATATTTTTGAACAGATCAAAAAACTTAACAGGTATGGCTCTGAGTATTGGAGTGCGAGGGATTTAATGTTGCCGCTAGGTTATGCTGTATGGAGAAATTTTCAGAGTGCTATCGAGAAAGCTATGCACGCCTGCAGGAATAGTGGGCAAAAAGTTACCGACCATTTTGTCGGCGCCGACAAAATGGTTTTATTAGGTTCTGAAGCCGAAAGATCGATATATGACTACGATTTATCTCGTTATGCATGTTATTTGATTGCTCAAAATGGAGATCCCAGAAAAGAAGAAATTGCTTTTGCTCAAACTTATTTTGCAATTCAAACCCGTAAACAAGAGGTGCAAGAGCAACTTATTGAAGATGGTAAACGTGTGTATTTGAGAAATGAAATGAAGATGCATAATAAAAATTTGGCTAAGGCCGCGAGTGAAGCCGGTGTTATAAATCATGCGAATTTTCAGGATTTTGGTTATATGGGTTTGTATTCAGGCATGCGCCAAAGAGATATTCATAAGAATAAAAAACTCACTAAAAACGAGACCATTTTAGATCACATGGGAAGTGAGGAACTGGCTGCTAATCTTTTTCGTGCCACTCAAACGGAGGCAAAATTAAAACGTGAAGGTGTATATGGCCAAGATAAAGCAAATAAAAGTCACTATGAAGTTGGGAAAAAAGTTAGACAAACAATTCGAGAGCTTGGTGGAACAATGCCGGAAAAGTTGCCGATAGCTGAAAATATTAAAAAATCTAAAGTCAGACTAAAAAAGGATTTGAGATTACTCTAGTAGTGTAATAGCCGTCAAATTCACAATATCTTCAACTGAACATCCGCGAGAAACTTCGTTGAGTGGTTTTGAAAGTCCCTGCAAAATTGGGCCTATGGCTTTTGCGCCGGCGAGTCTTTCAACCAATTTGTAGCCAATATTACCCGCTTCGAGATTTGGGAAAATCAAAACGTTCGCGTGGCCGGCAATTTTTGAGCCCGGATCTTTAATCTCACCAATGCTGTCTATTAGCGCGGCATCGACTTGCATTTCACCCTCAATTTCAAGATCTGGGCGAAGTTTTTTTGCAATTTTAGCCGCTTCCCGCATTTTTTGAGCGTGTGGATCTTTTGATGAACCCGCAGTAGAAAAAGAGAGCAGAGCAACTTTAGGATTTATGCCAAATTTTTTTGCCGAGTCGGCGGTATCGATTGCAATTTGAGCGAGTTCTTCATCAGAAGGATCGATATTTACCGCACAATCGGCAAAGAGCAAAATTCCACCGTTTGCGGCATCTTCATTAACAGTTTTTGGTAAGACCATAAAAAAGAAACCTGAAACACGATGAATTTTGAGGATTTCTAGGGCGGGGAGGATTCTATCGTGAGAAGTGCCCTGAGGTCCGCAAATTACAGCGTCAACTTCGCCAGCTTCCAGCATCATTGTTGCAAAATAATATGGATCTTTCAGTTTTTCTTCAGCTTCTTGTAAGGTCATTTTGCGGAGTTCAGAAAGGCGAACGGCGTATTTTTTTGGATCGACAACTGGTTCAATCGGAATGGCGATTCCCTCGGATTTTATTTGGGTTATCGCGGAGGCAACTCGGGGTTCGGCGAAATCAGGAAAAGCAATTTTTTTTGGATTTCTTTTCGCGGCTTCTTTGATTTTTTGGAGGAAATTTTTCATTATTCCACCTCGCTTGTTACAGCTTTCAGATCTTGGCTGGCTTTGCTAATTGAATCGGCCGCATTTGAAACTGAGTCCGCGGCCTGTTTCACTTGTTCGGTTTTAACTTCGATTGTATGACCGACTTTTATCGCTTCACTTTGTAGATTTTTAACAGCCTCAACAGTTTCTTTTTTTGCGTCAAAAAAACTGGCTGTTAGATCGTCCAGAGTACAACCCGGCAAGATCATAACTGCAAGGATGACTAGGAATTTTTTCATTGCGATTTTTTGTCTTTGAAAAGTTTGGAAAAGTCGCCGTCGAATTCCTTCAAGTAATTGTGCATATCAAGCACTTCGTTTGTTGAAACCTTATTTCCTCGAGGTGCGGAGCCAAGCTTCTCAACTTTAGGGTTCACCATTTCATCTACATAAGGATTTCCTTCGTGATCGCAGTGAATACAAACATTGATTACTGCTTCGAGTTCACAGTTCATGCAATATGCGTGAAAGAAAGTTTGGTCGCTTCCCAAATTGCCAATCATCTCGATGTCTTCATCTGTGTAGCTACCTTTGCATTTTGGGCAATGGATTCTTTTTTTTATCTGGCCGACAATGATTTTTAAGTCTTGAAAATTCATGATTCAATTATTAATCTTTGAGTGTTTTTTAGCAATAGTTTTTATTAGGATTTTTGAATTCCGGCGGCTTTTGTTTCTTCAGTTTCAAATTCTTGTGTGTTGGCTGTTACTTCTCCGGCCTCAAGCATTTCGTGAACTTTTGCTCGTACTTTTGGGGCTAAAACATCGGATGTATTTCCAACCGATTTAATTGCCTTGATCACAGGCATTACAAGTTCAGCCGGAATTTCGAGAAGTTTTAAGATAAGTGTTAAAACAGGATCAGGGATGGAAAGAATGCCCAGACCCGGTCTTCCCCGCATTTTTGCAATCATCTCCTCGGGAGCGTCAACGGCTCCAAAAGTCACAAGAAAAGAGAAGAAATTTGAAAGTTGTTGCTTTGGAATGTTAAGCATTCTTGGGTCTGCTCCCGGTAGAAATTTTTCAACGAACTTCATGATGAAATTTCTGTCGTCCGCGCGCAAAAGTTCAGCTTTTGTGTCATCACTAAACCAATCGAACATGGCTTGAAGTTTTGGGCTTCGTATTTTGTATGCCATTTTTGCGATTGTATCTGAAGCGGACTCACTGGTTTCAACTCGTTTTGCAACTTTCTCAACCAATTCGCCGCCTTTTTTTGCCGTTTCCTTGTCTAGATTCACCATATAATTTGGGGTTAAATTGGTATAGCTCAAAATAGGCTTAAATTGAAAAAAAGTCAAGTGTGTGATTGATATTTTACTAAGCTTTCTCCGTACAATTAAACATCCATTGTACCCCGAATTTGTCTGTACAGCTTCCATAATACGCGCCCCAGAACATGTCTTGCAGATCCATTGTGACTTTGCCGCCGGCAGATAAGGCCTCGAATAGCTTTTTGGTTTCGGCTCTTGTATCTGGTTCAAGATTAATATGTACATTGTTGCCGAAGTTCACATTGAAGCCCATTGATTCGGGCGCGTCTGTTCCCATCAACATGAATCCGCCAAGAATTGGCAGTTCAACGTGCATTACAAGATTCTTATCACTTTCAGCAATTGCAGGCATACCTTCGGTTTGAGGTGTTTCGCCGAGTCGAGTAATCCCATCGTTTGTAAATTCGCCGCCAAACACCGATTTATAGAAATTAAAAGCCTCCTCGGTATTTCTCTGGAAATTAAGATATATTGAAACTCTGGACATATTTGAGTTTGTTAAATTCTAAGTCCGATTCTAAATGAGATCAGTTGCTTTTACAATTTATGACTCCAAAACGGTTTTAATTGCTTCTGCAAGATCTGTTCTTAACACTCTTAATTTATTATGTTTGTAGCCCTCTTGGTCAGTATAATGAATAATTGTGTAGATGGGGTCAGGGTGTGCTGGTACAGCTTCAACTTCCGTTCCGATATCTAAGGTTGTTTTTTTCTCGAGCCAGTTCCCACTTAATTTTGTTGAAATTTTTGGCATAAATTTAATTATATTATCTTTCCGCGCCCAATCCTTTAGTTGTTATCCTAGCTTCATAAACGGTAATGTCACCGAGTCTTTTCTTTATTCCGTCTTGAAAGGTGACAATGTTATCAGCTAAAGCCTCAAGCCTTGATGCCGGAATTGTTTCAACAGCACGGCCGTCTACTTCAATTGTTCCTTTGTATGGACTGATAAAATGAGTTCCAAAACCTTTTCCAGGACCACGAGAGTGATTTCTAAAGTGATCCACAAGTGTGATTGCTTGAGTCCTTTCTTCTTCTTCAACTGTTGAAGCCTTGCTTAATAAAGCTCTGAAACCACCTGTAAGTTTTATTAGTTTTCCAGCTATTCCTGCACTTTGTCCTTCTGGATGCCGCTTGTTATCTGGTGTACTTGGGGAATCTAATCTTGTCATATTTATTCTTTTTGGGAAGAACTATCCGCTGGATTTTATTACTTGTCAATCTTCTCTGCCCCTTCATTTGCTTTTATTAGCTCTAACATTTTTTGCTTTAGCCGATCGTAGGCAGGCTGATTTAGTGAAATAATTGATGCACTACTGAGAAATGCTTCTAAATTAAATCGATCCATTTTATATAATCTCTGCAATATTGCTAAATTTTTCTTAATGTCTGCACCGGCTTTAGGTTTGAATTGATCTTCAAGTGCCATTTCTACACCTCTAATCTGTGGTTCGAATGCATCTGTAATTCCGTCATTTTTATTATCCAATCCCATTCCAACTTTTTAAAAACTTAGTGTGGAATTATAGAAGATTCTTGAGAATAGTCAATAGCTACCTTCTGCACGGGCAGATCTGCAAAATCAATCTCTTGCGGTGAGATGAATTATTTCAGGTGGGATTTTTCTAACTTGAATTTTAGATTCTTTATTTAAGTGCATTTTCACAAGACGATGAAGTCCGTCTAAAGTCAGCCATTTGCCTTTTTTATTTTTCATAATGTCGATTGGGAAGGAAGTGTCACAATTCTCAATTTTATCTCTGTGAAGAGGATACTTGTTCATGTTTTTTATTACCTCGTTTGGAGTAATAACAATGTTTCCTTCTTCATCTTCCCAAAAAGGTATTTCCAAAATCCAAAGAAATTCGGCAATTTCCATTTCTTCAACCGGTACTTTCAAAGCCCACAGTTTGTTATTGTCTCGCCAAAAAGGTAAATCAAAAGCGTGCTCGTGGTGTCTTGGATCGACGTATATTTCTTTTTTTTTCTTCATTCTCACTTCTGTTTCTTAAAATCCACCCAGAAAGAAATTATTCCCAAAGATAGGAAAAGTAGTGCTTCCAGCCAATTTTGTTCTTGAAGTGCTTCAATTAATGCTATTCCAAAAAAAATAATGAAGACTGCTAGGTTTGTGTATTGTAAATTTTTCATTATTTTATTTCACATCATTTAAGAACTTTAATGCCAACTTCAATCTTTTCACTGTCTTTTCTTTTCCTAAAATCATTGCGAGTTCAAATACGCCCGGAGAGAATTCTTCGTTGGAAAGGGCAACGCGGAGTGGCCACAAAACTTGTCCGTTTTTTACACCGAGTTTTGTGATTACTTCGGTTAGGGCGGCTTTTATTTCTTCTTCGTTGGTCCAATTTTCCAATTTTTCAAGTGCGGGAATTGAGTTCTCAATTGAGAGGACTGCGGTTGCTTTGTCTACTTTCATTTTCTCGTGATTGAAGAGTTGAAGATTATATTCAAGCTCGTCTGATTTGAACATTTTCAGCATTAGCGGACCGTCTACTAAAGTTTTCATTCGAGTTTGAACGCAGGCCACGTATTTCAGGTCTGGAGTCCAATCCAATTGCATTAGTTCGAGTATTTCTTGCGGAGATTTTTTTCGGATATAGAGGCCATTTAGCCAATCGAGTTTTTCAAGACCGAAAACCGCGCCGGCTTTTTGGACTTTTTCAAAGGAAAATTCTGAGATTAGTTCGTCTATTGTATAGATTTCTTTTTCCCCGCCCGGATTCCAGCCAAGAAAAGCGATGAAATTTATCATTGCTTCTTTGAGGTAGCCTTTCTTAATATAATCTTCAGCCGCGACGTCGCCCTGACGTTTTGAGAGTTTAGTTTTGTCCGGATTTAACAGGAGAGGAAGGTGCGCGAAAGAAGGCGGGGTCCAGCCAAAAGCTTTATAGAGCCAAAGGTGTTTTGGAGTTGAGGGAAGCCATTCTTCGCCGCGAATCACGTGTGTTACTTCCATGTCGTGATCGTCTACAACGTTTGCGAGGTGGTAAGTTGGAAGACCGTCTGATTTCATCAAAACTTGATCGTCGATGTCTTTCCCGTGAAAAGAAAGTTCGCCGCGAATTTCGTCGTGAAATTTTATTTCTTTATTTGGAATCAGTTGGCGAATTACGTAGGTTCCTTCCTGATCTTGATTGTTTAGGCAAAGTCTATCGTATTTTGGTGCTTGTTTTTTCTCGGCTTGTTCGTTTCGCATTTTTTCAAGGCGTTCAGCTGTGCAAAAACATTTATAAGCGTGGCCGTTTTTCAAAAGTTCTTGAACGTATTTTTGATAAATTTCAGAGCGTTGTGATTGGAAATATGGTCCTTCATCCCAGTTTAATCCGAAAAATTTTAAGGAATTTTGCAGGCTTTCGACCGACCCTTCAACGTAGCGTTTTTGATCCGTGTCCTCAATTCTCAGCATGAAAATCCCATTGTGTTTTTTTGCGTAAAGATAAGAATAAAGGGCGGTTCGGAGTCCTCCAACATGAAGATAACCTGTTGGCGACGGCGCAAATCTTGTTTTTACTTTCATGTTCTTAAAATATCAGGGAAGGCGCAGTGTTGCAACAATCGGGTAGTGATCTGAGTTGATGTCTTCTCCACGGTGAAAGTTGATAGTTTCAATTGCAGGCGAAGTTAAAATGTGATCAATCGGGATTTTTAAAAGTGGAATTTTAGCGTTCCATGTGTTGATAATTCCAAATCCGATTGCGGCATCTTTGAGCTTTGTTTCAGCGAGGAGTTTTTCAAACCAAGGCGACCAAGGACTCGAATTAAAATCGCCCATCACTGCCGTAGGGAGGTTTCCGGAATTAATTTTTGTGATTAGTTCGGTGTATTGCTGATTGTGAATTTCCGCTAAATCTGCGCGCGAAGGTGGAAAAGGGTGAACTCCAATTATTCTGAAAGGCGAGCCATTTACGTTTAAATCGGCTTCAAGAGCTTCGTAACCCGCCAGAGTAAAATGTTTGTATTCAACAGGATATTTGCTGGCCATCACGATGCCGAATGAACCGTTTTTTTCTGAAATTGTAATGTAAGGATATTCCGCTTCGAACATTTTTTTCTGTTCTCGCCAGGCGTAATCCGCTTCAAGAATTAAAATTGTGTCGGGTTTTTCTTTGGCGATGACGGTTTTAATTGTTTCAAAGTCGTCGTTTGTCATCAAGAAGTTCGAGCTGAAAACTTTGATACTTGGGCCGGAAGCCGCTGTCGCGGTAGACGCTTGGTAGTAAGGAATAATCTGGGCGAGATGAATTGAAATAATTACAGTCGATAACAGAAGATTTTTCCACATTCGTCGGCGAAGGAAGAGAAGCGAGAGAATCGTTGAAACCCAAAAAAAATGCAGACTGTAATGAGTGAAAAGCTCGAATCCCCACCAGTAATCGGCAAGAGCAATGTAAATCTGGCCGAGATAAAGTGCTATGAGTGTGAAATAGAGGAGTTTTTTCAATTTTTTTGTATGAAATTTAAATCATCTTTTTTCATATAGCACTTTTAAATCCTTTTCTATACTTTCTCTTAGGAGCTCGGAAACTGCCCCCGGAGTAACTAAATCCACCTTCTTTTTTAGTAACTTAGAAAGTTTCATTTCTATGTCAATTAGATCTAAAAGAGTAATTCTATCTGAAAAAGTTACGAGTAGATCAATATCACTGTTTTTTTTGTTATCTCCTCTTGAGTAAGATCCAAAAACAGATAGGTTGGAAATCCCATTGTTTATTGCGAATGGGGTAATTTTTTTCTGCAATGTTTTTAATATTGGACTCATGACAAAAGAATATCACAATATCCTTTTTATCCACAAAAAGTTTTTCTTCCCTTCATGGCACTTTTCTTATAAGATGTGCAGGCAATTAACAGTTAAATATGGCTAGAAGGCGACGAAGGCATCCGGTTAAGAGAAAAAAGGCTGCGAATAAATCTGATTTGCTGAATTTTGAGATTGAAAGTCATATCGCGCGCGAGATCGCCGCGGTTATTTACTTGGCGCTTGCCGCAATGACTTGGCTTTCGCTGAACGGAAAAATCGGGTTTATGGGGGACTTGTGGGTATCAATTTTGAAGCCGCTTTTTGGAGTTGGGCTAAGCATTGTGCCTTTTGTTTTGGTTTTTATGGGAGCCTCAGTTTTTCTTTCAAAGAAAATTAAATGGGGACTAGCGAGATTTACAGGTTTGCTATTTTTGGCGGTCGCGGTTTTGGGAACAATTCACGCAAATACTCCGCTTGATCAGATGCTTGAGCTTGCGCAGTCGGGCGGGGGTGGAGGTTATATCGGCTTCGTTTCGAGTTTTATTTTCATCTCGTCTTTTGGAATGAGCGGCGCTTATATTTTATTTATCGCCTCGTTTTTGATTGGTCTACTTTTAACTTTACAGATTAGTTTGGCTGATATTGCGAAGTTTTTTACGCCAAGTCCAAAACAAGTTCGAGAAACAATTTCAGCAATTACTCCCGAGTTAAATATTATTGACGCGGATGATTTTGATGATGAGCCGCTGAAAATTGTGGGAGCGCAAGATATGGATGATGATTCAATGACAATCAAAGAGGTGAGTCCAAAAGAAGTAGAAAAGAAATTGGCGAAGGTTAAGGAGGAAGAAGAAGATGCGATTGAAGTGAAAGATGAGGCAGTGTTTGTGGATGAAGAAAGTAGCGAATGGGAATATCCGCCGCTCGATTTGCTTTTTGATAGTAAGGAAGGTTTTACTTTGAATCAGGCCGATTTGAAGAGAAAAGCCGAGCTGATTAAAAATAAACTAGAGCAGTTTGGAATTTCGGTGACAATGCATGAGGTTCACGTTGGCCCGACTGTAATTCAATATACTTTGAAGCCTTCGGAAGGTGTGAAGCTTTCAAAAATCACTTCGCTGAAGAATGATTTGGCGCTTGCTCTTGCGGCGCAGGCGGTTCGTATTGAGGCGCCGATTCCCGGAAAATCTTTGGTGGGAATTGAAATTCCAAGTGAAAACCGATCTAACGTTTTCATGCGCGAGATGATGGAAACCGATGAGTATAAAAAGACCGATTCGAAGTTGAAATTTGCGCTTGGGCGAGATGTTTCCGGAAATTCGATTGTAGCCGATTTGGCAAAGATGCCGCATCTTTTGATCGCGGGAGCAACCGGAGCCGGAAAATCTGTGGGAATGAACAGTTTCTTGATTTCACTTCTTTACAATAATTCTCCGAAAGAATTGAAATTTATTATGATTGATCCAAAGCAAGTTGAGCTTTCAACCTACAATGGAATTCCTCATCTTTTGACTCCTGTAATTACCGAGCCGGAAAAAGCCGCAACTGCATTGCGATGGGCTGTAGCGGAAATGAATCGAAGATATAAAGTTTGCGCGGAGGCCGGTCATAGAAATATTGGCGACTATAATAAAGACAAAAAAACCGCCGAGAAAATGCCGAAAATTGTTATTGTGATTGATGAGTTGGCGGATTTAATGATGACCGCGCAGAAAGAAGTTGAGGCGTCGATTTGTAGAATTGCGCAGATGGCGAGAGCGGTTGGAATGCATTTAATTGTCGCGACTCAGCGCCCGTCTGTTGATGTTATTACAGGTTTGATTAAAGCGAATATTCCAACCAGAATTGCTTTCACGGTGACTTCAGCCGTGGATTCAAGAACGATTTTGGACAGCATTGGTGCGGAAGATTTGCTGGGAATGGGTGATATGCTTTTCTTGAGTGGAACAATGGGCAAGCCGGTGCGAATTCAGGGAATTTATATTTCATCTAAGGAAATTGAGAATGTTACAAACAGGTTGAAGTTGAGCAGGGAAGTGCATTATCGTGACGACATTACCGCGAAAGAAACCGCGAAACAGAGTGTGCAGGGAGTTCCGGATGTTGTGGGAGACAATCAAACAGACGATGATTTGATGGCGGCGGCGATTGAATGTTTGAAGAAAAATCGAAAGGCTGCTTCAACTTCTTCAATGCAGAGATATTTGAGAATCGGTTACTCGCGAGCGGCGCGAATAATAGACATGCTTGAAGAGGCCGGCTATGTTGGTCCGGCGCAGGGAAGTAAGCCGCGTGACGTTTTTTTATCTGACGAATGAGCTGGTTTTTAAACTTACCCTTTCCATTAACTCCCGCACATCTTTTTAATTTCTTTGGGAAGTTTTTGAATTTAGACCTTTGGGTGACTTTAATTTTGGCGAATCTTGGATTTTTACTTGTGATTTTGATTCCCGGAATTGGTTTGAGTTATTTTCTTAAGCCGAAGTTGAGCGTTTCACTTCGCGTGTCTTTTGGCTTATCGCTCGGATTTATTTTTCCCATTTTGCTTTTTTACGTTTTGGGATTTTCACATTTATATTACAAAATTGCTTGGGTGATTTGCGGAATTCTGTTGAGTGGATTTTTTGTTTGGAAATTTAGACGGGATTTTTTGGAGGAGTGGAAATCTTCAAAGCCGGCGAAGAGTGAGATGATTTTTTACGGATTTTTGACTCTATATTTTTTGCTTCAGTATGTTGCTTTTTTTAAAGAGGGAATAATGGATTATGATATTTTATTCGGTCAAGTTGCGCCGGCGGTTCATCTTTTTTTCGAGCATGTTTATAGACCTTTTGACATGGGAGCGATTCCAATCGTGCGCCACGAATTATTTCCCGGTCCGATTTCTTTCCATTCGGTTTTCATGATGTTTGGCTCAACGCCTTGGGTCGCGGCGACTGCAGTTTTGGTGATTTTGGCGCCCTTGATGCTGAGAATGCTTGGTCAATTCTCAGGATTTTTGATTCCCGGCACTGAGTTTTTTACCGTTTTTATGACGCTTACGACTTTCTTAGGATTCAGAATAAAAAATGGCAGAGGTACCGTTTTGGCACTTGTGTTTTTATTTGGATTTTTACTTTTACCGAGAATTTTTGAAGAACTGAATGAGAAAAAAGATGCGAAGTTTAAAGAGTTAATCAGGCCGATTATTTCAACCGGAATTCTGGTGGCACTTTCTCTATATACAAACATTGAAATCGGCGCGATTTTACTTGGTATTTTGGGTGTTGCGGTCTTAGGTTCTTGGCTGACCGGGAGGCGTGCATTGATGAAGACTTTGCTCTTTGGAGTTGCGGTGGGATTTTTGATTTTTGCGCCTTGGTTTGTTACGGTTGCTCTTTTGGCTTTTGGAAATAGTTTGCTTTCAATTGTTGGCCTTTACATTGCGCTCGCTTTGCTCGCGCTCGCCTTAACTTTCCTTCCAAAACTTAAAGTTTCTTCAAATTTGCTTGAGAAAATTTTCTTGATTTTAATTGTTGTTGGAACTGCAATCGCGGCTTACATTGGAGCGGCCGGTAGTTTATTCAGACTGCCGGATTATCTCAGATATTTAACATTTTTTGCTTCCATTCCGCTTGTTTATTTCGCCTGGAAAAAACCTGATTTTGAAAAACATTCTTTCTTTATTTATTCATGGTTTTTCGCGATTTTATTTGTTGATATTTATCCACTGCTTTCGCCTGTCGCGGCGCAAATCGGTTTGCCCGAAAAGCTTCAATATTTCTTGTTTGATAAACCGCTCGGATCTGTTTTTCCTGAACTTCGCGCAAAAGTTCAAGAATATTTTTTACCGAGTTTCGATTTAATTTTACTCGCGGGAGTTTTGGTTTGGATTGCAAAAAAATGGCTTTGGAAAAAATGGTCACTTGTACTTTGCGCGGTGATTTTTTTCTTTGTTACATGTGTGAGATTTGAAGCTTCCGATTATGAAGAATATCCGCGAGGTCAAACAATTTCTTCAATGATTTATTACACTCTTGCGACTCAATATGCTTTTGACGAACAGCCGGTTTGGCTCAAACCGCAAGCGGTGCAGATTATGAGAATTTTTAATAATATAAAAAAACCCGGAGATAAAATTTTTAGTTTTTATGCAATTTATAATCCTTATTTTCCGGAAGATGTTTATCCGTATTTAATGAGTGGAGTCGGTACGGTGGGGCTTGATAGGGAAGATTTGAAATCTGATAAATACAATACGGAAGTACTCGATCAGGCCGTAGCGGCGGGCGCGAATTACGCGATTTTTATGCCCGGGCCTGAGTCTCCAGAAATTTGGCTAAATGACCCACGAGTTAAAGTTGTGGCTCTAAGCGATGATTCAACTTACATACTGGTGAGTCTCAAGAAAAATTAAGCATTTATTCCGTGACACTTCTTGTATTTTTTTCCTGATCCGCAAGGGCATTGATCATTCGGACCGACTTTTTCACGAGTCTTTGTTTCCAAATTTTCTTCAATTTTATCTTCGTTCGTGCGCATAACCGGCATTGGCGCGGGCTGAACAATCTGAACATTGATTTTTACTCTCATCAAAGTCGCCAGCGTTTCGTAGTCAATTTTCCCAACCATTTCTTCAAAGAGTTCGAAGGCTTGGTTTTTGTATTCAATCAGAGGATCTCGCTGGCCGTATCCGCTCAAGGCAACGGCTTCACGAAGGTATCTGAGTTCATCAATATGCTCCATCCAAATTCTGTCGATCACGCGAAGCATCACACTTCTTTCCGCGCCGCGCATTAGTTTTGGATCGGGAAGATTTTTTTCTTTTTCCTCGTATTCCGCTTCGAGATATAATTTCAAAATGTCTGTTAATTCTTCCGCTGATTTTCCCACTAAAGTTTCGTATGCGAGTGGATTAACAGGATCGCGGTGAAGAGCCATCACATTTTCCCAAGTTTCTTTTTCATTCCCAACATTTCGCATCACCATTTTTTCAACCTGATTTTCAATCAACAAAATTACGTCGTTTTTCAAATTTTCACTGTCGATAATTTTTCTGCGTTGTCTGTAAATAATTTCGCGGTGCTTGTTCATCACGTCGTCGTATTCCACAAGGTGTTTACGAATGTCAAAGTTGTGACCCTCGACTTTTTTCTGCGCGCTTTCAATTGAGCCGCTGATCATTCTGTTTTCAATTGGCATGTCTTCTGGAAGCCCCAGTTTGTCCATTAAGGATTTCATTTTTGAGCCGCCGAAAATTCGCATCAAATCGTCGTCCATTGAAACATAAAATTGTGTTGTTCCCGGATCGCCCTGACGGCCTGCACGGCCTCTCAACTGATTGTCAATTCTACGCGCCTCGTGCCTTTCACTACCAATAACACAAAGACCGCCGAGTTCGGTAACGCCTTCACCGAGTTTAATATCTGTTCCACGACCGGCCATGTTTGTGGCGATTGTTACGGCATTTTTTTGACCGGCACCGGCCACGATTTCGGCTTCTTTCTCATGAAATTTCGCGTTCAAAACGGTGTGTTGAATTCCTTTCGCCGAAAGTAATTTTGAAAGTGTCTCTGATTTTTCAACGGAAATTGTACCGATCAAAACAGGTTGTCCTTTTGCGTGTAACTCTTTGGTTTTGTCTGCAATAGCAAGGAATTTTCCTTTGATGTTTTTATAAATCGCGTCGGGTTTATCGAGTCGGGTTATGTCTTTGTTGGTTGGAATTTCAAGTACGCTCAAACCATAAATGCTGATAAATTCTTCTTCTTCGGTCACGGCCGTTCCGGTCATTCCGCCGAGTTTTTTGAAAAGTCTAAAATAGTTTTGCAGAGTAATTGTCGCGAGTGTTTTGCTTTCACGTTTGATTTCCACTCCTTCTTTCGCCTCGATTGCTTGGTGAAGTCCTTGTCCGTAACGACGACCGGGCATTAAACGACCCGTAAACTCATCCACAATTAGAATTTCGCCGTCTTTAATAACGTAATCCACATCATTTTTGTAGACCGCCTGCGCGCGAAGTGCCTGCTCAATGTGGTGAACTTCGTCAAAGCCTTTTTCAGTATAAATATTCTCCACACCCAAAAGTTCCTCCATTTTTTTGATTCCGGCTTCGGTTAAAGTCGCCACTTTCTGTTTTTCATCAATGTCGTAATGTGTATTTTCTTCGAGAGATTTAACTAGTCGAGAGTAAACCATATATTTCTCCGTTGATTCTTCAGCTGGCGCAGAAATAATCAGCGGAGTTCTGGCCTCATCAATCAAAATCGAATCGACTTCATCAATAATCGCATAATGCAAGTCGCGCTGAGTCAGATCTTCTTTTCTTTGCGCCATGTTGTCACGCAAATAATCGAAACCGAACTCATTGTTAGTTCCGTAAGTTATATCCGCATTGTAAGCGGCACGCTTTTCTTCAGGATTTTGGCCGTGCAAGGAAATTCCCACAGTCAAACCAAGAAACCTGAAAAGTCCGCCGTTCCATTCGGCATCACGTTGAGCAAGATAATCATTCACAGTCACAACGTGCACACCTTTTCCCTCAAGCGCGTTCAGGTAAATGGGGAAGGTTGAAACGAGAGTTTTACCTTCACCCGTCTTCATTTCGGCGATTCGGCCTTCATGAAGAACAATTCCACCAATCATCTGAACGTCGTATGGAATCATATCCCAGGTGTATTCGTGCCCGCGCACAAGCCAGCTTTTTCCAACTAAACGGCGAGCCGCGTTTTTAACCAAGGCAAAAGCTTCAGGTAGAATTTCATTTAGACTTTCTCCTTTCGCGATTCTTTCTTTAAATTCCACCGTTTTTTTCGTGATATCTTCATCTGTTAATTCGGTTTGATAGCGAGTTTCGATTTCGTTAATTTTTGTTACCAGAGCCGCAAGGCGCTTTAAATCCTTTTTCTTTGGATCACCGACAATTTTTTCGAGTAGTTTTAAAAGCATAGCCCGCTGATTTTAGCAGTAAATTGTTGATTTTGCCAGTTGTCTTAAAGCGCGTCCTTATTCAAAAAGATAAGTGCTTTTCTGATGTCGACTTCGCCCATCATGTTGAATTGCATGCGTTCTTTGATTTCTTTGTAAGGTGTATTTTGGCCGAGAAGCCACATCAATTTTGTGCTCATGCATTCCATGCTCATGTCGAAAACTTGAATCACGCCACGTTTGATGGCCTCAAGCCCGACTGAATCAACTCCCAATAAAGTTGCGCCACCCGGACACTGAGTTGTAACCACGACAGGCACCTCTTTCTTTTTTGCGTATTCAAGAGCGGGAAATAATTCTGCGGGAAGATCGCCTGAGCCGTATCCTCTTAAAATTAATCCTGTCGTGCCCGCGTCAATTAATTTTGTTAAAAATTCAGGTTGAATTCCCGGAATCATTGTTAAACAAATCACATTCCTATCAAAGGTATTTACCAAATTAAGTTTTCCAGGATGTCTCGCTTGAACTTCACCTTTAATTTCAATTCCCAAATTAATTCTTCCAAAATCAGCCGCGTTGAATGTTCCAAAAGCGTCTAAATCTGATTCACTGATTTTTTTTGAACGAACGCCTTTAATAACTTTACTTCCAAAAACAACAAATACTCCTGAAATATTTAAGACGGCAACTCTCAATGCGTTCACCAAATTATTTCGTCCGTCTGTTGAAATAACTTCAGCGGGAATTTGCGCTCCGGTTAGCACGACCGGCTTTCCAATATTTTGAAGAGCGAAAGAAAGCGCGCTAGCGGCGTAAGCCATCGTGTTTGTTCCGTGCGTGATCAAAAAACCGTCATACTTATCATATTCTTCATGTATCGCACTTGCGATTTGTTGCCAATTTTCAGGCACGGCATTGCTACTGTCTATATTCATTATGTGTCTTACGCTGATGTCTGCAATTTCAACAATACGCGGTTCAAGTTTAAATAATTGTTCAGATCCGTGTGAAACATCTAGTCCACCTGTTTCCAAATTCTTCGCCATTGAAATTGTTCCTCCACAAAATAGAATTAGGATTTTCTTTTTTTCTTGTTTATCTGTTTTTGACATTTTTTAGATTATTAATGATAGTGCTAGAATTGCGCTTGCGGCCAATGCTTTTTTCCAATTGAATTTTTCTTTCAGGAAGATAAGGCTGAAGAATAGCACAAAAACCGGAGTTATGTTACCAAGTGTGACTGCCACGCCGGTGCTACCAAGCGTGATCGCGTAATAAAGTAAAACCCACTGGCCGATTACAAAAAGTCCGCGAACGAAAATAATTCGGTATGTTTTTATATCGAATAATCCGCTGGAATCTTTGAACATTAATAGTGCAAAAAGGGCTATTAGAGCCGCGCGGATCATGTAAAGAGTCGGAGCGTTTGTTGCCTCCAAAGTTGAAAGTAGGTATTTACTTGGGATTGAGGACACACCAAAAAGAAATGCTGAAGCCAATGCCGGATACAAAGTCGCGGTGCTGAATTTTTTCCAATGACTCCAGTCGACTGAGATAAAAATTATCAGTGCAACGATCACTAGTGCTTCAATGATAGTCAGGAAGTTTGGCGATTCTCCCAAAAAGATCGCGCTGAAGAAAAAGGTTACAACGGGAGCGAGTGAAAGTATTGGAACAGCAACGCTGGCGTCTGTTTTCTCAAAAGTTTTAAAGTAGAAATAGTTTCCGAGAGTGTCTATTGCCGCGATTAAAAGAATCAAACATATGCTCTGCCAAGAATAAATAAATTTGTAAAAAAATGGAGAAATTATGAGTAGAGTTGCCGCCATTGTGAAGAAATTCACCGAAAGAATTTTCTTTGATGGAATATCTTTCAAAAGCACCCTTGCCAATATGCTCGCGACCGCCGCTAAAACCGCCGAAATAATAGGAACGAGCGTGGAGATTGCAATCATAATTTATTGGTTACTCCGGCATTTTACATACCCTTTTGAGATTTTACTACTCTTCTGCGCAAGTAGTGAGAATCGCAGCACTTGTTCCAATACACAGATCACCAACAGCTTCGTCACAAGTTATCACAGGTTTGTTTGAAACACCTCTTCTAAATGCACTCTCTTGGTAGTAGCGTTGCATTATTTTTTTCCCATTCATAAAAGGCTCAATTACATACGCTGCCTCTAAAATTTCTTTCCAAGGTATTTCAGTTTGAATGAACTTTTCCAGTTCCATGCCCATTGCATTTGCTTCATCTCGGCTCCTGCATGTTTCAAAAATGGCATCTATTGATACATCTAATGCATCAATTAGATGTTTAATTTCAGGAGTAATCTTTACGTCTCTATATAATGGTGTCTCACCAAAACCAATCACAGTTTCCTCATTTACAGTATACATATCTATTTTTGATAACCTGTAATGATTCATTGTATTGATAAGTGCTCTTAGTTTTGGTTTGAATGCCTCAAATGCATCTAACAATTCTGTATTACTTTCGATTTTTTCCATAATTTTTATTAAATAGTTTGGGACTATAGCAATGATATGTGTATATGTCAATCCGCCGCTTTTCCACTCCAAACAACCAAGAAGGTGCGGAGGATTATTTTGAGGTCGCGGAAAATTGTCCAGTGTTTGATGTAGAAAGTGTCGAGGCGGACTTCTTCTTCAAAATCCAGGTCACTGCGGCCGGAGATTTGTGAAAGGCCGGTGATTCCGGGTTTGATTGTGAGGAGGAATTTGTGATGTTTTTCATAGTCCGCCACTTCTTCGGGAATGTGTGGGCGCGGTCCAACCAAGCTCATTTCGCCTTTGAGGACGTTCCAAAGTTGCGGCAGTTCGTCAATGCTGGTGCGCCGTAGAAATTTTCCAAAATTTGTCACGCGCGGGTCGTCTTTAATTTTCATTAGTGGGCCGTGGCGATGGCTGAGTGATGCGAGTTTTGACCGAAGATGATGTGTGTTTTCTCGCATTGTTCTGAACTTGTAAAACTTAAAAAGTTTGCCGTTCTGGCCGACTCGGCAGGCGGGGGAGCCGTCGTCGAGTTTTGTGAAAAGAACGGGTCCGGTAGAATCAAGTTTGATCAGAATTGCGACGATTGCGAAAAGAGGTGAGAGAATAATCAACCCAAAGAAGCTTGCTAGGATATCGAAAGTTCTTTTTACTATTTTGCCCCAACCTTCAAGTGGAGTTGGTTTCAGGTGGATCAGCGGAAGTCCGGCTACCGGAACAATTTCAACGTTGCTTCTTTCCATCTCCAAAATATCCGGCACAAAAGAATATTCAATGTGATTTGCTTTGCAAAAATCCAGAATTTCGCGCTCTTGATCTTTGTCTAAATCGTGACCGGTTTGAATTATTCGATCAACGGAAAATTTGCGAACCATGCGGGCGAGTTCATTCAGTGAACCAAGGCGTTTCAAACCTGAAACTGCAACATTTTTTAGCGAAATATATCCAACAATTTTATAATGAGGATCTTCAGTCAAATTATCCACAATTTTTTCAGTGATTCTATTCGCGCCAATCACCAAAAGTTTGATTGTTCCAATGTCAGATTTTAAAAGTTGCCTTTCGGCAAGATGTAAAATCAAACGCGCGGTGATCAGAAGTGCGAGAGTTATTATGAAACTCATTCCCAGAACCAATCGAGAGAAGAAAACTTGTCTTAGTGCGAAAAAGTAAGCTGTAACAAGTAAAATCCAAACTGTTGAAAAAATTACCACTTTTTTCTGTTCTTGGAGAGGTCCGTCAGTATTTTTCATGCTGTAAAGACCGAAAAAGAAAAAGACCGCAACCAGTAGTGCGGCGAAATATAAAACTAAGTGAAAGTAATCTGCGACGGGAGGGAAGGTTGTCGGATCAAGCGGAAACTGCATTCCCGGAATGAAATCTCCGTGCTTGCGGATCTTATATCCGAGCATGAATCCAAGCACAACCATGCCGAAGTCGACAGGTATGCGCAGAACGCCGAATGCGATTTCTGATTTTTTCATCGCGACGAGTATAGCGCATGCGCAACATTGCGCATAGATGCGGGCTTTCGCCCTAATCCTCACTCACTTCGCTCGTGAGTAGAAAAATAGCTCCCTTTATAAGCCGAGTTCTGTCAGCCGTAGCGTAGCGGAGGGCATTGCCTTCGTTCCACTCAGGCTGGATGATCATCTATCTGGGTGTCACATTGCTGTGAACCTCGAGCGTCGGGCTATTTGGGGTGTAAGGCCACCGATTCCAAATATCCATTCCCGACTTGCAACAGAAAGGGTTTACCGATCTCGCCATTTAAATTGCGAGATCCCCGTGCCTTGCGGCAGAGGGGGCGTTTCACCATTTTCGTCTCTGTGGCACTTTCCCTAAAGCGGCTTTATTAGACACCGCTCCGTCAGCCGTTAGCTGATTTCATGCCTTATGTTGCTCGGACTTTCCTCCCCGCGAGGGGCGATCACCTAAAGGAGCTATTTTACTCGCCGATTATTCGCTATTTCATGCGGATTGTCAATCGATTTGACTATTCCCAAAAAGATGATGGAATGACTGCCGCCGGCGGTATATTAGAAAATAAATTGTTGTTGGTCAATTTACTGGACCGATTACATCAGGTACAAGCTCTTTAATTAATTCAATAACCCTTTGATCAGCTTGAATACCATCTAAAACATTACCGATTTCTTTACCTATTTCTCTAATTGTCTCGCTATCTTTTATTGTTCCAGATGCGAGAGAGCCAAGTAAAATGTGATAATCGCTTCCTTCTTGATGTTGTGCAGGATGTAATATTTTCATGAATAGAAATTATAATTTTTAGTTAATCTCTTCGGTAGGAAGCTCATCATCTAGAGCTTGTATCCACCTTCTCAATTCTCCGCTTTTAATTAAATCGCTCAAACCTTCATAAGGATCGACTTTTGAAGTGAGCGCCGCAATCTGTTTCCCTAAAAAACTAAGAACGTTTGGATCGGGGTTCGGCATAGCGGTCTCTTCATGGAGAGCCTGCAACAAGGCGGCGTAAGTTTCGACTTCCTCCTCCTCATATTTACCGGATTTCCTTAGTTGTTCGGTTGCAACCTCAACCACTGATGAATTTTCGTCTTCCATATAGAAAAAATAACAGGTTTGATTGTATCATCTATGTTAGATTCTGTCAATTACTTTCCTCAAGCTTCATAAACTCTCTCTTGAAGAACTTTGCAGTCTCCAAACAGTCTTTTGCTTTTTCGTTATCAGGTTCGAGTTTCAAGGCGTATTCAAGCAACTCGATTGTTCTGTTAAATTCGCGGTCGTTCAGATAGCAAACCGCAAGATCACAGATCACTAAAGTGTCTGTGGGAGCAATTGCTCGAGCGCGTTCGAGGATTATTAGCCCACGTTTTCTGTCTCCACCGTGGAAAATTGACCAACCCAAACATCTTAAAATTTCAGGGTGATGAGGTTGAACTTTGTTCGCGGTTTCCAGAGTTTGTACGGATTTCTCGAATTCACCGATTGATGAATACAAAAAGCCCAAAAGATATAGCGCGTTCGCGCTTGTTGGTTTCAATTTTAGCGCGTAGTTAAGCGCTTTCATTGATTTGTCGTATTCTCTAAGGCTCAAATAATTGTCACCGAGTTCCTCGTAAGCTTCAACGTAGTCCAAATCGCTAATCAGCATTTTATTGGCTAATGCGATGGCTTCTTCGTGTCTGCCGGCCAATTTTAGTTCATCGGCTTTTTTTAGCAATTCGTCGAGTGACATTTTGTTTTTGTTTTATTTTTTCGTATCTCGTAATTATATCAAAAAGCGAGACAAATTTCAAGCCCTTTCTTTTGGCTTTGGGAAGGGATTTTGACTCTATTCCAGTTCACTTGCTAGTTCGACTGCGTTTTGGATATTTTGACTAAGGGTGGCAATTTTTAGGAATTCAGCGTGGCTTACTTCATTACCGGGTTTGTAAGTACCATCCCCATAGCCTTTAATAATACCATGACTGTAAGCCGCAATAATATAAGGCGCATACCACTGTTCTAAATCCACATCGCTGAAAGGATTTTTTTCGAGTTCGTAGTAAGCTAGTAATTCAAGACCACGAAGTTCACTTGCAATATCTTCTTTGTTGAAAGTGAACACAATTTTTAGTGCCTCCGCTCTATTTACCGTTCGATCTGGTTTGAAGGTTCCGTCTGGATAACCGTTGATCAAACCGGCTTGAGCGGCGAACTCAATGTATGCGGCATGAGAAGATGTGCTTCCCACATCAGAGAAAGTTGGCCTATTTATGTCTATGCTCACTGTGCCAACATTAAATTGGCTCAAAACAACCATCAATTCAATCGCCTTTCCTCTCTGCATCCCCTCATTTGGAGCGCTGAATAATGCACTTAGCACATTAAAGAATGAAGTTTGTGAGAGCGCCATCTCCACAATATATTTCTCCTGAATTAGATTTTTGTAGTAACCAGAAGACCAGTTATTTGGAGTGCTCAATCCTAAGGTTGAGTTACTTGTTGTTGTCGTATCGGTCTGTACTGTCTTGTTATAGGTACTGCCACCGCCATATCCACCACTTGAACTTGTTGTGCTTGTTGAAGTTGAAGCAACGTCATCATCTGAAACAGTCACGCTAACTGCGCTAAGACTTAAACCATCGTAGTTTGAATCGGCACTTGTTACAGCCGAAACAATTGAAACCGTTGTTCCACTTTCTACTGCTGAATCATCAACTGCAGTGATTGTGAGAGTTTGAATTGTATCCCAATTTAGGGAAGTGAAAATTAAACTGCTTGCGCTTAAACTTACTTGAGCATCACCGGTAAAACTTATAGTTACATTCGCACTTGGCTGAGATGTTAGAACAAAAGTGATGCCATCTGTTGTACTGCCTTCAGTCACTGCAGTTGTGCTTGAAGATTCAGTCAGAGTTATTCCGGCGGTGTCGTTGTCTGTACAAGACACTGAAACATCTGAAGGATTAAGATTGTTATAATTTGAATCTCCTGAGCTTGCAGCTGCGTTTACAATTGAGAAGGCAACAGTACCGTCGACAGTTGAATCATCAACACCGGTTACAGTTATTGTTTGAGGGGTATTCCAGTTAAGGCTTGTGAAAATTACCGAAGTTCCTGAAACAGTTCCTTCGCTTGTATCATTTGAAGAAATTGGAATAGTGACGTCCGCCGTGGGCTGAGTAGCCAAAACGAGGGTGAATGTGGCCGTGACGCCCGCTTCAGTGGTGTTGCCTGAAATCGCGCCTACGGTAATGGCGGCGGTGTCGTTGTCTGTGATCGTAACGGTCTGTTCAGTAACTCCGGACAAAGTCCCATAGTTGGGTGTGCCCAGTGTAACAATTACGGTTTCATCGCTTTCATCAATGGAATCATCGGTCACAGTAAAGGTGGCTGTTCCCGTAGTCGCACCGGCCGTGATGGTGATGTTTCCGTTCGCTAGGTTGTGATCTGTCCCACCGCCCGTGGCAGTACCGGAAACAGTGTATGGAATGACCACGTCTGAGGGGAAAGTACCAGAGAGTTGTCCTGTGACAGTACCGGTTCCGGCATTTTCAGCCATTGATTGAGTGGCCGCGCTGAGCGACACATTGAGCGGCGCATAGGTCACGGCAAGGGAATCTATTTCCACCGGTTGGTTTGAACCGATCAAAAATGATTTAAAGTACAAATTTCCCTTACCGATGTCTGTTGTAAATTGGGGAAGGTACAGATTCACGTCTGCCGCGGTGTTGAAATTCCCATTTGAGGCCGTAGTCCAGTTACTACCATTCCAATACTTCCAGTTGGTACCGTCTAAAGACAAATTATAGTAGGTACTTCCTTGTCCTCCGGTGACCCCACGCGTTTCGGTAAAGGTGCCCAAGGCCACAAAGGTTTGAGCTGCTGAAGCGACATTGTAGATGGAGACTTGGTCATAAGACAAGTTGGCTTCCGCGCCAACGGAAGTCGAAGGATCGGTTGCCGCGTAAGCTCGAACAAAGAACCAGTCGACTGCAGAATTACCGTTATATGTTCTTAGTCCATAGTAACCGCTTGTGTAGCTGCTGTCTGTTGCTGTAGCAGTAGTGGTTCTGTTAAAGACGGATTTAATGGTACCGCTTGTGAATATACCCTTAATGAAATAGGACGTACCCTGTGAGTATGTGATGGCGCTCGACGCCAGCTGGGAGACGGTAAATTTTTCAACGTAGGCACCTGGAGAACCGGCCTGTGTTCCGTACTGCGTCACATACCCGTTATTCGACGCAGCCACCGTTGTTTGAAATCCCAAAACACCACTGTGGCTATACGACCCCGCAGCAGGAGGTGTCATCTTCGCCTCCACAATGTAAGAAGCCGGCGGAGTGCCCTGGTTCGTGGGTGCAAATACAGCATTGTTCGTAGTCACCCCCGTTATGTTCATGAAACCTCCGGAAACAGCCACACTGGAGGACGCATGTCCGCCTTTAGTGTAGTTAGCCGAAGTGTCCGTGGAGAAATCGTCTCCATAAATAAAGGTACTGGATGCACTGCTCGTAGTACTCACGCCAGAATTACCGTAGTACATGTAAAGTGTCGTAGTTGTGCCCGTTGCAGCGATGGAAGGTACCTTCACCCAAAACGTCGCCGTGGTGGAATCGGTCTTTGACTCTAGCCAGTGATTAAGAATGGTGCCGGTCGTATCGGTAAAACGAATGTCATCAAAATCCGCCTGCATGTCCGCGTCGTAAGCAACCGTTACCATGACTTGAAAGTTCGTTAACGCGGCGTTGGAGTTCGTGATCGTAATGGGTTTGAGGCGAGTCCATGCACTCAAACCAGAAGGAGCGGCTGAGGTGTAGGTTCCTCCGCCTAAGTCCAGCAGTTTGCCAAGACCGCCGGTAACGGTCGCATAGGTGGAGTTGTAGGTGTAATCCCCAGCGGTGCCAAAGTCCCACGTTTTAGTGGAGGTGTTTGTTGCCGCAATAGTCGTGAATGACACCGCACTGGACCAACTGGAGGCGCCCGCCGCATTTGAATATCTGACAAACGCATAGTACAAAGTACCGTTGGCCAAAGCTGAGCCGCTCGCAAAAGTCCCGTTACTGGCATTCACCACGATTGAAGTGAGGTTGCTGGCATCCCCGGTTTTGCTCCACACGGTGGTGAGTCCACCGGAATCTGAGGTGACCTTCCAGTCACTTGTTAAATGGGTCGCGCCGTTTGAAGAGTAAGCAGAACTTGTGAGGGTGGGATTAACACTTTGATTGTACGTTCCTGCAGTTGGAGCCGTGACGCTGGGTGTGCTGGGAGCTGTATACTGAAAGGTATACACCGTTCCATCCTCTCCATCGGCTCCAGCTGTTGAAGAAGCTCCCTTGAGCCCTTTGGTGGCGGTGATGTTGGCGAGAGTGAACCCGCTGTTCGTGGTGTAGTAAATCGCCACACGTCCGCCGCCTCCACCGGAGCCATCGTAGTTGTTGTCGGTGCCGTCTCCACCGTTTCCACCGCTTGCAGAAATGGTGCTGCTACCGGCCAGCGTGCCTGTGGTAATATAAATAGATCCTCCGGAACCACCGCCGCCTTTTACTTGTGAGGCCGTCCCATCCACTCCGTTACTGCCGGTAGCCGAGATGGCTCCGTTCACGGTGAGTGTTCCAGAAATACTCAGACGGATTTTTCCTCCACCGGCTCCACCGTTGGTACCTCCTCCTCCACCGCCGGAACCCAAAAGCGTGGGCGTAGTATTGGAACCGTAAGTGGTACCTGCTTGGTCGTAGGAACGACCACCCAATCCTCCATGGCTACCACCCCCGCCGTATCTGTTTGCATAGTTCCAAAGAGCCCCATCTCCATATCCGCTGGTGGTAATGGCGCATACGCCCGTGGAGGTGTTGGGACCGTAGCCGTTTCCACTGTTGGCCACACCACCTGCACAACCTTTGCCGTCAGTGTTGATAGTAGAGCCCGAGTCAATATTGAGCGAAGCAAGGTTCGTCCAGTTCACATTCATGTTGATGTTGGAGCTCACCAACGCCACATTCACGGCACTGCTCATGTTGATGACACCACCGGAAGTAGCGGTAGCCACGAGTCCAGTGATAGTCGTTGAATTCAACGTGAGGTCATTTGAAACACTCCAGTTCACGGTTTCTCCATCCTTCGCCCAGGTCCAGGCGTTGGTGCCGGACGTAGTCATTGTCCCGGCAGTAATATTAAGAGTATCCACAGTGCTACACGTCCAAGTGGCGCCGTTGATAGCCAAAGTTGAAGTGGCAGTAATGTCGAGTGTGGCGAAGGTATCGCAGGTCAAGTTAGAACCTGATGCGATGGATATATTCGTTCGAGTATAATCTCCACCACTCACAAAGTCTAAACCAGACGTGATCGTCAATGTGCCGGATCCGTCGTCGGTGATACGATCGAGAATAAAGGTACTGCCATTCGCTCCATCGGCTCCAGCTGTTGAAGAAGCTCCCTTGAGCCCTTTGGTGGCGGTGATGTTGGCGAGAGTGAACCCGCTGTTCGTGGTGTAGTAAATCGCCACACGTCCGCCGCCTCCACCGGAGCCATCGTAGTTGTTGTCGGTGCCGTCTCCACCGTTTCCACCGCTTGCAGAAATGGTGCTGCTACCGGCCAGCGTGCCTGTGGTAATATAAATAGATCCTCCGGAACCACCGCCGCCTTTTACTTGTGAGGCCGTCCCATCCACTCCGTTACTGCCGGTAGCCGAGATGGCTCCGTTCACGGTGAGTGTTCCAGAAATACTCAGACGGATTTTTCCTCCACCGGCTCCACCGTTGGTACCTCCTCCTCCACCGCCGGAACCCAAAAGCGTGGGCGTAGTATTGGAACCGTAAGTGGTACCTGCTTGGTCGTAGGAACGACCACCCAATCCTCCATGGCTACCACCCCCGCCGTATCTGTTTGCATAGTTCCAAAGAGCCCCATCTCCATATCCGCTGGTGGTAATGGCGCATACGCCCGTGGAGGTGTTGGGACCGTAGCCGTTTCCATCATTGGCCGCACCACCTGCACACCCTTTGCCATCGGTGTTGATGGTTCCCGCAACCGTGAGAGAGGCTGCGGTAATGTTGACCCCCGTCGTGTCTGAAGCCGCGTGAGTAACCACTGCTCCCAAGCTAATGCTCATCGTGTCTGTGCTTCCCAAAACCACCGCGCCGCTAAAGGTCACGGTGCCACTCGTAATGTTCACGTCTCCCGCGCCCACCAAGTCCGTGGTGCCGCTCCAAGTAACCGTAAAGGTTCCGGCGATGTTGATTGTGGAACAGTTGTTGCCATCAATATATGCCTGGTCGATGGTAGTCGTACCGGTGATGCTGCAGGTGGCTGCGTTAGCAAGTGGAACGGGTTCTAAAAGCTCGAAAGAAAAAAAACCCGCGATCAAAGTCACAAGAAGCAGGCGAGCGATGAGTCTACTAAAATTCATGTGAACAGCATAACAAACGATGACTCAGAAACAAAGAAAATTTTCTGGCGAGAAATGAATTTTTGTTTTCAATATGCTGATTTAGTTCTTAATTACACTAAAAAGAACTGAACTCACTAAGGCCAAAATTATACTAAATAGAACAGCCCACCAGAAACCATCAACTTTGAATCCATAAACGATATTTGAAGCCAGTAGGATTAAAAGTGCATTTATTACGAAAGTAAAAAGTCCCAGAGTTAGAATATTTATTGGTAGAGTCAGGACAATTATCAAGGGCTTTATGAAAGCGTTAATTATCCCGAGTACCAAGGCCGCGACTAAGGCTGAACTTGTACTGGCAACGTGAACGCCCGGCAATATGTACGCTGAAAGGCCGATTGCCAAAGCGTAAATTAACCATGTGACAATTATATTAAACATATAAAATGGGGTAAAAAAATAAATAATTAATTATTTTACTTCTTGCAGGTGACATATATGATTTTGCTTACATCATATTAGACATTTCTCGCGGGGAATTCTTTCAACTATTTAAAACCCCTCGCACATACTTTTAACTTTCGCCTTAAGTTCAGGGTCTTTCATGGCGAAGGCGATGTTGGCCTGAAGTAAGCCCCATTTATTTCCCGTGTCGTAACGGGTTCCTTCAATCTCAAGGGCGTGAATTTTTTGACCGGCGCTGAGCATGGCACGGAAACCGTCTATCAATTTTGTTTCGCCTTTGTGAGATTGTTTGGAGTTTTCAATGAATTTGAAGATGTCGGGAGTGCAGATGTATTTTCCAATGATTCCGAAGTTTGAAGGTGCATCTTTGGCTTTTGGTTTTTCAACTAATCCGCGCACTTCCATCACGCGGCCTTTTTGTGAAGTTGGGTCAATCACTCCGTAACTTGAAATTTCTTCAGAGCCGACTTTTTCAGTGCAAATTACTGAAGTTCCGGTTTCATTGTAGACTTTCATCAACTGGGAAAGAGCGGGAGTTTTACCGTCAATAATATCGTCTCCAAATAGAACCGCGAAAGGTTCATTTCCAACAACTTCACGGGCGCAGAGAATCGCGTGGCCGTCACCGAGAGGCTGGGCTTGGCGAACGTAGATAAATTTCGCAAGTTTTTCAATTTCTTGGACGAGTTTTAGGAGTTCGTGTTTTTCTTTTTCAACAAGATTGTGTTCAAGCTCAAAAGAATGATCGAAATGATCTTCAATCGCACGTTTTCCTCGGCCGGTAACAATAATTATTTCCTCAATTCCGCTTGCCACGGCTTCCTCAACAAGATACTGAATAACAGGTTTGTCGAGAATTGGAAGCATCTCTTTTGGAAGTGCTTTTGT
>CAYTWD010000014.1:0-1733 GCA_964441065.1 uncultured Candidatus Peribacteria bacterium
CGCAGAAAAGTTCAATTCCACTCGGTCCATTTCTTTCTTTAGGAACTGCAATCGCATTTTTCTATGGGGATGCCATTGTTGATTGGTATCTTAATCTCATGATATAAGGGTAATATGAAAATCGTAATTTTAGCGGGTGGCGCTGGCACAAGGCTTTGGCCAATGAGCACGGAAACACTACCAAAACAGTTCCAAAAATTGGTTTCTGATAAAACAATGCTTCAAGAAACACTTGAAAGGGTTTCATTTTTAAATCCCAAAGATATATATATAAGTACAAATTCTGAATACGTTAAAACCGTACTCGAACAGGCTCCGCAAATCCCATTTGAAAATATAATCGCAGAACCGAGCATGCAGGACACCGGACCTTCAATTGGTCTTGCCGCAGCTATAATTTCAAAAGAAGACCCGGAAGCTGTTATGGCGGTTGTTTACGCGGATCATTTTGTGAAAGATAAAAAAGAGTTCGAGAAAAAATTAAAGATTGCGGCTGAAATAGCAAAAAAAGAAGACACCTTAAACATAATTGAAGTTAAGGCGAAATTCCCTAATGTAAATCTGGGCTACGTGAAAATCGGCCACCTCATTAAAGAAGTCGAGGGTGTCGAAATTTATGAATTCAAAGAATTTAAAGAAAAACCAAATTTTGAAACCGCAAAAAAATTCCTTAGTTCATATAGTTATCTTTGGAATACGGGTTATTATGTTTGGAAAGTCTCCACAATTTTGCAGGAATACAAAACCCACCTACCAAAAACCTATAAACATTTAATGGCGATTCAAGCCGGTGAACAGATTATCGAACACTATCCTGAATGTGACAAAATTTCCATCGACTTTGGAATAATGGAAAAACTTGATACCAAAAAAGTCAGAATAATTCCCGCAGATTTGGGCTGGAGCGATATTGGAACTTGGAAATCTCTACATGAAGAGTTAACAGGTGAAGAAAATGAAAATCTTGAAAAAGGAAAAGTAGTGTTGATAGATAGCGAAGGAAGTGTTGTTTATAATGAAAGTGAGAATCTTATCGCCGCAATGGGATTAGAAAATATGGTAGTTGTGAGCGTGAAAGGCTACACTCTAATCTGTCCAATTAATAGAAGTCAGGATTTAAAAAAACTTGTCTCACAAATAAATGGAAAAAAATAAACCTAAAGAAATACCGAAACCTTGGGGAAAAGAAATTTGGTTCGCAGTTCGACCCGAATATGTTGGCAAAATCCTATTTATAAAGAAAGGGCATCGCTATTCTCTTCAATATCATGAAAAAAAAACTGAAACTCAATATTTATTGAAAGGAAAAGTGAAATTCCTGATTGGAAAAAAACAAGACGAACTGGAAGAAGTAATTTTGGAACCTGGAGACAAACTCGATATTCTTCCCTTAACAATACACCGCGCCGAAGCAATTGAAGACGCGGAAATTCTTGAGGTTTCCACTAACAATCTTGATGACGTTGTTAAACTCTCTGACGACTATGGCCGAAGTGGAAAGGGAAATAATTTTGACTTGGATGAGAAGCTAAGTAAGAACTAATCACAGCACATTTTTTTAACTCTGGAAAGCGGACTAAACCGTAGAAACTTGTATTCGACAGATTTGATCGTATAATTTGCCAGACTTATCTCTACACATAGCCAAAAAACAATGAATCATCTTAAAAAAGTCCTGTCAGGTCAAGTTCTAGTAATTTTAATTCTTTCGGCACTTATAGGAGTTGTCGATT
>CAYTWD010000014.1:1743-30079 GCA_964441065.1 uncultured Candidatus Peribacteria bacterium
TAAACCTGGGTCTTGATCTTAAAGGAGGAACTCAGTTAGATTACAAAATTGATCTCGCAAAAGTTGCTGAGGCTGACAGAGCCCAATTGGTTGAGGGTGTTAAAGAAGTAATCAGAAGACGTGTGGATGGACTTGGAGTTGCTGAACCAAATATTTACGTTTCAAATGTTGCTGATGAATATCACGTTGTTGTGGAATTGGCCGGTATTTCAGATATAGAGGAAGCAAAGAACGTAGTTGGAAAAACAATTCAATTAGAATTTAAAGAGGAAAATCCAAATCCTAATGATGAAGAAAAGTTAAAATGGGCAAATGATGCCGCTAAAAGTTTTTACTCTAAATTAACTTCAGGTGGCGATTTTGCTGCACTTGGCGAAGCTGAACAATCTGCAAATAGAGGGAAAGTTTATTACTTCACTCAAAAACCAACTGAACTAAGTAAACTTTCTGACGAAATGCAGGAGGCGGTTAAGGGGAAAAGTAAAGGTACAATTTTATCTCCTTTTGAAATTAAAGACGGCTTAACTGCTGATGACCAAGGAAACGTTGTGGATTTGGTGGGAGTGGCTGTGGTTCAAATTGCGGACATAACAACAGAAACTAAAGATGTCACAGAAGATATTAAAGTTAGCGCGAGACACATTCTTGTTTCATATTCAGGAGCTGAACGAAGTACCGCAACAAGAACAAAAGAGGAAGCTTTGGCAAGAATGAAAGAAGTCCAGGGTAAAATTCAAGCCGGAACAAAACTTGAGGATCTCTCAAAAGAGTATTCAGATGATCAAGGAAGTTATGACAAAGGCGGAGATTTAGGTGAATTCGGGCAAGGTGTAATGACTCAAGTTTTTGAAGATGCGGCATTCGCGCTTGAACAGGGAGGCATTTCGGACATTGTGGAAAGTCCATTCGGTTACCACATAATTGAGGTTTACAAAAAAACTGGCGGAACAACAACAAAACAAAATGTGGATTCCTACTCAATCAACAAAATTGTTTATCTAACAACTCCTGATGAGTGGAAAGAAACAGCACTTACGGGTGAACATTTCAAACACGCAGACGTTGCTTTTAACCAAGCTTACCAACCTTATGTTTCAATTGAATTCGACGAAGAAGGCGGAAAGTTATTTGAAGATTTAACAGGGGCAAACATTGGTAAGAGAATTGCAATTTTCGTGGGAGGGACATTAATTTCAGCTCCAAATGTTCAAGACAAAATTTCAGGAGGAAGTGCCCAAATCACAGGAAATTTCACGCTTGAAGAGGCTCAGAACCTTGCCAGAGATTTAAATACTGGTGCGATTCCTGCTCCAATCGCGCTTTCAGGTCAGTACACAATTAGTGCGACTCTTGGTAGCGAGGCTCTAACACAAAGTATAAAAGCCGGTTTAATTGGAGTAGCTGTTTTGGCTGTATTCATGCTTATTTATTACCGTGTTCCTGGATTAATTGCGAATATTGCGTTGAGTATATATTCATTGATTTTGTTATTTGTAATAAAGACTGCTTTACCAACAGCTTTGGCAATTTTAATCGCGCTTGGAATTTTTGTTTACTTGGTTCATCTAATATTGAAGAGTACGGATTCAGGTGGTGAAAAATTCATGTCCTTCATAATTTCATGTTTCGTTTTATTCTTTTTGACTTTTGTTTTATCCACAAAAATTACTCTAACTCTAGCAGGTGTTGCCGGTGTAATTCTTTCAATCGGTATGGCTGTTGATGCGAACATTTTGATCTTCGAGAGAATCAAAGAAGAGTTGAAATCAGGCAAAAGTTTGCATGCCGCTATTTCGGAGGGTTTCCATAGAGCTTGGGATTCAATTCGTGATTCAAATTTCTCATCATTAATTACTTGCGCGATTTTGTTCTACTTCGGCACATCAATCATCAGAGGTTTTGCCCTCAATTTGGCTCTTGGTATTCTAATTTCAATGTTCAGCGCGATCATGTTAACAAGAACATTTCTACTTTTCACCGCTGAAACTCCTTTAGCTAAAAATTTATGGCTATGGGGTAAACCTAAGGTTCAAAAAACAAAACATCTAAACTTCGTAAAATACAAAAATTTCTGGCTTGGTTTATCTGCAAGCGCGGTTCTTGCCTCTTTCCTTTTGATGGGAGTTTTCGGCTTAAAACTTGGTTTGGATTTCACAGGAGGAACAATGCTTGAACTAAAACTAGATGAAACAGCCACTGCTGAAGAAGTTAAATCAGCAATTGAAGAAGTTGGAGATTTTGGTGAAGAACACATAGTATCAACAAGCGAAGGTACATTTTTGGTCAGGATGAAACTGGTAAGTGAAGAAGAACATGCTCAAATTCTTGAAAAGCTTAAAGAGAAATTTACTTCTGCGGAAGAATTGAGATTCACAACAGTTGGTCCAACATTTGGTGCGACCTTAAAAGCTAAAGCACTGATAGCATTGATTCTAACATCATTGATGATTGTGCTTTACATCTCATTCGCATTCAGGAAAATTCCTCGCGAACTTTCACCTTGGAAATTCGGGCTTGCCGCAATAGTTGCCTTAATTCATGACGTTGCGATAGTAATTGGAGTGTTCGTTTTGCTTGGTAAATTTGCAGGAGTTGAAGTGGATGCCCTTTTCATCACAGCACTTCTTACTGTGATGGGATTCTCAGTTCACGACACAATCGTGGTGTTCGACAGACTTCGTGAAAACTTGAAATTCAGAAAAGAAGGAGAAGAACTCTCAGAGACGGTCGATGTTGCTCTTAACCAAACCTTGGCGAGATCAATAAACACTTCCCTATCGGTTTTCATAACAACTTTAGCTCTTCTACTCTTTGGAGCGGCAAGCATCAAGATGTTTATCTTGGCTTTAACAATTGGTATTGCTGTAGGAACTTACTCCTCAATTTTCGTAGCAAGCTTCCTGCTTGTATCTTGGAACAAGAGAAAGTAAAATAGGCGGGCGCATCCGTAGCTCAACTGGATAGAGCACTGGTCTTCGGAACCAGGGGTTGGGGGTTCGAACCCCTCCGGATGCACCATACTCGTCGAAGACTAGCTTTCCCGGAGAATTTCGGTACTCTAAGGAGAATGTGGCTCGTAGCCATGACTCTCCACTTACCACCTAAACTCCTTAATCTCCTTTGGATCGTCTCCAAATTCAATTATGTATTTGTGGTGATCGGTGATTTTCTTATTCAAGAGTTTTATGAAAGCATCTTTTTTCTTCGCGACAGCTTTATTCTTAAGGGAAGCCTTTTCAACCATATTAATTGCCAAATGATACCTGCTTACTTTGTTTCTGATCGCCATGTCAAAAGGTGTTGTTGTTGAACCTTCTTCGCTATACGAATGAATTGTGAAGCGGTCGGCATCAGCGTAATCCCAGAAAATTTGCTCCACGTCATTTCTATAACCATGATAGTTAAAAATAATGGGTTTTTCTTCTGTAAAATACTGAACAAATTCTTTGTGCGACAAAGTATGCGGAGAGTGGATATTACAGAAATCACCAACGCAAACTCCGGAAAGCTCGGAAATATTCACAAAACGAATCTTCAATTCCGGCATCATCTCTTTGCAAATCTTAACTGCTAACATAGCTTCATCGGTCATATAATCCCCCGCAGAAACCAAAACCACATCAGGATTTTTTGTAGCTTCTTTACCACCAACCCAATCCCAAACACCGATTCCCGTTACAGCCTGAGCCTTAGCCTCCTCAAGAGTTAACCACTGCGGCAAAGGCCTCTTTCCAACCACAATCACATTTATTCCGTTCTTTCTTTTCAAGGCTTCGTCAATCGCGACAAGAAAGCTATTTGCGTCCGCCGGATAATAAATTTGTGTGAATTCACCATGCTTTTCCAACATATTAGAAACAAAGCTGGGATTTTGATGAGAAAATCCGTTATGTTCTTGTCTCCAACCAACGCTCGAAAGAATATAAATCGGTGACGCAACCGGTTTCCTCCAAGCAACTTTAAAACTTTGTTTAAGAAATTTACCGTACTGATCTAACATGCTCGAAATAATTGTCGCAAATGCTTCGTAAGTCACAAACATTCCATAGCGACCGGTCAAAATATAACCTTGTAACCAACCTTGAAGTGTGTGCTCGCTGAGCATTTCCATCGCTCGCCCTTCTTGACTGATATTCTCTGCCGTATCTGGAACAGGCCACATGTACGCTCGCTTCGATCCCTCAAAAATATCATGCCACTGATTTGATTCAAGCTCATCAGGACACATAACTCTAAAATTAGCTCCGTTCGATTTAAATAAATCTCGAACCAAAAGTGCTCCGATTCTCATACTACTTTCACGAATTTCACCTCGTTTTTTCACTTTAATTGCATATTTTTTAAGATTCGGGATTTTAATTTCCTTCAACATATTCCCACCAATCGCATTTTTATTCATACCGATTCTATATTTCTTTTCAGGCATAAATTTGAATAAAGCCGGATCAATCTGACCTTTTGTGTCAAAAAACTCTTGAATTTTATAACTCTTTAACCAAGCCTCAACCGCATTAAATTCATCTTGATCTTTAAGATGCTCGAGAGGAATTCCATGAGATCTGAAAGAGCCCTCAATTTTCTTGCCATGAAAAGTTTTAATTCCGGTCCAACCTTTCAAGGAACGAAGCACTATCATTGGCCACTTCGGTTTGAAAATTTTCTTTCCGGCACGCGCATCTTTCTGAATTTTTTTTATCTCCTGATAACACTCTTCAAGCGCCTTAATCATTTTTTTCTCTATATTTTTTCCATCCACAATTTTCACATTCCAACCATAACCTGAATAAAGCGAACGAATTTCATTATCATCCATTGTTCCGGGAATTGTTGGGTTTGAAATTTTAAAACCGTTCACATGCAAAATTGGCAAAACCGCTCCCGAAGTTTTTGGGTTCAACCACTTAATACTTTGCCATGCCGCGGAAAGCGGACCTGATTCAGATTCACCGTCTCCAACCACAGCCGCAACAATCAAATTCGGATAGTCAAAAACAGCGCCGAAAGCGGTTGAAAGCGAATAACCGAGCTCTCCCCCCTCCAAAATTGACCCGGGAACGGAAGGCGTAACGTGACTTGGGAAATGACTGAAGGGCCAAGAAAATGCCTTGATCAACTTTCCCATACCGTCGCCATCAACAGTAATTTCAGGATAAAAATGTTCAAGAGTGCCTTCACTGAATAGATTCGCCAAAATCGCGGGAGCACCGTGTCCCGGACCGGTAATTAAAAGCATCTCACATTTATGCTTCCAAATTAAATAGTTGAGGTTTGCATAAATAAAATTTAAACCGGGAACAGTCCCCCAATGACCCAAAATTCTGGGCTTGATGTGATCAATCTTAAGTGGCTCTTTCAATAAAAAATTATCCTTTAAATATAGAGAGGATGCCGCGATATAATCATTAAATCTTAAAAAATTCTTCATCCACTTCAAGGCTTTGCGATCTGAATTGAACATAAATTTATAAATGTTAAATATGTTTTAATCCGCTAACAACCAAGTAACGATATAGTTCTTCAGCCATCTCCTCCCTTGTTCTATAATTCGATGGGTAGAAATTATCTCCTGGAGTCTCTTCTAAAATTAACAATTTACTTGCCTTCCAAACATAAATTGCATACCAAGCATTCTTTATAACGTCATCATAAGGAATGGAACTTATAGTAGTTCCTTCGGCCAATTTTTCTCCGTAAGTATTCAAAAGCATTTTCAGAGCCTCAACTTTATTAACATAGTTGGAGGGTCTAAAAGTGCCATCTGAATAGCCTGTAATCCATCCATTAGTCTTTGCGTAACAAATATATCTCGCATACCACTCGGTTTTTACATCAGAAAAACAATTCTTATAAGTGTCAGCTGCGGGATCAATTCCCTGACCAGCGATAAAAATTTTCAACAATTCTGCTCGATTAATCTTCCAATCCGGTTTAAATGAACCATCATCATAGCCCTCAAAAATTCCCCAATCAACAAGCGAGGAAATTGAATCATAGTTTGAATGCAAATACGAAACGTCACTGAAAATCCATTTTTTTGGAATAACAACAATCTGTTGGCTCGGACTTCCCACAACCGCGCCATCAACATCCAAAGCCTCTGTTTCAAAATAATATGTCTCGCTCTCATTTAAATCATGAATTGTAATACTGGTGATGTAGGCCTTTTCAATATCCTCGCTTTGATCATAAGAATTACTGGATCTTCCAAATTTAAGTCGATAAGAAGAAATTGCAGGGTCGATTAATCTATTCCACTTCAAACTAACTGATTCTTCATCATAATCCACTACTTGCAAAACCAAGCTATCAGAAGAGGACGAAACAGTGGAAAGATTTGTATCCCCCTCCTTTGTTGCCTGACTAATCACGCTTACATCTTCCGTGCTAATTACCGAATGACCGTATCCTGCGATATAGTAGTAGCGATAACCTTGATCAAAAACCCCACTCGCAGAAGGAGAATCATTGAAATTTTTCTGAAGAGGAGAAACAAGCGCATAGACTCCACTGTACGAGGAAATATCACTTAAAACTAGCTCCGAATCCATTGTAGAATCTTCAGCAATTATTATTTTTTCAACTTTATTTAAATCAACACCGGATCGCTTCTTACCAACCAATGCAACCGCATATGAGACCCCATCTGCTTTTTGAATATGGAAATGGAAATCATCTTTTCCATCGGTATTTGTAAAATAAAGATAGTTCGTCCCGTAAAGCGCGGGCGCAAAATTCTCATCAGATAAAGTATAAGAATCCAATGTCGTATCTGTAATTGTGTAAACATCCGGATAAGTATCCCCCTCTTCGTATTGTTTCAAATCTAAATTCCAGAGCGTAAATCGCTGGAAAATATCATCAAGACTGTCTCCATTTGCTGCAATTGCTTCTTCAAAAGCATCATAGACTTTATATTCATTATCGTAATCCAAAGAAGAGGCGAAGTAATTCGTCCAAATATTTTTAATTATTGAGTCATCACTATAATACTCAGTCAAAAATTTTGGCCAAATTGTAAGTCCGTAAATAAAATAAGGATTTGAGGACGGCTGAACGCCTGAAAAAATAGAGAAATCAGGATAGTCTAAGAAACCGGATAAATAGCCTAAATAATCATTAATATTATCGTAAACTTTGTCTTCAAACCAAACAGCGGTTTCCTCAGCCAGTTCTACTCCTTGAAAATTGGGAGTAAAATCACTTCCCACAAAATCGGAGCCATCATTAGAAAGTGTGAATTGAATGGAATGGAAAAATTCATGCGCAACTGTGACTTGCAATATTTCATCAGTTTCCCAAGGATTAACAGAAATATGCAAATTTGAACCGTCACTGTTTATAACAGTGACACCCACCGCTCCCTCAGTTAAATCTTCATTTGTATCATCTAAAATTATAGATAAATGCTCTCCAGATTCTACCGGGGGATCGTATCCCATTTCATCAATCTCTACTGTCCAACTGTTTTCCGCCGCTTCAGCAACAGTTTCCACAATGTTAGGAATACCGTCCATGTCTGAATCAATTTGCTCTTTTATTAAATCTGAAAATTCAATTTGAAAATGACTTGTTTTTATTGCATTTTTCTTTACATTTCCATGTTCAACGGAAGAAGTAAATGTTACTGCAGATACATTGGATGTCAGGAACAAAAATACGCTTCCAAAAGTAATGAAATTTCTAAATTTAAATATTTTAAACATGGTTCATATTCTATGGTAGTATTATGATCCAGTAAATAAAATTATGTACGCCGAAATAGTTGTAAATCATCACTTCTCAAAACTTAAAGAAACTTTAACCTATAAAGTTCCTGAAGAAATGCAAATCAAACGAGGAGATTTGGTTATGGTTCCATTTGGCAAAACAATAAATAGTGGAATAATTTTAAATCTCCAAAATAAGAGTCCCGAATTCGACACAAAATATATCAGTGAGACGCTAAGCCCGAATATTTTCCTAGAGGAATGGCAAATCAAATTGGCAAAGCATATTAGTGAATACTATTTTTGTTCATATTTTGAGTCCTTCCGTCTTTTTTTACCAAAATCAATTTGGAAAAAGAATCAAACAAAATCAAGAAATAAAGTTGAAAAAACTAAAATATATAAAAAAGAAGATCATATTTTAACAGAAGAGCAGAGCAAAATTGTGAGGGATATAATTAATAATAAAATTCCCGTATCTCTTATTCATGGAGTTACAGGTTCAGGAAAAACCGAGGTGTATAAAAAAATTATTCAAAATATTGTTGATTCTGGAAAACAGGCCCTCCTTTTAGTACCCGAAATTTCCTTAACTCCACAATTTGTAAAATACTTCAAAGGCACTTTTGAAAATCTGGCTCTGGTTCACAGTAAAATTAGCGAGGGTGAAAAAGCGAGACAATGGAAAGAAATTCATAACGGAGAAATCAAACTAGTAATTGGCTCGAGATCAGCAATTTTTTCTCCATTCAAAAATCTGGGTTTAGTAATTATGGACGAGGAGCACGAGTGGACTTATAAGCAGGAACAAACACCAAGATATAACACTAGAGATTTAATTTTTGAAATTAATAAATTAACAAATGCTCAAGTTATTTTTGGCTCGGCTACCCCGAGTATTGAAATAATGAAAAAAGCAAAAAAAAAGGAGCTCAAGCTATTTGTTATGAATGAAAGAATTTTAAAAACGGAAATGCCAAAAATTGAAATAGTTGACATGAGAGAAGAGTTAAGAAAACAGAATTTTTCGATGTTTAGCGAGCTCCTTTTAAATAAAATTGAGGAGAAGCTGGAAAAAAAAGAGCAGATTTTACTTTTTTTAAATAGAAGAGGTAGCGCCTCAGCAACAGTTTGCCGTGATTGTGGTGAGGCGGCAATTTGTAATAATTGTGACTCAAAACTGACCTATCATATTTCAAAATTCAAGCACAGCACTTTAATCTGTCATCACTGCGGTTTTGTAACAAAAATGCCCGATCTTTGTCCAAATTGTAAAAGTGTCAGAATTAAACATTTTGGGATTGGAACGGAAAAAGTTGAAAATGAATTGAAAAAACTTTTCCCAAACGCGAGAATTGCGAGGGCTGACAGAGACACAATGAGTAAAAAAGACAGTTTTGAAGAACTTCATAAGAATTTAAACGCAGATAAAATTGATATTTTAATCGGAACACAAATGATTGCAAAAGGAATGGATATTGCAAATATTTCTCTTGTTGGAGTAATTATGGCAGACACCTCTTTTCATATTCCTGATTTCAGATCAGCTGAAAGAAGTTTTCAGTTACTTTCACAAGTTGGAGGAAGAGCGGGAAGAAGAGAAAAACAAGGAGAAGTTATAATTCAGACTTACAACCCAAATCACTGTGTTTTGGAAGCGGTAAAAAATCATGATTATGAGTCATTTTATGAACAAGAAATTTATGCAAGAGAGCAGAATAAACTCCCGCCATTTTCAAAAATAATTAAATTAATTTTTGCGGATGAAAATAAAAAACTTTGCGCGGAAAAAGCCGATTTACTCCTGAAAAAACTCGCATCGAAAGACCATGAAATATTTGCCGCTCCTGCTTTAATGCCAAGAATGAATAAGAAGTTTTACTGGCATGTTTTTGTGCAAGGTCCTGCTCCCGAAATAGTGATCAAAAAAATTGATCAAGGGCTTTTAAAGGATTGGAAAATTGATGTTGATCCCGTTCAAACCGTCTAATAGAATGTGGTCATGCGAATTCTATCAGGCATTAAACCCACAGGCCGTCCACATATTGGAAATTATTTGGGAGCAATAAGACAGCATATTGAACTCCAAAATGAAGGTCATGAGTGTTTATATTTTGTTGCAGATTACCACGCGCTCACAACAATTAGAGATGCAAAAATACTAAAAGAATACAGAAGAGGTGTTGTGCTTGATTATTTGGCGCTCGGGCTTGATCCAAATAAAGTCACCCTCTTTTATCAAAGCGATGTTCCCGAACATGCCGAACTTCAATGGATCCTTTCAACCGTAACAAATCCCGGACTTTTGGAAAGAGCACACGCCTGGAAAGACGCCTTGGAAAAAGGCAAAAGAGATATGAATGCGGGTCTTTTTATGTATCCTGTTATGATGGCCGCAGACATTTTAATTTATCAATCTGATTTGGTTCCTGTTGGTAAAGATCAAAAACAGCATGTAGAAATTGCTCGCGATATTGCCATAGCCTTCAATAATTTTTACGGAGAAACATTCAAATTGCCGCAAGATAAAACCGAAAAAGAAGTGGAAACGGTTTTGGGGACTGACGGTCAAAAAATGAGTAAAAGCTATAATAACACTATTTCAATATTCGCTGAAGAATCTGAAATAAAAAAACAGGTCATGGGAATTAAAACTGCAAGTATTGATCTTAAAGAGGCAATGCCTCTTAAAAATGACATTATTTTAGGCTTATACAAACAATTTTCGACTCCTCAAGAATTAGCTCAACTAGAATCAAAATATAAAGAAGGCGGATTCGGTTACGGGAACGCAAAAAAAGTTTTGCTTGAAAGAATTCTGCAGTATTTTTCAGAGGCCAAAAATAAAAGAAAAAAACTGGAAACTTCAAGAGATATTGAGGTTATAATGGAAGAAGGTGCCAAAAAAGCATCCAAACTTGCGTGGCAGACAATGGAAAAGGTATATAAAAATACGGGCTTGCGATAAAATAAAGTTTGTGTTATAATTACCGGATTTAAACAAAAACAAAATGAAAAAAGTACTCTTCGCGCTCGTAGTCCTATCATTAATTGGTGGACTCGCCTATTACTTCACCACTTCAAACTTGAAGGGTGATTTTTCAGGAACTGATAGTTCGATACTAAATGTTTCAGGAAGTGAAACCGGTACCACGGAAATTGATTGGGATTCGAGTGATGAGTACACTTTGGGTAAATGGAAAGTTTCTACAAAAGAAAATATGTCAGTTAGTAATATTGAAGCGTCTGTACAAGGGGGATCGGCGAACCTAAACGCTTTTTTTAACGAAGTTAATCTTAAAATGAGTCCGTCAGATGCTCCTGAAGTTGTAACCGTTATTAACGATTTCATGGGTACAAATACATATCTAACCCTTGAAGCGGGAAAAACTTACCAATTTGAAGTAAGGGGTAAGGCTAATAAAAGTATGAAGGAAAGTTATAGCTATTATTTGGGCCAAGAAACAAGACTTACAATTAACACGATAACAGTAACTGACGCTGATGAAATTGAAACTACGTATAATCAGTCTGTAGACGCGGAAAGAGTTTATTTCAGTGGAGATCAATATGACTCTACATACAAAAAATATTACGCAAATGGTGGTTATGTAATTACAAGCAAAGTTGCAGAACCTGTAAGTGATGCGACTACTGCATTAACAATTAGTGAAGCCGGAGGTACTGTACTTCCAATTGATTGGGCAGACGCCTCCAGACAACTAACATTGGGTGAATGGAATGTGAAAGTCAGCCAAGACATGATGATTTACGGTGTTGGATTGTATATTGGAACACCAAAAACCAATATGCTTCTAAACTATTTCGATGACATTACACTCCATGAAGAAAACATCGCAGATTCAACACAATATTACGACCACCCTTACGGTGAATTTGACGGTCAAACTTTACTATTTAAAGGAGATTGGAAGTTTACAGTAAAAGGTACACCTAAATTTGGAATTGATTTCAGCTCACTTGAGGGCAGCAAAGTGGCAATGACAATAGAAAGATTTACATTTATACCCGCGGATCCTGCATTCACAATTTACGATTTATCAGATCCGAAATATTCCGGGTACTTCTCTTACGACAGTGCAACATATAGCTTTGGTGGAATTAGACTCACGACCAAAGGCTATGTTCCTGAACAAACAGAAGTCAAAAAAACAAGAGCCATAGTAATGTCAATTCTGGAAAACTCAACTTCAAAAGATATTACAGGAAGATTTAACCCTGAAGACGTTCATGTTTACGGTCCAAACGGAAGCGGGACTGAAGTAACAGATGCGCAAATTCAAATAAAAACTTCAAGGGTGGGCATCTCAACAGTTGGAATCACTATACCAACGGAAAGTACTACCGATGAGTATTCTATACAGATTGCCGCTGACGGATACGTTGCAAAGGGCTTTGGACCATATTCCACATCCGTGGATTTATACACGGCTTCAACAGAAAAGGCTGTTGTTAAAATTCAATATGCCTACTATGTAAAAGCGATAGATATAGACGGGACAAAAATTGCAGGAGCAGTTGTGACGACAAACGGAGATGCCAGTCAATGTGATGATATAGTTGAAGGATTCTTTGGATGCCATTTACCACTAGCAAGTAAAGATTTAACTTTCCAAGTAATTGCAGACGGATATGATATGTTAAGTTCCACATTTACAATACAAAGGACCCTACCAAGTGATTTCGGTGAGATATTCACAGCGGTGATGTATAAACCAGGAACAGCTCCTGATATTACTACCGGAGGAACAGGTGATACTAATACCGATGTAACTACGGATGAGAATGGAGTAACCGAGGTTGCAGTTGTAACATCGCTGGATGAAAGCCCAGATACAAGTGCTCCAACAGGTGTATTTACTCCAAATAACGGATCATCAAGTTCATCTTCATCTGGAACACCTTCTCTTCTAAGCGAAGGCGCACGTCTGGAAGTTATGACTGATGAAAATTACAACTGTGTTGATCCTTTCACGGATACATTAAAAATTGCCGCCAAAGATCTGATTTGCAGACTTTACAATTCGGGAATTTTCAGTGGAAAAAGCACAACAATATTTGCTCCTTATGATTACATAACTCGAGCGGAATTCTTAAAAATTTCACTCCTAAATGCGGGTTATACTATTGATGACACCGAGGGTTTAAAAGAATATCTATCCGACGTTAAAGATAGCGATTGGTACTCACCTTATGTAAAGATTGCGGCCACAGAAGGTTTTATATCTCAATCAAGCGGTAAATTTAATCCTAACGAAAAAATTACCAGAGCGGATGCAATCTTGTTAACCATGAGAATTGCAAAACTTGAAGCTCCAACATACACACAAAAAGATATTCCTTTCAAAGACATTAAAGTAAGTGATTACTTTGCCGACGCAATAATGATCGGTGTTGAAACAAAAACACCCGAAGGTGACCAAATTATATCAGGTTACAGCGACGGGACTTACAGACCGGGAGATTATATAAGAAGGTACGAATCTGCCTCAATTATAGATCGTACATATCTAGCCATCTACCAGTAAAGCCACCTTGCAAAAGTTCATATTTTGAGGTACAATGTAAAGATTTATTAAAATAAATATGAAAAACAAAAAAGTAATTCTGCTCACGTTAGGTTTGATTTTGGTGGTTGGCACAATGGCCTACGCATTCAATACAAACTTACTGAAGGGTTTGTTGGATACAAGAACAAGCGGCTCCGAACAAACTCAAGGATACATAAATGTTTGGGTTACCGACGAGTATGGGGATGGAACTGACACTGGTCGTTTAGTTAAAGGTTTAAGTCAAAATAATTTCAACGCGGGTAATTTTACTTACAATGGAATAAATGGATTTAGTGAAGCACCTTGGGGTGGTGAATATAAATTAACTGTTGTTGCGAATGAAACATACAATGTGACAGCCAATGTGGATGGTTACGTAAGTAATACGGGTTCATTCACAGCATCGAGTTCAACCGAAATGGGTGAAGTCCCGGTTTTGGCGGCAGAAGGTGTTGAAAATGTTCTTACGCTTAAATACGGATACAAAGTTGTCGTTTACCACGATGATTACCAAAGTGATTACGATTTTAGAACTGCGACAGTAACCGCAGGTGATTTAAGTACAACATGTAATTATGTTGAAGATAATAATTATGACAGAGACCAATACACAACTTTTACTTGTGTGGTGCCTTTGGCAACAAGTGAATACAACTATAAAGTTTCAATGGACGGATTCAAAACAATCACGGGAGAATTTACAAATGACAGAACAAAAAATACTGATCCTCAACAAGTTGCCGTTACTGAAAAATTGGTGGAAGGCGATGATAAAGCTATATTCGGTTACTCTGAAAATTATGTAACAGTAACTGATGAAAATGGAGCCGCAATTTTGGGGCTTGATGAAAATAATTTCAGTGTTACTGAGGCCGGTAATTTAAAAATCCAATCAGTAAGTACTGATGAAGCCGGAGTTTATAAAATAACTATAATTAAAACAGATTACACTGATTACACGTTAAACGTAAAAGTTGACGGTTACGTAAATCAATCTATACCTCTAGATGACAATACTCCAGGTTACAAAACAAGCGTTAGCATGCCATATGGCTATGTTGTATACCCTGTTTCCGAAGGAGATTCTGCAATTACAGACGCAACAGTTACTGCGGGCTCAAATTATAACCTAACATGTTCCGAATCTTCTGGCACTTATTACTGTGCTGTCCCGCTTGCAAACACCGATCTTACATTTAAAGTTGTTGCTAGCGGTTACTCCGAATATAGTGGAACTTTCAGTACGGATAGAACAGGAAACGGTGACCCACAGGTTGTGGCAAATGTAACACTAGAATCGAGCGGGAATGGTGACACTTTAACTTTCAGTGATAATTATGTGACCGTCAAAGATGAATACGGAACAGCTATTACTGGACTGACTAAAAATAATTTCACAGTCACCGAAGCAGGAGGTTTACAAATGAAAACATTTACAGAAAAAGGATCGGGAGTTTATAAAATGTCTATCCCGAAGACTGAATACACGGACTATACATTAAATGTAATGATAGACGGTTATGTAAGCCAGTCAGTTGCTCTTGATGACAATACACCTGACTACGCAACGAGCGTAAGCATGCCATACGGATATCTGGTTTTGCCTATAAATTCGGATCAATCTGCAATTACCGGAGCAACTGTTACAGCAGGATCAAATTATAATGTAACTTGTTCAGAGTCTTCTGGTAATTATTACTGTGTGATTCCCCTTTCAAATACAGATCTTACATTTAAAGTTGTTGCCAGCGGTTATGCTGAATACAACGGAACTTTTAGCTCGGACAGAACAGTTGCCACCGACTCAAAAGTAACAGCAACGGCCAAAATGACAACGGGTGGCGGTGGTACCGATAACGACGTAGATTCGGACGGCGACGGTCTAAGTGACTACAACGAAAATAATGTTTACGGAACTGATCCAAATAAAACAGATACAGATGCAGATAATATATCAGATTACGAGGAAGTTAAAACATTTGGCACAGATCCAAATGACAGCGACACAGATAATGATGGAGTTCCGGACGGGACTGAAGTAGTAAATGGTACAGACCCACTTGTGAATGAATTTAAGACAGGAAAAGTTGATAATGGTACATGTACTGATCCGTTCATAGACATGGAGGGACACTGGGCTCAAACAGCAGTTTGTATTTTATATCAAGCAGGAATTGTTAAGGGACAAACTCCAACCACATATTCTCCAGACACAAATGTTACTCGAGCTGAATTCCTAAAAATGATATTGCTTCAAGGCGGATATGACCCTGCTTACTACAGCGGACTAACAGTCACAAAATATTCAGACGTAAACGTTGGAGATTGGTATTACAACTATGTTGCATTGGCAGATAAATATGGATTCCTTTGGTATCCCGCATCAGGCGTTTGGCAACCAAACGAAGCAATTACAAGGGGTGACGCAATGCTTCTCTCTGTAAGAATCGCTAAACTAACACTTTACGGATTCACTGAAGATGATTCTTCATTTACAGATTTTGATGCCGACAGTTATCAAGCTTATGCAATTATTCTGGGTGAACAATATGGAGTAATCAAAGGTTACGACGATGGAACATTCAAACCGAACAACAAAATTACAAGAGCGGAAGCCGCGAAAGTAATTAACGCCTCAAAAGCATTATTTGAATAATAAGAGCTTATCTTGCTTGGTATAAATAAAACTGCTATTCTCCACGCGTTGGAATAAATAGCACACATGCCTACAAAATACATATTTGTCACTGGCGGAGTTTGTTCGAGTTTAGGCAAGGGCATTGCCACTGCCTCCATCGGCGCTCTTCTAAAAGCGGCTGGATTCAAGGTCTTCACAATGAAGCTGGACCCTTATTTAAATGTGGATCCGGGAACGATGAGCCCATTCCAGCACGGTGAAGTTTATGTTACCGAAGACGGCGCTGAAACAGATTTGGATCTTGGTCACTATGAAAGATTTATTGATGAAAACTTGAATGAAATGTCTTCAGTTACAACCGGAAAAATTTATACTGAAGTTTTACAAAAAGAACGTCGCGGAGATTACTTGGGTGGAACAATACAAATCATTCCTCATATTACAGAAGCGATTAAAGGAAGAATTACCAAGGCCGCAAAAATCAGTGGAGCTAAAATTGTAATGATTGAAATTGGAGGAACAGTTGGAGATATTGAAGGACTTCCCTACCTTGAAGCAATCAGACAAATGAGACACGAATTCGGGAAAGAGAACACATTATTTGTTCACTTAACCCTCCTTCCCTATTTAAAAGCCTCAAAAGAATTAAAGACAAAACCAACTCAAGCTTCAGTAAGAGAGTTAAGATCAATCGGTATTCAGCCCGATATCATCATGGCGAGAGCGGATAAAAATATTGCCACTGAAATTCTTGATAAAATTTCGCTTTTCTGCGACGTTGAAAAGAATTGTGTAATTCCCGCGGTAACTTGCAAATCTATTTACGAAGTTCCACTAAATTTCAATGAATATAAATTGGCGGAGTTGATCGCACAAAAACTTCATCTTGGAAATGTAACTCCAATGCTTGAAGATTGGGAAACTTTGGTTTCAAAAATTCGTGCTAAACGTGATTTGGTAAGAATTTCTCTTGTTGGAAAATATACGGATTTGGATGATGCATACCTTTCAGTTATTGAATCTCTTAAAATCGCTTGTTATCACCAAGATCGAGAATTGGATCTGCAATGGATTGATTCTGAAAAACTTGAGGCTAACGACGAAAAATCTTGGGAAGCATTAAAACTGTCCGACGGGATTCTTGTCCCGGGTGGTTTTGGCATTCGAGGAATTGAAGGAAAAATAATGGCGGCAAAATACGCTCGAGAAAATAATGTACCTTACTTGGGTCTTTGTCTTGGATTACAAATTATGACAATAGAATACGCACGTTTTAAACTTAAAGATCCTCAACTAACCAGTGAAGAATTTGATGAAGACTCAAAATTATCCGCAGACAAATATGTAATTCACTTCATGCCCGGTCAGCACAAAGATAAAGATAAAGGCGGCACATTGCGATTGGGAGCTTACCCTTGCAAGCTCAAAGAAGGAACTTTGGCGAATAAGCTTTACGGTCAAGATTTGATATTTGAAAGACACAGACATCGCTATGAAATTAATAATGATTTTGTAAAAAAATTAGCGAATAGCGACTGGCAACCTTCAGGCATGTTTGAAGAAGGAAACCTGGTCGAAATTGGTGAATTAAAAAATCATCCTTTCATGATTGGATCACAATTTCATCCTGAATTTTTATCAAGACCGCACAGACCGCACCCGCTTTTCATGGGATTCATTGAAGCAAGCAAGAAGTTAAGTAAAACGGATTCAATTAGAGCAAATACCTCAGAAGAACTTGAGGCATAAATCTCCTCCACGCCATGGCACAATTTGAATACACCGCTGTTAACGCAGGCGGAAAAAAACTTAGCGGCTTGATTGCCGCGGATAATGAAGAAGAAGCCAGAAAACAGCTGAGCTCTCTGAATATTTCAATTTTGTCGATTGAAAAAAATGCTGAAACTCCAACTGAAACTTCTACAAAAGAGCCCGGAACAAGTGTTGAACTACCGAAATACGAATTTGAAGCTTTTGATAAAAGCGGGAAAAAAGTTTTAGGCAGTGTGCCGGCAAGTAGCCGTTATAAAGCTTTCCAAAGATTAGTTGATGAGTATGGTTTTGAAGTTTCATATGTGATTCAAGCCGGAGCAACTGACGAAGACAAAGAAAAGGCAAAACACGATGATCTTTCAGCACTTAAAGCGGAATATCTTGCACAAGCAAAAGAAAAAGGTGAGTCGGTTAGTCCAGAAGATAATATGAATTTGGAATTCGAAAAGAAACGAGCGGCTCTGCTCAAAAAAGTGGATTTTATTTTAAATAAAATAAAGGCTATTTTAGCCGAATATACAAATGAAATTAAACCTGAGAACAAAAAAATTATTCAGGAATATGTAGATAAACTTCTAAGAATAAAAAGTTCCACGAACCTCGATTATATTGAACACACCTCAGAAGAACTTCTAAAAAAAGTCCAGGATCAAGAAATATTTCTAAATAAAGAGAAAATGATTTCCCAGAGAAGCATGATTAGGCTGGAAACACAAAAAATGATGGCCGATCTTCACTCAGGTCCGACAGATCAAAAAGACATAAGTGACGATTTTCAAAAAATTCAGAGAAAGTTTTCGCTTTCAGATAATAAATTCTTAGTCGGTTTAAGCAATTATATTCAGAAATTTCTCCCCACACCCGAGGAAAAAGAGATTAAATCTGAGATTAGGAGCGCGAATAGAGAATTATTAATTTTTGCGAAAATATGGCTAACTTCTCCCAAAATTACAAAACACGAAGCATACAAAAGTTTGAAAACGGTTTGGGATGAACGTAAAAGACTAAAAGAATCTCTACAATCTCTAAAAAAGGATAAGAAAATCAAGGAAAGCAATGTTGAAAATCTGCTTGGAATTACTTCCTCAAATGAACCGCTAATTCTTGAAGAAATTAATCATTTTCTTGGTTGGCTTTTGAGTTTTTACATAATTGCATATTTTGTAAGTAATTATGTTATTGCAAAAAATTTCGCAAACCCTTTACCGGGCGGATTCAATCTTTTGAATTCAGAACTTTTAAGGTATCTTCTGCTGAGCATTTTTATTTGGTATTCGATTTTCTACATTAAATTGGAATTCTTTAAATACAAAACCAGGTTCAATACTTTTATGCTTTTTTTTGGTATAATCGTTAATGCGACTTTGATTTTTAATTTATAATATGTTGCCTGTAATTTTCGAATCTGGTTTCATTTCGATTAAAACCTATTGGATATTCGTCGTCATTTCACTTCTAATTTCTTCCTACCTCGCTGTAAATAGATTAAAAAGGCAAAGAGTAGACTTTCTTTTGCTAATTAAACAGAGCACATCTTACGTTTTATTTTCATTAATTTTTTCGAGACTTGTGTTCTTTGTGTGGAACACAGACACCTATTCTCCTTATTTTGACTTCAGGACTTTTTTCAATCTGTTTGCAATTTGGGATCAAGGTTTATCAGTTTGGGGGGCAATAGTCGGCTTCTTTATTATACTTACATACAGATTGGTAAAAGCAAAAGAGGAGATATGGAAATGGTATGACGCATTGGTTGTGCCTGTTCTAATCGGACTGGGAATTATTAGCATCGGGCAGTTCTTAGGAGGATTTGCATACGGATCACCTACAAATTTACCGTGGGGCATTCACTATGAGCTTGATAACGTAAAATATACTGTACCAATTCATCCAAGCCAAATTTATAACTTAATCTCAATCATTCTGATTTTATGGAGTAAGAAAAAAATCCAATCAAAATCCAATTTCTTCAAAAAGGAGGGCAATACCTCACTTTATTTGACCAGCATCAGCTCATTTGTATTTTTTCTTCTTGAATTCCTCAGAGGCGATGATACAATCTCAATCCTAAACATTAGGCTTGGTGCCTACCTTTTCTTCCTCTTAAGTGCGACCTCAACTTACGCACTTTACAAAAGATATAAAGAATTTAAACACCCACATTATGAACCCACTGAAACTATTGAATCCTAGCTATCTGTTTGATCCAACTCCAAGCCAGAGCTTTTTATATTTCTGGCCAATGATGGTGTTTTTCATACTTCTATTCATTTCAAGCTGGTATGTAAAGAAATATATTCATTCCCTGCCAAATGCAAAAATCGCTTCGGAATTTCTTGGAAGAGTTCCAACGCGTATTCGTGAATTTGCCGTAGCGGGAATTTTACTAACATTTTTCCGTGATCAAGATATTCCTTGGTTTGGTATGCGCTTTGGAACAGTTCTATTATTTATACTCATGTTTGTCTACGGATATTCGGTTTGGAAAAAGTACAATGAAGGAATTGCGGTACGAGTAAGTGTTTCTCAACAAAAAGCTATAGTTGATAAATACTTACCAAAACCCAAGAAAAGAAGATAATTTAAATACGAATTTTGAACTTATTAATGAGAAGACTGGCGAGAAAGAAGACCAGATTCAACATCACAATTGTTCCACCGCTAGCTAAATCAAAATAATAAGAAACGTAAAGCCCAACAAAGATTGAAACTTCTGAAAATATGATCGAAAGAATCAGAGTTTTTTTGAACCCCATACCAAACTGGAAAGAAGTTATAACGGGAATAACCATCAAGGCCCCAATCAGTAAAACCCCAACCGCTCTTATTGAAATTGAAACTTGTAAAGCTGCCAGAATCGCCAAAAATAAATTTAAAAATTTAACCGGAATTTTATTCACAATTGCAAGTTCTTGATCAAATGAAAGCAAAAATAAATCTTTAAAATAATATAAAACTGCAAAAATTAAAATCGAAGCAAGTGTCGCAATGATATAAATGTCATTTCTTGAAACTATCGAAATACTTCCAAAAAGATAATTATATAAATTCGCGTTAAAGCCTTTTGTGATTGAAATCAAAACCACCGCCATTGCCAAGGCGCCGGATAAAAAAAGTGAAAGTATCGATTCGGTAAAGAGTTTTTTTTCAGATCCTAATTTTTCTATAACAACAGACGCAATAACGGAGGCAATAATCGCGGTGATAAATGGATTTACATTTAAAATTAAACCAATCGCAATTCCCAAAAGTGAAACGTGCGCCAAGGTGTCGGCAATCAATGAATATCTCCTGACAACCAAGAAAATTCCAATCAAAGGCGCTGTCAGACCAATCAGGGCTCCCGCAATAAATGACCTTTGCATGAACTCGTAGTGAAAAATTTCAAGCATGACTGTGATTTACCAATTTAAAAGTATCTCCATAAAGTTTCTTCATGGTTTTTTGATTCATTAAATCCATTTTATGACCTCGGCAAATCAAGGTTTTATTCAAACAAAAAATCGTATCGACTTCGGTGTTCACAACATCCAAATCATGAGAAACAAGTACAATGGTAATATTTTTTTCTTTATTCAGTTTTTTCAAAATGGCATAAAATTTCGCTGTGGCATTCGGATCGATTCCTACCGCCGGCTCATCAAGAATAAGAATTTTTGGATCTGAAACCAAGGCTCTAGCTATAAAAACTTTCTGTAATTGTCCTCCCGAAAGTTCCCCGATTAGTCTATTTTTTAAATCACTAATTCCGACTAACTTCATAGATTGTTCTAAGGATAGATTTGGTAAACCATTTCTTGGCAATCCGCTTTTAACAATCTCAAAAACCGTTGCGGGGAAAAATGAAAGCATTGAAGAAATTCTTTGGGGAACATAACCAATATTCATATCTTCAGATTTTTCAACACTTCCTTTTTTTGCTTTTAGAATCCCAAGCAAAATTCTGAGCAAAGTGCTTTTCCCGCCTCCATTCGGACCAATCAAACCCACATACTGACCTGACCTTAACTCAAATGAAACCGAATCGAGAACTTTTTCATTTCCATATGTAAAACTTACATTTTTACATTCCAGAAGTTTTTTTTGTTTTACCGGCATGAAAGTGCGGTTTTTAAATTTTTTAAATTACTATTCATTATTGAAAAATAATTTTCACCATTTTTCTCTTCATCGTTTGTAAGACCTTCAATCGGGTTCAAAACCAATATTTGAGCACCAGTTTCACTCGCAATAGTCTCACTTATCTTAGAACTTAATAGTGTTTCTGAAAACACATATTTAATTCCATACTCCTTAACCAAGGAAGCGATTTCGGCAATTTTCTTGGAACTTGGTTCTTCATCAGGTGAAATTCCTGAAATCGCAAGCATTTCCAATCCATATTTTTTTGCCAAATAAGCAAAGGCCGCATGTGAACTTACAAAAGTTTCTGTGTCACAAGTTTTAAGAGCATCAACAAAATTTGAATCTAAAACTTTTAACTTTGTTTGAAGTTGAATATTATTATTTTCATAAAAATTTGCATTCTTTGGATCAACAGAAATCAATTTTTCTTTAATTTGATCCGCAATTTTCATTAAATTATTTGGATCGAGCCAAAAGTGCGGATCTTTTTGACCACCGATCTCCAAAACATCCACAAAAGCTGATGAATTAATCAGCCCAGGCCTATCCGAATTTAAAGTTGTAACTAATTGATTAGCCCACTCGTCAAGCCCAGCGCCATTATATAAAAACAAATCTGAATCTGTTACTTGAGCTATTATTTTTGAACTTGGCTCAAAATCATGCGGCTCAACCCCGTTTGGTACAACATTTGTAACTTCAGCTTTCTCACCAGCAATTTCCTCCGCTAAAAAGGCCAGTGGATAAAAACTCGAAAAAACTTTTACTTTTTGATTACCACTTTGTGGCTCAGATTTACAACCGAGTAAAAACGAAGCTAAAACTATAAATAAAAGTATTTTTTTCATTACTGACAGCTTAAACAAATACCAAAAAACTCCAGAGAATGTTTTTTTATTTTAAATTTTGTATCTTTTTCAAGTTTTCTCTCAAAAGAATCCAAATCTTTATCCATCTCAACCTCTTCAATTTTTTTACATTTCACACAATATAAATGATGATGATGACTTTTCGACTTCAACTCATACATATTTTTTGAATCATCCAAGCGGATATCGGTAATCAAATCTTGAGATTCCAAAAAATCTAACTCTCTATAAACTGTTGATTTATTCACTCCCAAACTCGCAACAATTTCATCTGCTGAAATTGGTTTTGCAGACTGTTCCAGCAATTCCAAAATCTCTGCGCGCGCCTTTGTTATTCTAAAACCCTTTGATTTGAGCTCAGCTAAATAATTCATGGCTTAAGCTTAATGCAACTTAGTCGCATTAGTCAAATCTATTGTGCCGAAATCATCCAAGCAGACCGCCAACGATTACCAGTATATTCTTGATCGGGATCAAAATCATCGAACACTACCCGACCAAAACCCCAACCTCCAGCAATAAGGCGAGTTCTATCATTTGAGTTATCTTCAAGCTGAGACCATGATTTTCTATCTACTACTGTATTCGCATCCTTCATTCCATCAAGTTGAACTAAGGCATAAGTTCTAGGGTTAACTATTTCAAAACCATTAGGCAAATCTGCTTTGACAAGTTTCTCCTGATCTTTTAAAACTTTGCGAACAAGATTTGGGTGTTCCTCTAGTTCAGTTTGTCCTTCAACAAATCCAAGTCTCACTCCACCAACAGGCATTTGTGCAAATCTTTCCAGGACATATGGAGAAACACGAGTATCAGTTTGTTCATGTCTTCTATTTGAATTTATTACGTCAACAAATCTGGTGAATGGTTGCCCAGGTTCAATTACAAAAAATGGTTTTTTCATTTTTAAAACTCCTCTGACTTGTTCTTGAGTTGGATTAGCACCACCAAGAACATCTAGAGTTTCCTGAAGTCCGGGAATTTTCAGTCCTTCATAAAGCCTGCCGGGCTTTAGTAATTCTACTCTTGGCTCATATTGATCTCTTACTAATCTCTCAATTGCTCCAAAACCTTCTTCTGTTTCCGCCATAAAAATTTATTATTAGATTAAGAGGAAATTATACAAAATAAAAGAATTAAGTCAAAACAAAAGAGCTACTGCGGCCTGCAGATCTGTTAATTAACTCAACTTCAAAATCTCGTATTCAATAATTCCCGCAGGAACATTCACCACAACGGTTTCGCCGGCTTTTCTTCCCATCAAAGCCTGACCAAGCGGAGCTTCATTTGAAATACGATTATTCAAAACGTCTGATTCGGTTGAACCAACCAAAGTAAACTCATGTTCCTCTGATTTTTTCTTGGCATTTCTAATATGAACTTTAGTTCCAATCTCAACCATTTGTTTTGAATGAGTCTTTTCATCAATAACTTTTGCCTTTTTTACTTTTTCTTCTAGCTCTAAAATACGACCTTCAACGAAGGCCTGTTCATTCTTTGCCTCTTCGTACTCTGAGTTTTCGGAAAGATCTCCATAAGAAATCGCTTCTTTCAATCTTTTAGCAATTTCTTTTCTTCGAGTAGACTTTAAAAATTCTAGTTCATCCTCAAGAAGTTTTAAACCTTCTTTAGTCATGACTACATTTTCTTCTTCAACAACAGCAGCTTTTTTAGATTTCTGAGACTTTTTGGACTTTTTCTCATCCATTTCCTGATCGTCGTATTGTTTAGACATAATTTAATATTAGTAATATGAACGAATTTTAACGCTAGTTGGGTGTTCTCGCAATTTATGCAGAACTTTCGCCTCAATTTGACGAATTCTCTCTCGAGTTACTCCAAATTCAGTTCCAACTTCCTCAAGTGTGTGCCCAATTCCGTCTTTTAGACCAAATCTCATCTCAATAATCTTTCTCTCGCGTGGTGAAAGATACTGCAACATCTCGTGAATATTCTCTTTAATTAACTGACGGTTTGTTTGTTCATCAGGGGAAAGTGAATCGTCATCTTTGATGAAATCTCCAAGTTTACTGTCTTCCTCAGCACCAACCGGCGCCTCTAGAGAAACTATATCCTGAGAAATCTTCATAATGTGGCGAACCTTCTTTATATCCATATCCATTTCGGCAGCCAACTCTTCAATAAGTGGTTCACGCCCAAGTTCCTGCACCAAACGTCTTTGAGTGTGAGTCAATTTATTAATTGTCTCAACCATGTGAACCGGAATACGAATTGTTCTGGCCTGATCAGCGATTGCTCGAGTGATAGCCTGACGAATCCACCAAGTTGCGTATGTTGAGAATTTGAAACCTCGATCCGGATCGAATTTTTCTACGGCACGGAAAAGACCAATATTTCCTTCCTGAATCAAATCAAGGAAAGAAAGCCCACGACCGATATATTTTTTAGCTATCGAAACGACCAAACGTAAGTTTGCCTCGGCCAATTTCGCCTTTGCTGATTGGTCTCCTTTTGCAATTTTTCTTGCCAAATCCGCCTCTTCTTTAGCAGTTAACAGATCGACTTTACCAATTTCACAAAGATACATTCTGATTGAATCATTAGCGATTTCAGAAAGATCCACGGTTTTCTTTGCTTTAGATTTCTTCTTATCTTCTTTATCTTTGGCATCCTTCGCGTCCTTAACATCTTTTGCCTCTTTCGCCGCGGCCGCTTCTTCAAGCGCATCTGCCTCAGGATCAATATCTTCCAAAATATCATCTCCATCAACGGCTTCAATTGCCGCCAAAGCCGCCAAATCTTCATCTGAAACATCTTCGTCTTCCAAATCATCCGATTCTTTCACATCTTCAACCTCAAGTTCAGCGTTTACATCACCTTCCTGACTCATATTTAATTCCTCTTCTTTCTTTCCCCAAATCATCTGATCTTTAACGTCAATCAGCTTAATTCCCAACTCCATTAAAAGAGTATAAACCTCATCTGCAAAAGTCACGTTTTCCTCAAGATTGGGAAGAGCGTGCATCAATTCTTGCTGAGTCACGAAACCTCGATGACGACCCTTATCAATAAGGTCGCGTATTTCTTTAGGGTATTTTGCCAGGTTTTCCTCCGAGAAATGCGCTATAAACTTTCTAGTTCTGGCCATCAGTTTTTAAATTAGAGGAATATTCGAGATAGAGCAGCGCGATCAATTTTTCCATTTCTTCTTTTAGAAGTTCCGGATTCTCATTCTTAATTTCCGCTTCAAACGCCAATTTCTTCAGTACCAAAGGATTTTCTTGTCCCTGATAGAAGTCTTCATCGAGCGCAGCGTGCAGATTATAGTAATCTCTGAGCTGTTTGTAAACATGACTTGCGTTTATCTCAAAATCTTTGTGCAATAAGAAGGTTTCGAAGGTAGTGAAAAAGTCCTTGATTTTTTCAGCATTGAAATCACCCAACTGTCTAACCAAATCAAGTTTTTCTACTGTTACTGCAAAATCTTCAGGGTTTTGCAACTTCTCCCAAACCTCAAAAAACTGCTTGGGAAAACTTAAAATCATACCGGTAAAATACTCGAATAATCTTTCGATTTTATCTTTTTTTACTGCCGGTTTTTCTTTTACCACGCGCTTAGTGCGCTGTTTGGATGCCAAATTTTGCTTCACCAAATCATAAAGAAGCTCGATCGGAGTTCCCACCAATTTTGATAAAACCTTTATATAATGATCTTTTTCAACAAGGTGCGAAGCACCCTCAATCAAATCCAATATTTTATCTGTAAATTCTTTTTTACCTCCTGATGTCGTCAAGTCATAATTATCCTTATATTTTTCAATGAAAAAATCGAAATAAGGTTTTCTCTGAGCAACCGCCGTCTTCCAAAGTTCAGGATTTTCCTTTACCGCGTCCGCCGCATCTTTTCCACTCGGAATTGTTACAACAAAAATATCAAAACCCATCGGTTGCGCCAACAAAACACTCCTTAAAAGCGCATCCTGACCGGCATTGTCCGCGTCAAAAGCAAAAGCCAATTTTTTTGTATATCGTTTCACCAATTTGAGCTGATCTTCAGTTAAAGCAGTTCCACAAGTTGCCACCACATTTTTTTCACCGGCCTGCCAAGATGCAATAGTGTCAAAATAACCTTCCACGAAAATCACGAAGTCGCTTTCTTTTATATATTTTTTTGCGCGTGAAAAATTATACAAAACCGAACCTTTATTATAAAGAACGTAATCTGAGGAATTTAAATATTTGGGATCGTCGCCCTTTTTCAAAGAACGGCCTCCGAAAGCAATGTGCTCTCCCCTATCGTTCAAAATCGGGAACATCAAACGCAGTCGAAATCTATCCAACACATTTTGCGCTGTTGAATCTTTTGCGACAACCAAACTTGTCATCAATACTCGCTCTTTACGTGAACCCTTCTCCAATAAATGACGATAAAGCAAATCATAGGAATCCGGTGAAAAACCAACTTCAAATTCTTTTATAGACTCCTCCGTCAAGCCTCGCCTTTTCAAATAGTCTAAAACCTTTCCACCCGCTTCCCCTTGCCATAAATTCTGAACAAAAAAATGAGTCGCGAGCGAATTTATTTCTTTCAACTCTTCTTTTTCGTCTTTACTCACTTTCGGTCCGCCCTCAAATTTCGGCAACTCAATATTTGCTCGATCCGCCAAAAGTTCAAGCGCTCCTTTAAAATCCAATCCTTCGATTTCCTGAATAAATTGAAAAAGATCACCTCCTTTATTACAACCGAAACAATAGGCGATTTGCCTCTCCGGATTCACGTGAAAGCTCGGCGTTTTCTCGGAGTGGAAAGGGCAACAAGCCTTAAAATACTTCCCCGCCTTCTTGAGCGGCACGTAAGTCGCCACCACATCTTCAATTGAAAGCTTCGACTTGATTTCGGCAACAGCATCAAACATATAGAGCCCGTTAGAGGCTCCCATAATATCACTAAAATGCAAATTCTCCACGTCTTCCGAATTCAGGAATCTTTCAGGACTAATTCAGCTTTACAAAGTACTATGAGGTAATGAATAAAGTTTTATATATTCTTATCGATGAATCAGGAAATTTGATTTTCACGCCAAAAAGTAGCAAATTTTTTGTTGCGACTGCAGTAGTTACAGATAAGCTTTCAGATAGATTTGTGGTGGATTGTTTTAGATTGAAAAATGAATTGCTCATAAAAGTTGAGGATTTAAGAAAAACAAACAAAATAAACGATTCGTACAAACTGGAGTACTTTCATGCCAGTGAAGACCTGCAATTAGTGAGAGATACGGTGTTTAAAGTGATCGAAAAGCAGAATGATATAAAAGTATTCTCAGTTGTTACAGAGAAAAAGAAAACACACTCTAATCTGCAAAATCCGGAGCATTTTTATATAAGGAATACTAAATGGTTAATTGATGGAATATTCAAAAATATAAATTTGAAAGAATACGACCGTTTAATAGTAATGTTTGATGATATGCCAGTCGCTAAAAATAAAGAGGCTCTACTAAAAGGTATAAAATTGGAGTTATCAATCTTTTTTCAAACGAAGGGGATTTCAATTCCTTATTCAATTCATAGCCATCAATCAAAATCAAATTTTTACTTGCAACTGGTAGATTATGTTTCTTGGGCAATATTTATAACCCAAATTCTCTTTTGAAGTGCAACACTTGTGTCTAAATAAGACACATGAAATAC
>CAYTWD010000015.1:0-17315 GCA_964441065.1 uncultured Candidatus Peribacteria bacterium
TCTCTGGTGTCGCTATAGAAACAACTCTAGCTAACTTATTTATACTCTCTTCTCCATTCACAAGTAGTTCGTGGAGTTTTGGCATCTCTGTGAACCTCTCTTCCAAATTAAGTGCTAACTTAACCTGATCGTGAGAAAGCCCCCCGAACTTAGCTGCGAACTCGAAGATTGAACTGCAGTTCTTCTGTTCGAACAGACGGCGTTTATGAATTTCAGGAAGTAGTCCAATAAACTTCTTTCTCCACTCAAGGGAGTTCCTGCCATACATCACGGCCATCTCTAGCAATTCTTTGTTATTCATTTTGCGTGGGTTAGATTAAAAATATAATAACAAAAACTGCACGATTTAACAGATTGAAAAGCACAATTTGTATGGACAAATTGTATAGTGAGTGTGTGCTCACTTTTCGCCCAACTGCCACGCTTCAAAACACCATTTTGCCAAAACTGTTTAAAGAATCTTAGTTTTCCGGTTTCAAAAGCACAGAGTATTTATCTGCTTGGTTTTCCTGAACCATGATCATTCTGTAAATCACTTCGGCGACTTCTCCGCGGTTCATGGCTGAACCGGGATTGAAATCTGAACCTGTAATTGGGAAGAGATTTTTTGATTTTGCGTATTGAGCATATGGTGCATACCAGGAAAGCACGGCAATATCGTTGTATGGTTTCTCAGTTACAACTGGATCAACCGAAACCCCTAGGGCTTTTGTCATCATTTTTAGGAATTCCACTCTGTTAACGCCTTGTTCAGGCTTCAAAGTTCCGTCTGAGTATCCTTGAATTATTCCTTCATTTGAAGCTGTGGCAACATAATCTGAATACCACTGCCCATTGAATGCGTCTTTATAAGAAACTGTTAAATTTGAAATTGTAGCTTTATCGAATCCACTGTAGATAAATTTCAAAGCTTCAATTCGTGAAACGGTTTTTTTATCTTGAAATGTCCCGTCAGGGTAGCCTTGAACCGTTCCTTTTTTATATAAATAACTCACCGCATCGTAATAATCATTACTGAAACTTAAATCTGAGAAAAGTTTAGATTCCAATGGAGAACTTTTTGCTTTCGCCATTCCATATTGGCTTTGAATTACGACTTCATTTTCATCTTCACCGGTGTATTGAACTTCTGCGACGCCATTTTTGAAATCATCTGCTGTTAGGGTGTCTTTTGAGAATGTTCCTTTGCCTGTATTTGTACTCAATTGGATTTTTCCTCCAGCATTGAAACTTGGAGTTGGATTATCATTTTCGTCTAAAGCTTTGATCTGAATTGTTTCAGGAATTTTTGGTGTGAATGAACCATCAGTGAAAATTCCAAATCTAGCGAAAGGTTTAATTTGAGAAATCAAACTTATATCTTGAGATTCATAAGTATCTCCGGCAATTCCAAAATTCAATTTCACTATACCCTCTCGGCTTGCATAAATTTTCACGGAAGCTGTTCCGTTCACAAAATCTGAAGTTTTCAAACTCGAAGGACTGGCTTGCGCCAAACTCGAATCACTCACGGAAACTGAAATTTCTCCATCAAAGCTTGGCGAATTTATTGTGTTTCCGCTTGAATCTAACAAATTCACTGTAAATTCCTGATTATTTCCAATCATTACATAGAAAGTTCCATTCACATTTATATTTTCAAATCCAACTTTTACAACGGAAGACTCAACCGTTGAAGTTTCTGTCGTACTTGTGGTTTTTACTGGCTCTAATGTTGGAGTTGTACTTGAACTTTGACTTGTTACAGTAACGGGTTGACTTGAAGTACTTGTATTCAAATTCGCTATAACCCATTTGAATGGACTATATGTGTATTTATAAACATTATCTTTCCCAACTCCGGCGCTAACCGCATCCCAAAAATCAACACCTGCTGCCTTAGCGTCGGCGTTCGTGAATGGCCAGTAAAGATGCCATGGAGCCAAACTGTTATCAAGTTGGAAGTGAAGATGGTTTGTTGTAGACGCGCCTGTTGTTCCCACTTCTCCAATAACGTCATTTTTATAAACGACTTGGCCTTCGCTAACAAAGGATGAGGTCATATGTGCATAACCTGAATAAAGCGTGACTTTTTCACTTGAATTATCTGGTGAAGGAACATTGTTATGTTGTAAAATCACATAATTTCCAAATCCTCCACTTTGTGTGCCAACCTTATATACAATCGAGTTTGCAATGGCGTGAATTGGAGTCCCGGCTAAAGCTTTAATATCAACCGCCGGATGACTTCCTTGATATTCACCGCCATCGTCCAATTCGTATGATCCGGCATAAGGAACCGGATAAGTTATTTTTGTGTTTCTAATTACATCATGGGTTTTATTCCCCCAAACCAAACTCGCACTTGGAAATGTGAAATAATCATTTCTGTAAACGGGAGTTGTAATCAATTTTGAAGCGGGGAAATCGTGATAATTGATTTTAGTTTCCGTGCTTGTCGCGTTCGTCCAGTCAGGAACATTCTGAATAGGATAAACGGTTCCGTCAAATGCAGGTGACTCCTGAATAATTACAGAAGTTTTTAATAAATTTGCATTTAAATTATTTGAAAAAACAGATAGAGCGAGTACGGCAAGAATCGAAGCCCAATGTTTAATATTTTTGATTCTATTTTGCTTCTTCCTGAGAAGATCGTTTTGGTTTTTCATATTTATTTTTATTTATCCTGTTACTATACTCCTTTTTGAGCTAAAATTCAAGTATGAAATATCATTCAAAGCATCCGGACGAAACAAAAAAAATCGCAGCTGAAATATTAAAAAAATTCCCTGAAAATCGTTTATTTTATCTTTACGGCGATCTTGCCAGCGGAAAAACAACTTTTACAAAAGGTTTGGCAGAGGCACTTGGAATTTCCGAAAAGAAAATTAAAAGTCCGACTTTTGCATTTATCTCAGAATATCCGGGTTTAATTCACTGTGATTTATATAGACTGGAAGAACCTGATGAAAGCATTTTTGAAACTTTAAAAGAGTTCGCCGCTTCAGATTCGATTTTGGTTATTGAATGGCCTGAGCTTATTGAGGATTTCCTTCCTTCAAATCACCTCAAAATTAGATTCCAGCACACAGGCAATGATTCCAGAGAAATTGAGCTGATCTAATCTTCTTGTTTTGCAATGTAATATTTGCTGGGAATTTTCACCAATTGTCTTCCATTTTTAATTTCCTCTCTTTGGAATGCTAAAAGACTTTTTGTGTTGAATCTTGAAGCTAAAATTGAGTTCATAACGCTTCTTGTCGCCGGTCCAAAATAACCAGCTCCGTTGTCCTCTTCAGTTTTCACCAAACCTTGAGATTGTTGAAATTTAAAAACCGCGTGTGCTGTAACTTCACCATAAAATCCCGTTGCGGGAATTCTTAAGTATCCCAATCTGTTTAATTCATTCTGAAGCATTGTCACTGCTTCACCTTTTTCGCCAATTTCTATGGACGAATTAAATTCTGTTTTCACTTCGTTTAAGTCAGTATAATTTTTCATTAGTCTGCTACCTTTTTGAAGTTTGATTTTTTGTTCATCAACACCATTAGTTATAAATTTATCAAAAACTCTACGTGTATTTATTCCAAAATGTCCCGCACCCAAATCGTCGGCACTCTCAACCAATTCATTATCTAACTGGAAAAGGTAAATTGCTGACGCCGTTTCATCTCCGTAAAACCCACTTGGTTCTCCTTCAAAATATCCCCAATCCTTTAAATATCCTTGCATTTTCTTTACATCTTCACCTTCGGAACCGAAGTAGATATCATTCGGAAAATTTAGAGGAACAAGTACCGTATTTTGTAAAAATTGTTCAGCCGCGCTATAACCCTCGAGGTAAACACTGTCTTGTATATCTGTATTTGTTCCATAAACAATCACATCAACGGTTCTTTTACCCCAGTTTAAAGCTCTTTCAAGCCCCGGATCTCCATAACCCATCCAAATATCTAGTCTATCATATTCGTGACCTCTAACTCCTTTTTCAACAATAGCGCCACCTCTGTCATGTACGGAAACAATTCCCACACCTGGAATATTCATTTTCGTTCCAAATGCATATTTTTTTGGTGCGGCAATCATACCGGGGTAAACCGGAGTCCCATCTGCTCCGTGCACTCCGCCTCCATTTAAATAAATGTCACCTTCATAAGAACCTGTAACATATCTTGTTTGCTCAAGAAGAGGTGAGTAATAAGCACTGATTATGAATGTTTCTAAGTAATAATCCGGAACTTCCTCAGCTTTAACCGTGTTTTGATTTAGTAGACCGAAAGGGAAGGAAATAAGGCTTAGAACAGCCAAATGTGTAAACGAAGCAATTATTTTTTTCAGCATTTTTTATTTTTATTTATGTTTTTATTTTTTTCTTTCTCACCATTATATCACAAAACAACCCAAAAGTCAGTCACCTAACCTTGACAGGATTAAAGAATCGAGCCGAGCCTCCTGAATATCTCACGTTCCACAAACTCTTTATCTTTACCAAATTTCAGTCTTGAAAGTTGTTTATACGCATTTGCCGCATCCATATCACCTTTTGCAGTGTAAGGATTCAACGGAACGATACTGAATGGTTTTGAGGGCTGAGTGTCAATCGAAAGTTTCATTACAGCCTTAAACTTATCTATATTTATCAAATCTTGATCTGAAAAAACCGGGGCCATTTCCTTTGCCATGTATTCGGCATCTTGGGCACCAATTTTGTAGCACATGATTGAACCCACGTTACCAAAAACCGCTTCCTTCAAAGAAACTCCTTTACCTTTTTTACCGTCACTTTCGAGCTGTGCAATATATTGGTGAGCCATATTCAAAGAAAGCCTATATTTTCTGGCCTCTGAAAGAATGACCTCAATTGAATCCGTTACGTAATTTTGGAACTCATCAATGTACATGAAGAAATCCTTACGATCTTCCTTTGCCATTTTTTGCCTTCCCAATGCCGCCATTTGGATTTTTGAAACAATAATCATACCCAAAAGCTTCGAGTTAATGTCACCCGTTTCTCCTTTAGAAAGATTAATTAAAAGAATTTTGTTGTTGTTCATTATTTCGCCAAAATCAAAGGCCGATTTTGTTTGACCGATAATATTTCTCATCAATCCGTTAGTCACAAATTGACCGAATTTCGCCGCAAAGTAAGGAATCATTTCTTGTTTTTCACGAGCTCCGGTTTTCGCCATCTGATTTTCCCAAAATGATTTCACAATTGGATTCTTAATATCTTTGGTTCTCTCTCTTTGGAAATCGTCGTCGGTGAAAAGTCTAACCATATCTGTTAGGGCGCCACCTTCTTTAGATTCCATCAAAGTCAAACAGCCGTTTCTGAAATAATCCTGAATTCGTGGTCCGAAAATTTCTTCGTCAAAAAGTTTAATCATAATATTCATCGCATCCAATGCCACCATATCTCTTTCCTCAGGAGTCGCGGCCTCAAGCAGATTCAAACCCATCGGTCTTTCCAAATCTGCCGGGTTGAAATAAACCACATCATCAGCTCTACTTCTAGGAATAAATGGTAAAACGTCTTCAATTAATTGTCCGTGCGGATCCATAACGCAAATACCCTTTCCGTTTTCCAAATCTTGCCTAATCATAACCTGTAAAATCGAAGATTTACCCGTACCGGTTTGCCCAATCACATAAAAGTGTCTGAAACGATCCTCGTTCTTCATGCGAATTTCCTTCTTCACTCCTCGGTAAAGATTGTGACCAAGAAGAATTCCTTCCGTTGGAATATTCGCGGGAGGCGGTGCTATCTTATAATTTTGCCAATTTATCGTTGGAGCTCTGTTGTATTTAATGTTTGGGAGGTGAAAAAGGCTGGCGAGTTCTTCAGCTGAAAGAATCATTTTTGGAATATGTAGAGGTCTTTTTAAATTCCGCATCAAGAAATTATTTATAAAATTCCCCAAAAACTTTTCGCGTTCATGAAGTGCATTATTATCTGTTGTCGCGTATTGCGCGAAAGCGCTCTTCATGCTGACCAAAAGTGCCTCTGCATGGTGTTCAGAATTTGAAACGGCAACGAGTCTTATTAAACTTTCATAACCTGTCTGAGTATTCTTTTCTTCAATCGCCTTAACTTGTTCATCTTGCATGGGAGTACTTCTGGATGCCTCGTGTTCTTCAGCCTTTGATTCGCCTCTCATCAAAATGCTTAAAAAATCGCCAATCCAAGTAAATGGATTCAAACTTCCTAAAAGTCCATGGTGTTTATCTTCTAAAATCTCTTTAGCCAAAGCCCTACCTTTTTTCTGCCAACCATCTTTCACCGGTCTAACCATAACCTGAATAACAGCACTTTCATGAGCGTGAAGTTTTGAAAGAACGTTGCTCATATTATTGAGCGGATCGGTAGTCATTCTCTGATACGTTCTAAATGGGAGGGAATACTCGTGGTGATCGTGCATTAAACAGTAAGCGACTTTTGAATTTTTTGTAAAAATATTGTAGTCCTCAACCTCTTCAATATATGAATCCGGATAAAATGAAGTGATGGTTTTTTCAATTACAGAAACCAAATGGAAGGGAACAACAGCGTAAAAATCTATCAAATTATTCTGAACAACATATTCAAACGACATAAAATCCTGACCAAGAAAAAACGCATACCATTTATGTTTATAAATCGCGGAAAGCGATTCAAAAAGTTGCTTCATAATTCCCAATTGATCCTTAAAATCTCTATTCGCGCCCATCGCCTCAGTATTTGTTTCCTTATCTTCCTTTGAATCATTTTTTGGAATCTTGATTTTCAAAAAAGTCATTGAAAGACACCTCTTGTGATTGGCCTCAAGTCTTATAAAGACAAAAATCAGAGATAGAATGGCTGTGACTCCGAGAATAATTAGAAAGGCGTAGATCATCTATGACATTTTAAACTGAAATCCAAAAATACCCAAAACGAAATTGGATTATCTATCCGGAAACTTTTTTTACTTTCTTCTTCTCGCCAACAAAGCCATTCCTGCAAGACCCAAAGCCCAAGTTCCATTCTTGCCATCTGTTGTGGCACAACCTGAACATGTGGTTGGAGTAGTTACGTTGCCATTTGTATCTTCAACATTATTTCCTGAATCGTTTGAATCATTGGTATTTCCTGTTTCGTGAGTATCACCAGTTTCCCCTGTGTCTGTATCAGAAGCGGTTTCACCACCGGTATCAGTGTCTCCAGAGTCGCCGGTCTCTTCGCCTGTATCACCAGAATCACCGGTGTCTCCAGTATCAACCTCATCAGGATCATCCTGAACATCCGCGAAAACATCACTCACAGCACCTTTTAAGTGCTCGTCCAATTCCAAGCTACCATCTGCATTAGTAAATGTTCCCTCAATATCCTGCTCTCCTTCAGTTTGAGTCACTTTTAACATTCTAGTTGTATCTGTTGTATCTGAGCTCTCATAGGCATCTTTTTTAGCCGCCATGAATCCCATCACATCTTCACCAACCAAATCATCTGAAGTCACACCTTCAACACCCGCATCAGGAGCTGAGAACTCAAAAGCAGGATAGTGATCAACAGCGAATGATGATCCAAATTCATCTAATACAATCTTATCTCCCTCTATAGAAACACCTTTAACTTCAATCCAACCTTTTTCAGGATCAGCTCCATCATAATAAGTTCCATCTGTAACCGGACCGTCTACCACAGGTAAATCTGAGTAGACCGGTGTGTCCTCAACAGTGAAAGTTTTTGTTGATACATCTGAAGGAATTCCATCTGAATCCGTTGCAACACAAGTCACAGTGTATGTATCTTCAGCAGTTGGAGTGTATGAACGCCTTTCGCCTGAACCGCTGTCCACAGTTGTACCTGTAGAATTTTCAACAGTCCATGTGTATGTTAAGGTTGAATCTTCATCATCACTACTTTCAGCAGAAAGCACAACCGAAGCCATTAATTCAACAGTAGTAGAAGGATTAATGCTAATTACAGGAGCAGTTGGTCCGTCTGTGTTATCACAGTTGCTATCCACATCATCTCCATAAACAATCGGCGCACCCGGATAAACCGCCGCATTTGTATCTATACAATCCACATCCGCCTTCCAAGAGTCTCCATCAACATCGTCAATACATCCGTCTACGTCTGTATCGAATCCAGTCGCATTTTCAGTTACGCACGCATCAATATCATCATTAATTCCATCTCCGTCAGTGTCTGGGGAAACGGTTACGCCTGAGTTAGCATCATAGCAATATTTGACTTCAAAAACAGAATTATCAGTATAAATAACTTCATCAAAACCTGAAGCAGAACTTAAGGCAGAGTCGTAGAAGGTAGGGTCAAAATTCGATACTCCCATAGAGGTTCTGACTGGAGTACCAGAAACATTATCTACTCTGTAACCAGAGTATGAGCTGTCATCCATAAATAATCTGTCATTAGCTAAATCAGCTACTGGATAGGAGTCATACCCAGTTCTAGAATAGACTATGCTTGGTGATTTAGAAGATGAGAACGAAGCCACATCAGACCTATATGTTGAATCTACATATGTTGTTCCAACAAACGCACCTGTAGATTTGTCAATTGATCCTGGTGATGAAGGAAAACCTGATCCATTCAAAAGCTCCACACCAGAAACTTTTGAAGAGTCTGCAACATTTGCAATATCCCAGTAAGCAAGATTACTAAAATCATAAACAACATATCTGTCTGTTTCAGGATCATAAGCACCCGTATCAAAACCTGCTGGAGTTATACTAGAATCCACAGAAATAATATTTGAAGTTATATCTGTATCTGTAGTGTTAAAACCATCTTCTGTTTTCTCAATAGCAACTGCTCCAGAGCCAATATCTTTCTCTCTTACACCAGTGCCATCTCTATGCCCAACATATCCGTATAAAACAGATCCATCATTTATGTTAGCAACTGTCGTACCATCAGGGTTGACGTTAGCGTCAACTCCACAAACCCAAAGCTCCTCAGCCTTTGCATGAGTCGATGATAACAAAGTAGCAATTGGAACTGCAAATTTAAGCCCAGTTTTTACAACACTTTTAGCCTTATCAAGGCTTCCTCCACCAATATTGAATTTTCTATCTTTCATAAACTGTCTTATTAAGCGCCTACATTATCACAAATTTTCAAAAAAAGTCAATACTCAGTTTGAAATTGTGTATACACTAGCTCTTTCTCCAACTGTAGTTCTGGTTACTACTGACGGATAATAAAAGGTGCCCGATTGTCCAACATAGTAGCCTTTTCCAATAACAACAGCTTTATTATCTGCAAAAGCCCCTGTCATTATGCTTTCCAATTGCCATTCCAGATATGGAACTGATTGAGTGGAAGTTTGTAATGGATTCACTATGCTTAACTGAAGGTAGAGTTTATCAATAGACGTGTCTTTGCAAAGATCGAGGAGATTATCATAAGTAGTTGCCCCAATTGTTGTGTCAGTAGGAGAACTTGTTGAGAGAACACTGTATTTTGATGTGATTGAAGAAGAGACATTGTTGATGAGTGATTCATAGATCTCGGAGTTTACACCAGTTTTCCTGCCAGTAATTGCACCACCACCACGTCTTTCTGGCGTGTCATCCGGCACCACACTCACCACGCTCGTCTCTGTTCCGTCTGCCGCGACACTAACGCCAAGCAACTGCCACAGAACTATTGAATCATCCGTCGCATATGAAGTCGCATCACCGTCCAAAACATACCTCGACGCGCCGCCGCAATCATCAGCGTATGAAACAACTCCTGACACATCCGGCATGCAGGGCGTTCGCACTTTCAAATTCCATGAAGTTAGACCTAAGGCATTTGGGTTTTTGATCTGTCCGCTGGCGCGATCATAGCTGTATAAAGGGATTGTGACACTTTGGTTGTAAAGGATTTTATTCCAGTTGCACGCATCGTTTACAGGCGAATCGGTCGAACTCAAATAGTTGCAATCTTCGCTTGGAGCCGCGGTTCCTGTCATTGGAATCGGAGTGTAATAATATGTTGAATCGTTTGTATTTTTCTGAGCGCGTTCAACAACAGTGTAAGCCGAAGTTGCATTGCCTGCCGTTGTGCTTGTTTCATTAATTTCATAACCCGCTTCAGTATTTTTTATTGCCAAAAGAGCTCTGTCTACTGCGGATTCGGCGGAATATTTTGCGTAAATTCCGGAAACGACGTCGTTGTAATAAGTGAGTTTTCCGAGCGTGCCTTGAATTGCAGTTGAGGCCACGATCATAATCAATGTTACAATTACCAAAGCAAAAATCAACGAATATCCGGGCTGTGATTTTAGTTTTGGCATACCTGAGGTTGAATCAACATTGAAAAACTCTCTGATTTAAAAAGGTAATTCCAGCTAACATTTACACTTCTAGAACCTGCTTGATCATCAATTTTGATTGTATAAATTCCATCTTCTGCCTCAAAAGGTTTTCCACAGTAAGTTTCTTCTGAATAAATGTAGGGAGAAACCATTATTTGCGCTTGAGAAAAAAGATAATCTTTATATAGTAAGTAATACAAACACGTCATATAAAGTAATCCGGCGAATGAGACCCAAAGCGCAATTTCTCTCAATGTTTTTTCAATATTTTTCATAAAAAAACCCTCAATTTAAATTGAAAGGTGAATTAAAAAAGAAAACTCGTTTAAAGGACTTGCGGGGGGGTAGGATTATTGTCTAATTCGATTTTTGGCATTTGGTGTAGTCGGAATACGCTGAAATATTATCAGCAGTATCATCACGAAGCAACTGGTTATAAAACACGATTTCTTACAAAGACTTTATATTCATTTCCTTCAAAGTTGCTTCAGGAAGTGGGGAAGGCGCTCCGGTCAATAAATCCTTGGCTTTTGAATCTTTGGGGAAGGCGATTACTTCACGAATGTTGGCTTCATCACGAAGCAACATCACAATTCTATCCAAGCCCCAGGCGATTCCTCCGTGTGGAGGCGCGCCAAATTGAAAGGCTTCAATCATGTGACCGAATCTTCTTTCGATTTCAGAATCTTCAATTCCCAAAACTTCAAAGATTTTTCTCTGTACAATAGGGGAGTGGATTCTAATTGAACCGCCGCCAATTTCAGATCCGTTCATCACAATATCATATGCTTTTGCCAAAGCTTTAACAGGATCGGAATCCAACAATTCAACATCTGAATCTTTTGGTGCTGTGAATGGGTGATGTGTTGCAACAAGTTTTCCTTCTTCTTCACTAAATTCAAACATTGGGAAGTCTGTTACCCACAAAAGCGCAAGTTTGTTTTTATCTCGCAATTCAAATTTATCGGCGCAAGCCAACCTAACATTTCCAAGTGCATTGCAGGCAATTTCAAATTTATCCGCTGCAAAGAACACAATATCTCCGGTTTTTGCTCCACATCTTTTCAAAATCTCAGCAATTTGATCTTCAGAGAAAAATTTAGCAATTGGAGATTTGATTCCTTCTTCTTTGCTCAGTGTTATATAAGCTAAACCTTTTGCTCCGTAAATTTTTGCAATTTCGGTAAACTCATCAATTTCTTTTCTTGAAAATTTAGAACCACCTTCAACTCTTAAACATTTCACAACTCCTCCATTTTTTAGTGCATCAGTAAAAACTTTAAACTCGGATTTTGAAACCAAATCTGAAACATCTTCAATCTCCATTCCAAATCTCAAATCAGGTTTATCTGAACCATATTTACTCATGGCTTCGTGCCAAGTCATTCTTTTGAAAGGTTTGAAAAGAATTTCTTTCTCGGGAGATAATTCTTCAATCAATTTTCTGATTACGATTTCATTTGTTTAAATCACATCTTCTTCTTCTTCAAAAGACATCTGAAAATCCATTTGAGTGAATTCAGGTTGTCTGTCACCGCGCTGATCTTCATCACGGAAACATCTGGCAATCTGAAAATACTTATCCATTCCGGCAACCATCAACATTTGTTTCAACTGCTGAGGACTTTGAGGTAGAACATAAAACTTACCTTCGTAAAGGCGGGAAGGGACAATAAACTCTCGAGAACCTTCAGGTGTTCCTTTCATCAACATTGGAGTTTCAACTTCCACAAAACCAAGTCCATCCATGTGATCACGCAGACGTTTGATGAATTTGTGTCTAAAAATAATATTATTTTTCATTCGCTCTCTTCTTAAATCCAAGTAACGATATTTCAATCTGATTTCTTCATTTGGGTCCGCATCCACGTCAATTTCAAAAGGTGGAGTTTTTGATCTGTTTAGAATTTGAATTTCATTTAAAACCACTTCGATCTCTCCCGAATCAATATTTTTATTTTGCATTCCGTCCGGTCTTTTTCTAACCGTTCCTTTCACCATTATCACAAATTCGCTTCTCAATTCTTCAGCAATTTTATGTGCTGATTCATTGTGTGAAGGATCGGCAACAATTTGAGTGAATCCATACCTATCTCTTAAATCTAAAAATATCAAATCCCCGTGATCTCTTCTCCTGTGAACCCAACCGCTCAAAACAACTTCCTCACCGACATTATCTTTATTTAACTGATTGCATGTGTGACTTCTAAACATATTTACAAAATTAATTCTGTGGCATTCTATATTTTTACGCTTGAACTCGCAATGAGCTTTTTAATTTCCTCCTCAAATTCTTTTGTAGGATTTATGCCAAAAGGCACTTTTATCCTCTTAATTTTATTATTTTCTTGAATGTGAATTTCCGCTTTTGTTTCGCCTTTATTTTTCCCCAAAAACTCCTTAATTTCATTTAAATTTAAAGGTTCGGTTCCGAAATTAATTATATATGTTTCATTTGTGGCGTTTTCATTTTCCTCAACTTCATGAAGATCTGCAATTTCCTCGTCTTCCTCCAAGTCCAATTTGAAACTCGGAACACCGATAATTTTATCTTCCTTATCAAAGGAATTTGAATCCATGGCTTTTTTTATCATTCCTTCTAATGAAAGCGCTTTTGCGTCGTTAACCACAAATTGGAAATCATTGCCACGTCTATCTAATTTCCCTTCAAAACTCAGAACTTTTTCTTCTTCAATCAACTGACCGCATTTATCATATGCTCCCGGAAAAAGTACAAATGAAATTCTAGCGCTTGGATCTTCAATTTCTCCCATACACATATACTTTCCGGTTTTTGTGGTGATTTTTTTTGCGCTTGTCACCATTCCATTGATTTTAATAATTTTTCCAACTGTTTTAAGGTCAAAATTTTCAATCAACTTACCTTTCTGCTTTAAATAACTTTTCAAACCTTGAAGCGGATGACCGCTAACATAAAGACCAAGATATTGTTTTTCCCATTTAAGTTTTTGGGCAGCCGTTGCAGCTGGAATTTTTGGAATATTTAAACTGGGAGATTCGTTTTCACTCATCATTCCGAAAATATCCGTTTGACCTTCCGCCAAAGAAGCCTGTAAATTTTTGGCGTATTGAGAAATATCTTCGTAAGCTCCGGCAATTTCCGCTCTTTCACCGAGTGAATCCATTGCGCCCGAAAGTGCCAATGATTCTATAGTTTTTTTATTCAAAATTTTCGCCGGAACTCTTTTCGCAAAATTTTCCAAACTAGTGAATCTTCCATCTTTTTCTCTCGTGTGAATAATTTCACGAACGGGGCCGAGACCGATTCCCTTAACAGCTGTTAATCCAAATCTAATATTTTTGTCATCAACCACAGTAAAGTGAGCTCGAGACTCATTCACATCAGGAGGCAAAACTTCAATTCCCATATTTCGACATTCCTGAATTTCAATCACAACTCTATCGGTATTATCTGCATCAGCGGTTAAAAGCGCCGCCATAAATTCAGCCGGGAAATGTGCTTTCAAATATGCAGTCTGATATGAAATCAATGCGTAACAAGCGGCATGTGATTTATTGAAACCGTATCCTGCAAAAGGTTCAATTACATCGTCAAAAATTTTCTCGGCAAGTTTTTGTTCATGTCCAACCGCAATCGAACCTTGAATAAATTTATCTCTCTGAGCTTTCAATTCTTTTGCGATTTTTTTACCGATCGCCCTTCGGAGTAAATCCGCCTCACCAAGTGAAAATCCGGCGAATTTCTGCGCGATTTGTAAAATTTGCTCCTGATAAATCGCAATTCCATAAGTATTTTGTAAAATCTCTTTCAGCGAATCGTGAATATAATTTACTTTTTTCGTTCCATGTTTACCCGCGATGTAAGTTGAAATAAATTCCATCGGACCGGGCCTATATAAAGAGATCATCGCGATAATATCTCCAAATTCATTCGGTTTTAGATCTTTTAAATATCTCTTCATTCCGGCGGACTCCAATTGAAATACTCCTGTTGTTTCTCCTCGCTGTAAAAGCGCGAAAGTTTTTTCGTCTTTCATTGAAATTTTCTCCATCTCAATTTTAACTTCAGGTTTAGTTCTCGCAATAATTCCCAAAGTTGTTTCAATCATTGATAAGTTCTTCAAACCAAGGAAATCCATTTTAAGCAGACCTAATTCCTCGCAGGGTTTCATTGAATATTGAGTCACAATTCCTTCATTCCCTCCAGCCGCCTTTTGAAGTGCTGTATTCTCAACCAATGGATCTTTTGAAATAATTACCGCGCATGCGTGCGTCCCAACCTGACGAATTGTCCCCTCAAGTTTTACGGCCGTATTTAAAATTTCACGAGCTTCCATGTCATTCTTATATAAAGCCGCGAAATCAGGATCTTCCTCAATTGATTTTTTCAGAGGCGCGTATTTACCAAAAATCGCCGGTGGAACGGTTTTCGCAATTTTATCCACGGTCGCGTAAGAATATCCCAAAGCTCTTCCCGCATCTCGAATCGCGGCTTTTGGCGCGAGTGTTCCGAACGTAATAATTTGAGCAACGTGATCATCTCCATATTTTTCAGTGACATATTGAAGCACTTCATCTCTTCTTGTATCTGCAAAATCGACGTCAATATCAGGCATCGAAATTCTTTCCGGATTCAAAAACCTTTCAAAAAGTAATCCGTATTCAAGTGGATCGAGCTCTGTAATCCTGAGAGAATAGGCAATAATTGAACCCGCGGCACTACCACGACCCGGACCCACAATTATTCCCTTATTTTTCGCGAAACTAATAAAATCATGCACAATCAAGAAATAACTTTCAAAACCCATTCTGTGGATTATATCCAACTCAAATTCAAATCTTTCTTTTGCTTCTTTTGAAGGATTTTTCCCATATCTTTCTTCAAATCCTTTTTCACAAATTTCTCTCAAATAATCATAAGTATTTTTTTCTCCTGTTGGGAAATAAGGAATTTTGTTCTCACCGAATTTCAGTTCAAGGTCTACTTGTTCGGCAATTTTCAAAGTGTTGGCAACCGCTTCAGGACAAAATCTAAAAGCTTCAATCATATCTTCCGGACTTCTCAAAGAATAATCTCCCACAAATTTAATTCTGTGTTCATCTTTCACATTTTTTTGTGTTTGAATACAAACAAGCACGTCATGCGCCTCGGCATCTTCAGGTTTCGCATAGTGACAATCATTGGCCGCCACCAAAGGCGCTCCGGTTTTTTCTGATAACTCAATCAATTTACTGTTAACAATGCTCCAGTTTGCAATTTCCGGATGATGTTGCATCTCCAAGTAAAAATTTTCTTTCCCAAAAATTCCTTGATAAGTTTTTATCGTTTCAAGTGCCTTTTTTTCGTTATTTTCTAAAATCGCTTTCGCAACCGCTCCACTTAAGCTACCTGAAAGTGCAATTAAACCCGCTCCAAATTTTTTCAAAACTTCATCATCAACTCTGGGTTTGTAATAAAAACCTTCAAGAGCGGCGACAGTACAAAGTTTCAATAAATTTTTGTATCCCTCCATGTTTTTCGCCAAAAGTACCAAGCTGGAATATCGATTCTCGGCAGTTTTATTTTCGATGCCCATCGGCGCGACATAAGCTTCAACTCCAATAATCGGTTTAATTCCAGCGGCTTTTGCTTTTTGATAAAACTCGATTGCTCCATAAATAACCCCACTGTCTGTTATCGCAACTGCGGGGCTACCTTGCTCTTTTGCCAAATCAATATACTGGATTGGTCTGGCCAAACCTGTAAGAATTGAGTAATGAGTGTGGTTGTGTAAATGTACGAAACTCATTTTTTCAGTTGTCCGGCATTTTCCAGCCAAATATTAAGTGCTTGCGCCAAATCTTGAAAAAAAGGAAGACTACCCAATATATCTTTCACAAAAAAACCTAAAATCGCCAACAGTAAGGCTGTTCCAACAACAAAACCTAAACCTTGAAAAGCTCCCGCCAAAAAACTCCTCCACATTATATGAACCGGATTCGCATGATATTTCACATACTTCACAAAATGCCCGTCAGCGTCGACGTTCACAACAGGCCGTAAGCCTCTTGCTTCCTGTTCTTTTTTCTTCTTTTGCATGCCCAAAGTATATACTATTAAGTTCGTTAGTAAACACTTGCTAAGTAGCAACTTTCACAAAATACTATTTTTTGTAAATCAGGTGAAGTGCTTGAATAAAATTCATTATTACAGCCTGAATTCATACATTTTCTATACCAAAATGTTCTAGGATTCCTCATTTGCTGACGTTCTAATTTTCTGCAATTGAAGCATTCCCGCGGAATTGGAATATTTTCTTTCTATAATAATTGAGTTCATGAGCTGTTATTTTGTAGTTTTTCTTACAACTTGAACAGACAAGTATTTTATTTGTAATATCATCCTCATTTCAGTCCAGTTTCTCATAAATAGACGACAAAGAAGGGAGTCGGTAGTGATGGAGCCAAAGCGACTTACCCTTGCTTTAAATATTAATTCTTGGTATAATTACTTACATGATAGTTTTTAACCAAGTAATCCTTTATGAGCGAGAAAGAGCAAAATGAATCCCTATTTGAAGTCGATGGGCATCAAGTTTTGGACTTTCAAGTTTCAGATTCTGGGAATGTAGTTAGTTTTACATTCAACATACATATAGATGAAATTCCAACATCAGATAAAATATCTTATGTAGAACTAATGAATAAATCTGGAGCTGAAGAAATTTTAATTGAAAAAGAATGGATTGACAGGAATTGTGTTGCATTGGTTCCTTTCCGCGAAGATATAAGGTGTGATATTGTAGGAGTTAAAAAATTCAAACTAAGTTTCACTTACACGCTTAAGGACACATACATTAATTAAATTAGAAAGGATAAAATTTCCTAATGGAGTACATTGGTTTGTAGTTACTACAAACAGCAGTTACCAGTGGTGCTCGGGGAGAGACTCGAACTCTCAAACCTTTCGGTACTGGTTCCTAAGACCAGCGCGTCTACCATTTCGCCACCCGAGCGTGCTAACCTTTTATCATTAAATTTAGCTGTTGACAACATTTAAAAAAGGGACTAAGATGCCATCTT
>CAYTWD010000015.1:17325-28950 GCA_964441065.1 uncultured Candidatus Peribacteria bacterium
CCCTTACTAGTTGGAAAATCTGAAAAATGAAGGATAAATATTCTATTGACGTTTCGCCCGATCCTAAATAATCTAAAGCAAATTACAAACGGAATATGCAAACAAGTCAAACTGCTACGGCGAACCCCATTTTGAAACTTAACTTAATGGAAGTCATTGAAGATATGTTCATGGTCTTAAGTGAAAAGGAAAGAGAAGTTATTGTTAAGAGATTCTCTCTTGATAATAAAGAAAGACAGACTTTGGAAAGTATCGGTAGAACCTTCAATGTTACTCGTGAGCGTGTTAGACAAATTGAAAAAATTGCACTTTCAAAGCTAAAGAGAACTCTCACAAACACAAAACTTAAGTATATAAATGAAGTTGGCCGAGCAATTTTAAAGGAAAATGGAGGATTACTTCTTGAACAGGATTTGGTTGGTAAAATACTTTCAACTATTGATAAAGCTGAAAATGTTGATGCATACATCGTTAGACTTGCACTTACAATCAGTCACGATTTATTGAATTTGGAGAAAACAAATATGTTTACTTCAGCTTGGCATTTGTCTTCAATGAGCCAAGAACAGATTATTGAGGTTTTGAATCAAGCGGTTGCCACATTAAAAGACGCTAAAGAAGTTGTTGAAAAGGCTGAATTTCACAAAGTTTTGTTAAATAAAAAGTTCAATATTGAAGATATTTCAGAATCTTTCTTTGATTCTGTGTTGAAAATTGACCAAAGAATCAAAATTGTTGACGAAGGTTACGGTTTGATGACATGGAGACACATAAACCCAAAGAGTATTCGTGATAAGGCTTACATTGTTTTGAAGAAAACAAAGAAACCTCTTCATTTCGTTGAAATTGCCAATAAAATTACAGAAAGCGGATTTGATAAAAAAGTTGTTACTGTTCAAGCAGTACACAATGAATTGATCAGATACCCACAGTTTGTATTGGTGGGCCGAGGTCTATACGCTTTGAAAGAATGGGGATTCCAGGATGGAACAGTTTCAGACATCATTCAATCGCTACTTGAGAAAAAATCTCCGCTTTCAAAACAAGACATTACAAAAGGAGTTTTGAAACAGAGACAAGTAAAAAAAGGAACGATTTCTCTAAATCTTCAGAAAAATAAGCATTTCGTGAGAGTTGGAAGGGCAATGTATGCTCTTGATCTTTCAAAGAAATAAATTTTGATATAGACTACTCCAAGTCTATGACAAAAAACATTTTTCAAAAAATAATCGACAAAGACATCCATTCAACTTTGTTATATGAAGATGAATTTTGCATAGCAATAAATGACATCCACCCCAAAGCCCCACTTCACATTCTAATCGTTCCAAGAAAACCGATCCCAAGTTTAATGGAACTTGAAGAATCAGACGGAGATTTAATTTCTCACCTTATTTTTACCGCCACAAAACTGGCAAAAGAAAATAAGTGCGAAGGTTACAAAGTACAATTCAACGTCGGCGCAAAGGGAGGTCAGGAAGTATTTCATTTACATCTACATCTATTAGGATGGTTTTAACCCCAAATTTATGAAAAAGTTATTATCAGTAGCACTTTTAACACTATTACTCGCTTCATGTGGTGGAAGCGCAACTTCGGTTGATACAACAAAATATGAAGGAACAGATTTTACCTTCAATTATCCAAACGGATACGCAATAAAACGTTCCGCAACTCGTTACGTTGTTGAAGATAAAAAAGAACAAAAAAGAGAAACTTTATATAGATATTTGGCAGAAAAACCAGAAGAAGTTATCGCTCAAATGAAATCAGTAGGTAAAAGTTGTAAATATTCCAGTGGTGGAACAAAATTTGGTGGCTACAAATCATACAAAATTACGCTTGATGAAAGTGTTGAAGATGCAAAATGTGATTTAGTAGGTGATTTAGTTACAAACCAAAAAGGAATGATGGTCTTGTTTATTGAAAACAAGGTCGACGAAGATTTGATCCAGATCTTGAAAGACAGTTTTGAGTTCGTGAACTAAAAGTTGTGCACAACCCTTAACCATACTATTTTAAGAGCTTCATAATGCAAGCTCATAACTCTGTTTATTTCACGAATCACGGCTCTAAGCTCTCTCATAACTTCAACAATAAGCTCAAATTGGTCGGAATTTTTAATTTTCGCCAATCCTTTTTCAAGAATATTTCTATCTTTATTTAATTTCGCCACAACTTCCGCTCGCATCACTTTTTCTTCAGGCGCAGTTCTGAGCAATTGTTCACGAAGTGAGATTTTCTCCTGAATTTTCTTGTCATCCTGACTTTGTGAAGACTGCGTGTTATTCGGCAAATCATTGGAAACATCATCTCCAACCAATTCTGACACTTTGGCTTCAATATCGCTCCCCAATTCTAAAGATCCATCAGGATTTTGCTGAATTTGATCTTGAGATTGCCTAAGTTCGAGTTTTTCTTTTTTATCCACGTATATATTATACCATAAAATTAAGAAAAAATGAATTCTGGATTCCGTGAAGCTTTTTCTGTATATTAAAAAAAATATGAAAGAAATTGCAAAGGCATACGAAGCCTCAAAATTCGAAGACGAAATCTATCAAAAGTGGGAAAAATCCGGCGCTTTTTCTCCCAACGGCGATAAATCGAAGAAGCCTTTTAGCATAATGATGCCACCCCCAAATGCAACGGGAACTCTTCATTTGGGTCACGCCACAATGTTGGCTTTGGAAGACACAATTGTGCGTTACAAACGAATGCAGGGTTTTGATACACTTTATTTGCCGGGAACAGATCACGCCGCGATCGCGACTCAAAGCGTAGTAGAGAAAAAATTGCAGGCTGGAGGAATGAAGAATCCTCGTGAAGAATTGGGTCGTGAAAAACTTTTGGAAGAAATTAAAAAATTCGTAGCTGTAAGTAAAAGTACAATCAGAAATCAGGTTAAAAAAATGGGTACAAGTTGTGATTGGACTCGTGAAAAATACACTTTCAGCGATGAAATGAATGTGGCCGTAAACGAGCTTTTCAAAATGATGTTTGAAGACGGTTTGATTTATCGAGGCGGGCGAATTGTGAATTGGGATCCAAAAATGCAAACAACCGTTGCAGACGACGAAATCGAATATGTGGAAGAAAAAGCTCCATTTTACACCTTTAAATATGGTCCTTTTGAAATTAGCACTTCAAGACCAGAAACCAAATTCGGCGACAAATATGTGGTTATGCACCCTGACGACAAACGTTATAAAAAGTATAAACACGGCGAGAAATTTGAATGCGAATGGATAAACGGAAAAATCACAGCAACAATTATTAAAGATAAGGCGGTTGATCCTGAATTCGGAACCGGAGTTATGACAATCACTCCTTGGCATGATTTAACTGACTTTGAAATTTCTCAGCGTCACGATTTAGATAGAGAACAGGTGATTGGTCTCGATGGAAAACTTTTAGAAATTGCAGGCGAATTTGCTGGAATGAAAATTTCAGATGCTCGCTCAAAAATCGTGGAAAAACTGGACTCAAAAGGACTTTTAGTTAAAGTTGATGAGAATTATGTGCACAATACTGCAAAAAGTTACCGCGGACAGGGCCAAATTGAGCCGCAAATCATGGAACAGTGGTTTATTGACGTTAATAAAAAAGTTGTCGATTGGAAAGGCAAGAAATTGAGCGTGAAGGAAGTTATGCAAGACGCGGTTAAAAGTGGAATGATAAATATCATCCCTGAAAACTTTGGAAAAATTTACTTCCACTGGATAGACAATCTCCGCGACTGGTGCATTTCTCGCCAAATTTGGTGGGGACACAGAATTCCGGTTTACCATAAAAATGGAGAAATGAAGGTTTCTGAAACTTCACCGGGGAAAGATTGGCTTCAAGACGAAGACACCCTCGACACTTGGTTCAGCTCCGGCCTTTGGACTTTCTCAACTCTAGGCTGGCCAGAAAAAACTGAAGATTTGATGCGATTCACTCCTTCGGATGTTTTAGAAACCGGTTACGATATTCTATTTTTCTGGGTTGCAAGAATGATTTTGATGTCGACTTACGCTTTGCGAAAAACCGGATTCTCTGAAGAAAAATCTATTCCATTCAAAAATGTTTATCTTCACGGTTTGATTCGAGACATTCACGGCAAGAAAATGAGTAAATCTAGGCCTGAAACCTGTATTGATCCTTTGGATATGATTGCAAAATATGGCACGGACGCAGTTCGACTTTCATTGATGATCGGTTCAACTCCCGGAAATGACATGCGCCTTTACGAAGAGAAAATTGCGGGTTACAGAAACTTTGTGAATAAAATTTGGAATGGCTCCCGATTCGTGATGATGAACCTTGATGAAAATTCAAAACTCGATGCAAAAACTTTCTCCCGAGCTGATAAATGGATTCTAACTCGACTAAACGAAATTATTAAAAAAGTGACAAAAAGTCTCGATAATTACCAATTATCTGAGGCGGGAACAACAATTTACGATTTTTTCTGGGGTGATTACTGCGATTGGTACGTTGAAATGAGTAAAGTTAAGAAAAATACAAGCGTGCTAAAGCACGTGCTTGAAACCTCGCTAAAATTGATGCACCCATTCATGCCTTTTGTCACTGAAGCCGTATGGCTTCAGCTTAATCCTACTTTACTCATCTCTGAGACTTGGCCTGAAGTTAACAAAAAATTCAATTTCGAATCTGAATCTGAAGAACTTGAAAGAATTATTGAAGTTGTAACCGCAATTCGCTCACTTCGCGCAGAAAGCAAAGTGGATGCAACAAAGAAAATCCACGCAATAATTTACGCTCACGAAGATCTAAAACTCGTTGAGGAAAAAGCAGAAATAATCAAACGTCTCGCAAACCTTGGCGAATTAGAAATCTCTAAAAACGGCGAAAAAATCGACAAAGCAATTAGCACTTTCGTTAAAGACATCGAAATTTACCTCCCATTAGCAGATTTAATCGACTTCGAAGTCGAAAAAATCCGAATCCAAAAAGAAATCGAAAACCTCGAAAACTTCCTAAAGACAATTCAAACCAAACTAAACAACCCCGGCTTCATAAAAAATGCTAAACCAGAAATTCTTAGTTTAGAAAAAAATAAACTAGAAGAAGCTGAATCGAAAATAAAAAAACTTAAAAAGTATCTAAAGGGTTTAAACTAATTCATTTGAAAAAATTCATCAAAAAGCACGTACAATTTTTCACAATTTTCTCTGTAGTACTTTTCATGTTATTACACTTCCAGATATATAGAGAAACAGATTTATTTCAGGATTTCGGCTTTGATGAAGTCCCACTTCTTCAAAATTATGTGGATATGCCACTCGTGATAAGTAAATTATACTTCTGTGAGAGTGAAAGCTCAGAAGCTAGCTACTTAAATCCATTTAGAAAGGTAAAATATTTTTATCAAGAAAAACTTATAGATGAGAATGGTAAAGAAACATACAGCGACTGCAATCTTTTAGAAATTCAAAAAAACTATTTTTCTCACAAGATGGAACCTGTAGGCTGGAAAGTGGAGGATTACTGGCTGGGTTATGAAGCGGAGGGTTTTACTAGGCAATCAGTATCGAACAATTATCCAACAATTCTTTTCTTTATATTACAATATTCAATACTATATTTTGTTCTGTTTTACTTAAGAAAACTTAAATGACAAGCCTCAAAGAACTAAAAAAAGAAATTGATCAAATCAAACTTCGCAATAAAAAAGTCGAAGCCGATAAAGCCTGGGAAACCAGTTACACAAGAAAATTCACCATATTGTTACTAACATACATCGTGATTTCAATTTTCTTAATTTCCATGCACCTCGAAAATCCATTCGTGAATGCAATAGTTCCATCAATAGGATTTCTAATCTCAACTATGACAGTTCCGTTTGTGAAGAGATGGTGGATTTGCTTGAAAAATAATAGTTAACGTAATGTTTTCAGTTTTCTTAAAGTCACAACAATATGTCAGATTCAGACGAAAAAAAATTAGCAATAGCACTTCCTGGCGAGTGGGCTCTAAAACAAGTTTTGGGACCTACCCTTTGTGAGGTGGGTAAAGATATGGAAAAGTTATATGCAACAGGGAGAGACAAACTTCTTGCTTTTGCGTACAAAAAGATCCAAAACAAAGAAGATGGTAAGTCAGCAAATCTTCGAGTAACCAGAGATGTTCTTTGGAACGGCTCATTTACAGATGAGTCGATATGCGCAGAATATTTTGGCGGAATTTTGGCTTCATCAAGAAGCGAAGATGGCAAAGATGACACAGGAGTATTCTATATAGATTTAATAAAATCATTGTCGTCATATCAGCTAAAACTACATTACTTGATTTACTTCTCCTTCAATAAGGCCTTTGTTTCGGACACAGAAAAAGCAAAAATTAATCCTGGATTAGATCCAGAATTAGGTCGTGAAAAAATATTTCTCTCTTTTATTGATATCCTTCAGATAACTGGGGAAAAAGATATTGGTCGAGATTTACATGCACTATCCTCCAAAGGCCTTGTTGGCAACTTCCGAATTGAAAATCATGCTCTCAAAAATGGTAAAGATACTATGCCATATATATGGGTCATCCCTAAATCGCTTGGTGTACAACTATACGCTGTAGCTTACAACAAGTTAGATAAATGGAGAGATTTTGCAAAAGAAGACTTTGGCGATTTCGAATCTATTGATCCGCCAAAATTTCGCGCAAAAAATATTGAAGATTTGCTGACTAGTGCTGGAATAAAAGACGAAGAACCCACTCTTCCTAAAGAAGAAAAATGAAAATACATCATATGAGCGATCACTTAGTTCCACTAGAACAATATGACTACATTGATGATGATTACTTTGAAAAAGCTATAGATAAATATAGTTTTCTCATAGGTGAATTTTTTATGAACTTTGGTTATTTAGAAAATGAATTGGAAATATCAATCGCAGAGATTGTCAGTGATCGTTCACATGATGTGGGATACTTATTTATTACAAAAATAGATAGAATGAGTGATAAAATTGATCTCTTTTATAAATATTATAAAATGTTTGAGCACCATACTGACAAAAAGGGTCGGAAATTGAAAGAAATTACAGATGGCCTTATATCAGTAAATGAATTTAGAAACAATCTTGCACATGCTAAATGGCAAAGTATTAAAAAAGATGGGTCTGTTAGAGTTAAAATAAAAAGTGATAAAGAATCAGGTGTAATAATGGTTAAAAATATAACAATAAAGCCGAAAGATATTAGGACAAAGATAAAAGAGATAGGTAAATTAGTTATAAAAATAGATAATTATAAGGAAAAAATATCCCAATATTAAAGAAGCTTATTTAAGTCAAATGAGATGAAAGATCTGATCTCCTCACCTCACAATCAACTGATCCCTCCTCTGTCCAATCCCAATATATTTAATTGGACAGCCCAAGAGCTCCTCCAACCTTAATACATATTTTTTAGCATTCTCCGGCAAAGAGTCCCAAGAATTTAGATCTTTTAGTGATGATTTCCAGCCGGGGAGGGTTTCATATGAAACTTCAACTTTTTCTAAGTCTTCTAACAGTGCTGGAAAGCTTTCCAGCACCTTTCCATCCAACTTGTAACTAACGGCGATTTTAATCTCATCGAGTTCATCTAAAATATCTAATTTTGTTAAATTTAAAGATGTGAAGCCGTTTATCATTATGGAATATTTTGTGAGGGCGGCATCAAACCAACCGCATCGTCGTGGACGACCTGTTGTTGAGCCGAATTCTTTTCCTAAAGTTCTAATGTGTTCTCCGGTTTCATCTAAAAGTTCAGTGGGGAATGGTCCGCTACCCACTCTGCTCATGTAAGCTTTCACAATTCCAATATTTTCAGCCAAATATTTTGGATTCATGCCTGTTCCGGTGAAAACTCCACCGATTGTTGGGCTTGAAGAAGTCACGTAAGGGTAAGTGCCATGATCAATGTCGAGCAATGCCGCGTTCGCGCCTTCCAACAAAACATTTTTTCCAGATTGAAGAGCAGAATTTAAATAGAAAGCGGCGTCGGTCATCATTCCCAAAAGTTCTTCACGTTTTTCTTGTAAATATTTTAATTCGCTCACTGAATCATACTCAAAACCGTAAACTTTTTGGTGCCATGCAAGATTCGCATTATATTTTTCAACAAAAGTTTCCCAATTTTTTAAATCGCAAAGTCGAAGTCCTCTCCTGTTAATTTTGTCAGAGTAAGCCGGCCCGATTCCTCTTTTTGTTGTCCCGACTTTCTTCGCACCTTTTGAATCTTCTTGAGCGCCATCGATAATTTTGTGGTATTCAAAAAGTAGAGTAACTCGATCTGAAATTTTGATTCGGTTTTTTATTGAAATTCCCTTTTTCTCAACATCTTCAAACTCTTCAAACATTGTGGGAATATGCAAAACTAAACCGTTTCCAATCACACAAATTGTATTTGGGTGAAGAATTCCGCTTGGCAAAAGATGGAAGACGAATTTTTGTTCTTCCACGTAGACGCTGTGGCCCGCATTAGCTCCACCTGTTGCCCGTGCAACGATGTCGAATTTTTCGCTCAAAATATCCACAAGCTTGCCCTTTCCCTCATCTCCCCATTGCGCTCCGAGAATCGTGCTAAGTTTTCCAGCCATGTTTTAATTTAAGCAAAGGCATTTTAGTGGATGTCTTTGCAATTGGCGAGTCTAAAATTTATAATCTGATTATGAAAATTGAAGGCTAACACCCAGTTGACAAATTTGAAATAAATAGTAGAGTGTAAGACTAGGTATACTCTAAAATTATCAGTAGTGTGAAACTTCATGAAAAAAAAGATGAAATCGACCCTTTATTTAAAGTCGAAGGAAGAAAAGCTCCAGATGATTTATTAAAAGCGAGAGCAATTAGTAAACGAATAACAAATTTAACAACTGGTACATCAAAAATTGAGGAGAAATTTCCAAGTATTCGTTTGAACCAACTTCATGGCTTAAAAAAATTAAAAGAGTTTATAGAGGCAGGAAAAACCAAGGGGTATTTTAGAATGCCAACTGGCGCGGGAAAAACGATATTATTTGGTTTGATAGCTCAAATGCTAAATGAGCCAACACTGATTTTGGTTCCAAACACGAGTCTCTTAGAATCTACTAAAGAGGAGCTTGTGAGTATAGGTATTGATCCGGAGAAAATTGGATTAGTTGGTGATAAAAAAGAACAAACAGGAAGACAATATACAGTAATGACATACCAAAGTTATCTAAATAGAGGCGCACCAAAAGGTACATCTTTGATTGTTTGTGATGAGGTGCACCGAAGTCTTGGAGAAAAAACTCGTGCTAAAATTAACGATGCCTTAGGGGAAGAACTCGACTTAAGCTCTGAATCGAATATTTCAGATGAAGATGCCGAAGCTGAAAAACAAGCTTTGATTGAAATAAATAAATTAAAAGATCAAATATTGGTACTTGGATTTACAGCCACACCGATATTAGGCTCAAAATCAGTTGAAGAAATTCATGGTGAATTAATTGCAGAAACTAGCTATAAGGAACTTATTGATGCCGGAATTTTAAAAAATGTTGAGATCCATCAAGTAGAAGCAGAAATTGATAAAGAAACTGAAAAAAGTTATTTAACTGTTGAAAAAGAAGAAGCTCTTTTAATGGATGCTCGGATATATAGCAAAACACTTAAATCATTTTGTGCATTTAGGGAATCATTCCATAAACATCCTCTTCGCCCAATTGCATTTTGCCGTTCACTGAATGGATGTGAAGCTTGTGAAACTGAAGCAAAAAATTTAGGCTTAAAAACCATGACTGTTACAAGCCACGGAGGTGATCAAAAAGAAGCGGAGAGAGCCTTATTTGCTGGAGAAATTGATCTAATTATTACAATAAGAAAACTTCAAGAAGGTTGGAATTACCCAGCACTTAATACTGTCATTTGGATGAGAGGTACTTCAAGTCCCGCTTCATTGTTACAGGGAGTTGGAAGAGCTATGAGATCCTTTGGAAATGAAAGGACGGCTCATCTGTTTGAAGCTGATTGGAGGGTATCAGGAAGTAATCGAGGTAATGTAAAAGGAGGTGATAAATCACAAGAAGTAAATACAAAGAAAACTCGCAATTTAAGGCAGTCATCGAAAGCAATTACTTTTGCCCAAGCTTTAGCTTTAATTGGGGAGGATATTAACTCAGTAATTAAAAATTCTGATGAAGTTGAATATAAGCTTTACTATGAATTAAGCGAAGACGGCACTGTAAATATTGAAGGAATTGGAGAAGTTTGTGGATTGGAGGCGTACACAATATTTAGAAGAACATCTAGTGGGATGTTGAAGAAATGGAGTGAAAAGAATCCAATTATGCCAATTGAAGGTATAGCTGGAATATCATGCTTTAGAACAGTTAATTTATATCTTAAATCAGATGTAGACAGTGTGATTTCTGAAAATAGAGCTGAGAAAAAAATAAAATTGGAACGTAATGGTACGGCAATTTTAGAAGATGGAACTGAAGTGTGTGGATTGTCACCATATGCAAATTTCAAGACAGTTGCTGTTGAGGCATTAAAGGGTTGGGTTAGAGATGCAAGGCTAAAATCTATTGATGGATTTGAAGGAAGTGTGGGTAATAAACCAGGACCGATTTATAAAAAATTAGAAGTAGATAAAGTCATTGCAACAAAAAGATCCGCTCAACAGTTTGAATTAAATAAAGATGGTACATTGATGGTAGAAAAAATAGGAATTGTTTGTGGATTGCATCAATATGCTGAGCATTTAGGCACTACAGATACGAGCGTTTCAAAATGGGTTGAGAATGCTGGTCTTAAACCAGTTGAAAATATTCAAGGAAAATCGGGTCCAAAATATTTTCCACTTTATCTCAAAGTTGATGTGGATAGGGTTATAAGTTTAAATCGAGCGGGAAAGCTGATTAAATTAAATAAAGATGGTACAGCAAATTTAGAAAATATTGGTGAAGTATGTGGATCATCTGCGTATGCTAATTCTGAGGCAATAAATATGCCCCCAAGAACATTAAAATTATGGTTAGAAAAAGCAGGTATAAAACCAATAGATGATGTTCAAGGTGGTACAGGTAAAAAGCCTGGCAATCTATACAAAAAATCGGAAGTGGACGAAGTTATAAGTAACAATAAAAAGAGCTAAAATCTATTAATTTATTGAAAGGTATTTCAATGAATCTCTTTGCTATTCCCACTGTCTAAACTTATAATCGAGACATGAAAATTGAATGTCCCGACTTTCAAAATAACGGATTTATACCTGCAAAATTTACTTGTGTGGGAGAGAACGTCGCGCCAGATTTTAGTTTTTCAGAAATTCCTGAGGGAACGAAGGGTTTGGCTTTGATTGTGGATGATCCTGATGCGCCCGGTGGAGATTTTGTGCATTTGCTGGTTTGGAATATTCCGTCTTCCGGTGATATTTCAAAAGGTGTTCAGGGAGTGAACGGTTTCGGAGAAAATAAATATGGCGGCCCCTGCCCTCCTTCCGGAACTCATCGCTACTTTTTCAAACTTTACGCTTTAGATTCTTTATTAGAACTACCCACGACTTCAACAAAACCCGATTTATTATCTGCAATGGAATCTCACGTTCTCGCAAAATCAGAACTTCTTGGCAAATTTTCAAAATGAGTAGAACATTCGACCCGCACAAAACGTT
>CAYTWD010000016.1:0-28211 GCA_964441065.1 uncultured Candidatus Peribacteria bacterium
GTTGGTTAGATTAAAAAAAGTATAACAAAAAACACGGGAACTAACAGGTTCAAATCGCCAAATCGAGTAGACAAATTGTGTGGTGAGTGTGTGCTCGCTTTTTGCGCTGGCACTGCACCAAAATCAAACAAAAAAAGCGGCGAGGTTTTTGTGAATAACTCATCTTTTAGACGTAAACTATAAAATATGATATAATATACAGATCATTTAGATCATTATGAAATCAATTAAAGAGGTAAATCCGGATCAAATTGAACATGTTAAGATGATGACCGCATCCGAGTATGCAAATGGTAACTTGGTTCAAGGTGTAACTGATGAAAATAAACGTAAACTATTGGCAACTGCATTTAATGAAGGTGCAGAGTTGGCAACAGAGATTATTCGCATCTCTCAGGAAATATATGAATATGCTCAAGAAAAGTTTGGAAATGAGCCTTTTTCTGTGATTTTTTTGGATAGAGATGCCCGACCATTTTTCCACTGTTTTTCAAAATTATATCCATCAATTAAGAAATATTTATATCCCATATCACGAGGAATTACCGGCGATTTGAGCGTTCCAATAATGAGAATGAAAGATGCAAAATTTAATTCCGTTCCATATGATGTTGAAATTTACTTTAAATATTTAGATAAATTATGTGCGGATCAAAACCAACATAGTTTTGGAGCTTTTGTACAAATAGGTGTAAGAGCTCTTAATAAGGTTATCAATGAAAAACACGGTAAACCAAAAACAAAAAACGTGCTTGTATTCGATACTGGAAGAAATGGTACTTTAATGGAGTTCACTCATTGGTATCTAAAACGCCAATTTCCTGAGATGGATTATCGAGTTGAGAAGCTTTTTTTGGTAAGTAGTAACCCTAATATAGACGGTCTTGAGAGATATGATCCTACTAATCCGAAAAAATTAACAGATTGGGAGTGGAAAGTTAAACACCCGGTTTCAATACGATTGGATGAAGACAATGAAAAGGTAATATATGGAGATATTCAGGAAGATTATTTGGCACAAAGGCATTATGAGCCTGGCATTTCACACACAAAAGCTGAAGGTCATAGTTTCATGTTTGGAATATTGGAAACAACAAAAAGAATTGTAAATGAACTTTTAAAAGAATAGCTCGACTTAGTCGGGAATTCGATCAAACATGTGAACAACCGCTCTGTCTTTGTATTTATCGCCAATCAAAGTTGAGCCTTGATCATAAAGGAGTATTTGATAGAGGTGTAAAAATTGCTCAAGTACGTGGAGCAGATAAAAATGTTTGTGGGATTGGAATTTCAATTGATGATATGATATTTAAACAATTATTTACAGGAGAAGGAGCAATGGGAGGACGATTGGATGTTTTGGTTCATAACTGCAAAGGTAAATTAGATAGATTAACTAGAGTTGGATGGAGTCCTAAATATGACGCGATTACAAATTCTTACCGCCTTTAGTAAAGCAATAGAAATGCTGGTGTTTTGGAATTTATGCGAACTGCTTTTTAATAGGTAAGGAAAATGATGTTTGAGTTTAAAAGATTGTGTAAGACTTAACATCTACAACACCATCTTCGCTTTTAATACCCTCAACGTATAATGTTGACCCCTCAGTGATTGTGGCACCTAAAATTTCTAATTCGCGACCGTGTGCAGGCTTAATGCCATTCATTGCATCCCAATCCGCAATTCTATCTACACCTAATGACTCACATATTTTGCCTCTTTCTTCTAACGTGTGATTATCAAGTGATCTCGCATTAGCAGGAAATCTAAGTTGATGTGAACTGGCAATCCCTGTCGGATTTTTTTCCGAGACATACAAAGTGGCAAGAAGTCCATTGCCTTGACGTTCAACATTTGAAATAGTGCCTTTCAGGAAAATCTTTTGAGTTTCAACACCACTTTCATCGTCATCGTGTTCTGCCGGTTGTCCTAGTCCGCTCATATAAATTGATTAAGTATTAATCTTCAATATTATAACATTTTTTCTTATCTAACACAATTGCCCTTCATATTTTTCTCACCTTCGGTGAGTGCTGGAGCCACCTGCCGGAATTGAACCGGCGACCTTTCCCTTACGAAGGGACTGCTCTACCAACTGAGCTAAGGTGGCAATTTGGCGACATTATACAATAAGTGATGTATGATTGGTCTATGAAAAAAACAATCTTAGCTTTGCTTCTACTTAGTGCCTGCAATACATCTGTGAATGTTCAACAGCCGGCAGTTTTGCCAACTCCTGTTGGCACTGAAAATCTACAGACTTACAAATATTTGCCATATAATTTTGAGTTCAAATATTCTGATGATTTTGGCTTTGCTTCTCCTCAATATGGAGATTTGGAAGATCAAATAGTCACAATCCAAATTCCAAATACGGATTACCCAAAAACAAATTTTGGTGATGCCGCTTTTACGGTTTCCGTGTCGTATCCAAAAAAAGATGAAGATTGTTTTGATAGCGAGGGTCGTGCTTTTAGTCAGACTAATGTGACTATCAACGGAATTGATTTCCTAACATGGGGTGGAACTGGTGCGGCGGCAGGGAATATTTATGAAGAAAAAGTCTACAGAACGATGCACGAAAAATACTGTTTTGAGTTGCGCGAAATTATTCACACTTCTAACATTGGAAATTATGATCCGGGAACAGTGACCGAAATCGATAAAAAGCCTCTTTGGGAAAAGCTTGACGCTGTAGTTTCAAGTTTTAAATTTACTCAACAAAAGTAATAGCGATTCCTTTCTTGTCTGCACGACCTGTTCGGCCGATTCGGTGAACGTAGTCTTCGTAACTTTCAGGAGCATCGAAGTTGATAACGTGAGTTACGTTTGGAATATCTAGTCCTCTGGCGGCAACATCAGTCGCAACCAAGATTTTTGCTCGATTCTCTTTGAAAAGATCGAGAGCTTTTTGACGTTTTGCTTGAGGTTTGTCTCCGTGAATTGAAACCACGGCGTAACCTTTGTCGCGTAAAGATCTTTCGATTCGGTCAACTCCACGCTTTGTTCGGCTGAAAACCAAAACTTTTGTGAAAACGGTGTTTTGCTTCAATAAGTTGAAAAGTACATCTGTTTTGTTGCCGTCTCGTCCGATTCGAATAATATCTTGATCAACATTTGCGGCAGTGTCTTGTTTTTTAACAGAAACCGTTACCGGCTCTTTTAAGAATGAGTGAATCAAAGCTTTAACTTCAGCGGGAAGAGTCGCGCTGAAAAATAGCGACTGACGATCTTTTGGCATCGCCGCCAAGATAAGTCGGACGTGTTTGATGAAACCCATGTCCACCATTCGGTCAGCTTCATCTAAAACAAGATGAGTAAACTGAGCGAGGTTTATTGAATTTCTTTCTTTCAAATCCATAAGTCGGCCCGGAGTCGCAATCAAAAATTGCGGATTTCTTCTAAGATCGCCAATTTGTCTTCCAATTGAAAGTCCACCCACACAAACCACCGACCAAAGGCGTAAATCACGAGCAAAAGCAAAGAATTCATCTTGAATTTGAGTGGCAAGTTCACGAGTCGGAGTCAGAATTAGCACTCGCATTTTTGGATTCGCAATAACTTTGTGAATCAATGGAATCAAAAAGGCTGCAGTTTTACCGGTTCCCGTGTTCGCAATTCCCAAAACATCTTTTCCCAACATGATGTGGGGAATACTTTGATCTTGAATCGGAGTAGGGGCTCCATAGCCTTTTCTCAAAATGTTCTGTTTCAAAACAGGATGAACTTCCATCTCAGAGTAATAGAAACTTGGTTTATAAATTTCCTCTTTAATCTGAGCTTCAGCCTTTTTTACGAAAAGGGAAGGGTTCAACCTTGAAACACCTCTTTTTGGCGCTCTACTGTTGGATTGTCTGTGCGGTCTTTGTGGCCTTGCGGAGAAATGTCTTTGCATTTGTTTGTTTAAGTTGGCCTACTTTATAATAAAAATACCAATAAGTCAATAGCATTAAACCTGATGTCTTTTGTCTAAAATTCGTCGGTGCTACACTGTAAATATGAATTATTGGTTGGTGAAATCTGAAGCGACAAAATATTCTTGGAATGATTTATTGCGAGATAAATCGACTTTTTGGAACGGAGTTCGCAATTATCAGGCTCGTAACAACTTAAAAGCAATGAAAATTGGAGATTTGGCTTTTTTTTATCATTCGGTTGATGAAAAACGGATTTTGGGAGTGGCGCAAGTTGTGAAAAGTGCTTACCCTGATAAAGATGATCCGGATTGGGTTATGGTTGATATTGAAGCCGTGAAAACCCTGAAAATCCCGGTTTCCCTTGAAATGATAAAAAATTCCGCTGATTTGAAAAATATGGCTTTACTGAAACAATCTAGACTTTCAGTTTCGCCGGTAAGTTCGGCTGAGTTCGCAAGAATTTTAGAGCTGTCCTCAACTGTGTTATAATCCCGCCGCTATGAAATATTTGATTTTTGGGAAAGGCTATATCGGTAATAAGTTTAAGGATTTTTTGGGTGAAGAAGCTGTGCTTTCGGAAGTTCGACTCGAAAATTACTCAGAAGTTAAGGCTGAACTGGAAAAGCAACAACCTTCGGTTGTTGTGAACTGTGCCGGGAAAACCGGTAGACCAAATGTGGATTGGTGTGAAGATCACAAAACCGAGACGCTTTTTTCAAATGTTACGGCGCCTTTGATTTTGGCTCGGGCGAGTCTGGAGCTTGGAATTTATATGGTTCATGTGGGAAGCGGCTGTGTTTATGAAGGTTATAATGATGAAAAAGGTTACAGTGAAGATGACGCGCCAAATTTTTTTGGAAGTTTTTATTCGCGCACAAAAGCTTGGAGTGAAACAATGATGAAGGAATTTCCGATTTTACAGTTGCGACTTCGCATGCCATTGGACGGTGAACCCGGTGAGAGAAATTTCATTACAAAAATTACAAAATATCCAAAAGTAATTTCAATTCCGAATTCGATAAGTGTAATTGAAGATTTTTTGAAGATTGGAAAAACTTTGATGGATAAAAAGGCGACCGGAATTTACAATGTTACAAATGAGGGTTGGATAAATCATCAAGAAATTTTGGAAATGTATAAAGAAATTGTTGATCCATCTTATAGTTATGAACTTTTTACTGTTGAGGAGATGGAAAAGATTACTAAGGCCAAGAGATCAAATTGCGGTCTTTCAGTAAAAAAACTTCAGGCGGAAGGGATAAAAGTTCGACCTGTTAGGGAGGCTGTGCGGGATGCGCTTTACAAATATAAACAAAACTTGGAAAAAGCTAAAGCGGCGTGATATATTAGGCACATGCCATCGCCAAGAAAAAATTTAGTTCTGACTGATATATCAAGATATTTTTTAATATCGACTGTAATTGTTTCGTTAATACTCTTGCTCTGGGTGATCTCACCTTTTTTTGATGTGCTGGTTTACGCCATTTTGATCACTGTAATTTTCTCACCTATTTATAAATTTTTCTTGCGAATTTTTTTTCAAAGAGAGTCTTCCGCGGCAGCTCTGAGTACACTTGTTGTTTTAATGATCTTTCTTATACCTTTAACACTTTTTATAATTTTTATTGCTCAGGAGGCGGTTTCAGCTTATGAGACACTTGAAGAAAAGGCTCTCCAAATTGATTTTTCAAATATAGACCTTGCACATTTTCAGAGGTATCCGATTGTGGGCAACTATCTGGCGATTTTAGATCAAAAATATAATGTAGCCAGAATTTTAAAAAATCTTAACTTTGATATAGTGGGGGCTATTAAAGACTCCGTTCAAACCGTCAGCTCGTTTTTGGTCGGACAGAGTGCAAATTTGGTTAAAGGCGTGGGAGATTCAATTATTCAATTAATTTTGATTTTGACTGCGATTTTCTATTTCTTTAGAGATGGTAAGAGATTTAAAGATTACATAAAAAAATTAAGCCCTCTTCCAATTAAATATGAAAATGAAATTGAATCAAAATTGAAAACCACAATTTATGGAATTGTTGTGGGAGGATTTGGATCTTCGATTGTTCAAGGTGTTATTGGCGCGATTGGACTTCAAATTGTGGGGGTTCAGTATGTTGCATTTTGGGGAACCATGATGACTTTTGCTTCACTTGTTCCATACATCGGAGCATCGATAATTTGGATTCCGATTTGTATCGGTTTGGCAATTAATGGAAGTGTTAACAGCGCGGTTTTCCTTTTCATTTGGGGCTTTATTTTGGTTTCAACTGTTGATAATTTTGTGAAACCTTTCATGATTGGCAAAGAGGCAAACATGCATCCACTTGCAACTTTTCTGGTTGTACTTGGCGGACTTTTTATATTCGGTTTGAAGGGAATTATTTTTGGACCTCTTATTTTGAGTTTGGCTCTCACGATATTTCATATCTATCGTCTTGAATATAAAGACGTTTTAAAAGCATGATATATGTCAAAGTCAGTTTGTAAGTTTATACTTACGACAATCGCAATAATAGCGGGTTCTTGGGGAGTGGGTTATCTTTTGGCTTGGATTCTTTTTAGATAGAATTTCTTTTCGCCAGCTCCCAGAATGTTCTTAATATCACGGCTGTACCGCCGAATTTTATTGTTGGAGTTGGTTTTTCAACCCAGCCTGTTCCACCTATATCAATATGAGCCCAATTGGTTTTTTCAACAAATTGTTGAAGGAATGCGGCTCCCATAATTGTTCCTGCTCTGACTCCGTCGCTTGCATTTTTTGTGTCTGTGATTTCACCTTTTGTGGCTTCAATAAAATCTTTATCCATCGGTAAAACCCACATTCTTTCTTTCGCGTCTTTTGCGGAGTCCATAATTTCATTCACAAATTTTTCGTCATTACCGATGAGTCCGCTGATGTGATAACCCAAAGCAACCGTAACCGCGCCGGTAAGTGTTGCAACATCCACCATTTTTTGAGGTTTGAATTTGTCTTCTGTGAAAGCCAGAGCATCGGCCAAAACCAGTCGGCCTTCAGCGTCTGTATTTAAAACTTCAATAGTTTTTCCGTTGTAAGCTTTGAGAATATCTCCGGGGTGCATCGATCTATCCGAAACAGCATTTTCAGCCATCGCCATAACTCCCACAAAGTGCCCGGGAAGTTTTGAACGGGCAATAATTATCATTGTCGCAAGAACTGTAATTGCTCCCGCCAAATCAAGTTTCATTGTTTCAATATGTCCTGTCGGTTTTATATTTAGACCTCCAGTATCAAAAGTGATTCCTTTCCCGACAAAAGCGACCGACGGAGCTTTTGCTTTGCTCTTATAATTGTACTCGAGAGTCATCATTCGTGGTGGATATTCACCGCCACGACCTACTCCCAAAAGCGCGCCACAACCAATTTTTTTCAACTCTTTTTCATCATAAACCGTGCATTTAATTCCATATTTTTTGGCCAAATCTTTTGTTAGATTTGCAACGTCGATTGTATTTCTTGAACCTGCGGGAGTGTTGACCATGTCTCTAACAAGCTTCTGACCTTCTTCAAAATATTCCGCGAACTCACAAGCTTCGCTAGTGCTTTTATTTTTTTCACAAATCGCAGTCACGCTTTCAATTTTTGGGGCGTCTTTTTCAACTTTTTTAAATTGAGTGAATTCATAATTCCCCAAAACAAATCCATTTAAATATTCAGCGAGATTTTTTGGATCTATCAAAACACTAACATGAGCGGCTTTCAAACTTTTTGCCATTGATGCTGATTTTCCTCCAGCTTTTTCATAAGGTAAAATGCAATCTTTTTCAATTTTCCCCATTCCCATTAAAATCAATTTTTTATTCTCGCCGTAAATCACCATATTGTCACTACATTTTCCGGTAAAATCTTTCGCTTTTATTCTCTTTTCAATTTGTTCATATTCATCTGCCGACAAAAGTTTTTTTGCTTCGGCTGAAACCGCTTCATTTTCCTGTAATAAAAGAATTAAAAGATCTGTCTTGGGCAGGTTAGATTTGATGTCAAATTTCATATGTTTTTTATTAATTAGGCAAGTGTTGGTTCTACATTTGGCTCCTTGCTATTCCAAATTTTGAAGTCTTCATCTATTTCTCTTCTTCCGTCAAAGCCCGAGTCTGTGTAATGCCAGTTTGAAACAGCTTCTTCATCACAATGCCAGCAAAGAAAAATTTCATTATTTTTGTAGAAGCTGGGAAAGTCCACAACTCCTTTTCCGAAATCTTTGAACAAACACCCTACTTGTTCAAGCTCTTGCATGTAATGCTCAATTCTTTTTAAATTGCTTTGAATTTCTTCTTCCATTTTAATCAAGACCGGCTCGCTGAGATTTTTCCCGTGACTTACTTCATATTCAAGAATTTTTTTTGCAGAATTTAATTCGCCCCAAGTTTTTTGGATATCCAAAACAATCGGTTTAATAAAAACGAGTGCTTTGTTTGCCTCGCTTAAGTCGAATGTTTTTTTCATAAATTTTGTTGTTTCATTTAGGTAAACGCAGAACCCGCACGTACGTTACAAATTTTCAGTTTCTTTTAAGACTTCTTCCATGTGTCCGTCAACTTTTACATTGCGCCAAACTTTTTGTATAACGCCTTTGGCGTTGGCCAAAAAAGTAGATCTAACAATCCCCATATATTTTTTGCCCATAAAACTTTTTTCTTGCCAAACTCCAAATTCTTCGCAAAGTTTTCCATCGACATCAGAAATTAAATCAAAATTTAGGCCGTATTTTTCTTTGAATTTTCCGTGAGATTTTTCCGCGTCCTTACTCACACCGATAATCATTGCTCCGGCTTTTGCAAAATCGGATTTCAAATCTCTGAAAGTACAGGCTTCTTTTGTGCATCCCGGAGTATCATCTTTAGGATAAAAATAAAGCACAACTTTCTTGCCTTTCGTGTCTATTTGCAGATTTGGAATTTTGTCACCTACATCCAACATATTATTTGTGTTAATATCTGTTTGCATTTTGCCTTTAACAAAAAATTTATGCAACACATTCAAAAAGATTTTTCACATTTGAAAGGAAAGCTAGCCGGGTTTTCCGACGCGCAATTGGAAGCGCATTTTACTTTGTACGGTGGTTATGTCAAAAAACTGAATGAAATTGAGGAGAAACTTAAAGGTATGGATCGAGCTTTGGCGAACTATTCTTACGGTGAATACAGCGAATTGAAAAGGAGAGAAGCCGTGGCTTTCAACGGAACATATTTACATGAAATGTATTTTGAGAACCTCGGTGATGGTGGCGTCGTGAGTGAGGAATTGAAGGCTGCGATTGTTGCATCTTTTGGTTCAATGGAGGCTTGGGAAGCCGACCTTAAAGCTTGCGGTGGGTCAACTCCGGGTTGGGTTTTAACAACTTTCAATATGGTTGATAAAACCGTCCACAATTACATCATGTTTGAACACCACATCGGGCTTCCTGTTCACCAAAAAATAATCATGGCCATGGACTGTTGGGAACACGCTTTCATGATTGATTACGGAATCAAGAAGGCCGATTATATCACTGCATTCCTGAAAAATATTAATTGGAAGGTTGTGAATGAGAGGTTTTCCGACTAAAGGATTTTTAAGAGTGTTCTATAGACGATTGACCATCTTTCATTCTTGTGTTATAAATTTTTCTCTCTTTGTGCGGAGAGCATTATTTCTAGACTAGATGAAAGATAAATCTTTGATTGGGGAAAGTTTTAGAGCCGTTGAGGCGGAACTTTTACCGTTGCAGGGAAGTGGAACAATTGTACATGCTTACACACAAGAAATGTATTGTGAAATTACAGGTCTAGTTAGAGATGTAAGAGTTTTTACAGGAAAGGATTTTAGAGCTTATGGGCAAGGGAGTGTAGCCATGACATCTAATGATCTATTTTTTGGAGTTGAGTGTTTTTCGCATGAAACTCGTGTAAGACTTGATAAAGCGCTGGATGGAATTATTCAACTTCTTCCATGGGAAGAGCTTGCTGAGTTTACAGTTATTGAAAATATTTTAGGCGGAGTCCATGAATTTTCTTATCGTACGTTTATCAATACGGATCAGGAATTTGGAGAAATGGGTCTTTTGGAAGTACTTGATATGATTGGAAGGTCAAAAGGAGGTAGACTCCAAAAACCATCTTCCGATAGAGTATTTGTAGATGTCGCCAAAAAACTTAGAAATTTTATTTTAGAAAATAAGGTGCTTACAATTTAAGAAATAATTAAAAAGACTTTCTGCTAATTGTGGCTCTTTGACCACGAGCGAAAAGTCCTTTCATATTTATTTTCTCAATTATAAATTCCAAAATCAAGCAGTTTTTTAAGCTTATATTGTTAATTCAGGAATAATTCAGGACTTTCTAAAAATTGTTTGATATTCTTTGGAAATGGAATTATATCAAACAAAATCATCGAAACTGCCAGGAACACATTATCTGGAAATTTATAAAATAGCTGAAAGTTTTTATAAAGTAATTAAATCCAAAACAAAGCGAAGGCCTTATGTGAGATCAAAATATTTCAATAATGAAAAGATTTTTCTCGAATTATTTTGGCGACATTTACATGAAAAGAATCTTTGGGAAAGACAACGTCGATTGAAATTCTTTAATGTTGCTATTGAATTACTTAAAAATAGTAAATGTGAACCGATTATGACAATAAATTTGAATAATAAGTCCGAGACTCTTTACAGATTCGGAGGCATTACTACAAATAGAGAAGTATTTGTTGTTCAACTAAAAGAGTCAAAAAAGTCAGGACAGAAATGGTTAATGTCTGCTTTTCCTGTAAATAAACGAAAAAGCTCCCGCTAGTGTAGTTCGTAGACTACGGGCCGTAAGCTTTTCCTGCCCGCATTCTCTCAAATTATATATTCCACGTCAACTATTTCACCTCCCAAACCACTCTTTCTTGCAGTCGACCCGGGACTGTGAATCCGGAGGCTTTTCTGTGGCCGCCGCCGCCGAGCAGACCGGCGATTCGGGTTAGGTCAACATCTTCATTTTGCGTTCGCATTGAACCTTTGATGTTGCCTTTCATGTCTTCAGTTAAAAGTACGCAAAAGCGGGAATCTGGAACTGAATTGATGTAATTTATCAGACCGGAAAGATCTTCCGGTTCACTATTTTCTTCACGGAAATCTTGCTCGGTGATTGCGGAAACAACGGCATTTTTGCTGTTCATATTTACTCGCGACAGCGCTCGACCCCAAAGTCGAAGTTTTGAAATGCTACTGGTGTGGAATTGTTCTTTCACGCAACGTTCCAAATCCGCGCCATGAGCTTTTAAACGAGCGGCAATCCGGTAAGTGTCTGCGTTTGTGTTTGAATGCATGAATGAGCCGGTGTCGTAAATCAGTCCGTGCAGAAGGTCTGTGGCGCAGTCTTTAGAAATCCCCCAACCGCAGTAAGTAAAGAAAAGATAAAGAATGAAACAAGTTGCCGGAGCTTGATCCATCACAATATTCACGTTTCCAAAAAAATCATTACTCGGGTGATGGTCTATGTTGATTAATTTTGTTTTGTTTCGATCGAGAAGTTCAGGTTTTTTGAGATGGAATTTCATCAGTTCGTGCGAGCCACAATCAACCGTCACAATTAAATCGTAATCTGCAGAATTGAAATCATTTATATATTTCCCCGCGTCTTTCAAAAAAAGACAGTTTTGCGGGAGAGGATCGGCACAGGCGGATTGAACTTTTTTGCCCATGCCTTCAAGTGTTTCCTTCATCGCCAAATTCGCGCCGACACTGTCCGCATCCGGGTTTCGGTGAGAAATTATAAGGATATTTCTAGCTGCCGTTAGCAGATCTTTTGCCTTGTCGAACTCGGCTTGTGGGATTTTTGAATTCATGGGGTTTATTGTCCCATTCCCGCTATTTTTTGCCAAGCGTTTTTTGTCCCGGTTTCCAGTCGGCGGGGCATGCGTCGCCGGTTTGGCAGGCTTGAAGAAGTCTTAAAATTTCGGAAATATTTCTACCGATTGCCGTTTCATTTACAAGCGCGGCTCTTAAAATTCCTTCAGGATCTATAATGAAAGTACCGCGTAATGCGATGCCTTCGTTCTCGAGTAAAACGTCGTAATTTCTAGAAATTTCCTTTGTAATGTCCGAGAGCATTCCAAAGCGAATATTCCCGATTTCTTTCTTCCAAGCGCGGTGTGAATGAATGCTGTCCACGGAGATTGATAAAATTTCGGTTCCCATTTCGGCAAATTTATCGTAGGACATATCAAGTGATGTGATTTCGGTTGGGCAAACAGACGAAAAATCGAGCGGGTAGAAAAAAAGAACCAGCCATTTGCCTTTATAATCTGAGAGAGATACTTTCTTGACTTCGTCTCCAAATAATCCTTCGGCGCTGAAATCCGGCGCCTGCTGTGAAACTTTCGCTGTCATTTTCTAATTGGTTAATTTTTGTGCTGAAACATATTCAAAAGCCATATACGCCGCTTTTACGCCCTCCGCAACCCCAACAATGGCTTGTTTCCATTCAGTATCGGTCACATCTCCGGCCGCATAAAAGCCCGGAACGTTGGTTTTACTCATAACATCTATCAAAATTTCGCCCTTCTCATTCTTCGCCACGCCCAATTCATCAACCATGCTTGTTAATGGAATTCTACCGATTTCCACAAAGACTCCCTGAGTCGGCATTTCATTGCCATTATCAAGTTTTACTTTCGTTACGCTGTTCTCTCCCATGATTTCAGTGAGGTTTGTTTTGTACATCACTGTAATGTTTGGAGTGGCTTCCATTCTTTTTAGATTGATAGGTTCCGGTCTAAGTTTTTCTCCGCGGTAAATTATTGTCACGTCTTTCGCGTGCTCGGCTAAAACCAAAGATTCTTTAACCGCGCTGTCTCCGCCGCCAACCATAATTACACTTTTGCCTTTGTAAAATGGAGCGTCACAAGTCGCGCAATATGAAACCCCGCGAGATGAAAATTCTTGCTCACCGGGGATTCCAAGTTTTCTGTAAGTTGTACCTGTTGCCAAAAGCACTGTTCGAGCCTCAAAAGTTTCTTTTCCGGAAGTCACTTTGAAAATGTTGCCTTCCTTTGTGATTTTTGAAGTTCTACTACCGATTTTCATCTGCACGTTATTTGCATTTGCATGATTTATAATGTGATCCGCCAATTCCTGGCCTGAAAGGGAAGTGAAACCCGGATAATTTTCTACCAAGTGAGTTGTTGTGATTGTTCCACCCAGTGTTTCTGAAAGTAGAAGCACATCCATATTGTATCTTCGAGCGTAAATTGAGGCCGCAAGACCGGCACAACCTCCACCCACGATAATCATGTCGTAAAGCATATTATGAGTTTTTTAATTCTTTAAGCATTTTCGCAAATTTGTTTGGCAGTAAATTCTCCTCAATTTTACCATCAAGCATTATTGTTGCAAGCGGCCCGTTCGGTTTACAAAACATCACGTTCGGCGCATTTTCACAATTACTCATACAGCCCGCTTTTTCAAGCCGAAATTTCCCGTCTTCGCTTGTATCTCCCGCTCGAATTCCCAAAATCTCCTCAGCTTTTTTGAGATTATCGAGCCCAAAATTTGCGGCACACGAACATCCGCAACAAACTTTAATTATATGCATCATGCGGCTTGTTTTTTCAAGTTGCTGAAGTATTCGCGTTTCATCAATCTGTCGGAAACTTTATCTTTTAATTTTCCCGAGTTTTGAACAACCGTTTTTTTGCCGGCGGAAATTTTCATGTTTCCAATCAACATTTCCATGACTTTTCTGATCAGTATCTCTTTTTGTTCTTCTGAAAGTTCGTCAAGCATTTTCCCAACATTTCTTTCCTGATCGGTTCCGTCTTCTTTTTGAATGTTTATTTCAAAACCGTACCTTGCTCGTTTAACTCTTTCTTTTGCTTTTACATCTCCTCTGCGTAGTTCTCTCGCGTCAACATCTTGGCGTTGAGTTGCAATCATTGCTGAGTTGAATACAAAACCTTTATCCCATGCCAAGTCCGCTTCATGGGCGGCTTTGACTTTCGTTTTTTCTCTCGCTGTAGTGACATCTTCTTCTTTTTCCGCGCCTTCATTAAGTCTTATCCAATGTTTGAAGTCTCTTTTGTAGACTTCCTTTTGGCTTTCATTGTGCATTTTCATGGAATCATCTTTTGCTCCAATTCTTCTTCTGGTTAAATTAATTAGATCCGCCGCTTCGGTTTCACCTTCTGTTTCGGTTTCATCAATTAAATTGTCCAGCATCATTTCACCGTTTGCGCTTTCAAATTCGTCTTCAAGATTTTCCAAATAACCCTCGTCGTCGTCCGCGGCAAGCTCAAAAGGATCATCATGGCCGGTTAATTTGGCATCTTTTGCATCTTGCAACATTTTAGCTCGATCTTGGCTGTTCGCTTCTAAGAAAGTTTCGTCGTCACGCATTTTATCAGGTAGCTGTTGATATTCTTTTACCACTCTTTCTCTTTCCTCGATTTCAAGTTTTAAAGATTCGGCTTGGCCTTCTTGTCCTTTTAAACTCATCTTCTGCATTTTTCTCGTTTCATTTTCAATTTCAAACTTGCTGAATAATGCAACTCCATCCACTTCTTTAAGAAGAGAATTACCTGCTTCCGCAATATTCATGTTGTCATTTGTCACAGCTGATTCGAGAGTATCCATGTAAGCCTCAAGCTGGTGTCTTCTCATTTCTCCAACCATCGTCTTAAGCTTTTCTTGCATCTCAGGTTTGGCTTTTTTGATTAAAGCTTGTGACTTTTCGTAGAGGTTTTTACGTTTTGCAATAAGGTTTGGAAGAGCTTTCATTGCTGCATCCATTTCAGCAAAACTTTCAAGTTTTCGATGGTAGTCTTTGAACTCAACAAGTGTTTCAGGCAGACCGTTTATATTTTTGCCACCAAAGTATTTTATATTTACTTTAAGCATTTTGTCGTATTCTCTAACTCTATCGGCATGTTCTTTTGAAACCTCTTCCACCAATGCACCGGTTTCTTTTTTTGACTTTAGTGTCTTCCTTCTTTCTTTGAAGGCTCTTTGAACTGCTTCAGGCATGTTCATAACAGGTTTCATTTCTGCCATAACTTTTCCAAGTAGTCTTTCTTTAAATCCAACGAGGCCAATTCTCGGTAGCATCGCAATATATTCTTTGAAAATAAAGGGGTTTTGCTGTTTCAGCATGCTTAATTTTCTTCTGAAACGCATCCTTGGTTCAAAGTCTTTTTTAAAGGTTGAAAGTACAGAAGTCATATTAAAATCTCCATCTGCAAGGGTGAGTCCGTTAAACTGCTGGATTAAATTTTTTCGCTCCATTCCAACGAACTCTGCTTCTTCATCATCCATCGGGTCAAAGAGTCCGCTTTCATCTATTTTCATAACATACCATTTTTTGGCTGCCGCCTGCATTTTACGTTCTTTTTCAGCCAATTTTCTACCGTCACGTATTTTTTTTACTTCATTTACATGTTTACCGGTTGATATGCCAGTTGCCTTTTCAAAATGCTCAAGATTGTTGGCAATTTTGTCTCTTTTTTGTTGCCCTGCATAATCAAGTTTTCCCCAACCACTTTCTCTGGTTTGTTCCATTTGTCTCAATTCCGCAATACTAAGCTCATGATCTTCCATCTGATCTTCATCTTCGTGAGCTCTGTTCTGGGCTTCCATGGTTTTTTGGTTAATTGCTTGTTTATAGTAGTCAATTTTTTTATTAAGACAAGGCCATTTGTTTTCGCTTTCTGTACTCTACAACAAGCCAAGAAGTGACTGCAAGCAGGGCGGCAGAAATTTCAAACCAAAGCATGTAGTTTTTTGTGGATTTTGTGGCTCCCTCCAAAAGTTCGCTGTATGTGATTTCATATGTTTCTCCGGCTTGAACAGCGCGAAGTAAAATTTGATTTCCGATTCCGAAAACCAAAGGATCCAGTTTTTGATTTTGGGTTTTGAAAGTCCATTTTGAAATACCGTCAAAAATTGTGACATTACCTTCGCTGTAATCTGTAACCGCGCCTTTAAATTGCATCCAGATTGGATTTTTTTCACCTGGAGTTGGTTCAGTCCATGTCCATATTTCCGAAATTTTTTGCGCGAGCGTTGTGAGACTTGCTTGTTCGGATTGCATGTCTTCAACTTCAATTCTCGAATAAGATTCGCCTTCAACCGAACTTTCATACTGAATGCTGTCGACCGTTTCACCGGTGTAATCTCTAAGTTCAACCATTTCCCCGTTGTTGTTTAGTGCAATTCCGGTTTCACTTCTGTATAAAGTTAAGGTTTCGCCGGCGAGAATCACGGTGTTATCAGGGAAAATATAAGGTTTTGAGCCGCTTGTGCCGTCGTCAATCACCCAATTTCCAAGATTTACATCAACTGAACTTCTGTTTGTAATTTCAATCCATTCACTTTCTTGATCACTACCTTCTGGATTTGGGAAAACTTCGCTGATATTTACAGATTCGGAAAGATCGCCGTTCGCAAAGCTTGTTTCGCTTTCGCTTGAGTCTGAACTGCTTTCTTCCACAGTGATATTTTCAGCTTCCGGGGTTGGATTTGTTGACCAAACCCATTCATTTCCAATTTTTGCGTAACTCGAGCCTTCAACTGAATCGGTGTAGTCAATTTGGGAAAGAATTTCCCCGTTTACACCCAGAAGCCTAACGCTGTCTCCGGAATTATTGAGAGAAATTCTACTGTCTTCGATGGAAATTAAAAGGAAACTTTCCGCTCCCATGCTTCCACTTAATTCATATGGAGTGCTTCCTCCGTCGGCATCGTCCAGATATAAGCCGCTAAGTGTGATTTCTTCTGTTAATGGGTTGTAAAGTTCAATCCATTCGCTTGTTGAGTCAGAGCCTTCAGGATTTGGAATTAATTCTGAGATTATTGGTAATATTGTGGGTGTACTTTCCGCGATTGTTCCTGTTGAGCTTTCGGTAGCCAAAGTGACTGCTGAATTTTTATAAATTATTTCGCCTTCACTGCTACTTGAATAAGTCAAAGTGTCGATTAGAATTCCGCCGGAAGTTTTAAGGGTCGCGAGATCGCCGCCATTGTTCAATTGAAAAGGGAAGGAATCAACTCTTAAACTTTGACCGGAAGAAATTTGACCGCTCATTGCCCAAGGATTTTCAGTTCCGTCCTCCAAAGTATAATTTGCCAAATCGACCTGAACAGAATCATTATTTTTGATTTCAATCCATTCGTGTTCTCCTGTGTGAGGAGAGGGATATAAACTTGTGATTTCGAGTTTGGTGGAAATTGAAGTTGGGGCGGGGCACTCAACAGCTAAAACTGTTGGAAAAGAAAGGAATAAAAGGAATAAAAACATTCTTCGCATATAATTGTTGGTTAAATTACATGCAAATGATGAAGGCAAAAGCTGAATAAGTCCTGAAATATTCCTGCAATAATTTACTTTCCCAGTTCCTTCTGAATCGTCTCTAGAATTTTGTCGTTTGGATCATCTTGCAATTCAGGATGTTTTGCCAAAAGTTCTTCAACGCTTGGTATGTAAAGTAGGTGGTAGCCGCGGACATCGTCATAAACAATAATATCTAAATATTTATTCATGAAACTAATAATTGTTTCAACTTTTTTGCGAAGCGTCCCTTTTGGGTCATTTCCTATCGTGGCGGTATAAGAATCAAATAGAAGGTACTTAATTCCATTTGCTCTCAAAGCTTTTATCACTTTTACGGGATTTTCGTCGTAATATTGATAAGTACAATAAAAGTCATCAATTAACTGGTCGTCATAACTTCTAGTGTAAAAATCAGGAATATAAAAACCTAAAGGAGTTCCAACTTTGTAAACAATTCCTTCATGTTCTTTCAAATAGCTTTGTATTTGATCGGCATAAGGGAAAATATTTTCTTGAACATCATCGTATTTTATTACACCTGTGTGGCTTAGAAGTAATACAGAATTTCCAAAGTTATTTAATCTAGTGTTGAATGCGAGTAAGGCCCAACTTAAAAATGAAAGCACGATAATAATTTGTCCGAACTTGCTTTTGTCCAGTTTATCTAAAGCAAGCGCCAAAGCGATAGCCGCAAAAGTTAAAAGAGGGAAGCCGTACCATATGACTCCATTTGCTCTCACCAACCAAAAAAGACCGTAAATCACAGCAAAAAGTAGAATCAGATTTTTTCTTTTATCATTGAATTTAAAGAAAAGAATTGTGAATGCTAAAAATCCGAGATACGCAAAACCTATGTCTACATAAGACCCCTTGGCTCCAAGATCTGCCATTGTTATGTGCCATGGAATTGCTAAAATTCTCAAAAATATATTGTCATTGTAGCCAAGATACCGGTCAAATTCTTCATAAACTCCCGTGAAAGTGCATTCGTCACTTTTACCGTGAAAGTAAACTGAAGGGGTTTCGTTTAAGCCTTGAATAATTACATCGGGCGAAAAAGATTTACTTTCATATAAATTCTTTGCGAACCAAGGAAGAAGCGGTAGTGCAATAAAGACGCAAAGTACAAAAAAATTCTTTATTATATTTTGATTTATTTTCTTCTTATAAAGTGCGAGTCCAATCAAAAGCAAAGTGGAAATTGCTCCAAAAATAACAAACTTTGAATTGAAGTTATCGGAACTCACGAATTCCGAACCTAAAGTGAGTCCACCCTGGAAAACAAGAATTGTGAGAGAAAAAATAAAAACGGCCGAAGCCAAAATCCATCCACTTTCAATTAAAGCGAAGGTGGAAGTTAGGGCGAATATTAGAAGTATCCCCGTAAATTTAACACTGAACGCAAATCCGGCTAGAATCGCTCCAATCCAAATATAAGAGTAATCTTTCACTTTGATTTTTTCTTCAAAATCCAAGCCCTTTAAGAGTGTTAAAACAACTGTGCTACCTAGAAGCCAATGAGCCAGATCAATCTTATTTTCGTCTGACATATAAAAAGACATCATCGGCATTGAAATCATAAAAGCAATCACCAATCCCGCATTCCTATTTGAGATGAATTTTCTGAGAACAAGGAAAATTATAATAAAGTTCAAAATTCCGGGAAGAGAAGTCCAGAAAAGACCGATTTTATGATCTATCCCGTAAAAGAAAGCGATAATAAGTTCCCAAGCATAATCACTTCCATTTTTGACTCCTATTCCTGTTTCTGCAATATTTCTTGCGACTAAAATATAACGATTCAATCCGTCCCAGCCTCGTGGCATTGGGCTAATGTTATCCATTAAATGAACTGAAAGGAAACTTAGTAAGAAAATGGAAATCGGTAGAATTAAGTTTGAGAATGGCAATTCTAATCTTATTCGCCAAGCTGCAATTTTCTTAAAAACATAAGCAAGCTCCTTTCTTATTATTAGACCGATAAACAAAATTGCGCTGAGATTTATCCAAACCTTGAATTGTCCAAAGAATGAAATGGCCAAGAAAACCAAACTCATAGTAAGAAGTCCTAAAACCAGTTCTATCATTTTTCTTTCAAAAGAATCTTCATGCTCCTGTTTTTTTCTTATAATTTTGTGCAAAAATGCTCCGAGCGCGCAGGAGAAAATTATGAATAGTCCAGAAGTTAAATATATTCTTAAGAAAGTCCACAGCAGACCTTTCTCGATTTCCCAGATATTGGCTTTAACCAAATATTGTTTAACATCCGCCGAAGCTGTTTTGTAGAAATTTTCGCCTCCTGAAATAACCACGGCTTTTTTCAAAACATTTTTTGCATTGCTGATTTCTTCCTGCGTGGGGCTTAAATTTACCGTTCCGTCGTTGTTATAAACAGCTGTCGGGCCCATGTAAATTAAAGGTTTTAAAACCATGAAACCCACATTCCCCAAAAACATCATCCCCAAAAGAAAAATCAGGGATATTTTTTTCGCGCTCAAACTCAATTTTAGTGAATATTCACCTTTTGCCCAATTGTAAAATAAGAAAACGCCATAAGAAAGAATTGGCGCAAGCCAAATTGCCCACCACTTGCTCAGTGAAGTGAAACTCTCCAAAAAATATGTGTGATTTTTGTAATAAAAATACATCACTACCGCAAGCCAAATTGTCCCGATGATGTATTTAATTTTTTCCTTCATTTTTTTATTACTTGAAAACTTTAACCGCAAAGATAATTCTTGCCAAGCGGACTTTGCTTTGTTAAATTGCGTTCAGATCTTTTATAAATTGCGACCGGAATTCAAAGGGAAAACGATGGAAAATTCAATTTTTTCACATTCAAATCTGAAAAAACCGACCTAAGCCGGTTTTCTTTTTTGTATTCCAGTTATAACCACATTAAACATGAGCACTATTACACAAGTGCTTCTCCTTATTCTTGGTTTTGGTCTTGGAGGCGGAATTGGTTTCATTTACAGAAACGCCCAGCTTAAAGACGAGGACATTAAAAAACGAAAAGAACAGGAGAGAGCACTGCAGGAAGCAAATGCAAAGGCAGGAGAGATTATGCATAAGGCAAAGAACGAGATGATGAAATTGCAGGAAGAGGCGAGAAACGAGGAACGTGCGAGAAGAAAGAAAATTGAAGAATCTGAGGAGAGACTTATAAGGAAAGAACAGTCGCTTGACTCAAAAATAGATAATTCCGAGAAATTAAAAGAGAAGCTTGAAGTAGATATTGAGGAGGCAAAGAAAAAAAAAGAAGAGGCTGAAAAAGTCTTCTTAAAACAGGAAGAAAAATTAAAGGAAATCGCACAGCTCAATAAGGAAGAGGCAAAACAAATTCTTTTTAAACAGGTTGAGGAAGAATCTAAAGATGAACTGATTGAGTATGCAAAAAAACTTGAAAAGGAAATTAAAGATGAATCTGAAGGTAAGGCTAGAGAAATTCTTGCCGACGCGATTCAGCGTTATGCTTCGGAGACAACTGTTGAATCAACCACAACTCTTGTAAATCTTCCTTCTGATGATTTGAAGGGAAGAATTATCGGTAGAGAAGGCCGAAATATTAACGCTTTTGAAACCGTTACAGGCGTTGATGTGATTGTGGACGATACACCGGGTTCAATTGTGATTTCTTGTTTTGATCCTATTCGCAGATACATGGCGAAGATTATTCTTGAACGTTTGATGGAAGACGGGCGAATTCACCCGGCTCGAATTGAGGAAATGGCGGCGAAAGTTAAGGAAGAAGTAAATGTTTTAATAAAGGAATTGGGTGAAAAAGCTGCGTACGAAGTTGGGGTTGCCGGCCTTCCACCAAACCTCATTAAGATTTTGGGACGACTTAAATTCAGAATTGCTTATGGTCAAAATGTTTTGAAGCATTCGATGGAAGTTAGTTTCCTCGCGGCTGAAATTGCCGGAATGATGGGAGCGAATGTGGAACTTTGCAAAAAAGCCGGACTTCTGCACGACATTGGAAAAGCTGTTGATCATGAAGTCCATGGAAAACACGCTGCTATCGGCCGTGATATTTTGAAGAAATTTGGAATGAGTGAGGAATTGCTTCACTGTGTTGAGGCGAACGAAGGCGATGTTGAGGCAAAGTCTATCGAAGCAAAAATCATTCAAGTTGCGAATTTGATTTCAGTTTCAAGACCCGGAGTTGATAAAGATAATCTTGAGAGTTTTATCAAACGTCTTGGAGAAATTGAAAAGTTGGCTACGAGTTTTGAGGGTGTTGAGAAAGCTTTCGCGGTTCAAGCAGGTCGCGAACTTCGAGTTTTCGTTAATCCTGAAAAACTGGACGATTTGAAAGCCATCAAACTTTCTCACGAGATCGCCCGCAAGATTGAAAAAGATCTTCAATATCCAGGAAAAATCAAAGTGGATGTTGTGAGGGAACTTCGAATTGAGGCTTTTGCGGAGTAATCTAATTGAGTTTACTACACTGGGATTATAAAAATAGAGAGCATGCTCTCTATTTTTCTATCCCTTGAATACGTTTCGTAAACTCAATTAGATTACTCAGAGTTTATATGTTCCCCCCCCGGCAGATTTTTCATTTCGTCGGAACATATTTTTTGGGAAAAGTCCTGAATTAAAGCTGAATTCTTTTATTGTTTTCTTGACGGTTTTTTTGCGCGGAGTATAAAGAAAATTACCTTCATAAATTTTATGGCGAAATCCGAAACGAAACAAATATTGGAGATAGTGAAATCGCTCAAAGGTGAGTTCAAGTCATTTAAGGGTGAGTTCACTTCACTCAAGGGCGAGTTCACATCACTCAAGGGTGAGTTTACATCATTGAAGGGTGAATTCACATCACTAGATACCAGAGTAGGCACTCTCGAGAGATGTTATGGGTCGCTTGAGCGGGGTTATGACAGACTTAATATAACTGTTAACGGCTTGAAAGCAGATGTTAATAGTTTGAGGTCTGAAATGATTCAACTTAAAAATGACTTGTTTACTAAAATGGATAGTTTAGTAGCTACTTTCAGTAACAACGATGAAACGATTTTAATGCTTAAAGCCAGAACTTTTCGGCATGATGAAGATATTTCGAAATTGAAGAAGAAAGTTGGGATTAAATAAATCCTCTTGACGTTAGAGGCTTACATCAATAAAATTGGCACTGCATTTACGTGAGTGCTAATTTTTTAACCACAATCATATGACAAATTTAAAACCGCTTGCAGGGTTCGTCCTCGTGAAGAGGCTTGATGAGGAAAGTCAAACCAAATCGGGAATTGTTTTGGCGGAAAGTGCCAAGGAAAAACCTGCCAAAGGGAAAGTTTTGGCGGTGGGTGAGGCTAAAAAAGATAAAAGCGTTCAGGTGAAAGTTGGTCAAACTGTGCTTTTCAAAAAGTATGGTCCAACAGAAGTGAAAATTGATGGAGACGAGCTTTTGATTCTTGAAGAGGAAGATATTTTCGCAATCATTGAATAATAATTCTTAACTTAAAAATTAATATGGCTAAAAATATTACATTCGGAGATCCCGCACGAAGTGCGCTTTTGTCAGGAGTGAAAAAACTAAATGACGTTGTTCGATTAACGATGGGTCCAAAAGGTAGAAATGTGGTTCTTGAGAAAAAATATGGTGGTCCGCTAATTACTAACGACGGAGTTACAATCGCGAAGGAAATCGATCTAAAAGATCCTGAGGAAAATATGGGTGCGCAGCTTGTTAAAGAAGTAGCAACAAAAACTAATGATGTTGCAGGTGACGGAACAACAACAGCGACTTTGCTTGCGGCGGCGCTTTTGGAAGAAGGAATTCGAAACGTGGTTGCAGGAGCGAATCCAATCATGTTGAAACGCGGAATTGATAAAGCTGTTGAAAAAGTTGTTGAACATTTGAATAAAACTTCAAAAACAGTAAATACTAAGGAAGAAATCGCTCAAGTTGCCACAATTTCAGCTCAAGACGCAGAAGTTGGTGAAGTTATTGCGGAATTAATGGAAAAAGTTGGGCATGAAGGCGTGATTACCGTTGAGGAAAGTCAAACTTTTGGAATCGATAAGGAAATTGTGGAAGGAATGCAGTTTGATAACGGCTTCATTTCTCCTTACATGGTCACAGATCCCGCTCGAATGGAAGCGATTTACGAAAATGTGAAAATCCTTGTTACGGATAAAAAAATCAGTTCAATCAAAGAACTTTTGCCGCTTCTTGAACAGATCGCGCAGGGTGGCAGTAAAGAATTAGTAATTATTTGTGAAGATTTGGACGGTGACGCGCTTGCAACTCTTGTTGTGAACAGATTGCGAGGAACTTTCAATGTGCTTGCGGTTAAGGCTCCAAGTTTCGGTGAAAGAAGAAAGGCGATGCTTAAGGATATTGCGATTTTGACGGGTGCCAACGTTATTTCCGACGAACTTGGTGTAAAACTTGAAAGTGCGACTCTGGAAGATTTGGGTATGGCGCGAAAAGTTGTGGCTGAGAAAGAAAAAACTGTGATTGTGGAAGGAAAAGGAGATCAAAAAGCAATTCATGCTCGAGTTCAAGAAATTAAAGCGGAATTGGATAGAAGTAAATCAGATTTCGACAAAGAAAAATTGGCTGAACGTTTGGCTAAACTTTCAGGCGGAGTCGGAATTATTAAAGTTGGCGCGGCAACAGAGGTTGAGTTGAAAGAAAAAAAGGCAAGAATTGAAGATGCGCTGAATGCGACAAAGGCCGCGGTTCAAGAAGGAATTGTTGCGGGTGGAGGTGCCGCGCTTTTGCATTCGGCTGCGATTGTTTCAGCAATGAAAGGTCATGGTGAAGACGAAATGGTTGGAATAAGATTGCTTGCAAAGATTCTTTCAAAACCTCTAGAACAGATTGCGGAAAATGCCGGGAAAGATGGAAAAGTTGTTGTTCAGGAAGTTTTGAACAAAGCCAACGGAAATGAAAACATTGGATACGACGCGGTTTCAGGAGAAGTTGTGGACATGATTAAGGCCGGAATTGTTGATCCTAAAAAAGTAACTCGAAGTGCTCTTCAAAACGCAGCTTCTGTTGCGGGAATCGTTTTGACAACAGGAGCGTCTGTTACAGATATTCCTGAGGAAAAGCCAGCGGCGGCCGGAATGCCTGATATGAGCGGAATGATGTGACCACTTCACGAAGTGAAGCTAAACTAAGAAAATTCGCGCTAGGCTAAGAGACAAGTGAAGCTACTTTAAGAAAAGCCGAGCTAAGCAAATGCCCACGCTCACGCGTGGCTGCTTGTAAAAGGTTGGCTTTTTTGGTATAATAATATGATTAATTCACGCCATGACAAAAGAAGAAAAAATTAAACATGCCTGCAAGCTTCTTCCGGTGAGTCCGGGATTCAGGGCAAATGTGGTTCTAACCGAGAATCAATGGGCGGGAATTTTGCAATCTTTAGACGAGAAGAAAATCGATGAATTACTCCTGATTTTGGAGGAAGAGAAAGCTATGAATCAAGATGTTGAAAAGGAAAAAGATAGGAAGCTGACTGTAAATCAAACCGCATATCTTCAAAGACTTGAAAAATTGAAGATAAGAATGGAAAGTTTAAATCATAAAACTCCTGATAATGGCTGATTCCCCTCAAGTAAAGCCCGGTGTGATGGATACGATTTCCGGATTGGGAAGTGAATATTTTGGAGACGCAATTTTTGGGGATCAGTTGGATAAATTGATTAAAGAAAGTCCGGATCTTGCCAAGGAAATTTTGGCATCAATGGAGACTCAGGGGAGAGAATTTATAGATAAAAACGGTCAAATAATGCGTGATGCTTTGAGGAAAAGTCTTACTCTAACCGAGAAATTTTCGCTGATGGCTAAAGTTTGGGTGGCAGAGAATTTGTCAGGTAAAGCGATGGAAGGACTTGTGGGAAAAGACAAGAAAGTTGAGTCGATGGCATTTGCGGAAACTTTTGCTGGTGTTAAAGAAGAAAATCGTTTGGGTGATAAAAATATTTATTGGCCAACGGCTCCGGGAAGTATGGGAAAGGCGGCAATGCTTTGGAATTTGAAAGGTCAGGTTGATCAAGGCGATTCGACGCTTAAATTTATGACAGGTTCGACTCTCGTTATGCCTGCGGATGATAGCGGCGAATCTGTTTTAGGGCTTGATGTTACTGCGGCTCTTCAGGTTGGTTTGTTAAAACACGGAATTACTTTGAAGACTTCTGACGTCAAAGAAATTACACCCGGTTCTGTTATGCCCGGTGATAAAGAAATTCAACTTGTTTTTGCTCCGGCGGAAGGTTTGCCAGTAAAGGCTGATGGAACAGTTGATGTTGATGCAGTGAAAAATTTTGCGGAACTTTTCAAAAGGGGTCAGGTTCAGTGGTTCACAAATCCTGAATTGATGGCGGCAGTTTTGATTTCAGTTAATGGCACTCCTGCAAGTGTTGAAACCGCAATGACTAAATTTGGATTGAGCGGAGATGAAATGAAGACGAAACTTAACTCGATTTTACCTGCAGCACCGGCCGCAGCCCCGGTTGCACCTGCAACTCCAGTGGTGCCGGCAACTGAAACACCTAAAACCTAATTTTTTATGGATATTAACGTTTATTTAAAGCAAGTAGCAGAAAGCAAATCACCCGATCTCCATTTGAAGGTTGGAAGAGTTCCTGTTGTGAGACTTACAGACGGTCAATTATACGACATGCAAAATGCCGAAGTTCTTACAAAGGAATCGATGGAAGTTGTGATTAAGCAAATTTTGGGCGATAAAAAATATGCAATTTATAAAGAGAATCAGGAAGTGGATGGATCTTACTCCGCTGATGGTATTGGTAGATTTCGTGTAAATGTTTTTACCGAAATTGATGGTCCGGCAATAGCGTTAAGAAGTATTCCTGAAGTTATTCCAACACTTTCCGGCCTTGGGTATCCGCCAATTCTTACAGAGTTTAGCAAAAAAAATCGTGGTTTGATTGTGGTTACGGGGCCAACCGGTAGCGGTAAATCTACAACTCTAGCGGCGATGGTAAATGAGATTAACTGTACTCGCAGAGCTCATATTTTAACTATTGAAGATCCGATAGAATTTATTCATAAATCTAATAAATCGTTAATAAGTCAGCGTGAAGTTGGAATGCACACCGATTCTTTTCCAACCGCGATTAAATCAGCGCTTCGTGAAGATCCGAATGTGATTTTGGTCGGTGAAATGCGTGATCTTGAAACGATTTCGGCGGCGATCACTTTGGCTGAAACAGGTCACTTGGTTTTGGCCACTTTGCATACGCAAGACGCGGCTTTAACTGTTGACCGTATGATTGATGTTTTCCCTCCAGCACAACAGCAGCAAATTCGAGCTCAGCTTTCCACAACTCTGTTAGGAATTGTGGCTCAAACTTTGATTCCAAGAATAGATGGAAACGGGCGAGTGGTCGCTTTTGAAATTCTTGTTAAAAATGACGCGATTACAAACTGTATTAAAGAGGGTACAACTCACCAAATTTATTCAATGATGCAAATTGGTAAATCTGACGGAATGATGACTTTGGATATGTCTTTGGCAAGCCTATTTAAGGACGGGATAATTAGTCTTGAATCCGCAAAAGCAAAAGCTCATGATCCTGATTTAGTAAGTAACCTAGCACAGCAATGAAAAATATGTTTATAGATTTATCGGATCCAATAATTTTCACTGCTTTTGGTGGCTCTGATTATTGGGAAAAAGTTTCCTATCCTTATGGTGAGAAAATTTTGACCGAAGACGGGCAGGGTAGAGATTTTTACTATATTCTTTCAGGTACGGTTGAAGTTTCTAAAACTCTTTCTGATAATCTTGACACTCAGAAACATCTGGCTACATTGACCACCGGAGATTTTTTTGGAGAAGGTGCCCTACTTTCTCAGAAGGGAAGAGGGGCGACTGTCACAGCATTAGTTCCAACTGAACTTTTAAGACTTACCCCAGAAAAATTCGCTAAATTGCTAAAGGCGGAACCTCAAGCCGCGAGTGGAATTCTGCTCGGAATAGTTAAGGTTTTGAATTCTCGTTTGCAGTCAATGAACACTCGTTTGATTGCCCTTTACGACGTAACTCGAATCATGACAATGTTTAAAGGAAATCTTTCTCAAATGATTCCCGCGATTTTTATTGAATTGAGCAAGGCGATTGATCATTCTGCAATTGCGATGTTCGGAGCAGATGGACTCCCAATGCGTACTTCAATTGAATTGCACCCCGATGTTTTGGCCAAGTTTGAAATGGCTATTCCCGATTACTTTAATAAATTTAAATCACCTGACGCTCCTGAATTTTTTCTTGATAATGACAAAACTGTTTACTGCGCTTCCCACAAACCCGACGGTTCGATCGCCGCAATTATCGTTTCTGAAGTCTGCGAAGATTTCAAAGATGAAGAAATCCGTTTGCTTGTGACTGTTGCTGAACAGATTGGTAATGTTTTGTAATATGGAAAGTGTTCCCGCAAACTTACATGATGTGATTGCGGATCTTTATGAAAACGAAATTCTTGAGGAGGGTTTTAGATATTATGGCGCTCATGGAACTCCAACTGAAGAAACTGCGGAAAGTATTTTGAAGGAAGGTATACTTTATAGAGAAAGTGCGCATCTTGGAAAAACTTGCATGGCATTGGTGAAAGATCCGGAGCACGTGGCTGATTCTTTAGAGAACTATTATCTTGTGGATGGACCAGTAAAATATATTGTGATTGTATCTTACAAGGAAGGCCTCCATGATTTTGACACGATAATTCAAAACGATCCGACTTTGATTGGCAGGAAACCAATGGAAGGCTTTAATCCGGGTGTGAAACATCCTCATCGAATTCCGCCCCAATTTATTAAAGGCTATTTGGATTTGAATAAAGCCGAGTTTGTTAGAAATCTCTTGTATGATTCTCAGGCGGATTCTGTTTGGAGACCGAGTGGTAAATGATTTTTTTGTGCTTTTGTGTGGCGAAATGTAAGCACACACTCACCCTACAAAATGTCCAGAGAATTTTAGCTTTTTAACCTGTTAAATC
>CAYTWD010000017.1:0-25245 GCA_964441065.1 uncultured Candidatus Peribacteria bacterium
CTTAAAAACTCCTATCCAATCAATGAAGTGTTTCCAAGCTATTGACTAGAAAACGATTGATCTTAGCTAATCTTAAGTTGATCAAGGAGTGAAATTGATTGGGTCAATTGCCGGTAAATAGAGTGGTCCCACTTTAAAAGATAGTTCGTCAAATATTTCTGCAATAGCGACCGTCTTTCTTAGATCCCCCTCCAATTCATTGTTGTAATCTTGAGGAGTTTTTCCGGGTTTCATGAAATTATTATCAAATCCTTCCTTAAATTGTTTTAAGATATGTTCTTTAATAGTTTGTGTAGAAAGTCTTGTTTCACTCACATACATTTGATCAGGGGAAATATTTCCCGCAATCATCATTTCGTAGAATCTCTTCTCAACAATGACATATCTTGCGTACTCCTGAAGAGTTTTCTGATATTCTTCATTTGTTTGATTTTTGTAATCAGGATTATGTGAAAGTATTACTAGTTTACTTGAAACTTCTTTTTTGAATTCAGCCGGCCACTTTCCATCAAGTCTAAACCATTTTGAAACATCAGCTTCATTTTCAAACCATTCCATGAATTTCTCATTTGAAGCTTTCTTTTCAGCTTCAATTCGATCTGAAACTCCTCTTTCCAAATCATTTTGAACCAATTCAGGCTTATTCTTTTGATCTGCAGGCAAGCTCGCCCAATCTTTGTAAGATAAAATCATGTCTAATTTGTTCTTTTTCGCCAACCATTCCTCGCGACTAACCTGGAATCTATTACTTCCAAGCGCGACATTTTTATCGTCCGGTAGCGTTTTTTGCACCATGAACAAATAATATCTTGTGTAATCGTTCGCATCTTGACTGCTTACTTTTGCGGAATCACTCACCTTTGAAATGTAAAGTTTCATGTAGTCCGCGAATATTGCAGGATCATCAATCAAGAATGTTGGCCCTTCAAATTCATAATTACCGTTTGCAAATTGCAAAACTTTCTCTGATCCGGCCTTCCAATCAGTTCTGTTAAGTTCATGACTTAGCATTACTTTCTCAACTTCAAGCAATTTAACAGGTGAAGAACTTCTTTCAAATTTCAAGTAATCCAAAACTTCTTGTGCGGCATCACTAACAATCTTATTTAATGCGTCTCGAGTTGCCGGAGAATCAGCTTGACCTCTTGCGGCTTTGGCAAGTTTTTCAACGTAGGCTTCGCGTCTCATTGTGACGAAAGCATCAAAGTTATCAGGTAAGAAATTCTTGTCAATTTTCTTAACTTCAGAGAATTTATAATCAATTTGATTGATTCTTTCTCTCAAATATTTATCCAGTTCGCTTCCTTCTTCAGCAATTCTATCCGTCACTCCTCGTTTTTGATCATTTTCCTTCAACGCTGGATGTGATTTCTTTCCAGAACTCATCCAAGAATCGAAAGATTGAATCTGACCCAATTTATTCTGAACTTGAGCCCACTCAGTAGTGCTGATTTGTTTTACTCCACCTGAAAGATTATCAGGTGAAATATTTTTATCATTCGCCAAAGTGTAACTCAGTTCCCACATGAAATAATTTGTATATTCCTGAATCGCTTCCGGACCTGCAACTCTCTGTCCATTATCAATGGCTTTGTAATACAAATCCATCAATTGAACCGTGATTTCAGGTTCATTTAAAACATAAGTAACACCTTCAAATTCGTATGAACCGTTTGTATAGTTCAAAACTTGCTTCGCGCTTTCTTGCCATCGAGGTTCCTTAACAGTAACTTCAATCATTTCTCTCTGAACTTCCATCAAAACTGTTGAAGTGTTATGACCTTCTCTTGCCTGATATTTCACAAACATTTCACCTTCATCTTCTGCTCGTTTAACTATTTCATTAATTTTGTTTTCAGCGTCGGCATCAAAGCCTTTAACTGCGGTTACTTCCCCAATATATGTCTGTTTTCTTCTACCGATAACAGCTTCAAATTGATCTCTTGTTAGACCCCAATCCAACTTATCTGCAGGATCGAAAGCCGCGTCAATTCTGGCTTTTGCCTTATCAAGAAGTTCTTTTCTTTCAAGACCTCCTTCAACCGATCTTCTTTCTTGCATTGCTCTTCCTTTATCATTTGCCTTCAATTCAGCTCTATCTTCTTCAGGTGCGGCCAACCATTGATCAATATTTTTAATCTGAGGAATCATTGTCGCAATATTCAACCATTCCTTTGTGCTAACCTGTTTAACTTTTCCATCAAGATTTGTAATTGAAATGTTTGTATCGTTCGCAAGAATATGATTCATTTCATCCAAATAATATCTTGTGTAGCTCTCAATTTGAGCAGGAGTCGCTCCATTTTTTCCTTCCTTGATTTTGTCATAGAAAGTATCCATGAACTGAATCATTACTTCAGGTTCGTTCAAAATATAAGTCCAATCTTCAAACTCATAATTACCGTCTGCGTAATCCATTACTTTCTTCACGCTTGAAACCCATTCCTTGTGACCTTCAAGTCTACTTTCAATCATTCTACCCTGAACTTCACGCAAAACAGTTGTAGTATTGTGACCTTCTCTTTCTTCGTAAGGCCTGTAAATCTCAGCTTCTTTTCTTGCCTTATCCAAAATTACATCAACGGCCTTTCTCGAAGCCAAACTTGAATCCTTAACTTTTCTAATTTGATCCAAATAGTATTCTTTTCTTCTTCCAACCATCGCATCAAATGGATCTGCAAATGCGCTCCATTCCAAACCATCTGTTCTCTTGAAAGCCTCATCAAGTTTCTTCTGTCCGTAGTCAAGAAGTTCCGCACGGTTTTGGACTTTCTCACTTTCGTGAACTTCGTAAACCGCTCTTGTCCTATCATGTTCTTTAAGAACTTGGCCAAGCTCGTGGTTATTATCCTTAACCCAAACTTGGAAGCTTGGAATATCGTCCATTTTTACAAGCAAAGCCTTCCATTCATTAACACTAACTTGTCTTTTTTTACCTAAACTCAATGTTTCTGAATCTGCGGGCAGAATTGCATGAACTTGATCAATATAAAATGTTGTATATGCCTCGGCATCATTCAATGAAACTTTCCCATCTCTGTTAATACCATAACCAATTTTCTTTACATATTTTTCCACAAACTTAAGATCCATTTCAGGTTCGTCCATGAAATATGAACTTTCCATTTCATAAAGTTCAAGTGTATTAAATACTTTTAATGTGTTGCTCTTCCACACTGCATCTTTAACCATATTTTGAACAACTACACCCTCAACATCATGCAAAACAATTTCTGAACTTGGATCCTGATTGCTCAATTGCGCGGTATATCCGCTAACTTCATCTTTTAAATTTATCGCCATTTTTTTAAGCTCTTTCCTTGTAGCCTCTACATCTGCATCAGTTTTTCCACTCATAATTCTATTGACTTCACTTCTATAGAAAACCTCTCTACTTTTAATAAATGTTTTAAATTTAGAATCTTTAAACAATGCAATCGCTTTATCAGTCCATCCACCTTCATAACCATCAAGTCTTGCAAATTGTTTCTTAATATAGTTATTGCCTACTTCTCTAAGATGTTCAATATCTTCATCCTCAATTCCAAGCTCGTCTTCTAAAGACTCATCTGAACTGTCATCTAGCTCGTCTCCATCTTCAGAATCTGAACCGTCATCTTCTGAACCTTCACCACCACTACCACCTTCTTTCCGTTTTTTCTTTTTGCCTGATTTCGTATCATCATCCTTATCTCCAATTCCCACCGCACCTTTAACACTCTCAACACCGGCAATTACTGTTCCTTTAATTCCTTTTCCTTCTTTCTTTCCCTTTGATTTGGCTACTTGATCAACCTCCAATAAGTAAATAATTGAAGCAAACTGTAAACCAGGGTGAGCCGCAGTCATCTTTTTATAAGCAATTTTACCTTCGCTAATTTCTTCTTCTTTTTTTCTTTTCACACCTTTTTTCTGACCTAACTTTCTCATCATGGCTTCCAATCCAATATAAAGATTGTCTCCACTAATGCCTCTTGCTTGTTTTTCCGTAAGTCCGCCCAAACTCTTTAATGTTTCTGGGTTTATTGTTTCTCTGTGTGATCTGTGAGCATCATCATAGACTTCATAAACCGCATCTGCATCGGCATTTGCCAGATGCAACATTGCCTCAAAAGCGTTTCTATTACTATCTGTCATCGCCTCAAGATCAGTCTTGAATTGTTCTGTTACTGTGTCATAACTAAATGCATTTGGATTATGAAAAGCCAAATCCCACAAACTTCTACCGTCATCTCTATACATTGAAGTTGCAATATTCAAACCGATCGCGCCACCAATCCAAGGAGCGACACCTTTAATTTTATCCCATGTCCAACTTCTCCAACTGTCTTTTTCTCCGTGTGACATATAATAAAGTAAGCCCCCAATCGCGGCAATTCCCATTATCCCCGCCAATGGCTTCTCCTTTAAATAGTCCATTGAATTCGTTAACTTCTTCTTCAAATAATCACCTGTAACTTCTTCGCTAAACTGATCCATGCTCTTTTTAGTAAGGCTGAATCTTTCATAACCTTTATTAATCTGGCTTTCTGCTTTTCGAATGAATTGATAAACGTCGTTATATAGTTCCTTGTTTGCAGCTATTTCGGTGGGGCTCATGAAAATTATCCTTTCAACTTTCTTTCCAAGTTTAGGATTATCGGCAAACAACAATTCAATTGCTCTTGCCTGATTTTCACCACCTTTACGACCCAACAAATCGTCAGGTTCAACCCCTTGATTGTAAAAATCTTGTACAATTTTTTGAATTCCTACTTTATTATTTTTAAGTCGGCCCTCAATTTCAGCTTTTAGCTTAGCTCGGTCATTTATAATTTCTTCCAAGCTGACTTCGGCATCTTCTTTATCCTCTTCATCTTCTGTACCACTTTCTTGTGTACCTTCAATTTGTTGATTCTCATTCTCAGGCTTAATTTCTCTTCCTTCGCTTGGAATAACCGGGGCATTTCTACCAGCTCTTTCCGCATAAGCTCTCAAAGCTTGAGCAAAAACTACAGTATTCTTAGTTAATGGTCTTTGAGATTTCAACCATTCTTTTCTGCATTTTGCCCTTTCTTTCCGAGCTTCTTTTGTATTGCCTTTAACGTCAAGATATTTGCCCAACCAGTAGTCTGATTTGGCCATAAACTCAACTTGTTTAGACTCAATACGTTCCGGTCGTGTTGCCATACGATTAACTTAAATCTCATAATTATAGCAAAAATTAGAATAAATTGCAATATGGCCTTTCATCGAGTATCCTGCTCAGGAATTTATTAACCAATGAAATGAAAGTAACAATTGAAAATCTCAAAAAGTCAGAAGTCAAAATTACCGTAGAGGTAAGCGAAGAAACGCTACTCACTTATAAATCCGAGGCGGCAAAAATTCTTCAAGATCAAGTAAAAATTGACGGTTTTAGACCGGGACATATTCCGCTTGATGTGCTTGAAAAACATGTCGGAGAAAAGAGTTTTAAAGCGAATATGATGGAAATTGCTTTGTCGGATACTTACGAAAAAGCAATTAAAAATCACGACATAAAACCGGTCGCATATCCAAAAATTTCGGTTGTTTCTGAATCACCATTTAAATACGAAGCTATTGTATCGGTTTTTCCGGAAGTGAAAATTAAATCGGGATACGAAAAAATTAAAGTCACTCCAAAGAAACAAGAAGTTACCGAGAAGGAAATGGAAGAAGTACTCCAAAATTTACTTAAGAGGGGAAGAAAATGGCATGATGCCGATCGACCTGTAAAAAAAGAAGACAGAGTTGAAATTGATTTTGACGGAAAGGATATGCAAGGCGTTCCTTTAGACGGCACTTCAAGCAAAAATCACCCTGTAATTATTGGTGAAAACTATTTTATTCCGGGTTTTGAAGAAGAATTGATTGGTTTAAAGAAAGACGAAGAAAAAGACTTCGAAATTACATTCCCAAAAGATTATCATTCAAAGAATTTCCAGAACAAAAAAGTGAAGTTCCATGTAAAAATTAACAGAGTTGAAGAAGCGGAAGCGCAAGAATTAAATGATGCTTTTGCCGAGCAGTTAACTGAAGGAAAACACAAAACTCTAGTTGATCTCAAAAATGAGATTAAAACTGAACTTGGACATCAAAAAGAACATGATGCCGAAATTCAGTTGGAGAATGAGGTAATTGAGAAACTTTCTGAATATTTTGAAGCGGAAATTCCTGAAGCAATGGTTGAAAGAGAGATTGATCTTTTATTGGAAAGATTGAAATCTGAGGTGCAAAAAACAGGTATGAAGTGGGAAGATTACGAAGCTTTAAAGAAACAAGATGGGAAAGATATTCGTGCGGAATTCAAAGCTCAGGCTGAAAAACAGGTTTTGATTAGGCTTGGAATAGAAAAATTATATGAAAAGGACAAAATTACAGTTACCGATGAGGATGTTAAAGAGGAAATTGCACATCAAATGGGGCATTATCCCAAGGAATATGCCGATAAAATGAAAGATTATTATGCTCCGGGAACAAAACAATTGGAACAATTAAGAAACCAGTTGATGCTTAAAAATCTTATTAAAAAGTATAAAGCTTAATTTAAGTAAAAATTATAATAAAAAAGAGGAGAAAATTATTTCTCCTCTTTTTTATATTTAAATCTTAAATCAATGAATAAATATTGTATGCAGTAACGAACAATGTTTATTAAATATGAATAAAAAAAGTATACAAATTTAATGGCTTCAGCAAAGGTAATTAACAGAGTAAACACAATTTTGACTTGCAAAGCGTATCAAAAAATTATACATTTGTCGGGTATTGGATAAATTATGTATGCATGCTTAAGCATTTGTTTACATCTAAAGCCAGAGTAAAACTTCTCAACTTATTCTTATTGAATCCGGACGGTGAATTCTTTGTCCGTGAATTAACAAGAAGTTTAGACGAGCAAATTAACTCTGTTAGAAGAGAATTGGATAATTTGAAAAAGATGGGTCTTTTGAAAAGTAAGATGAAAAATAGAAAGAAGTATTTTACGGTAAATAAAAACTTCATTCTTTTCAATGAACTTCGTCATATTGTGATTAAGGCAAGTATCTCCACCGAAAATCTTATTAAAAATATAAGTAAGATGGGAACATTGGATTTTATGGTTCTTTCCGGAGTTTTTGTGGGGAAGGATTCACAGGTTGATATTTTATTGGTAGGTGATTTAAATAAAAATGATCTTGAAAAATATCTCGACACAATTCAAACAAATGAACCCATTAGATTCAGTACTTTAAGTGATGAAGAGTTTATTTACAGATTAAAATGTAGAGATAAGTTTATATTGGATCTTATCCAAGATCAGGAGAATATTATTCCCGTAAACAAGCTGGAAAAACATTTCGAATAATTTTCCCTTGCAATCCCCGTCCTTCCTACGTATATTACACGAGCAAATTTGATTAAAACGAATGTCTCAAGCAATTTTAAATCACGTAACACAGAGTCTTCTAAAGAAAGTTCCTGATGTAAGAGCTGGTCAAACTGTTAAAGTTTTCCAGAAGATTAAAGAGGGTGAGAAGGAAAGAACTCAGATTTTTGAAGGACTTATTATTAAAGTAAGTTCAGGTCATAACATTAGTAAAACATTCACGGTTAGAAAATTGGTTGACGGTATTGGAGTTGAAAAGATTTTCCCATTACATTCTCCAATTATTTCTAAAATTGAAATTGTGAAAGAAGGTAAGGTTAGAAGCGCGAAACTTTACTACATGAGAGATTTGAGTGGTAAATCTGCAAGATTACGAGAAACAATGTTTGATGCGACTCCTGATGAACCTGAAGAAAAAGCTTCTAAAAAGGAAGTAGTTGTTGAAGAAAAGAAAGAAGAAGTTGCTACTGAAGACGTTTCAGTTGAAGAGACTAAAGCATAATAGCTTAACTCAATTAAATAATGAGGCTATTATTTTTTCGTGCCACAAAATATTATTATTGTTGGAATGGATGAAGCGGGAAGGGGTTCATGGGCCGGCCCGGTTGTTGCGGCGGCGGTGATTTTGCCGAGAAACTTTAGATTACCCGGATTAACGGATTCAAAATTGCTTTCAGCCAAGCAACGTGAAGATCTCTATCTTAAAATCACAAAAAAATATGATTTTGGCGTGGGGGTTGTTTCCCATGATCAGATTGATAAATACGGATTACTGCACTCAACTTTTTTGGCTTTCGAAATGGCATTAAATTCAATAAAAACTAAACCAGACAAAATATTAATCGACGGGAGAGACAACTTTAAGTTTAAAATCCCGCATGAATCAATAATTAAGGGCGATTTAAAAGTTAAGTCGATTTCTGCCGCGTCGGTAGTCGCAAAAGTAACAAGAGATAGAATTATGGTAGAATACGCACAGAAGTATCCAAATTACGGATTTGATGAGCACAAAGGCTACGGAACAGAAAGACATCAGAGAGCCTTACACGAGCACGGTCCTTCTGGAATACACAGATTATCATATTCTCCAATAATGAACCTAAAATGCGAGCAAACAACATTCTTATAATTGGAAATTACGGAGCGGGAAATCTTGGTGATGATGGCATTTTTGCAGGTATAGTTTCTGAACTCAGAGAAGTCGGGTATCAGGGGAAAATAAGCTTGTTTCATTATGGATTCAACTCGAGTAAAGATATTTACGAAGCTTTTGATAAATTTCCACATGTTCCCAGCGGGATTCGCAGTTTTTTTAAGAGGAGCCCGGCAACCACGGAAGCAATAAAAAAAGCGAATTTGGTAATTCTGGGCGGAGGCGGACTTTTTGTGGATACCGAGAGTATCAGAGCACCGTTTATTTGGTATATACAAGCTGCGGTGTGTGTAAAATTCGGAATTCCATACATTTGTTATTCTCAGAGCATTGGGCCTTTAAACTTATTCATTTCACGATTTTTTGTGAAAAAGGTATTTAAGAATGCAAAAGCAATTCATGTTAGAGATAATTCATCTTTTAATCTCTTAAAAACCCTAAAAATTGATAAAAATATAACAGTTTCCACAGATTCGGCTTTAATTTGGGCAGCTAAAAAGAAAAAAAACATTGAAAAAGATAATACTTTCCTACTTTGCTTAAGAAAATGGGAAGAAAAAACCAATGAATCTTGGCAGAAAATTATAGATGAATGTAAACAATATGCAGAACAGAACTCTTTGGTTTTAAAACTTTTACCAATGGATTTAAGGAATCAATCTGAACTAAAAGCACTCGAATTAACAGGTTTGGAAGTCTTAAAACCCACATCAGCCACAGAAGTTTTAGAGATAATCGAAAAATCCAAGATTCTTTGTTCAATGAGACTTCACGCCTCAATTTTTGCACTTGCGGTTGGGACTCCGGTTCTTTCTATTTCTTACAGTACAAAAGTTAAATCACTTATCGATTTTCTTCACGTCAAACAGGGTTCCGCTGTTCTCAACTTAAATGAAATAAATAAAATTTATGAATCTCTTGTTAGTATTTCAAACAAAACACCTGATTTTAATCTTGAAGAATTTACAAAGAGAAACCGAGATTTTTTAGCTCTCGCTCTGCAAATTTAGTAATTGTGTGGGCTTGGCACTGTTTGTGTTGTACTGAAAGCGCCCCCATGATCGATCCCACTTTTGCCGCAGTTTTATAATATAAATTTTGTTTTAATGCGGCCAAAACGCCTGCTCTGAACGCGTCTCCAGCACCCGTTGGATCAATTGAATTTTTCACTTTTAAAGCCTCAATTTCTGTGGATTCACCGTTTTCAATTAACTCAACTCCTTCAGAGCCTTTGGTGATAAAAATTACACTAACTGATCTTGAAATTTCCGTCTTACTCAAACCTGAAATGTTTTTCAAAAGCTCCCATTCATATTCATTTACAAAAAGTCCGTCAATTTTACTTAGTATCTCTTTCAATTCAGTCTTATTAAAGGAATGAATCAATTGACCCGGATCAAAAAAAACTTTTAAAAACTTTTTTTTCGCGAGATTAACAGATTGAATCATTCTATCGTGATTTTCAGGGCTGATCAAAAGAATATCACCTTTTTTTGCAATGTCGGGAAGAATAAATTTCTCGGTAGTACTTAAAACTCCAGGAGCAAAATGTGCAATTTGATTTTGTTCTGAGTCCGATGTGATAAAAGCCAAAGCGGTGTGACCTTTAAGTTTTTTCAAATATTTCGTATCCATTTTCCACATTTTCAAAGCTTTTATATATTCGTCTCCATCTTCTCCAACAGGACTGCAAATATAGGCCTTAGTTTTAAGCAGACCCAAAGAATAGGCAATATTTCCTGCGCAACCTCCAAAAAATTTTTCCTTTTCAAAAACAAGAAATGAAACACTTAGTTTATTTATATGATCAGGCTTAATTACATCCGTAAATTTGCCGTAAAATCTACTCACTTCATCAAACGCTATTGAACCTTGAAGAAAAATATTCATTTTTTATTTTGGATAAATTTTGAAGCTTCCATCAAAGAATCAAATGATTCACCACAATCTCCCCAAAATCCGTTTAATGTTGAATGTCCCATCTTCCCATTTTTTATATAATATTTATTTACATCTGAAATTTCCATTTCGCCACGTGCAGACGGTTTCAAATTCTTAATAAGCTCAAAAACATTTTTTCTATATAAATAAAATCCTGTAACTGCAAAATCACTTGGTGGATTTTCCGGTTTTTCTAAAATATCCACTATTTTTTCTCCTTCAAAAACAGGAACGCCGTAACTTTTTGGATTTTCAACTTTTTTCAAAAAAACATGCGCGTTTTCTCCTGAATTTTCAAAACTCTTTACTGACTCAGATAAATTATCTTCAAAAATATTATCAGCCAACATCACAGCCAAATCTTCATCTCCGCAAAAATCTTCAGCCAAAGACAGCGCCTGTGCAATTCCTCCCGCTTCTTCCTGAACTTCATATGAAATACCCATTCCAAACTCCGAACCGGAACCTAACAACTCCAAAAAATGTCCCGCATGACCTTTTCCAGAAACAATCAAAACCGACTTCATTCCTATTTCCTTCATTTTCATAAGAGGAAAATAGATCATCGGTTTATTATAAACCGGCAGGAGATGCTTGTTTGTAACTTTTGTTAGGGGAGAGAGCCTGGTGCCCATTCCGCCCGCTAGTATGATTCCTTTCATATAAATTTAGTTTATACCATTCAATGGTCTGACGCAGTCCGTCTTCAAAAACGCCGCGGGGTGTCCACCCTAATTCAGATTTAATTTTAGAAAAATCAACTGCATATCTTTCATCATGACCTTTTCTGTCAGTCACAAATTCTATCTGATCTTCAGACTTTCCCAAAATTCTTAAAATCATTTTTGCAACTTCAATATTTTTCATTTCGGCGTCACCTCCAACATTGTAAACTTCACCGATTTTTCCTTCCTCAAGAATAGCCAAAATAGCCGCACAGTGATCTGAAACAAAAAGCCAATCCCGAATATTTAAACCCTTGCCATAAACCTGTAATTTCTCATTTTTCAAGGCCAAACTTATCATTCTGGGAATGAAATTTTCCAAACTTTGATAAGGACCAAAATTATTTGAACATCTGCTAATTGTTACGGGAAGACCAAATGTTCTTCTGTAAGCCAAACACATTAAATCTGAACCCGCTTTACTCGCCGAATAAGGAGAACTTGGAAGTATCGGACTATTTTCTGTAAACTTTCCTTTTGAATTTAAACCAAGATCTCCATAAACCTCATCTGTTGAAACATGATGGAATCTTTCCACTCCAAATCTTCTTGAAGCTTCAAGCAAAACCTGTGTCCCCAAAACATTTGTTTCAACAAAAACACCGGGATTTTTAATGCTTCGATCTACGTGACTTTCCGCGGCAAAATGTACAATCCAATCAAATTTTTCTTCCTCAAAAAGTTGATTCACCAAATTTTCATCTTCAATTTTTCCCTCGATAAATTTCAAATCCAAATCAGCCAAATTTTCTTTATTTCCGGAGTAAGTCAACGCATCAAGTACAACAAGCTCATCTTCAGGTCGTTTTGCCAGATGATAATGAAGATAGTTCGTACCAATGAATCCGGCTCCTCCTGTAACTAAAACTTTCATCTTATGAAAATTATAAAGTCTTCATTTTCTTTTCCATCTTCCATGCTTCGAGTAAATCGCCCTCTGCTATTTTTATCTTTCCTCTATATTTCACACCACATTCTTCACCCTTCTCCAGTTCTTTTGCATCTTCATTCACCAATTTTAAACCTATGATTTCTCCATCGCCAATCTGTACACCATCTCTAAATACTCTACACTTTGACGAGGATTGAAGAACTCCATCTGTAATTTTTCCTCCCAAAACCATTTCTCCTTTTCCGGTAAAGAAAATTTTCATTACCTTAAATTTACCAAGTTCAACCTGAATATTCTCAGGTTTTAAAAGACCGGAAAGAATTTTTGTTAAATCTTCAATCAATTCGTAAATTACGCTGTAAGTTACAACCTCAATTTGAGATCTCTCCGCAACCTGTAAAACATGAGCATTAGCCTTTGTGTGAAATCCAACAACCAGTGTTCCGGGACTTGCGGTAGCCATCATTACGTCCGATTCAGTAATACTACCGACTCCACTATGAATTACTTTAATCGCAATATCATCATTCTTTACTTTGGCCAAAGACTGTTTAATCGCCTCAAGAGATCCGATTGTATCCGCCTTCACGATAATCTTTAGCAATTTAAGTGAACCTTCTTTAATTCTGTTCAAAATTTCCTGCATCCCCATCCCGCTCTGCAACATTTCTTCATCTTTAAACATGCTTCTGATTTGTGAGGCCTGATCTCTGGAAGCTCTTTCATCTTTCACAACCTGTAAAATCTGACCGCTATGAACTGTTTCACTCAAACCCGCAATCTGTGCTGTATCTGAAGGAATCATTTCTTTAATTTTCTTACCTGTGTGATCTCTCATCATTTTCACTTTTCCAAAAGCCTTACCAATAATTATGTTGTCTCCAACTTTCAGAGTTCCTGTATTTATTAAAATAGTAGCGACTGGTCCAAAACTAGGATCAAGATGAGATTCAATAACTGTGGCCACTGCCGGTCTGTTTGGATTTGCCTTAAGTTCCAACATTTCAGCAACGAGTAAAACTCCTTCCAAAAGTTTATCAATTCCTTGTTTCTTCAAAGCGGAAATTGGAATCATCATTGTTTCTCCTCCCCATTCTTCAGGTTGCAAACCACGTTCCGCCAATTCTGCTTTAACTTTATCAGGATTAGCTCCGGGTTTATCCATTTTATTTATTGCCACTATTATTGGAATTCCTGCTTCCTTTGCGTGATTTATTGCTTCCTCTGTTTGGGGCTTAACCCCGTCATCCGCGGCAACAACCAAAATCGCTATATCTGTTGCTCTTGCTCCTCTCGCTCGCATTGCCGTGAAAGCTTCATGCCCGGGAGTGTCCAGAAAAGTTATTGGTTTACCATTTTTAATAACTTGGTAAGCACCAATATGCTGAGTAATTCCACCCGATTCTGTAGCCACAACATTCGCATCTCTAATCACATCAAGTAGGGAAGTTTTCCCATGATCAACGTGACCCATAACTGAAACGACCGGAGGTCTATTTTTTAGCAAGGATTTATCATCTTCCTCAAGAAGTTTTTCCAAATTTCCCATAAAGACATCTTTCGCAACCGCTTCAGTTCTCTTTTTGCTAAGTTTCACTCCCATTGAATCTGTAATAATTTGAGCTGTATCGAAATCAATAACTTGATTGATGTTCGCCAAAATTCCATTTTTCATCAAAGCTCCAACCAATGAAGCGGCACTAATACCAGTTTTTTCAGCAAGCTCCTTAACAGAAATCATTTCAGGAATTTCTACATGCTCATTTTTTAGAGCTATTTTTTCCTCAACTTTATTTACTTTTTTTACAATTTTTCCCGCTTTCTGTTTTCTTTGACTTTTCACAATCTCTTTTTCTTTTTCCGCTTCCGTTAATTCATCATAAACATCTACCACATCTTTTTCATTTTTCCCCAACAGTTCTTGAAGCAGTAATTCAGCTGTTTCATCATCATATTCATCAGCATCCTGAAACCCAACCTCAAGAATCTTTTTTTTGAGTTCTCCATCTGTACATCCGAGCTTTGACGCGAATTTCGCGTGACTGATTGGCATAATATAAAAAAAGCTTCCTGATTTTAGGTTAATTTAAGGTTAAAGTAAAGCTAGTCTTGCTCTTCCAATGGCTTTTCCAAAGATAAAACCTCAATACTGCCTCCACTTCTTCCGTCTGTGATCTTAAAAATATCTTTATCGATCTTTTTAAACTCGCGAGAAGCTGTGTTGTATGTTGAAACCGTGGTACTTAATTGTTTACCAAGTTTTCCCATATGTTCGTCATAGGCCAAAACGTGTTTGCCAAGTTGATCAATATTTTTGATTATATCTTTCAAAGATTCCTCCATTTTGATGCTCTTCAAACCATGTAAAACTGTTTCCAAATACGCATAAAATGAAGAAGGGGAGACTATAATTACATTTTTCCTAAAGGCATATTCCACCAAATGATGTGAATTTACATCAACCGAGCCGACGTTTTGAGCCAGCAAACTATAATAAACTCCTTCAGCTGGAATAAACATAAAGGCAAAATTCGTAGTATTTTCTTCTGATCTCACATACTTCGAGGTTTCATCAATTCGATTTTTGACATCTGTTTTAAATGATTTTTCAAGGTTTTCTCTCTTGTCTTTGTTTTCTTCGCTTGTCATTTGATTAAATTTTTCCAGTGAAAATTTTGCGTCGATAGGTATGACTAAATTATTATAAAAAACAACCGCGTCCACAATTTCTCCATTTTTAAATTTATACTGCATTTGATACTGTTCCGGTGTGAATACATTTGATAAAAGTGTATCTAAAAAATATTCACCTAAAACACCTCTCTGTTTTGGATTTTTTAGAATACTTTCCAAGCTTTTCATCTGTTCAGTAAATCCTAAAACCTGTTTGTTTGTTTCCATCAAACCGGTCAAATTCTTTGTGACTTCCTGAATAATTCCCGCACTCTGAGCAAATTGCTTCTGAATCGTTTGAGTTGAATCTGTTTGTTGCTGTTTCATCATTACACTCAATTTATCAATTCTATCTTGAATTTCTGTTCGATTTTTCCCTTGCGAATTCTCTAAATCCCTCCTTAAATCAGCTAAATTCTGCATGATTAAAGACATAGAATCACTAGGCTTTTGTAGATCTAAAAATTTTTTATTAATGAAGTAGATCAAAAAGGCGAGTGACACAAAAACGGCTGTAATAAGCGCAAAAATCGATTCAGACATGTTGACTTGATAATTTATTTATGTTATAATTCGATAATGTCATTTGAAATTCAGGATTTTAGGAAGTTGTTGTTGAGCCATATTCACATTAGTAATGCCATACGTGATTTGAATAGCGACTCAACAATATCTCTCTAAAATCAATATAAACAAAAAGTCCCCGCATTGCGAGGACTTTTTAATATCCATCCTATAAATTATTCCTCTGTTTTATCCTTAACATCTTTCTTTGAAGCTCTCTTTTTTGGCTTTTCTTCTTTCATGGCTTCCTCCATCACTTCGTCTTTTTTCTCCACGGATTTTGCCGCTTCAGCCTCACTCTTCAATGAAAGACCGATTCTCTTCTCATCAAGATTGATTTCAATAACTCTTGCTGAAACGTCCTGACCAACTTTTAAAACGTCTGCAGGATCAGCCGGATCTCCGGGGATTTCTGAACTGTGAATCAAGCCGTTAATTTCATCAGTTAGTTCAATAAATGCTCCAAATTGTGCAATTCTTGTGATTTTTCCTTTAATTTTATCACCAATCTTGTATTTCGCGCTGATTTCTGCCCAAGGATCTGAAGTTAATTGCTTCATTGATAGAGAAATCTTGTCTCCTTCAATTCCGATAATCTTAACCTTAACTTTGTCTCCAAGTCTACCGAAGTCATGTGCATCTTTAACATGTCCCCAAGCAATTTCTGAGATATGAACAAGACCCTCAAGTCCGTCAAATGCAACGAAAATACCGAACTTAACAATTCCGCTGATTGTTCCATCAACTGTGCTTCCAATCTGCAATCCGCCAAGAGCATTGTTTCTTTCAGCCGCAAAAGCTTCTTTTTCAGAAAGAATCAATTTACCGTTTTCTTTATCAATACTGATAATCTTAACTGTAAATTCAACTCCACATAATTTTTGCAATCTAGCCAAAATCTTCGCGCTGTCGGCACCGTTAACGCGTGGATAGTGAAGAGGAGCCAACTGAGAAACCGGAATAAATCCTTTAATCCCGTCGATTTCAAGAAGTAAACCACCTTTATTTGCTTCAACCGGCTTGACCTTAAATGAAGCGTTTTCATCAAAAGCCTTAATAAATCTTGCCCAAGTCTTTTCTTGGCTGGCTTTTCTAAGTGAAAGCACAACCAATCCCTCCTCATTTTCAGATTCTAATACACAAGCTGTTACTTCAGAGCCAACTTTAAGAGTTTTGATTGTATCTAAAGTGTCTTTTGTTTCTTTTCCCGCAATTATACCTGTCAAAATTCCATTAATATCCACCATTATGGATTTTTTATCCATACTTAAAACAGTTCCGGTAATAAGTTCACCGGGTTTTGGCATCACTAAAGAAGGAGAACCTTCCAAAAGCTGATCCATTGGTACTATAACTACAGATTGAGCCATTATAATTTTTGCGCGTTTCATTAGGTTTAAATGCTTGCCGCCTCTGATCCGCGTCTTAAAACAGGTTGCAAAGCTAAAGCATCCTACAAGGATGTTTTAGCTTTGTAAAGTTGTTATTTAGTTTTTTTCGCAGTTTTTACAACTTTTTTCTCAAGTTTAATTTCTTCTCCTTTTTTCACAATATGAATTGTATCTCCCTCATTGAATTCTCCATCAATAATTCCTTGAGAAAGTGGATCTTCAATCAAAAGCTGAACTTTTCTGCGTACCGGTCGTGCTCCGTATTCCGGATCCAGACTCAATGTAGCGAGTTGATCCAGTGCTTCTGGAGTAAGTTGCAGCTTTATACTCTTTTCTTCAAGTCGTTTTTCAAGGTCTTTAATGTTAATTTGAACAATCTCTTTGATTGATGCGTGTGTTAATGGTTTGAAAACTATGATGTTATCAAGACGATTGATAAATTCAGGTCTGAGATGTTCTTTTAACTCTTTCATAACTTCTTCTTTTTTGTGCTCAAAAGCGTTCATTGCAGCGTGTAATTCAGTTTCAGCCAAATTAAAGCCGATTGAAGCAGCGCTTTCTGTAAGTTTTCTGGCACCAATATTTGAAGTCATAACGATAATTGTATTCTTGAAGTCAATTTTTCTACCTTTACCATCAGTCAAAACCCCATCTTCCAAAATCTGAAGAAGAATATTCAAAACATCCGGATGAGCTTTTTCAATTTCATCAAATAGAACAACTGAATATGGGTTTCTTCTAACCTTTTCAGTCAGTTGGCCACCATCCTCATAACCAACGTAACCTGCTGTAGTACCAGTTAATCTTGAAGTATTGTGACGTTCCATAAACTCACTCATGTCAATCTTAATCAGTGCGTCTTCATCGTTGTAAACTTCTCTGGCGATTGTTTTTACCAATTCGGTTTTACCAACTCCGGTTGGTCCCATGAAAATAAATGAAGCAATTGGTCTTCTTGAGTTTGCAATTCCTGTTCTTGATCTCCTGATCGCGGTTGCGACAGCTTTAATTGCCTCTTCCTGACCGATAACATTTTTTTGAAGTGTTAATTCAAGATCACGCAATTTATCCATATCCTCCTTCACCAATTTTGTTAAAGGAACTCCTGTCATTCTGGAAATTACATGTGCAATTTCTTCAGAACCGATTGTTCCACGCATTTCTCTGGGAACTTTAACATGCTTCGCGCTTTCAATTGAATTCAAAAGCACCAATTCTTTTTGTCTCAAAGAAGCCGCCATTTCGTAATCTTGTTTGCCTACCGCGTCTTCTTTCTCTTTAACAATATTTCTAAGTTCTTTTTGCAGATTTTTTACAGTGTCTGTGTCGTGTTTTGAATGAATACTAAGTAATGAGGCGGCTTCATCAACCAAATCAATTGCTTTATCCGGTAAAAATCTATCGTTTATATATCTCTTTGAAAGTTTTACAGCAGCATTAATTGCTTCGTCGGAAATTATTAAGTTATGATGATTTTCAAAAGATTCTCGAAGTCCCTTTAAAATTTGAACCGTTTGCTCCTCAGTCGGTTCATCAATCATAACAGGTTGGAATCTTCTTTCCAAAGCCGCGTCTTGTTCTATATGTTTTCTATACTCATTTGTTGTTGTCGCTCCTATAACTTGAACTTTGCCTCTTGAAAGAGCGGGTTTCAAAATGTTTGCGGCGTCAAGACTTCCTTCAGCGCTTCCCGCGCCAATAACTGTATGCAATTCATCAATAAACAGAATTACATTTGTTTGACCGGCCGCCTCATCAATAATTTGTTTAATTCTTTCTTCAAATTCTCCTCTGTATTTTGTTCCCGCAACAACCGCTGCCATGGAAAGACTTAAAATCCTCTTATCAAGCATCATATTTGGAACATCTTCACTGGCAATTTTATATGCCAAACCTTCCACAACCGCAGTCTTACCAACTCCCGGATCACCAATCATTACCGGGTTATTTTTAGTTTTTCTCATCAAAATGGCAATACATCTTTCAATTTCTTTATCACGACCAACAATCGGATCAACTTTTCCGTTTCTAACTTCTTGAACCAAATCTGTTGTGAAGTAATCAAGGGCAGGAGTTTTAGATTGTTTCCCATCTTTTGCCTTTTGAGCATTTTGGAAATTTTGATCTTTATCAGCCCCCGCAATTACTCCTTGAAGTCCATTTAAGAAGAACTCAAGTGGATTAACCATTGGCGCTCCATTTGGCGCAACATCACTAGAAAGAGGAGTGTTTTTCAAAGCTTCAAAAGCTCTTAAGATTTCTTTTTTAATCTCATCCGCAGAAATTTTCATGTTCTCCAAAATGACCGTTGCGGCTGTATTTTCCTGACCGACTAAGGAGAATAGCAAATGTTCAGTTCCAACAAATGAATGATTAAATTCAGCCGCTGACTTCACAGCATCCTCAATAACTTTTTTTGCAAAACCTGAAAGTCCCCCCGGAGTTTTACCTGCTCGAGTAACTGTTTGAGTTCTACCAACCGTTTTCAAAACCAAATTAACATTATCAAGTGAAACACCAAAATTTTGCAAAATTGTTGCCCCTAATGAATTTTTTTGTGAAAGAATTCCAATTAAAAGGTGCTCCGTTCCCACATAACTTGTGCCGGCTTTCTTCGCAATATCCTGTGCAACAACCAATGCCTGCTTGGCTTCGCGAGTAAACTTATTAAATTTATCATTTTCCTGCATATTTTTTTTATATTATGGAGTCTGTTAATAATATCATTTTTTCAATGAATATTCACCTATTACGCTTTGCTTTAATTATAAATTATTCTATAATTTCTTCAATTGATTTTGACATGGTTTCCATGGTTGATTTTAGCTCTGAATCCCCGCTTAATTTGTAGTATCTGTCCCCAACCTTACTTGTTATTGTAAAGCTATCACCTGAACTTGAACTTCCAACTGTTCCTGAAGAACTAAGATCAAGTCTAATTAAGGCTTTTGAGTCATCTTCAATCGGTTCATTATTGAAATCATAACCTGAGTTTCCACCGCTGTAATACCAACTTGAAGGGTAGAGAATCTTGAACTTAAAAGGAGTGCTTTCGAATTCTCGAAATCCGGTTGGAATTTCGATAGGACTAGACTCTCCAGGTTCGTCTTTTGGTGTATCTGTGGGAGTGATATCTTTTATTTCACTCGCAACGGTTCCATCAGTGTTACTTTGAGCGGGAATAAACCTGAAACTAGCAACCATGTCGAAGAAAGTATTTGTATGTTTAACCTTGTCGGAAATAGACGGGTGTTTAAATGATAGCTCAAAAAGTGTGGAACTTTTCGGTACGAAATAATAGATATCTCCGGTCAATGTTTTATATCTAACCGAGAAAAGCTTATCAACTCCCAAATAACTTAATTCACTTCCAACGCCCACCAAATTTGAATAGTTTGATCTAACAAAGTCTCTAATTTCGTTAGCTCTGTCATCAAGTGAGTCTGTGGAAGTTTTGCTTAATTTTGAAGAAATAACTGCAATCAAAACACTATCAGGATCGCTATTTGTTTCATCGACACTAATTTCTCCGGTGGAACTAGTAGTCCCCGAACTTGTTAAAGCTTCAATCGGAGCCGTAAAACTTACTGAAGATGTTTTCTCCTCAAGTTTCCAATCATTTGAGTAGTTCAACTTAAATCCAAGAGTTTGATTGGAATATTCTTTTGTTTCCACTGAAACCGTATCAACTTTAACTTCAGGCGCGTCTGTTATCATTCTAATCTCAAAAAGACTCTTATCAAGTTCCGTGTGAGTAGTTACCAAACCGTAAGCTTCAATTCTTTTCCCCAAATACTGAGCATCTTTTAAATCATATCTATCTGAAAAAGCATAAAAAACCTGACCATCATCAGATTGAAACACATTAGTGATAACTTTATTGACTTTTATACCGCCCAAAGAACTCATTTGACCGTCAAGAGTTTGATAATCCCTGCTTAAAGGCTCGCTCAATTCCTGACTCTTGCAACCCAAGAGAGTTAAACTGCTTAAGGTGAGCAGTAAGACCATTATTTTTTTAAAATTCATATTTTTGTTACAAAGCAATTCCAAGGTGATTATACGCTTTCTCTGTAAGAAGTCTACCTCGCGGCGTTCTTTCCAAAAAGCCCATCTGCATGAGGAAAGGTTCGTAAATTTCCTCAATTGTTTCATCTTCTTCATTTGTCGCGGCTGAAAGTGTGGATAAACCCACAGGCCCTCCTTTGAATTTTTCAATCATTACCTTTATGATTTTTTTATCTGTCGAATCCAAGCCAAGTTCATCAATCCCGAGCATTTTCAGAGTTTCATTCACAGTTTTCAAATTAATCTTCAAATCTCCTTGAATCTGTGAAAGATCACGAACTCTCCTTAATAATCTATTCGCAATTCTCGGAGTTCTTCGTGAGCATTTTGCCAACTTCTCTGCCGCTTCCGAATCAATTTCCAATTGAAGCAATTTTGCGCTTCGTTTTAAAATCTTACAAATATCTTCGTCATTATAAAATTCCAGTTTAATCACATTCCCAAATCTGTCACGCAGTGGGGAAGAGATAGATGAAAGTTTTGTGGTCGCTCCAATCAAAGTAAACTTCGGTAAAGACAAGCGAATACTTCTTGCCGACGGCCCTTTGCCCACAATCAAATCCAAGCAGAAATCCTCCATCGCACCATATAAAATTTCTTCAACAGCCGGTCGTAACCTGTGAATTTCATCAATAAATAAAATATCATTCGCTTGAAGATTACTTAAAAGCGCGGCCAAGTCACCTTGTTTTTCAATCGCCGGACCACTAGTGACTCTGATTTGCGCATTCATTTCTCTGGCCATTATGTGAGCGAGAGTCGTTTTCCCCAAACCGGGTGATCCGTGAAGCAAAATATGATCCATCGGCTCATTTCTCTGTTTTGAAGCACCAATAAAAATTTTCAAATTATTTTTTACTTCTTCCTGACCGACATAATCATCCAAAATCTGTGGACGCAATGCCGTTTCATTTAAAAAATTATCCTCCTCAGTTAATTCAGGTTTAAGTTCTTCTTTCGCCAAGTTTTTATTGAGATTATTTTCTTCTATCATATTTTTTTAGCTTCTTGAATCTATCAAAAATAAACGTATAATGCGAGCAATTAACACGCAAAATGGACACCAGATTTGAATTTAAAGATTTCGCCAAAGTTTTCGCCTTGGGAATTTTTCTATACGCGCTTTTTGTAGTTCTGTTTGGAGTTTTTCCACAAATAATAACTTTCACGGATTCAATTCACCCGACTCTATCTTTCATTATTAATTACTCACTTCAAATTTTCATTCTTTTTTTCCCGCTCTACATTTTTATTATCAGAAAATATCAAGCGAATTTTGCTGATTTTGGTTTTCAAAAAGTAAGCATTGGAAGACTGATTTCATACGTTCTGGGAACTTACATTTTCTATTTTATTTTAACTGCTGCGATTTCTTCATATCTTTACAGTTATCAGGTTCATCTTCCTGGTTACCAGCCACAAGAATCCCATCTTCCTCTTTTTGGAACCGATTTATTCGGTTACCTTGGAGCAACTTTTTTTATTGTTTTAGTCGCGCCAGTTTTGGAAGAAATTTTCTTCCGCGGTTTTGTTTATAGAATTTTGGCAAAAACTTGGTCTGTCTGGTTCGGATCAATAGTCAGTGCAATTTTATTCGCACTTTTCCATTTTGAATTTCAAAGTTTCATTCCGCTTCTAATTTTGGGTTTTTTATTAAACTACAACTATCAAAAAACTTCTTCTCTCTGGACTTCAATCTGTTTCCATTCTTTAAATAACGCCATCGCTCTTTCAATGGAAATTTACTTATATTACCACCCCGATTTTCTAAAAGAGCTTGTCAAACCTCTTGGATTACTCTAAAAATGTAATGCCCTCGCCCTGGTAGCTCAGTGGATAGAGCAGCAGCCTTCTAAGCTGTTGGCCGCAGGTTCGATTCCTGCCCAGGGCACCAGTTACTAGTAGTTGAACTAAGGTTTGACTAGATTATCAATTAGTGTTAAAATCTAACACTAATATTTTCCTATGATATTAAGTGAATTTAGTATAGATGACAGACTGAATGATCTGGCTCAAGATGGAAGTGAGATAGAAACTATAGAATTTTCTGTTGAGCCCAAGTCCGATCTTTATATGAATTGTTTACTTTCCATTGCTTTATTGGATCAACTTTCCGCTAGAAATATTAATCAGTTATCCGGACACCCAATTGATAATATACGATTACAAGTTCGTCATGCTTATAATATTGCCTTGGAAGAAATAGTGAAAAAGTCTTTTGGTCGAAAATATCCTGAAAAAATAAAGGATGTGGATGAGGATAGATTGGATATCAGACTAGCAAATTATTATCGATTTCGTACTTTTATTGAATCACTTAATAATGCTATTGAGCATGGATCTGTAGATAATAACAATAAATCCTTTCCTGTAGAGGTAGAAGTTTGGCAATCAAAAGTAGGTACAATGTGGACAGTGACTCAGCATGTTAATGGGCCTCAGCTTATGGAAAGATATCACTCTATAATTGCCAACCCTCCATCACCATACAAGGCAGAAAAATATCAATATAAAAATTTTTCTGGTAGAACTAGAGGTAATGGTTTTGCTCGAATGGCACGCCCATGTTTTCCAGGTAAACTTGATGAGCGTTGTTCATTTAAGTTAAATGATGACGGCGGAGCAACAGTTGGAATCTTTAAAGCATTCGTGGGTGATTGGGTGGAAATAATTTAGAAGTCGAAAATCTCGACTCTTTTCATATTTTAATAAAGCTCAATATCCCGAATATTCCGATAATTATTGAACTCACAGTATTCATTAAGAATATTGTTTTCGGACTTTTAAAAAATCTGCGTAAGTTATAGGAAATCAAAGCTACAGTAAATTGTCCTGTGGCACTGCCCAGTAAAACCATATTTGCGTAGAGTATGACACTAAAAACGGATTGGAGTTCATTTGTGTGTCCGATAAAGCTTAAAAAAATCGCTATAGTTAAGGGGTTATGTAGTGTCAACAGGTAAGCAGATATAAAATCGCCACCACTGGTATTTGCGGCTTTTAATGCTTTATGACCTTTAAATGCTACTAAGGACGACCAAAATATATATGCGCCCAAACATAAGAGTACAATCCCCGAGAAAATTTTCACTAAAGCTTGATATTCGCTGACAAGCACTAAAACATAAGCACCGATGCTAAAAGCAATTAAAGCCCAAGTCCAATCTGCTAAAGCTAATCCGAGAGAAGTCAACATTGCACTTTTTAATCCTTTTGAGATTGCTCTTTGAACTATTAAAAGCGTCATCGGGCCAACCGTGAGTGAAAGCGTCAAACCAAAGATATATGCTTTTAATAATTCCATATTGCCTATAGATTAGCATAAATCTTAGCTTTTTCAGCTTGAAAACCTACTGCTTGCTAAATTGGGCTATTAACGTTTTCATTGTGAAGCCAATAGCTCGATCAACCTCTTCCAAAAGTTTAGGTAGACCACTCTCTTCTGCATTTCTTTTAATATCCTCATGTGCTGGACACTGCTTATCAGCAAAGCCGGGATTTTGAATAGCGAAAGGATATGCTCTGCAATTTAGCGGTTTTCTTCCGATTTGCTCAAGTTTACAACCTGTTTCAGGGTCTAAACAACCATTCACAAGAGTGACCACGCCACCTTTTGTTGAAATAACGTTCTGGATGCTAACTCCTAGATTTAGCAATTGTGGATCTAAACTTTCCAATTCACTTTGGTAATGAGTCTCTCCAAAAGGATCATTCATAAAACTAGTTCGATACATATGAGTTTTCCCTGAGCGATCAACAAAAGGCTTTTCTCCACAACATGAGTTTGGACAACTTGCCCCTAAACATCCTTGCATTGAACCATCCAAGATTTTATATACACTTTCAAACGATCCAGACATAATTAATTTTACAGATTACTAATAATAAAAGATTGCTACTCTACTCTTATTTTGAATAAAGTCAACTTTCAAACCTCTTCTCTCTCACTTTTAGGTTAATCGCATGCGCGATGGTGTGATGTTCGCGGCAGAGCGGAGCGAGGTAGTTTGGGTTGTGGGATTTGGAGAGTGCGAAGGTTTGGGTGTGATGAATTCCAGTTGAGGGTTTTTTACAGGTGGAGATGGAGCATTTGGTGCCGAATTCTTTGCGGATGAGTTTTTTGATTCTAACTGGAATCGCTCGTGAGGTTGCTGAAAGAACTGGTTCAGATTTTTCAGCTTCAATTTCCTCCTCACGTTTCTTAAGCGCGGAAAGGATGAGTTCGTTTACATCTATTCCTTTTGACTGGAGTTCAATTAATCTACTTTGAACTTCTTCGTTTAAGCTTAAAGTCTGCCCGGGCAACCCTGTAAACTTTTGATCACGTACAAATGTTTCAACTGCACGTTTAGGCATGTCTTTAATAATTTTAGCTAACTCTGATTCATTCTCTGGTGTCGCTATTGAAACTACTCTAGCTAACTTATTTATACTCTCTTCTCCATTCACAAGTAGTTCGTGGAGTT
>CAYTWD010000018.1:0-24332 GCA_964441065.1 uncultured Candidatus Peribacteria bacterium
CACCTTCAAACCGTTCATGATGGCAGCACCAACCACAATCGCAGTGCCGTGCTGGTCATCATGAAAAACCGGAATATCTAACAGCGACTTCAATCTTTCCTCAATTTCAAAACATCTTGGCGCTGAAATGTCTTCCAAATTTATTCCGCCAAAACCAACGCTCAAATTTTCCACAATTGAAATTATCTCTTCAGTATTTTGTGTTTTTAAAACAATGGGGAAGGCATCGAGCCCCGCAAATTGCTTCATCAAAAGGCACTTGCCTTCCATAACAGGATAAGCTCCCTCCGGCCCAATATTTCCCAAACCCAAAACCGCGCTTCCATCGCTTATCACGGCGACCATATTTCCCTTCGGAGTAAGTTCATACATTAGTGAGTGATCACCCGCCAAAGCCTCGGAAACCGCCGCGACTCCCGGAGTGTATGCCAAACTCAAATCATCTCGATTTGCCAAAGGTACTTTTGAAATGATTGCCAATTTACCTCGATTTTCTCGATGAAGCGCTAAAGCTCTATTAGAAAGCTGTTGTTTTGCCGTCACTGACATCCAATATAACGTTAAATGAACGCTCGTACTTTATAGTAATATTTGCAGTCTCGGAATAGTAATAATCAACCGGACCGGTTCCAACCCCGATTGTGTCGGTTTCAATAATCTTCGCGTCACTTAAAAGATCAATCGCTTCGCTACCCATTCCATCAGCATCAATCGCGCTTCTAATCGCGGCAACAATATCTTCAATAGAGAGCTCGTCTTGAGCCACGTAAGTCACACTTTGCACGATTTTTTCCAGATAAGACTCTAAATTTGCAGAGTAAAATCCGTCACCGCGCATTGCCACAAAACTCAACATCGTATTATTCGGCAAAACAATATACCACTCTCTCCATCTGTCTCCGTCTTCATCATAAAGCACCAATGTTGAATAGCCGTTTATAATTCCCTCACTAGTTTTTACCGTCACATCTTTCTCAATTTGACTAAACAAATCCGCTGAAGATTTTCCCTCGGTGTTCATATATCTTGTCATCAAAAGCGTGCCTCCGTTCGCGTAAGGATCAAGCAAACTGTACTGATTATTTTCTTTATCAAGCAACCAAACCGCACCAACTCCATCAGGTTTGTAACTCCAACCGAAAGGAACTTTTAAAGAGATCGAAACAGTTGGAAAACTTCTCGAAGGCCAATTTGTTGCCTCGTCAAATGCCACGCCGCCACTTTTCACCAACTGCATTCTGTAAACCATTTCAGAAATCATTCCTCTGCTCATTTCTTCTTCGGGATGCCATCTTCCATCAGTTTGTGCAGGTTCCACATTCCATTTTTTTGCGTAAGCCGCGTAAGCCCCAAACCAAGAATCAAAAGGGGTATCGACAAAAGCATTTTCCACCGCCGGAACGGCGGCTATCCCGCTCGCAACTAAGACAAGTTTCATCGCCTCCGCTCTATTCACATTCTGCGAAGGTTTATAAGTTCCGTCCTCGTAGCCTTTCACGATTCCTTTATTAACTGCAATTTTCAAATAATCATAAAACCATTCAGTTGAATTTACATCGCTAAAAGTCAGAGCCGGCAAACCAGCCGCACCATCAAGTGAAACGCCCATTCCCATCAAAATAATCTTAACAGCTTCAGCTCGAGTTACATCTTGGTCTGGCTTGAAACTCCCATCTTCGTAACCTTGCAAAATTCCTTGCGAGACCAAAGCAGATACGGCGGCATAATGAGGATTGGAATCCGGCAAATCCGGAAAATCTGCCAGCGCGCTAGCGGCATTGGCTACAAAGAAAAGAGTTGTAAAAAATAAAACCTTGGAAATTTTATACATTTGGCGTTTTTAGCTTCACTAAGCTACCACAATTTCGCCCGGGCTGTACATATCCAAATTATCTTGCCCGATCAATCTCACAACTTCGTCAACCACCTCTTCCATTTTTACATATCTTTGCTGACCTTTAGACATATCTCTAATGATAATCGTGCCGTCTCGCACTTCAGTAATTCCCAAAATCAACGCGTATGGAACCTTAAATTTATCAGCCAAACGCAACTGCGCCTTGAAACTGTTTTTTCCAAGAGCTCCGATAGTTCTAACACCTCTGTCTCGAAGTTCATCAATCAATCTCAAGCATTTTTTCTTCGCCAAATCCCCAAGCTGCGCCACGAAAATTTGAACATCATCTTTTGAAGGAACTTGCACGTTATTTTTCTTCATAACGTCTATCAATCTTTCAATTCCAACCGCGAATCCAACGGCAGGAGTTGGTTCTCCGCCCATTAATTCTATCAAACCATCATATCTTCCTCCTCCGCCAACAGCATTTTGGGCGCCAGTTTCAGCGTCCCAGAACTCAAAAACAGTTTGTGTATAATAGTCCAATCCGCGTACTAATTTATCATTTTCAACATAAGCAATTCCAAGCTCATCCAAAAATTCCTTAACAGATTGGTGGAATTCAGAATCTTCTTTACTTCTGTATTGAATAAATTTCGGCGCCAATTCGGCCAAAATTAAACAATCTTCTTTTTTGCAATCCAAAAGTCTAAGAGGATTTTTGTGTAATCTCTTCTGGCAATTCTCACAAAGTGATCTTTCTTTCCCGGTGTAAAAATTAATTAAAGCCTCAACATATTTTGCTCTACTTTTCTGAGAACCAATATTGTTAATTTGTAAAGTAAAGCATTTATCAACCCCCAAATCTTTGAAGATTTTATATGCGATAAAAATACACTGCACATCAAGAGCTGGATCACTTTCCCCAATTATTTCAAAGTCAAATTGCCAAAACATTCTGAATCTTCCCTTCTGGGGCTTGTCGTATCTAAAATTAGGCTCAATAGAATAAAATTCAACTGGTTGTGGCAGCTCTTTCATTCCGTGCTCAATATAAGCGCGACAAATTCCCGCGGTAGCCTCGGGCTTCAATGTCATTGAACGGCCACCCTTATCCGTGAAAGTGTACATCTCCTTTTCAACTATGTCCGTTGAGTCACCAATGCTTCGGTCAAAAACCTCGGTCGCTTCTAACATCGGAGTTGTAATTCTTCTGAAACCGGCTTGTCTTGCTCGGTGACGTACAACTTTCTTCACAAAAGTGAAGTATTCGTGATCTTTTGGAAGAATATCGTGAAACCCCGGAGGAGTTTGCAACTTGGGCTTAAATTCCTTCACTTCTTCGCCGGTTTGTTGATCGTCTGACATAAAAATATTAATTTCTCCCGGCTAATATACAGGATTTATAAGGTTAATCAAGCTCAGCGTTAGAGTCATTCTCTGATTCATCTCCATCTTCATCGTCTTCCTCTACACTTTCATCATCCTCATCATCTTCAAATTCCTCATCAAAACCTTCTGCAATATCATCCAAGTCATCTCCATCAACTTTAGGCTTATCAGGCTCCCAATCTTCATCCCTGTCCTCCGGAACTTCGTACTCCTCTATCATGATTGAAAAATTAAATTACGCGCCTAAAATACCTGAAATTTTTAATTTAAAACAGTCGGTTATATCTACACATCCATCTTCGGAAGGTTTTTCAGATTCTTCAGGCTTTTCCTCCTCCAACTCAGGACTGTAGTACGGCACCTCAATAGTGAGTCTATTGCCTTTCTTCTCACTTTCCTCTTCCCCGCGCCTTCTGATTTTATCTATTATGTATGCGTCAAGCATATATTTTTTTGTAAATGATTATTATATCTCATAAAGCTCCGGATTAGTCAAGTAATTCTCCCTAATAAAGCAAAGCTTGCATAGTAGGTAAAAATGTGTTTTAATACAATCTCTCTTAAAATAATTCATGACAGATTATCTCAATTACTCCTCAAATTTAGACGACGGACACTCAAAAGACTGCATGGATCTTCAGCTTGTGGAGAACCCTGATCTTTTCTATGACATTAAAAATACAATAGAAGAAATAAGAGGAAACTTAACAACCTTATTGAAAGGACACATTGACTTCGCCAGGAGGATTGATGCACTTCTTGATTATATTGATCTTAGATTACCTATTTCAAATCACAGACTTTTATTGTCAAACTTAGTACAGATTCAGGATATGATTAAGGAAAGTGACTTAGATGAAGGTGAAAGAGCCGGATTGTGGACTCCTTTTATTGCTTGTTACATTAGAGTTCAATCAGTTTTACAGGAAAGAATTTTGCCGCTTAACCAACGTCAATTACTAAAAGCCGGCGACTCAATTGAATTAGCAGTGGATGTAACAAAAAATAGGCAAACGGGAAAATTCATTTTGACTCCAGAAATACCAAAATTTACATTCGTAATTCAAGGTGAGGATGGGAATAGACATGCTTTGTTTGAGGCTCGTTTTTCTACCGCTTATGCTAAAAATCTGCCGCCAGAATTTGAATCTTGGCTTAAAGATGGAATACATTATCTCCCTTTAAAAGTGATTTCCACTGAAGGAGTCACTGCAATTGTGGATATTGATATGGAGGCGTTTAGAGTTAGATGTAGTCTAAATTATAGTAAAACCGGGGTCTAAGAATTTATCTAAATCAGTAGCTCCATCATCTGTCTTGCTTCTCTTATTTTGCGCCTTTTCTCTCCATGATTATCCGACTCATCAGGAATACTAGGATCTTTTTCATGCAGTGGTTTGTCTCCTGTGTCATCTGGACTCAAAAGCTCCTCTTCATCTCCATGTATATTTTCCATTCCCATAAATTTAATTGTTAGTTAGAGCGGAATTTATCATATTCATATTAATAGTCAAATTCAATTGGGGCATATGCCCTTGTAATTTTGAGTCATTGATATTAAATTTTAATAAATTAATAATTTATTATGGATATTGTAAAAGTTACAACAAGCGGTCAAATCAGTATTCCGAGAAATGTTAGGAATAGATTCAAAACCAAGTTTTTTTACTGTAGACAAACTATAAATGGAATACTTTTCACTCCGGTTGAAGAAAAAGATATGAAGAAAAAATATACAATATCAGATATGAAAAAATTTGTTTTTAAAGATAATGATCCTGATAAAGACTGGTCTTCAAAGATTGATCAAATTGTTTACGAACTTTAGTATGTTTTTGATCGATTCAAATATTATCATTTCTTATTTCAGAGCTGAAGAAGCAAGGCACAAAGACGCAATGAATTTCCTTGATTCATTAAGTGAATTTGCAATAAGTGAATATGTATTATCTGAAATTGCAACAATAATTCTATTTAAATCAGGTATGTCAGTTGTTAAAGACGTTCTGGATTTCTTTCAAAATAATAGAGAAATTTCAATTTTACGTTTGGATGAAGAGGAAATGGGTGAAACCTTAGCCTTGTTTTTAAAACAAAAAAGAAAGATTTCCTATGTTGATATAAGTTTGATCGTTCTTGCTAAGAGTCGTGGTCTTCAACTAGCTACTCTCGACACGGAACTTTCCAAAACAGCGAAAGAACTCTTTTCTAAAAAATAAGCCGCGGCGCCGATCATCGCAGCATTATCGGTGCAGTAACTCATTTTCTTTGGCACTCGAAAAAGCGGAGCTTTTTTGAGCTTCTTCAGTTCTACTTCAATTGCGGCACGCAGAGTTTTATTTGCGGAAACTCCACCTGATAAATGAATTTCTTTTGGTGAAAATTCAATTGCGCCTTTCATCAGTTTTGAAACTAGTGCATCAATCACTGCCGCTTGAAAACTTGCGGCAACGTCAGCCACGAAACTTGCAGACGCAAGTTTCGCTTCATTCGCTTGCAAATGATAAAGCACAGCAGTTTTTAATCCTGAAAAACTAAAATCGTAATCGCCTTTTAAAGCTCGTGGAAATTTTACGGCTTTTGAATTTCCCAAAGCCGCTGTTTTTTCAATCACCGGACCGCCCGGGTAGCCCAGTTTCAAAAGTCGAGCTGTTTTATCAAAAGCTTCACCGGCCGCGTCATCAATTGTTTCTCCAAGAAGTCTAAATTTCCCGTGGCCTTCAACCAAAACCAATTCATTGTGACCGCCGGAAACTGTCAAAATTAAGATTGGAAACTCGGGAGCGGAATCTGTTTCAAGCCAATTCGCATACATGTGGCCGTGAATGTGATTTACTTCAATCAGCGGCTTATCTTTTGCAAAAGCCAGCGCGGCCGCAGTCATTCTTCCCACGATCAAAGAGCCAATCAGTCCCGGTTCTTTTGTTACCGCAATCGCATCAATTTCACCCCAAGTCACTTTTGCTTCAGATAAAGCCAACTCAATAGTGGGCATGATTACTTTTATATGCTCACGCGCCGCGACCTCCGGCATGACGCCTCCGGTCGCTTGATGAATTGCAATCTGCGAAGCAATCACATTAGACAAAACTTTGACGCCATCTTCAACAACGGCGGCGGCTGTCTCATCACACGAACTCTCAATTGCAAGTATTTTCATTGCCTTGATTTTTATCACTTATCTTTGATAAAGTGAAGCACTGTAATAAAACTTGTATGCATAAAAAGGACAAAGATTGCAAAGATAATGAACCGGTAACATATTATGCCGAACAAAATCCCAAGAGTCATGAAGTGATTGCAGAACCTTTGAGTAGAGAATTGGTGAGGGCTGGAAATTGGGTAAAAAGAGAATTAAGGAAGGTGATTGATAAACTCACCGACGATCCAGATTGGCATGACTAAGCTACTCAACACAAGTCCCGGTCCAACTTGTGCCGCCGGTTTCGTCGTAAGCTTTTGCAATATTCGCGCCTAGCGGCAAAAATTTACCGGTCGAAATATCCAAAATAACTATTTGAGTAAATTTTTGATCAAGCCCGCCTTCATTTTTTACGTAACAAGACGCGGTCAGCAAAACCTGATTGGCATTGCAAAAAGAACCATACTCCAAGCTTGTTGAAACGCAACTTTGATCAAATGCGGGATCAATCGCTCCCAAAACTTCAACTTTTGGAAAGGGAATCGCAAGATTGGAATCACCAACAAGTCCGTCTGACGAAATTGGATACGAAAGAATTCCGCCTTTGTCACGGTTGTTACAATATAAAATTGATCCGTCGAAATTCCAAAAACAATGAGCAGTCCCATCCGCTTCAGTCACTTCAATAGTTTTATCTGTTTCAGGAATATAAATCATCGCCTGAGCCGTTCGACTGCCCCGATCTTTTCCGCTTATTAGTCTATAAAAAGCAATCAAACCTTTTGCTGAAACGTGAACTTCATACGCGGAATTAACACTTTTGATTTTTTCAACTATTGATTTTTCATCACTAAGTTTTGCAAGATAATGACCTTTTGTAAGAGTTAGAAAAATTTCTTTACCATCAAAGGTCGGGAATGGACTATTTGCGGAACTCGAAAGAACTTCCTCAATATCGCCAGCAATTGAAATTTTCATGGCAGTATCTTGATCTTCAGAAGATTTGGTATAAAAAACATATTTTTTATCTTGTGATAAAACTGGGAAAATATCCGCAGTCGAATCCTTTGTAATTTGTTCGACTTTAGTGACTTCACCGTTTGTTAGATCAACTTGTGCCGTAAAAATATCGCAACCATCAGTAAAATTATCATGACAATCACCTGTGCCGGCAAGGTTGCTTGAAAAAACAACAGTCGCAAGATTTTCAACTTTTGGGGCTTTGACTTCTCTGGCAAAGTAAAAAGAAATAACACCAAAAATCAGCAAGACCGGAACAAAAAAAATACTTTTAGAATTTCTTTCCATAGGTGTATTCTAACATGGCAATGCCAAACAAGAAAAAAATTATTTATGGATTATTGGCGACCGCTATTCTGGGCGGAACTTTTGGTATTATTTCGACTTATTTTTATCCGTCGCAAAGCCCTCAAGATATAAATCCTCCAAAAACTCCCTCAACAATAATAACGAACGGCACCGGAGAAACTTTTGAAACTACGATAGACACGGAAGGAGTTGGTAAAATTCTACTTCAAATTGAACTGCCAAATAGTGCGAGATATGAAGAAGGCGCGCCGGTTCTTGTTAGCGTGCCAACATATTACACACCTGAAATTTCCGGTTTTCATCCGCTCGACGAAGCCACAAACCAGGGATTTATTTCAATTTCTTTTATGTATCCCGGTAGATCAGACGGCGAAGGAAAATCAAGCGAAGGAAAAGATGATTTTGGTGGCGAAAATTCAATCAAAGCCCTTCGAGATGTCTTACTTTTCGCGATGGGAGAAAAAAATAATTCAGACGGGAATTCACTAGCGGAACTTTCTTCAATTCCTCCACTTTATAGCGATGTTGGAATGTATGCCTTTTCTCATCCGGGAATCGCGGCAACGCAAGTTTTGGGAACTTATCCGGATGAATTAAAAAATCTTGCTTACTTCGTAGGTCGTGAAAATCCAACTTTAGATTTACTTTCAACTCTCGAACTTGGACATTGGGAAAACCAAGGAAAAACAAAAGTGCCGGTCGCAAATAAACTTTATAAATATCCTGAAGATTATTTCTCAAATTCCATCGCGCTTGATTACTCCTCAATAAATTACGATCAAGCCACAAATTCACCTTATTTTGACACTAACGAAAACTCAAAATTAGACGGCGAAGAATTCTCACTAGGCACGCAAGTTCCAAGAATGTTTGGTAAAAGATATTACTCGTTTGCACTTTTAAGCGCGCTTAAATCGAATGAAATTTTCAGCACTTCTACTTGGCCTTCTGACCTAGCGACTCCGGAGGAAGGCGAGTTAATGTGGGCAAGCCGCGAAACAAATTCGTATTATTCAAAAATAAATTCCGGTCTTCATGTGATGTTGATTTTTGCGCTCAAAGATCACGTTCAGGTTGTCCAAGACAAACCGCACATCCACCAAGCTTTTGACGGCTTCCGTTCGTCAAATATTTGGACGCGTTTAAATCCGGATTTAAGTTATGTCGCGGAATTAAATCCAGATAACACGGCTCATTACACAGAACACAATGCAAATGAAGAACCTTCCAATTGGGCAACACTAACAGATTGGGCATATTCAAATACAACAAATTACACCGCCAGCGTGCCACTCGCAGGAGTTGTTGAAATGGCAGATCGAGCTTACTCGCAAAATTGGTCGGAGGATTTAACAAATGAAATAAAATAAGGTGCTAAAATCCGCAATCGAAATTGTCAAAATTTTACAAAATGCCGGCCACAAGGCCTACTTTGCCGGCGGTTGCGTTCGAGATATGATTTTGAAAGTCGAGCCAAAAGATTATGACATCGCAACTTCCGCGCGACCAAATGAAATTGAAGAACTTTTTGATGATACAATTCCTGTGGGCAAATCTTTCGGTGTAATTTTCACAACTTTAAACGGACACAATTTTGAAATCGCCACATTCCGTTCAGATTCCGGCTATTCAGACGGTCGCCGCCCCGACGCTGTGATTTTCACTCATCCCGAAGAAGACGCGAAACGCCGCGACTTCACAATCAACGGACTTTTTTACGATCCAATGAGGGATGAAATTCAAGATTTTGTTGGCGGCCGTGACGACATTAAAAATAAACTCATCAGATTTATCGGTATTCCGCACGAGCGCATTTTAGAAGATCATTTGCGAATAATTCGTGCGATTCGTTTTAAAAATACTCTTGGTTTTGGCTATCATCCTGACACATACGCCGCGATAAAAAAACACGCACAACTTGCTGATAAAGTTTCTTGGGAACGAGTGCGGGAAGAGTTAAACAAGATAATTAGCTGCAGCTGCGCTGCAGTGGCCTTTGAAGACTTTCAAGATACCGGCGTTTTACCTTATATTTTACCTGAACTTGAGGCTTGCAAAGGCATTGCTCAACCGCCGGAATATCACCACGAAGGCGATGTTTGGACACACTTGATGAACGCGCTTTCTTCACTGCCAAAAGATGCATCTCTCACCGCGCGTTGGGCTGTGATTTTTCACGACATCGGTAAACCGGAAACATTTAAAATCGCGGAAAGAATTCGCTTCGATCATCATTCGGAAATCTCTGCTGAAATCGCGGAAAAAATTATGCGTCGCTTAAAATTTCCTCGCCGTGAAATTGAAAGAATTACTTGGGTTGTGAAACATCATTTTATGATGAAACAACTTTTAGAAATGCCGCTCGGTCGCCAACGTCATTGGTTTTTGAACGAAGGTTTTCCTGATCTGCTTCTACTTTTTTACGCAGATGCCGCCGGTACAACTCCAACGGATCTTTCTTTATTCGAGCGAGTGAAAGCCGCTTATGAAGAATGTCTTGATCACTTTCCGCAAATGCCAAAACCATTTTTGTCGGGAGAAGATATTATGAAAATTCTGAATTTAAAACCCGGACCGGAAGTGGGAAAAGTCGCTCATCAAATAATGGAAAAACAACTTTCTCACGAAATCAAAAGTAGGGAAGAGGCGGTATCTTTTATTAAAACTATTTGATAGCTTGTAGTTTTAAATTCTTAAATGGATAGTGCTTTACATTTTTTGTAAAAAGCACTGCATTATTCAGCATCGCAGTTGCGGCGATTAAGCAATCATCAAGCATGAGTTGATGAGATTTAGTCTCACCTTTCAATTTACCTGCAAGTTCGGCAATATTTTCATCTACATTAAATTTATCTAGAGCATCAAGTAACTCCCAAGTATCTTTCTCTTCATTTTTTCTCATTCCTGCCAGTATTTCACTTATTGAAATAACAGAACAAAATAAAGCATCATCCTGTGTTGATATATCTTCAATTTGATAAGCAGTTTGTTCCTTCCTTTTTAAAACATCTATTATAACATCCGTATCAAAAACTATATTCATATTCTTTTTGAATTGCGAAGTGATCTTATAAACTTATCGGTATCTTCTTTATGATTTTTCCATCCACCAGTTTTTTTCTTTAAAATTTTCAAAAAATTTCTTTTTTTTAGTTCCCTTATTATCACTTCTTCAACAAACTCACTTTGTTTTTTATTCGGGACATGCATTTTCAAAAGCTGAATAGTTTCCAGTTTAAGTACAAAGTTTGCCTGACGTTTCTGAGTCGCTTGTGTAGACATATATATAGGATTAATCCTATATATAATCATAGTTTACACTTTGCGCAAAGTCAACCTCACCTTAATCAAACCGGCAATTAAGGCGGAACTCAAGGATAAACAAAATTCTCATTAATCATTAAAACTGTATTCCACGTTAATGCTATTTCCGTTTTCGGCTTTATTATAAATTCTCAACTGTAAATTGCCCATTGTCGTAGCAAATTCGCTTTCGTAAGCTTCGCGAAGAGTACTCAAATCAAACTTCAGAACATCGGTTTCAGTGTTGTTGCAAGTGTCATCATTCGTATCTTGTATTAAATACAATGAAGCGTGCTCCGAATCCCTAAAAGTACCGTCCCAAATCAATCTAAAATTATGATCAACGCATCCGCCTCCATAACCGGCTGTCACGTATAATGTATCTCCATCTAGAAAATAATAATTTGTGTAAACTTCGGAACTGAAAACGTAACTATCGCTTGTCGTTGGCACTTCAGATCCTACTTCAATTTTAGATAAAGTGTATGAATTTGAAGGCTGAAGATAATCAATCAGTCGATCTAAAGTTACCGCAAGTTCCGCACGATTCACATTGTTCGACGGCTGAAAAGATCCGTCTTCATAGCCCTTAATTATGCCTTTATCCGAAAGACTTTGCACCGCGTCTGCATACCAAGCACTTTTATCGACATCTGTAAAAGTTGTCACCGCAAATGCCGTTGGAATAATTCCGGCCAAAAGTCCGAGAAGAAAAAGAGGAAGTTTTTTCATATTTAATTTGGTTGTATATATTCAGCCTGTATTGCAAAATCAATTCTACCATCATCATACTCATACTTTGCAATATAAACACCGGGTTTATTGGTTTCAAAAATGAAAACCCTCATTTCGTCTTCGTTTTGAACTTCGATTGGAGTCGCATCAGGCAAATAAACACCATAACGAGTTTCCAAAGCGTCAACCAAATCTGATATATGATCAGCATAATATTCAAAAGATTCAAAATCTCCAAAATACGTACGCTCAAATAATTCCACCGCAACCGTTTCAGCACGACCGAGGTCGCGTCCGAGCTGTTCAATTGCCTTACTTTCTAATAACTCATCTCCGGAATCTGCAGAATCATGATCTTCGAGCATATATCAATGCTTAATTTACTGAAGTATAGCACTACTTCTGCGAATTCTGAACACACGGAGTGCAAGTAAAACCAGTACAAATGAAACCCTTAGGAACAAATGTGTATATAAAATCTTCCGGATTCCCAATTTTTTCTACCTTCTTGTTTAATTCATCAAAACTTAAAGAGTCTACAATTACTTTATCATCTTTGCATGCCACCCATTTGCCCTGATGTTTTGCTTCAAATATCATATTTAATGTTAATAACTTTCAACTCTATCAATAATTTCTTTTGCCATAACAAAAAATTTATCTATTTCTTCTTTAGAATATCTATCATCAACTTCAGTAAGTCCATATGTATGAATTCTGTTTCTGGCAGTTCTCATTTCTTCTGAATTTTGAAATAATTTTTCTGTGAAAAGGCCACTTCTTTTTGCAACTCTATTTAACTCAATGAAATCAGTGTCATGTGAAAGTTTTTTTGGTTTAACAACTTTTCTAACACCACAAATCTTTTCAGTATCAGATATCTTATAAAGCTCTCTACATTCAGGATATTTCTCCTCTTTTCCAACAATTTTATCTTCTTCCACTCTACCTAATTCAATTAAATCATGTAATTTATAGTTTATAAGACTCTCAACAATAGACGCCATAAATACAATTATAGTTTTAAAAGTGGAATGCCTAACTGCTCCCGGTAATTCATATTTTTCTTCAAGAGAACTTAGAAAAATAATATTTTGCATTTTAATTGAAATATTTTCTTTTAAAATATCATTCTTAACAAAAGAAAATCTATATTTCTTTATATAAGGAACGTCGACATATTCGAAATAGTTTTCGAGCTTATTTTTTAACATTGTTACCTCTTAAGAATGCAGCTAATCCGGGCCAACCGGCTTTTTCAAGAAAATCGAAGACCTTCTCAGGATCTTTAGTTCCAAAATCTTTACCGTACATTTTTTCTATCTTCTCCATTACTATTCCGGTTTCTTTCTTTTTGGAAGATTTACTTGTTGGCATGGTGTGTGTGATTAAATCTAATACACAATATACCACCCCATTTCAAAATCAACCCGCCCACGCAATTTTCCCAAATTAACAGATCAATTTACTGTTGTCAGCCCTCCGACAACAGTACTAATCCATCATCCCCCTCAGCACCCCCACAGTTCGCCAATTTCGCGTTGTCGCCGCCACGCCGCATTTGCGTTCAATCAGGGCATTCGAAAGTTTCGTGCGACCGTAACCATCGGGAATATTAAGATAAATCTCACGCCCCGACTCAGACATCACAATTTCCTCCGCGCCCGACGCAAACGGCGCAATTTTTTCCATCACCGACTCCGCCACAGCCTCCGCCAAAAAAGTCACATACACGCACGAAGTGCGCTCTACGGAAGTTCTTTTCGAAGAAAACTCCTTCCGCCTCGCTTCATCCAGCTTCTTGAACGGATTATTTTTCACCACCAGCTCCATCTCCTCTTTACTGCGATTGACGACCTTCACCTCAAACCCAAACTCCTTCAAAATCGCCTTCTCAATTTCCCCCTCACTAATCTCTGCCCCACCCTCAAAAACCACATTCCCACTCTGAATATACGTCCTCACATTTTCACATCCCATTTCCTCATACAGCTTCTTCAGATCCGCCATTTTGACCTTCTTCTGACCAGCAACATTTATTCCACGGAGGAGGGAGAGCATGGGGATTATCTTTTGAAGATTAATACGTAAAAAAGAATAAAACGAGGGAGAGGAATTGTAAATCCTCTCCCAAAAAGTACTAAATCAACCCAGTTGGCATTCTGATAACGCAAGGAGGTTATTTGGCTCATCTCCATCAGGGATAGTCTTAATATAATCATGGCCAAATCTACTTCTGGCAACTACAACGTAGGCGCGATCACCACGTACCTCCACGAAAAAATTATATTTTCGCGCATTAATGTCAGAAATAGCTTTTTGTTGAGACATCTGCCATCGCGTACCATCTGGGTTTCTTCCCCCAATGTTAATTATTCGTTCGTAGGGATTTTTACGGTCATCTTTATTTATGCAGGAAATTTGTACTTCCATGTTACTAAATTTAAAAATTAAAAAGAATTTGCTAAGCATTAAAGAACCCACTAAAATACGCGTGAAGAGTTATTTTATCGAAGGGAAAGACGCATTGGCTCAGCGAAGTTAATGTGTCTTTGTCTGTGTAAAAAATTAGTTTCATGCAATTGAATTAAAATTTTGCTAAAATCAATTTACACTGAGCGTGTAATAAAAGCAAATAAAAATTTTACAAATAAAGTTGACTCATATTACACTGTTAGTTAAACTGCTTCCGCATACGTAACTCAAATATAATATGGATGATAAGGCAAAAAAGATACTTGGCCAGAATATTCGTCAAAAAAGAGAACGACTTGGTTTGTCTCAAACCGAGCTTGCCGAGAGCGTAAATAAATCATCACCCGCATATGTAGCATTTATTGAGGCTGGTGAAAGAAATGTGAGTACAATGGATTTGATGTTAATTGCTAAAAGTTTAGGAACAACAGTTTCCGAGTTAATTGGTGAGGAACAGCAAACAAAGAATCCTGAAGTTATGCAAGCTTTAAGGGCTGATAAAGATTTAAAACCGGCAGATCGACGAAAAATTGAGGAATATTATTTATTGTTAAAACAGCAAAATGAACGGGATTTATGAAGATATATCTGAGCCCAAGTATAAACTTGCTAAATCAGAAGCGGATAAGATTTGGCATACACTCGCGGGGGAAAAAGTACCTGTTATGTTAAACGATATCGTAAAGGCGATGGGAATTATTGCTAAAGGTGAAGATATTCCAAAACATATTAAATCTGATGGTGTAACTCAGTTAGATAGAGCAGGTAAGTGTATAATAAGATTCAGGAGAGATATCTCCGAGGAAAGAAAGAGATTTACAGTTGCTCATGAACTTGGACATATTATCCTGGGCCATGTTTCTTTCGATGGTACCAGCTCGCAGTGTTCAGGTAATGCTCAGGAAAAAGAAGCCAATAGTTTTGCAGGTGCACTATTAGTGCCAGCGAAAGATCTAAAAATATTTATGAATAACAATGATAAAACTATAGATGATGTAATCAAAAGATATTGGATAAGTAAGGAAGTGGCTACGATAGCAATCATGAATAATGGATTGTTGAATAGAATTAAAATATAGACAATCATAAATAATGATAAAAAAATACCATGGAATTCAGTGGTCAGAGCCTACTCCTGAAGAAATTAGTAAAATGAGTCAAGATTTCTTAAATTCAGATATAAGTTTGGGGATGCATAAGGAAAAATCCAAGACCGAAAAAAACTTTCTTGATATGTTCAAGCCAGTCTCAACAAATATTGTTGTATTCTCAGCTGTTTCAGAAAAAGATATTGGTCTTGGAGGAGGGGGTGGAGATGAATGCAAATTACTAATAGAAAACTTATACTTACAAATAGGAATTGGTTTAACCATAAATCTCGCATACGATTTATTGAAAGTTTCAGGTAAAAAAATATTCTCTTTGTTAAAGGAATTTCTTTTAGATGCACATGCAGAAAGTCCACAAACTTTAGCCATAAAAATCAAGGTAAAGGGTGGTGCTGAAGTCACGTACAAACTACCAAAGTATTTAAAGCCCAATCAAATTCAAACTGCTATTGAAGAGATTGAAAAAGAATCTAATGGCGAAAAATATATAGAAAGAAGATTATGGACAAATGTAACTTTCGATACATTATCTGAAAAATTTGAAGAGGAATAAGTTAATATAACTGAAACTAGGAAAGTCAGATCACCCCCTCACCATCACCGCCACGCTCTCCACGTGGTGAGTCTGTGGGAACATGTCCACTGGTGTAACCGACTGCGTGAAATATCCCAGTCCAGCAAAGTACGATAGATCGCGTGCTAAAGTCGCGGGATTGCAGGATACATAAACAATCTTCTTTGCGAAGAAAGCCGCTACCGCTCCAACAACGTCCGAACCCAATCCGGCGCGGGGAGGGTCAACAATTACGACGTCGGGCTTCTGATTCAAATCCGACAACCGGTGTTCAACTCGGCCCAAGTAAAAAGTGGCGTTACCAATTCCGTTGCGCTTTGCATTGCCGCGGGCGGATTCAATTGCGTGTTCGTTCTCTTCGATTCCCACGATTTCTTTTGCTTTGTGGGCGCAGAATAAGCCGATGGTTCCGGTTCCGCAGTATAAATCTAAAACGGTTTCGTTTCCTGTTAAACCGGCGAGCTCGATAACTTTCGAATAGAGTTTTTCAGCCTGCTTAGTATTAGTTTGAAAAAATGCCTGAGGCAAAATATCGAATTCCAATTTCTGACCGTTTTCCAAGTGAAGAATTTCAGTCAATGCGGGCTTTCCGTGCAGGAGTGTTTCTTCAGTGAAAGTTGGGTGACCGGGAACTTGGTAAATAGTTGTCCAATAAAGCGAAGTGATTCGAGGATCATTTTTAAACATCTCAATAAATTCGTCGCGATGATCAAAAACTCCTGTTGAAGTAACAAGATTTATCATTGTTTCATTTGTGTTTTTACCCTCTCGAATTATTAGATTGCGCAGCAATCCTTCATGCGTTTCCGTGTCATAAGCAGGAATCTTGTGTTTCTTCTGAAACTCCCGCACTCGACCCACAATCTCCACCATCAATTCAGACTGCAAAAAGCATTCCTCCATATCAAAAACTTCATAGTGATAACCCTTTGGATAAAGGCCCAGGCGATTTTGCGTGTCGAAAGAAACCTCCATTTTATTTCTGTAAAACCACGGTGACTCATTCGGAATAATCGCCTGCACAAGTGCGCCATCAAGGTGACCGATCTTCACAATCGCATCACGAACCTGATCTTCTTTCACTTTGCACTGATCTTCATAGCTCAAAAACTGCCATTTGCAACCGCCACACACACCGAAATGTTTACATTTTGGTGTTATTCTAAGAGGGCTAGCCTCCAGCACTTCCACCAATTTCGCCTCGGCATAATTGTTTTTAATTCGGCTTAGGGAAGCCTTAACTGTGTCACCGGGCACCACATCTTCAACAAAAACTTTCATGCCTTCGTGAACGCCAATTCCACGCCCGCCATATACAAGCGAGTCGATTTTTACTACAATTTCTGTGCCTTTCTTTAATTTCATAGACTGCATAGTACCTGAAAATTCAAATCATACAAATCTCGGAAACCCGCGACAAGCAAATTTTTGAACTTGAACGCGAATACGAAAAGCGACTTTCGCCCTTCGCTGATCTGGAAATGATCACTTTAAAAGCATCTAAGTTTGACGACGAACGTGCGCGCGCACACGAATCTGAAACAATTCTTAAAAAGATCAACAGCGACTATTTCGTAATCGCTTTAGATGAACGCGGCAAGCAGGTGACTAGCGAAGAATTCGCCGAACTGATTCGAGAAAAACGTGATTTCGGTCCGGGTAAAATTCAATTTATAATCGGTGGCTCTCACGGCCTCGACGAATCCGTGCGCAAACGCGCGAATCTTGTTTTAGGTTTTTCCAAGATGACTTTCACACACGAAATGGTTAGAGTTTTTCTGAAAGAACAAATTTACCGCGCCTTCACAATCTTGATTGGCAAAGCCTACCACAAATGAAAAAACTCCTCCTCGCACTGCTCATCCTCACAGTTCCATTCTCGATTTTCGGTGCCAGCCAATCAACAGATTGGCCTATCTCGCTTGCGAAAAACTTAACAGAAAGTCTTCAGAAAAAATCCCCAGTTGAAAACCCTCCCGTCACAATCATCATGACCGGCGACATTATGCTTGGCCGATACATTGCAACTCTGCGCGCAAAAAAGGGAGCTGATTTCCCATTCACATACATGCCAGACATAATCAAAGCGGCGCAAACCGCGCTCGGTGTAGAGAAAATTGACCTCATCGCAGGCAATCTAGAAGGTCCGATTGTCGAGGATCAACTCTCTTATGGCGATATGGTTTTTCGCTTCGATCCAGAAGTTGCAGCTCTCCTCAAAAAAGTCGGCTTCACAACTCTGCAAACTGCGAATAATCACACTTACAATCAGAAGAAAGCCGGTCTAAATGAAACCCAAGATTGGCTCAAACAAGCCGGCCTCGATTCTTTTGGTCTACCTGACGAGCCCACAGGTTTTATTTCTTATGAAATCAAGGGTCAGAAAATCGGCTTCCTCGGTCTCGATGATGTTGACTACAAGCTCGATCCGACTCAATTCGAAGCCAAAATCAAAGAACTAGATCAACAGGTGGATTTCTTAATTGTCGGTGTGCATTGGGGAATTGAGTATAAAACCACGGCTTCAGATCATCAGATCGAACTAGCTCATCTCTTTATTGATTCCGGCGCGGATTTTATTTGGGGAACGCATCCGCACGTGGTTGAAAACAGCGAAGTTTATAACGGGAAAACAATTTACTACTCGCTCGGCAATTTTGTGTTTGATCAATACTGGTCTGCCGCAACGCAAAAAGGCCTTGTGCTTGCTGTGAAAATCACAAAAGGCGAGGCGGAAGTCAAAGAAATTCCGGTAAACCTTGTGAATGAAGGCGAGCCTCAGCCGGCAAACTAACGAATAATGAAGGATACCGTAAACTTCCAACCATTTTCTTTATCCGCAGATATTCCTTCCAGATGAGCTTTCAAATGAATCCCTTTCGATCCAACACTCTCTTCAAATTTATTTATTGGGCAATCATGTTTTGTATTACTCAACATAAACCTAAAAAGTTGCTTTGCACTACGAAAATTTGAAACAACTAAATCATGACATTTACGATATCCGTCGTAATTTATAAGCTTAATTTTTGCCAACTCCGAGGCGAATTTCTGTCCCACTCTGCTTACTTCTTCATGACTCCTATCTTTAAATGTGAATGTCAGATAAACATTTCCACATTCACTGACTCTCATTTTTTTTAAACATTCGATGAATTCTTTGGAAAAAGTAATATTCCCGTCTTCAGATGCTCTTATTCTCACTGATGCATATCTCAATAATGCCTCTGTAAATTTATCTACCGGCTGCCTATCTTGTTTAAACTTTCTGGCTTCATTTCTTTCCCTGATTCTATCAAAAGCAAAATGGCTGTTATGGACAAAAACTCCGTCTTCTTCTCTCAGCAATCTGAGCTCTTTACCCAAAACCTTATTAATATCAACAAAAGTTGCCCTGCTTACTTCGTGAATTCTAACTTCAATCTCTCGGAGCTCGCCTTCTTCAATCACATATAATCGATCACCTTCTTCAAATGCGCCTGTTGTGGAAATATCTGTACTTGTCGCATAAACAGGTTGGAACTCGTTCGGATCTAAATTGTTTGATTTCCGCATTTCCTTTTAAATTAGGGTTAAATATGATATAATAAAACGATTTAATCAAGCAAATCATGAAATTACATTTCTACGGAGCGGACAAAGAAGTTACAGGTTCAAGACATATTGTTGAGGTAAATGGCAAAAAAATCCTGATGGATTGCGGTCTTTATCAGGGACGACGTAAAGATGAAAAAGACAGAAACAAGAACTTCGGGTTTGATCCAAAAGAAATCGACATGGTGATAATTTCACACGCGCATATTGATCATTCGGGAAACCTTCCGAACCTGGTAAAACAGGGTTTTAAAGGCCCAATTTATTGCACAAAACCCACCGCCGAACTTTTGGCTTACATGTTGCTTGATTCCGCGCACATTCAAGAAGTTGAAGTTGAATATTTGAATGAAAAAAAGAAAGCCGCGGGTGAGGAACTTATTGAACCGCTTTATGTTACCGAAGACGTGAACGCGACTTTGCCTTTGATTAAGCCTGTAGACTACGAAGCTTGTCTGATTTTGACACCTGAAGTTTCGGCCTGTTTTTATGAGGCCGGCCACATTATTGGTTCCGCAATCACGGTTCTCACAATCAAGGAAAACGGAACAACAAAAGATCTTGCTTACACAGGAGACCTTGGACGAGTGAATATGCCACTGATTCAAAATCCATATCAGGTTGAAAAAGCCGATTATTTGATGATTGAGTCAACTTATGGAAATCGACTCCACGACTCATTGGATACTGCAGAAAAAGATCTTGAGGACACAATTAAAAAAACTGTCGCGAGAGGCGGAAAAATCTTAATTCCCGCATTTTCTTTGGGGAGAACGCAGGAAATTATTTATGCTCTTCACAAACTTGCCGACTCAAAACGAATTCCCGAGAATCTTCCCGTTTTTGTTGATTCGCCACTTTCAGTTAATTTGACCGGAATTTTCAGGAACCATCCTGAAGTTATGGATAAAGAAACTCATGATTATTTTATAAGTCAAAAAGCTGATCCTTTCAATTTTAGTTCTCTGAAATATATAACTTCCGTTGAAGAATCAAAGGCTTTGAATAATCTGAATGGACCTGCAATTATTATTTCCGCTTCCGGAATGATGGAACACGGGCGTATTCTCCATCACCTTAAAAATAACATCGGCGATCACAGAAATATGTTGATTGTGGTTGGTTATCAAGCCGCAAACACGCTCGGCCGAAAAATTATTGAAAAACAGAAGGAAGTTCGCATTTTCGGAAAGCCTTTCAATGTTGAAATGGAAGTGAAAATTATGAATGCTTACTCTGCTCATGCCGATAAAAAAGATCTAATCGACTACATTGGCAAAATTGGTGGACTTAAGAAAATCATCTTGGTTCACGGTGAAGAAGATTCTCAAAATGATTTGAAGAAATCTCTAATCGAAGCCGGCCAAAAAGAAGATGAGATTTTCATTCCAAGCTTCGGAGACACGCTGGATTTAGAGTAAATTGATTCCAATAATCATTGTAAAAAGCGCGACAATTTTCACAAACACATTTTTTGTTTCAAAATTTTCCTGCAAATCTATTTTGGTAAAATAAGCAATAAAAGCGGTCATTATAAACACAAAAATAATCTGGAATCCTTCCATCGAGTAGACAAGCGCGACAGGGCCTTTTGAAACTGAAAAATAGTTTAAAATTAGAGCAAAAGTATCAAAAAGTGCAAAAACGAACACGAACAAACATATTTTTGGATCTTTAAAATCGGCAGAAAATCCACGCCGCATTTTTTTGGAAAGAAATGGTATCGCTGGGAAAATACTGAAGAACACGCCACTCCAAAAAAGCACCAACATATAGGAATTATCCTCAGTTAAAAATCTAATTATGACTGCGGAAAGCGCATAGGCAAAACATGCAATCGCCATCAACCAAAATCCTTTCGAAAGTTTAATTGCGCTATTTTTAATATTTAAACCTGCAATTACCGCTCCAGTAATCAAAAATCCCATTGCAATAATTTGCTGAATGCTGAGTTTTTCACCGAGTAAAAACCAAGCAATTATGAACGTAAAAAATGGAATGAAACTCCAATAAATATTGATTTTTGAAATTTCCTCAACTTGCAGCGCTTTATAATAAAAAAAGTTTCCAACAAAAAATAGCAAAACATTCACTCCGACCCAAAATAAAAAGCCCGCATCGAAAGCTTTGAAATCCACAAAAGGAAAAATAATCAGGCACATCAACCCGCCGAATAAATTTTTAATCAACATGTAAGTCTGCGGATTTTTTATTCTGTTAGCAATAAAAAACTTATCTCCAATATTCGTGAGTCCCCATAAAAAGTGCGAAAAAATTGCAGTGTAAATCCAGATCATTGCGGAAACTCTAACCTCTATCTTGGGATTTTACAAATTCTTGACTTTTATCAAATTCAGCGTACAGTCAAAGTTACACAAAAATTTTATGATATACAATTTGCATTACAGATGGGCCAGACGTTATGAACTGAAAAAATTCAGAGGTGCTTCCATATAAAAAATTTTAAATCATTGGAAAAGGTCTCTGAATTTCAGAGCCTTTTTTAATTTAATTACAATGATTTTCAATTTTACAGAATTAGATCCGCAGGTAATTGTGAATATTGCATTCATAATACTTCAAATAATAATCAACACAGCCGGCTTGGTTGTTTGTTTTATTACTTTGATTAAATTGCTTTGAAAGATTTTAATAAACCTCCTTCAAATAGCATTCTTTGCAGTAGACTTTTTCAGCGCGTTCGCTTGAAACCGTGCTCATGATAGACTTGCCGCAATTATCACAATTCCTTTCAGTCAAACTGATTCGATTTCGTTTCTTTTGTCTGGCTTTATGCCTGCAAAGCGGACATTTCAAAGGAGCGGGAATGCCATTTTGAGCGTAGAATGTAAGTTCCTGAGGAATCAGTTTGTAACTTTTCTCACACGCCGTACAGGTCAAATTTAGATCGGATTTTGCAATTTCTTCCGCTTCTCGCCATTTATATCCCGCCGCCAAAATCTCTTCTTTGCTAAGAGGAAATTCATCCATCGCCAAAGTGTCGTTGTAAGCATGCGGGCAAAGTTTTTTCGGGAAAAATTCGCCATACTCTCCGGTTTTTCTCATGTGCTCAATAATTCGCGCCTTCAAATTTCTATATTCTTCTTCCGAATATTGCTTGTTGAAAATACAGAATTTTTTTCGTTTCAAACCAACGCATCCAAAAACCTCATCGCAAGCACTGCAAGAAAAACAGTATTCGATATTTGAATTATTCGTTGTGCAGGTGCTACAAAACTTCATATTGTAAGCATTGTCTCCACTTGATGCCGACTGATAAACCAACTCCGCCTTGCTTCCCCAAGAAGTGTAATCCATAGAATCTTTAACCGGACCAATCAGCCTCGCGCAATATTTGCAGTCTTCCAAATCTCTCGAGTCAAAACACCAAGAACTATTTTTTGAATTGTATAAATGATCACCCAGTGAATTTTGATTTTGTTCCTCATGCAAATCTCTGAGAGGCTGAGTTTTGAAAAACTCCTCAGATTTTTTACGTAACTCCTCAATGCCAAAAGCGGTGTTTAAATTAAATCCGGCTTTCATTGCCAAGTATTCTTCTTTTGAATACTGTTTGTTGAAAATCATATACTGTTTCTGACGCTGATTAACGCAAGCAATACAATCCTGACAGGCAATGCAGTCTTTCAAAAAATAACTTTCATGGCAACTTTTACAATCTTGAGAATATTTCAATCTTTGGCAAGAAGTGCAATCAATACATTCATAACAAAGTTCACTTTCAAAAATGGTTGAACAATCAAAAGTATTTTTGCAGTAAAAAATTCGATTAGAAAAATAACAATCCTCATCGTAATCTGCTTCACCAATCAGATAGCAATTTTTAAGATAGCCGGTGCAGTTTGTAAAATCGCTATTTTCGAGTGTATCTCCAATCACAAAAACCGCCATTTGCGGAACTTTATTTCTAAGTTCTTCGAATTGTTCAAAAAAAGGCCTATTAAAATCAAAATCCATTCCGTGAATCATAGCGTCCCAATCGTCGCTCCACCAAATTTTCTGATCATAAACAGGGAATGGCACAGACTCTGAATACTGCGACACAATCTTCTTCCCCGAAAAATCACAATTTCTATAAAACAAATTCTTAGAATTTCTCTCGTTCAATCTTCTAAGCAAACGGCACTTTGGACAATTCTGCGGCTCAGGAACTGCAATGCGTTTGTAAAAAACCAAGTCTTCATCTGTAATTTCAAATCCAACATCGCAATTCTGACAGCTTTTTGAAATCATGCTAAAAATTTTCCTAATCCTAGCACGTTAAAAAAAACTATACGACTTATTTTTTTAACTCGAATATCCCAAGCGTACCAGCCGTAAGTACTCTGTTGACTAATTTACCATACTCATCACGTTCACCGGGAATTGCTCTTTCGTCCAATAAAAAAACCGGACCTAAAGTTGTACTATTCTGATCAACGTAAGTGGCTTGCACCAGTCTTTCATTTTCGTTCTCTTCACCTAGTACTATTTGGGGTTGAGTCATTCCTTTTGACATAAATATTATTTTAAATACGCACAGAAAATAACATATTACATTGATTACGTCAATACGCAGTTTTTCAAGTAAAATAGCGACTAAAGTACCCGCAGGGCACAGGTCGCTCTGGAGCTGCTTGTATGACGAAGTTCGGACTTATTTTAGGACATCTGGAAGCTAGCTTCCAGAGATTTTTTGCTGAACCCTGCGCCAGCGTGCGTTGAAAGGGGGCAACGCACGCTGGCGCACCCATGCCCACTCTCACGCGCCGCCCGAAAGGGGGCGGGCGGCGCGAAATGAGACTCTCCTTTTTGCCAGCCAGAAAGAAAAAAACTCCGTTT
>CAYTWD010000019.1:0-10205 GCA_964441065.1 uncultured Candidatus Peribacteria bacterium
CATCTTGTTGGAATCTCTTCTGTTGGCTCAACTTTTAAGATTTTTCCGCGTTTTAATAGTGCAGATGGAGTGAGTAAGGCCGCAGTAAATGATATTTTTAGAGGTTTCGCCGCTCAAACCGTTTCAGACGATCGCTTTAGAATAAACGTTGTTTGCCCGGGCATGACAGACACGCCCATGTTTCAGGCGAGCACTCTAAACAAAATGTCCCCAAAGGAAAGAGTCGAATTTGATGCGCAAGCGCCGAAAGGTAGAGTCGCGCCGCCTGAAGAAATTGCCGACATTGTTGTTTTTTTATGTTCAAATCTTGCAAAGTCAATTCACGGCGCTACAATTGACGCCAGCTCGGGATTGATATTCAAGACCCCGGAAGAACTACAATAACAATAATAACTCATAAAATGTTCCAAGATGAAATTGACGTTCTGAAATGGTATCAATCAAAACCGCGCGTGCTTTCAAAAGATTTTCTAAACAAAATTCCTTGGAAAGACACAATGAAATACAAGCTCGATCCAAAATTTATTCCGGTTTTGGTTTACATGCGCGATGTTGAGAAATTCACAGCGGTTTATTATGAAGAATTGAGAAGAACCCCCACCGCAAAAGATCCGCTGATTCGTCAATTTATGGATCAATGGGAAGATGAAGAAGCGCTTCACGGAGATCTCCTTGATAGATTTTTAAATGAAGCCGATTTCCAAACCAGCAAAAATTGGGAACAAGAGGCGCTCGCAAAAATTCCAAAGTCTTACACAATTCAAAGCAGAATTTCCACTTTGGTTACGAATTTTTTTGGTGAAAGTTTTTCAGCCGTCCACATGACTTGGGGCGCGATCAACGAATATTCCACAATGTATGGTTATCAAAAACTTTGGGAACTCGCAAAACATCCGGTTCTTGAGCATCTCTTGAGAGGCATTGTGCAGGAAGAAGGCAGGCATTCGCTTTTCTACTGGCACATGGCGAATATTCGTCTCAAAAAATCCAACTTCAGGCAAAAACTTGCACGCGCAGTTGTGGATAATTTTTGGGCTCCGGTTGGTTCGGGCGCGAAAACCGAAAGTGACGCAAACCAAGTAATCAAAACATTATTCGCGGGAAATGCAGGAGTTGATTACATGAACAGATTGGTAAACTCAAAAATCTCGGAACTTCCGGGCTTCAACGGTTTCACAAAAGTCACAAACAGAATCGCTGAAACCGCCTTGGCTTAATGCCTTGGGAAATTAGTTCTTAAGTATGTGTCAACATCCGGGTAATTCATTGCAATTGCGATAGCTTTTACCGTTTCCAATTCTCTATTCCTAACAGTCTCCAAGTCTGATTGTTCACGACCATCGAATTTTTGTCCTGCTACATCTGGCTCAGAGAAGCCATCTCCTCCATTTTCCATTAAATCCATCATAAAATAAATTAAGTGCTAGAGTTTTAGCACGTTAAAACAAAAAAATCAAGCCCGGTTTTTAAATATGGCAAGAACTCAAGCCGCGTTTTGCCAAATACTGCTGATGATAATCCTCCGCTTTGTAAAACTCACTGGCCGGTACAATTTGAGTAACAATTTTTTTATTTCCCCATTTGCCGGAAGCTTCCAATTCTTCTTTTGATTTTTCCGCCGCGCTTTTTTGCTCTTCGTTATGATAGAAAATTACCGATCGATACTGCGAACCCACGTCAGGACCTTGGCGATTGAAAGTTGTGGGATTGTGATTCTCCCAAAAAACCTTCAGCAAATCTTCATATTTAACTTTGGATGGATCGAACTCTACTTGAACAACTTCAGCGTGATTTGTGTTTCCCATGCAAACCATTTCATAAGTCACGTTGGGAACATTTCCACCTTCATAACCCACAGCAGTTTTAATAACTCCGGCGGTATTTCTAAATGTCTCCTCAACTCCCCAGAAGCAACCCGCGCCAAAAGTGGCAGTTTCATTTTCCATGCCTGAATTATATCATTGACCTTATTTCCACGAAATGATAAAAGGCATAACTATGGTTAAAGAAATAAATTCCGGCGAATTTGAGGCTGATGCGCTTGCCTTAAAAATAGAATGTTCATCAGGGAAAAGAAAAATTGCATTTGCTGCGATTAATCAAAAAGATTCTATTTTTGAATTATATAAATTGCCAACAGTAGCCGATGATGGAGTTGGTTTTAATACAAATTTACATATTTCTGAAGCTGTTTTAAATTTAATTCATGGAGATTTAAATAAAGCTCTTCTTTATCTTGTAATCGTTTTAAGTTTCACCAGAAATTTAATTAAAAATAAAATTGAAATTGAATTTCAAACTGCAATACTGGAAATTGTGGAAGCAGAATTTTCCAATATAATGGATATTTTTGAAGAAGCCTCTGCTAACAGAGGAAGTATTACTACTTCGGATGATCATTTTTTTTACATAAGAAATGACGGATCATCAGTAAATTTATCGGGATTCGGTGAATTGCTATCAAAAAAAATCTACTCCAAATATTTATCTGAGAAAGGTTTTATTCTGGAAGAAATAAGAGATCACTACTGCCGACAATTATATTCCGTATCTTTAGAGACTCAAAATTGAATCAAACATAGGTTTTGCTTCAACCATCGCTTTCCCAAAAAACCACATTCCGTAAGAAATCAAAATAAGCGAACCGAATCTCACCAAATTTTTCAACATACTTTCATGAAAAATCTTTCTAACGAACATCGTGATTATCGCGACACAAACTGAGCTAACCAAACCTCCAAAAACCACGTTTAAGGCAAAAACGGGCGGTGTCACAACCCCCTTATATTGTCCGTAAAGGCTACCCGCAACCATCAACCAAAACACAATTGCCATAGGATTCACTAGGTTTAAGAGAAACCCTCTCACAAAATCCATTTCAAGAAGTTTACTTCGATGTCTGTGCATGTGATGAAAAGAAATCTTTCCGGGATTCTTGCGCAAACTGTTAATTCCCATGTGAATCAACATATATGAAGCAAAAGACCACATCAGCAACCTGATAATTGAATTGTCAATAAATTGCGCCGCTCCGTAAGATGCCAAAAGTAGATAAATCAGGTCTACAATCGTTGCACCCAAAATAACCTGCACTTGATACCAAAATCCCTTTTTTTTATTTAATCCTTCCTGAATTCCAAAGATTGTGATTGGTCCAACCACGAAACCTTGAGTGAATCCGAATGAGAACGCTCCCGGGTTTAATATCATATTTATTTTTGTTTTATCTCATAAGTATAGCATTATTTTATGTTTATGGCAAATAAAGAAAAAATTGATGATAATCTTGTTGAGATGTGAGATAATCCGGGCATGGAACAATATTTATCACTTGTGGAAGAAGTTCTCGCCAATGGCGAAAAAAAAGAAGACCGAACGGGAACCGGCACGATTTCACTTTTCGGAATGCAGAGAAAATATGATCTTCGCGACGGCTTTCCAATCCTCACAACAAAAAAAGTTAAATTCGATGGAGTTCTGCGTGAACTTCTCTGGTTTTTACGAGGTTCAACAAATATAAATGACGACTTAACTCAGCACACTCCAATCTGGAACGCTTGGGCAAAACCCGACGGTGAACTCGGTCCTGTTTATGGAAAACAATGGCGAAAATGGAACGCTGTTAATGGCAGAGAAATTGATCAAATTAGTGAAGTAATTCATCAAATTAAAACAAATCCAAATTCTCGCCGACTCATTGTGAACGCTTGGAACGTGGGGGAGATTGATCAAATGGCTTTGCCGCCTTGTCATCTGCTTTTTCAGTTTTATGTTGTGAACGGACGCCTTGATTGTCAGCTTTATCAGCGTAGTGCGGACATCGCGCTTGGCGTGCCTTTCAACATTGCTAGTTACGCGACTTTGATGATGATGATTGCCCAGGAATGCAATCTTGAACCTGGAATTTTCACGCACACAATGGGAGACGCTCACATTTATCTAAATCATATTGAAGGCCTTCAAGAACAACTCAAGCGAACGCCAAAAAAACTTCCAACCTTAAAAATCGCAAAAAAACCTTTTTGGGATCTGAAATTTGAAGATTTTGAATTACAAAATTACGAACACGAACCTTTTATAAAATTTGAAGTTGCAGTCTGATGAAATTCTCAATAATCGTAGCCATAGACGAAAAAGGTGGAATCGGTAAAAACAACACTTTGCCTTGGCACATTCCCGCTGATTTGAAACATTTCAAGGAAATTACAACTGGTGGAACAGTCATAATGGGTCGCAACACTTGGGAATCAATACCGGAAAAATTTCGACCACTCCCAAATCGTCTCAATATAGTTTTGACCGGAAATCTAAACTATCTCGTTCCTGAAGGAGTAAAACTGGCTAGCTCGCTCGACGGAGCTCTTGCAATTTCGGCAGGCAAAACTTTCGTGATTGGCGGCGCCAAAGTTTTTGAAGACGCTATTCGACACGAAGACTGCGAGGAATTGATAATCACACGAGTTTATGGTGACTTTAACTGCGACACATTTTTTCCTCACATTCCATCTTATTTTGAAAAAATGAGCGAATCAGAAATACAACATGAAGGTGAGACTTTACAATTTTCCTTTGAGTGTCTAAACAACACCCGCCGGGGGTGAATTAAAAAATAAATATCATTTATAGATAGAGCGATCTCCTCAAATGTGGAGGGATATTAACTAGAATTTCATAAGGTAATGTTTCACAGATTTTTGCAATATTCTCAACCGAGTTTAAATCTGCAGGACTATTACTGATTACTGTAACCGAATCGCCCACTTTCACATTCAAATCGCTAACGTCGCAGGAAGAAATATTCATACTAATTCGACCGACAATCGGCGCAATCAAATCGCCAATTTTAAAAACACCTTTCCCCGAAAGTTTTCTATTTAAACCTTCAAAAAAACCTACAGGAACAGTCGCGATTTTACTTTTTCGCGCGGCTGTAAAAGCCGCTCCATAACCCACGGATTCGCCAATTTCAATCTCACGGATCTCACTCGCGATAGATTTCATTTGCAATGCCGGCCTCAGTTCAACATGTAAACCCGGGTTAATTCCATAAATTGCTATTCCGCTTCTTCCCACATTCGCGTTTATTTCACTCGCAAAACCAAAGCCGCCGGAATTTGCGCAGTGGTAATATTTAACTGGAAAATCTCGCTGAAATTTCGATGCGATTTTATTCCACCTTTCAATCTGTAATTTTGTTAATTTTGAATCCGGTTTTTCAGATTCCGCAAAATGAGACATCACACCTTCAACTTCCAAATTTTTCAGCAAGGGAAAAACTTTTTCAAGATCATCAAACAAAATTCCCTGTCTGTGCATTCCGGTATCAAATTTCAAATGAACTCGTCCTCGCTTTAAATTTTTCAACTGCTCAAGTGAAAAAACCACAAAAGATATATTTTTTAATCTATTTTTTTCTATGGTTTTTACCGGGCTGTGACCCATCACTAAAATCGCTTTTTTAATTCCTGCACGGCGAATTTGTTCAGCCTCAGGATAAGAATCAACACAGAAAAATGGAACCGCCTCATTTTTCAAAACTTCCGCAATCAAAACCAAACCGTGGCCGTAAGCGTTACTTTTTAAAACCGGCGCAATTTCCCAATTTGGTGCAAGAGATTGCATCGCGCTCAAATTGTCCAAAATCGCAGAGCGGCTGATTTCCACAGAAATAACAGGTTTGTGAACTTGCAAACTCCGGCGCAATTTCCGAATATAATTCAGCATTTACTTTAATTTTAAAACTATCGGCGCGTGATCTGAACCCTCAACCTCGGTCAAAATATATGAATCCTTCACTTTTCCCAAAAACTCTTCATTCACAAAAAAGTAATCAATTCTCCAACCGATATTTCGCGGCCTAGCGTAACTTCGCATGCTCCACCAAGTGTATTCAACAGCTTCAGGATAAAGATTTCTAAAAGTATCCACATAACCGTAACTCACAAATTTGTCCAACCAAGCCCGCTCTATCGGTAAAAATCCTGAAATTCCTTCATTTTCTTTCGGTCGAGCCAAGTCAATTTCCTCGTGAGCAGTGTTGTAATCTCCACAAATTATTAAGTTTTTGCCATCTTTTCTCAACCTTTCCGCTATGTCCAAAAGATGATCGTAAAAATCCAATTTATATTTCACCCGATGATCTCCCATTCCGCCATTCGGAAAGTAAATATTCATCAAAACAAAATCTTCAAATTCGGTCAAAATAAATCTGCCTTCGTGGTCAAATTCCTTCACTCCCATTGAAAGCTCGCTCTTTACAGGTTTTTTCTTGCTGAAAATAGCCACTCCGCTGTAACCTGGTCTTTCCGCGCTGTTCCAAATTCCGTAATATCCGGGTGGATCTAGGACCTCAGCGCTTAACTGATTTGTTTTGGCTTTTGTTTCTTGAATGCAAAAAATATCCGGACTTTCTCTTTCCAAAAATTCCAACATTCCTTTTTTGACTGCCGCCCGTACTCCGTTCACATTCCAGCAAATGATTTTCATAGACCAATTTGAGATTCTGATCTATTCTAGTTAAGTCATGGTAAAAATGAAATACAATTGGTTGCCTGATTTTGTTTACGGCGGAATAGACGGAGCCGTTACCACTTTTGCAGTTGTTGCAGGAGTTTTGGGCTTCGCAAATCTTCTCGGTGACGGATTCTCAATGGCAACAGGGAAGTATTTGAGCGATAAAGCCGAACTTGAAAGAATGAAATTTCTCCGCAGAATTGAAGAAAAATCAATTATTGAAAAACCTCATGAAGAAAAAAGAGAAGTGGAAGTTATTTTAAAGAGCTTCGGTTTCAAAGGCGAAGAACTTAGACGCGCTAAAAAAGTGATAACCAGTAGTCCCGACGCTTGGGTTAAACTGATGATGAATCACGAGCTCAACATAATTGAAGAAAATATTGAACCTGTAAAAGGCGCTTTGGCAACATTCACCGCGTTTTTAACTATCGGATTGGTTCCTCTTCTCGGCTACGTTTTGCAAAGATTCCTACCAATTGATGAAAAATATCTTTTTGCCGGGACAAGTGTTTCAACTTTGCTTGCTCTATTTTTAGTTGGAACTGTAAAATCTCGCTTCAGCGATAAATCTTGGATAGTGACCGGTTTTGAAACTGTAATTGTGGGTGGTTTTGCAGCCTCAATAGCCTACTTTGTGGGCAATTTCCTACAGAACCTTGCTCACACAGCTTAACTACCTTTTTTTACAAGCTTAGCTTTGTGAGGAGTTCTTTTTCTAAGTCTTGGGCTGTATTTTAATCTTTTTAGGTCTTTAACCTTCTCTTTCATTATTCTGAAAGCACCATTGATCATACCTGTTTCTTCACAGATCCAAACTGCCGCGACTGTTTTTCCTTTAGCCATAAAAATTATTAGAGCACGCGGAGTATATAATCATATTTTCCCTCGCGCAAGTGAATTTTACGTTGCACCCGGCCGGGAATTAAGTAAACTAGCAAACGTGCCGCGGTAGCTCAGTGGTAGAGCAGAGGATTGAAAATCCTCGTGTCGGTGGTTCAATTCCGCCTCGCGGCACCACTATTTCTGTTTTCTTACACTTACAACTTTAGCCTGATTTGCTCTTTGAAGCTCTTTTGTTGATATTTTTGTAAGCGAATTTTCAGATCCGCCGCCCGTGTAAATAAATTCTTTTTCCATAACACGGGGGTCAATAAGAAATATAGCCTCATATCCAAATGAAGGCGTGCCGCCACAAGGGTAACCTGTTTTTTCCAGTATTTCCTCAGGTTTTGCCAATTGTGGCGGTTCAATATTTAAGGCTACACCCACCTGAGTTCTGCTCACCCGATCTTCACCTTTTACGATTGCAACAATCAACCTGCCTTCGGAATCAAACATACAGATATTTTTTACAAAATCGTCCGCACCGGCATTTACGGCTTTAGCCGCGTCTTCCACAGAATGGCAAGATTCGCTAAAAGTTAAATGTTCAGCTTGAATATTTTTTTCCTGCAAGTAGGTTTTTAGCTTTTCTTCGTATAAATTCATGATTATAGCTTACATCATTCCGGGATGGACGTAATGCCAACGATCTAATTCTTGTTGTTGTGTCTCTTTCAGGTTCAGTACTTCTCTTACTCGTCTATTAACGTAAAGTTCTGCATCTCCGACTGCGCTTTTCAGCTCCTCATTAGCAGATTTGAGAGCTTCAAGCTTCGACAAATCGTCGGGCTTACTTGGATCAAGAGCCAGCATTGCTTCTTTTAAATCTTTTGGTTCCGGTGAGCCGAAGAAGCCGCGTGCTCGACTTGCAAGAGTATCCATCTCTTCAGGTGTTAAAGGATTTTGAACTGTGTTTACCATATAAAATGGGGTTAAAAATGATTAATAAATTTAGTTTGTCTTTTGATAGGATTGCTATCTAGTACGACTGAATCGCAGTCCATGACCGACGACTTAATCGCAGTCCATCTGGTATATAATAATCTGCAGCAAGAACTTTAGTTCTGAGAGTCATGTAACCATCTAATCTGCCTGTTAAACTAAAAGCGCCAAGCATATCATCTGCCGTAGCTTCCATTACCTGTCTAATTTTTTGAAGCAAGAAAAGTAAAGTTTTATCCACTTCAGTTGCCTTTCTCTCTGATTCCTTTAATCGTTCTAGAACCTTTTCAAGATTTGCATCAGTTGCTTTTAAGGATTGTTCTAGCGCCTCTACGAGTGCATTTTCCATATAAAATGGGGTTAAAAATGATTAATAAATTTGGTTTTCCACCTCTGAACGGTGGATGGGCTCAGTTTGCTTCTTGTCGCAACTCGTCTAATGCTTAGACCCAAACCCAGAAGCTCAAGCACCTCCGTTACTTTCTCTTGTCCATTTTGCAGTCGATATGCGGGAGCATTTCTATGACTAACCCAGGTTTTTTTACACACATTGCAACGTAAACGCTGAGGTGTTTTACCGTGCACAACCACATTCATCATTCCGGTCTGCTCATAGAATTTGCAGGAAAGATTTGGGCAACTTTGATTTCGTGTTGAGGTGTATTGATTCATAAAATTCTTAAATTAGACGCAAAAAAAATCCCGCAGCTGCGGGACAGGATTATCATTTTATTAAATCCTAGCTCCGGCGAGCTGCTTTTTGGGATTCAATAATGATAATAGAAAGTTTCATGTGTTTGATTTAACGTTGCTGAGCTTAACAGTCGATTTGACAATTGTCAACAATGTTGTACTCATTCATTGTGCTTACTTTTCGATAGTCAGAGACAGCATTTTTCTAATCTTTGCTTGTACTTCCAGAATCTCAATCATTCCTTTCTCAGTGATTTCATAAGAACCTGCTGGACGACCTCTCTCTACTGATTCCGTACCCTCTTTGTGTTCAACCAGTTCGTTACCAATTAAAGATTTTAAGATACTAAAAACCGAAGCCCGTCCAATTTTATACTTTATTTGAGTTAATATCCTCTGTATTTCACGCATCTGCACAGGCCTTTTTGCCTCAGCTAATATTTTTAGAATCGCAGCCTCATTATATGTTGGATCCTTTGGGAAATTTGTCATTTTTTAAAATTAAGATGAGAATTTAGCACGCGAATTGTGTTTTGTCGACACTTCAGATCAAAAATTCAGGAATAATTCAGGACTTCCGCATTTTATTTGTGCTAGTCTTTAATGTATTCTTAATTTCAAAGATATGAATAAACTCATCTCTCGTATGCAATCACATTTAGAGTCAATTAAACACAAGATCGACGATCTGGAATATTGGTCGGCAAGGGAACTTATGGAAGTGCTTGGTTATTCAAAATGGGAAAGATTTCGTGAAGTAATATCAAAAGCTAAGACCTCGTGTTTGACCAGCGGTCAGAAAATTAGTGACCATTTTCCCGCCTCCGGGAAAATGGTAAACACTGGCTTGGGAAGCCAAAGAAACCTAGATGACCTACTTCTAACTAATGTATAAAACACCTTTCCTCATCACCGGAAATTTTGGAAATAACGCATTTTCTTTTGAAAAGCGCAAAAACCCCACAATTTATGTTCCTTCGTTCATCAAGGGAACTCTCGACGACGCGCAAATAGGTGAACACACGGTTTTTGAAGATTTTGATGAACTGTGGCCCGAGAAATGCATATCCTCTTTTGCGAAAGGCAACCTGGACGCAGTGGCAATTCCGCAGACTGCCGGACTCAGGTGAGGGCGGAAAAATGAACATTCAGAATTTGAAAAAAATCGCATTTGG
>CAYTWD010000019.1:10215-20688 GCA_964441065.1 uncultured Candidatus Peribacteria bacterium
ATGTACCGTCGCTCGTAAAAGGAATTCTCGACGACGCGAAAATAGGGGAGCACACGGTTTTTGAAGATTTTGATGAAAATGATAAATTGCAATCTTGCATCGGTCTCAAGAATTTACTTGAATTTGATTGGAACGGAGTTCCGGCCGTACTTGTTGATAATCACAATCATGTTTTTTACTTCTGGTATCGTGCCGGTCTTAAAAATGCGACTCTAATTCACATCGATCAGCACAAAGACATGCGAGTTCCGCCTGAACCTTTCACCGGAAAAACTCTTCAAGATGCTTTTAAATATACGAATGAAGTTCTAAACGTGGGCGATTACATTGTGCCCGCCCGCGAAGTCGGAATTGTTGGAGAAATTCAATTTGTCACAAGTGAAGTCTCTTTGAATGATGAACAATTTTTTGATACAAAGAATAAGATCTTAAATATTGACCTCGATTTTTTCGCTCCGGAACTCGATTACATTGATTTCAACAAAGCAAAACATTTTATTAGTGAACACGCAAAAACCGCTTCTTTAATTACGATCGCGACCAGTCCATTCTTTATTGATCAGGAAAGGGCTTTGAAGATTTTGAGAAAACTCTATGAATAAAACTGCTCAAAATGTATATCCTCCTTCGGAATGCCCTTTGCCAGCATCATTTCGCGAACGTCTTTAATCATTGCGCCGTTTCCACAGAGATAAATTGCGGTATTTCCGGCTTCAATCATTGCTTCTTCCAAATGTGCGGTCACTCGGCCTTTCAAACCTTTCCAACCGGCTGGGGGATCTGACAAAGTTATCAATAATGTGAAATTGTCGTGTTCGGCTTCCCACTTTTTCAAAATATCCAAGTAGAATAAATCAGATTCATTTTTGACACCAAAATACAAAGTAACAGGTTTGTTAAAGCCTTTGTCCCACAAAACACTAAGCATCGACATAAATGGCGCGACGCCGGTTCCTGTAGCCACCATCACAATATCTTTTTCTAAATCTTGAAGGAAAAAACGACCGTAAGCTCCAATAAAACTGCATTCGTCCCCAACTTTCAAACTTTTAAAATAGTTCGATCCTCTTCCGCCCTCAATCAACTTAATGCAGATTGAGAAGAATTCTTTGTTGGCCGGTGAACTCGCGATCGAATAAGAACGCTGAGCTTTTTGAGGATTGCCGTCTAAAACATCTATCATGAAAAATTGTCCGGGCTGAAAATCCAGCGGATCTTTTGAGTAATCAAAATCGTAAACCCAAACATTTTCCGTGAGTTTTGTGATTTTTTTTACAGGTGCTTTAAACAGTTTCATTCTGTATAATAAATTTCTGACAAATCCTAACATGAATTCAAAACACGTTCTACCGATTAAAGCAGAAAGTTTCGCACTCCTTGTGAAGCAACTCCGACTTTTTTATGATAAAGCCGATATGTTTGAAATTTGGCTGGACGTTATGAAAGTTAAGGGAGATTTGGCCGTAATCCAAAACCATTTTCACAAACCGCTGATTGCAAAATCAGATTCTTTAGATCTGCTAAGACGCGCCGCAACCGCCGGAATGCAATATATTGATATCCCGCATGACCTTGAGGAGACTTTAGAGTTCAAAAACTTGCTAAACAACAAAAAAAATAAAGTGATTCGCTCTTATCACAATTTTGAAATCACTCCTCCAAAAGAAGAGCTAATTGAAATTATAAAGGCCATGAAAAAGGCCGATCTAATAAAAATCGCCACAAAAGTAAATTCAGAATCTGACAACGACACGCTCCTTTCTTTACTGGAAATTCCGGAGTTCAAAGATAGCTTAATTATTACCGGAATGGGCGAGCTAGCAAGACGCGTTCGAATCGAGGCTCCGCTCAAAGGTTCAGTGTTTTTTTTCGCTCCGCTTGATGCGCGTTATGCAACAGCCGAAGGTCAGCTCACAATTTCCGAGCTTGAGAAAGAGTGGAAAATACATTAAAGTTCGCCTGCTATGGCTTTACAAATCGCAATCGTCGGCCTTCCCAATGTGGGAAAATCAACACTCTTCAATGCACTAACAAAGAGTCATACCGCGATGGCGGCGAATTATCCTTTTTGTACTATTGACCCCAACGTGGGAGTTGTGGAGGTTCCGGATCACCGCCTTCAGGAACTCGCAAAAATTGTGAATCCGGACAAAATTCTTCCTGCAATTGTGGAATTTGTGGACGTTGCCGGTCTTGTAAAAGGCGCGAGCCAAGGCGAAGGTTTGGGAAACCAATTTCTTTCTCATATTCGCGAATGTCAGGCAATCGCACAAGTTGTGAGAGTTTTTGTAGACGCGGATGTAACTCACGTTCACGATTCTGTGGATCCAAAGCGTGACCGTGAAATTATTGAATCGGAATTAATTTTAGCTGACCTGCAAACAATCGAAAAAAGAATGTTGAAAAGCGCGGGAGAGGCAAGAAGCGGCGCGAAAGATAAAAAGATTTATCACGAATTGCTCGAAAGAATTAAACCTCAAATGGAAGCCGGAAAATTGGCGATTCAAATTGAAATGACCGAAGAAGAAAAAGAAATGTTAAAAGACTTGCACCTTATCACAATGAAGCCAATGATTTACATTGCGAATGTGCACGAAAATGAATTGAAGAATATTAACATTGATGAAATTCGCAAAAAATTGGAACTGCCACCAACTGCAATTGTGATTCCCATTTCAGCGCAAGTGGAATCAGAATTAATTGCGTTTAGCGAAGAAGAAGCAAAAGATTTCTTGCAAGAATTCGGTCTTAAAGAAAGCGGACTTTCACAATTGATTAAAAAAGCATACGAAATTCTTGGGCTTCAAACTTATCTCACGGCCGGCAAAATTGAAGTCCGTGCATGGACAATTCACAAAGGCGACACAGCTCCAAAAGCCGCCGGAGTCATTCACACGGATTTTGAAAAGGGATTTATCAAAGCGGAAGTTATTTCATATGAAGATTATGTGAAAAGCGGCGGTGAAAGTCAGGCGAGAGAAAAAGGCCTACTAAGGTTGGAAGGAAAAGAATATATTGTTAAAGATGGCGATGTGATGCACTTTAAATTTGCGAACTGATGAAGATAATTCCCGCCATTTTTTTGGAAGCGGGGAAGGCGGTTTCACTTTACAAAGGCAGTGAAGCACATAAAAAAACGTATTCTAAATCTCCCAAAAATTACGCCGCATATTTTCAAAAAGAAGGCGCGAAAATTTTGGAAGTGATTGACTTGGATCAAAAAAATCGAGCAAAGTTAATTGAAATTCGTGAAGTATTTCATGGACAAATCTGGTGGGGAGGCGGGGTAAAAACAATAGCTGAAGTTGAGTCGCTTTTTTCTGATGGAGCTAATGTCGTTATTCTTGGAGAATCTGCATCGGCTATTTATTCGGAGGCTCTGCAAAAATTCGGTTCGGAAAAAATTATTGCAGGAGTAAAATTCAGGAATGAACCGTCTGCTCCTGAAAAATGTGCGGATTTAGCATCAAAAGGTTTTACTCAAATTATTGTGAAAGACATGGAATCAGACGGCACGCTTTTTCATCCGAATTTTGATCAAGTTGAAAAGGCGGTATATTTTTCAAACGCAAAAATTTATTCTTCAGGCGGAGTTAGCGAAACTCAAGACATCGAATTGATGAAACTTGCTAAAGTTGAAGGTGTGATTATTGCGAGAGCTCTTTATGAAAATCGTTTGAATTTGTCTGACTTGATTCATCGTTTTGAATCCGATTAACTCTCAGAACGCCTGGGATTTCATGAAGTGAGTAAACCAAGTTTTCATATTGATTTATGTTTCTGATTTCCAAGAAAAATTCCAAAGCATTGCAACTTGCATCTTCAGACATATTTGTTGCAATTTTTAGAATATTGACTTCGTTGTCTGCAATTACATCTGAAATATCGCGCACCATACCGATTCTATTTATCGTGTCGATTACAAAATGAACTTTATGAATTTTTGGAGGGGCAATAGAAACATGAATTCTATCCGAACCTTTTGCATATGCATTTAGATAGTCTGTATTCATTTCTTCACCCATGAGCTCGGATTTTGAGAACAGCTCGGCGATTGCGTCATTAACGTTTATATTTCCAATTCCCAAGTTATATAAAACGGAATTCCAATTCTTCTGTAAAAATTTTTGAAGTAATTTGGTCTTTTGTTCCTCGGTTAAAAAATCTATTCCTTTATAACCATAAACTTTAATTCGCGAATCCAGAATTCTCTTACCTTCTTCAATAAGCTCTTCTTCGCTCAAAGTTTTTAAGTACTCTTTTATTCTGTGTTTTGAAAGATTTGTATGCACTGAATAAAGCCAATCAATTTTTGGTTTTGCACTATCTGACATCAGAATCTCAACTACATCACCTGTTTTTAGTGAAGCGCTGAGCGACTCCTTGGATCCGTTTAACAGCGCAGAGTAAGCATGTTTACCCAAATCACTGTGGATATGAAAAGCCATGTCTATGATATTCGCGCCTTTCGGTAGATCAATAACGTCACCTTTTGGTGTGAAAACAAATATCCTATCTTGAAAAATATCTAATTTCAAATCATCAAGATAATGACTGTTTCCGGCGTTTCTTTGAACCTCAAGAATTTTCTTAACCCAGCCGGCTTTCTTTTGCATTTTCTTGAAAGACTTTTTTTTATCTTTCTGATTTGTGTAAAAATAGTGAGCCGCGACTCCATATTCATTTTCCAAATGCATTTCTTTTGTTCGTATTTGGAATTCAGTAAGTGCACCATCAATACCAAAAACTGTTGTGTGAATGCTTTGATAACCGTTACTTTTAGGAATAGCTATATAGTCTTTGAGTCTACCGAGCTTAGGCGTGTAACTTTGATGAAGCGCTCCCAAAACTTGATAACACTCACCAATAGTATCTACAATTATTCTAATGCCAACTAGGTCGTAAATTTCATGAAACGATCTTCCTTTGTTGATCATTTTTCTATAAATACTGTATAAAGTTTTCTTACGCCCTTCTATTTCCAATCGAGAAAAATGGTATTGCGTTAACATTTTTTTTACTTGCAAAATGCTTTTTTTCAAAACATCCCCGTGATAAACCGCGCTTTCCATTGCCAACTCCTCAATATGTTTAAATTCCTCAGGTAAAAGTGTTTTAAAACATAAATCCTCAAGTTGACCCTTCAATTCCCAAATTCCCAGCAAGTTGGCAATCGGCACATAAATTTCCAGCGTTTCCTTAGCGATTCGCGTTCTTTTTTCAGGTTTTGGAATTGCTCCGATTGTTTTCATATTATGAAGCCTGTCCGCAAGTTTTATCAAAATAATACGAATATCTTGCGAAGAATGAATAAACATTTTTTTAAGCGACTCGATTTGTCTTTCCTCCATATTGTGCCTGTAATGCACTTTTGAAAGCTTGGTTATGCCCTCAACTAAAAAGGCAATTTTCTTACCAAAATTCTTTTCAATATCTTCCAAAGTATATTTTGTGTCCTCTGGAACGTCATGCAAAAGCGCGGCAATTATTGTATCTTCATCGACTCTCAAGTCAGTCAAAATATGTGCTGCAGAAACCGGGTGGACAATATACGGAGAACCTTCTTTTCTAAGCTGACCTCTGTGCGCGTTTTCCGCGAATGAGTATGCACGATAAACCCGCTTCTCGTTCAGATTGGGAAGATAGTTTTTTGCAGCTTTGATTACTTCCTCAATGCTGTGGTTCATATGATTGACTTAACCAGCTAATGATTTTATAGTAGATCGGCTATTTCAGCAAGCTATTATGAAAAAGAAGGGAAAAGTTCTAATTGGCATGTCGGGTGGAGTCGATTCTTCCGTGGTTGCGGCGATGCTGAAATCTCAAGGGTACGAATGTGTAGGTTTTTATCTCAATCTTTGGAGTGATCCCACACAATTTTCTTCAGAAGAAAGTAAAAAATTTCCACAAAATAAATGTTGCTCAATTGCATCAATGATGTTTGCGCGTCAAATCGCTCAAAAATTGGACATACCTTTTTATTCTCTAAATCTTGAATCCGAATTTAAGGAGAAAGTTGTGGATTATTTTTTGGAAGGCCATAGGCAAGGAACAACACCGAACCCTTGCGTTAGTTGTAATAAAAATATCAAATTTGGGGCGATGTTTAAAAAAATGGAAGAACTGGGTTGTGATTTTCTTGCTACCGGCCACTACGTAAAAATCAAAAAATCAAAAGGGCAATTTACTCTCCACCGCGGCCTGGACGGTTCAAAAGATCAAAGTTATTTTCTCTACAATCTTTCTCAGGAAAAACTAAGTAGACTTCTTTTCCCGCTTGGAGATTACACAAAACCTGAAACCCGCGAACTCGCGAAAAAATTCAAACTCAGCGAATTGGAAGGAAAACGCGAAAGCCAAGGCGTTTGTTTTTATCCTGAAGAAACCTACAAACCATTTTTACAGCGTTACATGAAAGCCGGAGAAGATTTCAAACCCGGAGAAATTCAAGATTCAGCAGGAAACAAACTCGGTGAACATGAAGGTTTGCCTTTTTACACAATAGGTCAAAGAAAAGGAATTAAACTTGGTGGAGGCCCCGCGCTTTATGTTAGCGGAGTTGATAAAATTAAAAACGCATTAATTGTTGGTTCTGAAGAAAAACTTTACTCGAACAAAGTTAAAGTCGTTGACATGAATTTCTTAACCGGCTCGGTTCCAGACGAATCTGAAATTTTTGACATAAGAATGCGCAATCATGGAAAATTCAGTCGCGGTCGTATTAAAAAACACAAAAATCATTTTGAGGTTGAACTACTAGAACCTGAACGTGGAGTCATGGCCGGACAATCACTTGTTTTATATCGAGGAACTGAAGTCGTTGGGGGTGGTATTCTGATCTAAATTATGCTATAATGATCAGATATATCACTCTAAGGTATGGCAAATCGAAATATAGAGGGTAAAAACTGGTATAAAGAAATAAAAAGTCCCAAAGATACTGTTCCGTATAAAGAAAGACTTGATTTCTATCTGAAGAGAGCCGCGATTAAGACTGATTTAAAAGTGCTTAAAGGTGATTTTGAAAGCAATCTTTCAGATCAGATAAAAAAAGGCAAATTCAAGAGTCTTGATGATTTAAAAACAGTTGCGAAGTTTGAAAAGAAAATTAAATCAGGAGACACGATTTACAAATCACTTCTCGAGTATTTTTCAAAATTTTGCTCCGCAGATCAGGCCAGCAAAGAGGCCTATTTGAGCATGGCATATCTGATGAAAACAAATAATGGCTCAAACGTGGATAAACTTTTTGCAGGCGGAACACTTTTAATTGAATCGGGAAAAATCAGCGTTTACGACAAATCAGGAAGAACTTCTTTTAAAGATGCATTGTTGAGACCTGAAGAAGCGGAAAGTGAAGCTCCAACTCCTCCAAAACCTAAAGCAGAACGACAACCTGAAGTAAAATCTGCGCCTGTTGAAAAAGCTCCAAAACCAAAAGAAAAAATTGCGCCACCACCACTTCCTGAACCTGAAGAAGAGCCAAAACCAATTCCTGTTCCAGAGCAAAGCCCAGAGCCACAACCAGAAGAAAAACCGGTTCCAGTTCCAGAACCTATACCTCCTGAGCCCGATAAAGAACCTGAAGCTAAAACTCAGCCTGAACCAGAGCCAGAGCCTGAACCAGAGCCAGAGCCAGAGCCAGAGCCTGAACCAGAGCCAGAGCCTGAACCAGAGCCAGAGCCTGAACCTGAACCTGAACCTGAACCTGAACCGGAAGTGCCGGGGACTGATACAACCGAAACTGAAGAACCTGAACCTATTTTGACTCCAATCCCGGAAGATCTACCTGCTCCCGAACCAACTCGAACTCCAAAAGAGCCAGAAGAAGCCGAGAAAAAGGAAGCAATCTTGGCTTACAGCAAGGAAGGTGATTTTCAATTTGACGTAATCAAATTTGCAGATAAAAAAATCGATAATAAATATGGCGACACTTTGTATCACTTTATAAAAGGAACTCTTCTCGCGAAAGGTTTTATAAGCGGTGCTATGCCCGAAAGTGACAAACTTGCTTATATTAATGCGGTCATAAATATCTGTAGGATGGCAAATCCTAATCTTAAACTTGATGATTTTAATACTTTAAACGGTAAAACCATCAAATTCCCGGTCAAAATAATTGTTACGCCGCAGTTTAAAGAAATCGCCGCGGATTACACAAGATTGCAGGAACTGGCGGAACAAGACGGATACCAAATTTCTGTATCCGAGGAGCGAGACAAAATTTACGCGCAAGCCCTAAAAACAGGCGAAAAAATTCCGGAATCTCAATATTACTTCAGAAAAAGAGATGGAGTTAAAGAAAGTCCAGCTGTTCTTCAGAAAGAATCTCTGGATAAATTTACAGCAATAGCAAAAGAGTTTTATGAAAAAACCGGAGGATGGCAAATTTCTTATTCGGACGTGCTTCGTACTGAAGAGTTACAAAGAATAAGAAATCCAAAAATTTCTGATACAACTCATTACACGGGTAGAACTCTTGATATTACCGACGGAAGATTCAAGAGACCTGATGGAACTGAAATAACTTATAGCAATAACAGAGAGTATATTCCTCAAATTACAGGAGTTTTCAGACCGCTAATTGTTCAACTTATAAGTAAAAATGGTGGGGTTGCCTTTGTTGAAGCCGGTCATTGGCATGTTTATTTCCCAAAAACTCGTGTCGTCGATATTGAAAATACTGAAGATGTTGTGGAAATTAGAGCTCCACAACCGGAAAGTCCTTCAGTTTCACCTGAACCTTTACCTCTTGGGAAACAAGAGTTCTTGAAAAATCCTGACAAATTATCCGCCAAAGAAGTGGATAGACGAATGAAATCTTTTAGAGATAAATACAGTGAATTTTCAGATATGCTACCGTTTAATATAATTTATAAATTTGGACCGATTCCACAAGCACTTCAGAATAAATACAAAGATTGGACTTATGAAAAATTACAAAAAGAAATAGATAGACTATCTCAAAAGAGATTCGATCCTGAAAAAATAAATGAACTCGTTAAAATGAGAAATTTCTTGGTTTATAAAGACATGTTATCGATAGTTATACGAATGTCTCCTGATGATGTAAAACGCTATTCTATTTTGAAACCTTCTGCCTTACACATGGTTGGTTCATACGGAGCTGTAATTAGATTTGATGATTTAACTTCGGTTTGGAATTACAAAACAAAATATAGAGGCTCAAAGCCAATTTTCAAGCAAAGATACCCTGCGCTTAAAAAGTATATTAAAGGTTTAGATCATTCAGTTACTGTTGAAAGATGGCACGACAAACAAGTTAAAGCGACCGAATACTTCAACAAACATGCTCAGGAACTTGGAATCAAATCTGAAATGAGCAAATATGTCGATGCCGGCGTTTATTTGGGAGTAATTAATGCGGAATTTTTCAGTGAATTGGATGGTGAAACATTTTTGACTCTTTCCCCAATACTTTTTGAGTCTTATAACATAATGCACGGTCCCGCTGTTAATGATGGATATTTTAGTGCAGGATCAGTTCAGTTGATTGGCGAAACATTCGGGGAGCTACAAAAACTTTATGGTAAAAAAATCAGCACAGTTCAAGCAAAAGATAGTAGTTATAAAGTTTTAGTTCCAAATCTGAAGAATAATGACGAGTATGTCAAAGCAATGTTGGTGGATTTTGATTCAAATCTTTTTTACGCGCAACTTTGCATTTATGATCACATTCAACTTGCAAGCAACACTTTGATGAAAGATCCTAATTTCAAAAAAGCATGGGATCAAGCAAACGACTCAGATAGACGAATGTTTGTTGCAGGCTTGGCACCGGCAGCGATTAATGCTGGAAAGGGTGGTGCCAAGAGTACATCAAAATTACTTTTGAAACAAATAAATAGCACAAATTTGTCTGATTATACCAATCATTTACCGATTGCATTTAGAGGTAGAGATTATGCAAGTAGGGGCGCGGCCTGTGGGGCAAAAACCGCGGCTGCGTATCAAAGTATGTCAGGTTAATATAGAATAAATTCGTATGGCACAAATTCATATTCAAGCTTCGAAACTGGCATATCTGGCCGACAGAAAATTCCTCGCTTTAACTGAGGAGAACTTCTATCGACTTGATTTAAACGCACATGAAAAGTTGGTTTTGCCTTGGATTATGCCAAAAAAGAAAAAATCCACCGTAAGTGCTGAAGCCGCAAAATCTTTGGCACATTTTGCCTTTGTTTCAGTCGCGATTTTCTCTCTATTATTTGCGGCCACAAACCTTCAGGCCTACTCAAAAATTCTTCTCGCGGACGTGGCAGAAATGCAAGCGTCAAAGCCGGATCTTGTGCAGGTGCAAACTCAAGTTCAAACTCAAACAGATACTCCAAACACTCTAAAACCACTTGAAAAAGCTACGATTACTCCTGAAAATGGTATTTTGCCACTGAATATTTGGGTTGCTGAATCTGACAATAGAATCAGTATTCCTTCTTTAAAAATCAATGTTCC
>CAYTWD010000020.1:0-20600 GCA_964441065.1 uncultured Candidatus Peribacteria bacterium
TATTATTCACTCCAATCCTACCCCAGAGTGTTTCCAAGCTATTGAACCATTACGATATACTTGACGAATCGAAAAAATGGGTTATAATGACCACCTGTTGAACCCTCTTTCTAAATTCAAATGTTAGACAAGTCAAAACAATTAAAAAAATTTATCACCAAAGAAGATATGGCAGCTGTGGCCGCCGCTAATAGTGTTAGATTTATTCATATTAATACCGGTATGAGTCGAGAAAGATTCCGAAAAGTATTTGGTGAAATTGACCCAGAGACTGTTTGTAAGTTATCGGTTTTAGGTGGTAAAAAGCCTCCAGTTTCTCCTGAAGAATGGCAAAAACTTGCGGGGGAAGTTGAAAAAATACGAATTAGACTTTTTGGTAATGATGGAAATTAACAGAACTCATGTCGGTGCGGGAATTGCAGTAGTTGCCTCTGTTCTTTTGGCTAGGGCGGGCTGTAATGATGAAGTGGGCACGGTCATTAAAGGCTTGAACGGGCTTGTTGAGAATACAACAAGCGGCGTTGAAGTCGATAGTAATTCAGATGGAGATGACACAGCAAAGAGTGAAGAGCTTGATCCACAAGAATTCACGGTTGAAGTGAAACGTGATGAGAATGGAAATGTGGCTGATGACTTCAACTATGTGGGTGCCGTTAGAGATTGTGTGGAATCAACAGGGAAGTATCAATGTTTTGATAGTGTTAGTGGAGACTCGACATGTTATAAGGAAAATCCTGAAGAGGGACAGGTGCCGGTGATGATATCGAACGATCCTCTCTATATTTTGGATTACACGGGCACAAATCAATTTATTCGAGTCGAGGCCGGCAAAAGTGTGAACTTGTCGTGCAGTGAGTTGGACAAAAATGATCCGACTGCTTACCAAGCCGCATTAAATTCAGCCTGTAACAGTGTTATTGATGGGATGGAAATGCAATTCAGCGAAGGTGATGTTGATCACAAAAGGGATGGTGATTATGAAGATTTGCAAACACAAGTTGCGCTTTATCCCGATCTTAGGGAAGGAACTGATGCGATTTTCGAGAGTTTAAATGAAGCCGGAATCGAGACAAAAGATTTGGGTGGTAATATGTTTTCTTTTGATATTGGACACGGCGGTACCGGTAGAATTTACGGCGAAATTACCGGTCTAAGTCAGAATGAAGATGAAGTTGACGAGTTGGCTGTTGTATATAGAGTTATGTTTGACGACCACGTCTCCACCAGATCTGAAGATGTGGATGAAGCTATAAGTAATGCAGTGATGTTCAGAGATTATTATCTTAGCGGATTGCAGGAGTAAATTATTAACAAAAATATTTTATGAAATTAGGATTGAAAGAAATAGTGGTATTGTCTGGAATTGCAGGTGGCTCAATGCCTTTGGCTAATGCCTCGGATAGGAGTGAAGTGGAACGAGTGATGGATTCGCTGTCCGATCAAATTTCCATTCAAGATTTACTTTCCGACCCACAGGCTGTTCGACTTTGTGAATCTGACGGGAATGAAGTTTATGCGAGTCCGGCTCGTTCTTACGGTGGAATATTGTCAAATTTTAGAGTTGGGAATGAGGCAACGACTGTTCATCCTTCAATTGGAATTTATAAATTTGACCCCACAAACCCACGAATTGCAGCGATAAAGATGAATTTTATGTTAGACCGAGGCCCATCTACAAATGTTGGATTTGTTCCTTTTGAAGCAAGTCCCGCGGATGAAAATGACAGTAAATGTGTTGCGTCAAGAGGTACTGCGCCTGAGTGTAGTAAACCAGAAATGGCAAAAATTCCTGATGTTGCTCCATTATCGGTTGATGAGATTAAGGCTCTTACTAAGAAATATTGCGATTGAAATTATTGCAGGAATAATTCAGGACTTATTCAGCTTTTGTGGGTAGTTTGAGTGTATGGAAATCAAATCACTCAAATTAGAAGACGCGAAATATCCGGAATCGCTAAAGCAGATTTATGATCCGCCGAAGGAGATTTTTTATTGCGGAAATTTGGATGTGTTTGAGCGAAAACTCGTTGCGATTGTGGGAACAAGAATGGCGAGCGCGCACGGAGAATCTCAAGCATTTAATATCGCGAAAGAAATGAGTTCGCGTGGGATTTGCGTTGTGAGTGGTTTAGCCTTCGGAATAGACGCGGCGGCACATCGCGGGGCAATTGAGGGTGAGGGCGGGACTATCGCGGTTATTGCGCAAGATTTGGAACATTTGATGCCGACTTCAAATTACGGATTGGCAATGAAAATTGTGAATAGTGGCGGGCTTTTGATTTCGGAAAAAGGCGCGTACAGAGAAACTAAAAAATATGAATATTTGAAGAGGAACAGAATAATTTCTGCATTGTCGGAGGCGGTTTTGGTTGTTGAGGCGGCCGAAAAATCCGGTGCGCTGAACACCGCGAATCACGCGATTGAACAAGGCAAAGAACTTATGATTTTGCCCGGCAGAATGACTGATGAAAAAAGCCGTGGCACAAATAAAATGGGGAGGAATTTAAACTGTTTTGTGTGCAGTATGGACGATATTTGGGAAGTTTTGGAAATGGAGAGAATTGATGGAAGGTTGCGACTTAACGGAATAGAAAAAAAGATTTTTCAAAGATTGAAGGAAAGGCCGCAAACGGTTTCCGAGCTGTGCGAGGAATTCCGTGCGCAGGATGTTTACTCTGCGGTGTCGTTTTTAGAAATTTCCGGACTTATTTGTGTTTCAGCCTCGGGAGTGATGTCTACTTTAGACTCTTCTTGAGGAGAAATATTGGTTACTCGTTCGACTTCATCAAGAGTTGTTAAGCCGCGCAAAACTTTCAAAATTCCGTCTTCACCCATTGTGAGCATTCCGGTGGAACGAAGATATTTGAAGAGTTCTGAAGTTGACGCGCCGGCAAGAATTTTGTCTTTCAAAACGTCGTCGTTAACAAACATTTCGGCGATACACATTTGCCCAAGATAACCGGTGTTGCTACATTTTTCGCATCCGGGCGCGTGAGGCAATGTGGGCGGCAATGTTAGTTTGAGATCGGGCGAAACTTTCTGAATTTCCGCAATTGCGTCTTCAAGAATTTTTCTTTCAGTATCTTTAAGTGGATTTTGTTGGACGCAGAAGGAACAAACTTTTCTCACAAGACGTTGCGCGATTACAGTGTTAAGCGAAGGCGCAATCATGAATGGTTTCAAACCAATATTCAAAAGTCGCGGAATCGTTTCAACGACGCTGTTTGTGTGCAAAGTGGACAGCATGATGTGACCGGTCAAAGAGGCCTGAGAGGCCGTTTCCGCCGTTTCAAAGTCACGAATTTCTCCGATCATTACAATGTCTGGATCTTGACGGAGAATGGCTCGAAGGCCGGCGGCAAAATTGTAGCCACGTTTTTCGTTTATCTGGCTTTGTGTGATATTTGTGAGGTGATACTCGATAGGATCTTCAAGAGTTATGATTTTGTTGTCGGGAGAATTGAATTTGTTTAAAAGCGCGTAAAGTGTGGTTGTTTTACCAGAACCGGTAGGCCCCGTAACAAGAATCATTCCGTTTGGAATTTGTAGTGAAGCATTTAGAATTGAAAGGTTGCGACCTTCAAAACCCATCTGAGTAAATTCAAGATTTTTCTTGTCCGAATCAAGAAGTCGACAAACAAAACTTTCACCGTATTCGGTTGGAATTGAAGAAACACGAACGTCAATCTTGCGCTGATTTACTTTGAAAAAATATCGTCCATCTTGTGGCACGTTTGTAACGTTCAAACGCATTCCCGCTTTGTATTTTAATTGATTTGAAATGTAGCCGTAAGTGTCCAGATCCAAATCAAGAACTTGCTGAAGAACACCGTCGATACGAAAGCGCACGATTACTTGTTTTTCTTCGGGTTGATAATGAATATCCGAGGCGCCGGTTTTTATGGCCCCGACATTTATAAAATTCAAAGCTTCCTCGGCTGTCACAGTTTGAATTTTAGATTTCAAGGCGGTCATGCCTTCAATTTCCTTCTGATAGTTTTCAATTTCTGATTCTTCAATCACGTTTTCGGTTGTGATTGGAGTCACTACTTGTTGAGCGTCATAAGCCAAAAGCGCGGCTTCCATTCCAATTTGTGAAGCCAAATTCACATTTATCGCGTATCCGTCCAACTTCAATTTACGAATAATTTCCTGAGTTTCAGGGCTCGTTGGATGAACCAAAGCAAGTCGAATTTTTTTCCCAATTTTAAAGAATGGAATAATCAGTCCTTTTCTTGCGTCTTCAGCCGGCAAAACCTTTAAATAATCCGGATTTATGTGAACTTTTTCAATGTCGATATAATTCATCGCCATTTTTTGGGCTCTTTCCTGAGTCGCTCGTTCCTCAAAATCGCGGTTGATTGAAGTCATCGGCGAAGCACCCGTTGCGGCCGCCATTTGCACATGAGCATCAGTCTTTAATTGCGTTGTTAGTAAGTCTTTATCGGGCATAATAAAAAATTATCTATTTATTATACCAGATTTGTGCCGGAAATACTACTGGTTTTCAGATGTGAAATCGACTTTCGCAATCTTCAATACATTTGAGTCTCCGCTCAGATAGCCAAAGCTCACAAAAATTGCCCTCAAGCCTTCGATGTCACCAGTAATTATTGGCTTAGCATAGAGCTCAACTCGCACATCGTCGCTATTTGCCGGAACCTGCAAATTCAAACCGCTGAACTTTGGAGATGCATCCGTCCACTTGATTTTTGAATAAGCCGCCAGGTTTTTTGGTTGATATTTATCAGAAGAATATTTTAAATAAAGTGACGAAACTCTACTCGCAACAGCTGCATTATTCTCCAAATCCATCTGAATGGATCCTATTTGCACGTCAGTGTCTGATTTGATCTTGAAACGAGCGAGCAGAACTGAGTCGTCAGGTCCGCTTCGATCAGCAGAAAGTGCTTCTTCGCTCACCTCAAAAGTTATATTGGAGCTTGTAAATACTTTTTCAAAAGTAGCCTGTAGTTGATCTGTTCCGTAATAATTCAGAGCTCCCGCAACAAACAAAAGCAGGATTACAATATATAGAATTACAGAATTCTTTTTGCGCATGACTGTAGTCTATTTGGACTTCTTCACTGCGTCAACAATTTCTTTAGCCTCGTCAGCCGTGATACCTTCAACAGACATGAAATCTTTAACACTCAAACCTTTTAACTGTTCAAGTTGTTCAAGATTTACAGCCGCAAGTTTCGCGACAATCTCATCTGAAAGACCAAGATTTGTAACCATTATTACTTCAGGTTTAGCTTCTGCAGCGGCGGCCGCCTTCTGTTGAGGAGTTGCTTTAACAACTGTCACAGGAGCATCAACAGCGTCCAAAATATCTATTTCCCAACCTGTTAGGATTGAGGCAAGTCTAACATTTTGGCCTCCTTTACCAATCGCCAAAGCCCTTTGATCTTGAGGCACATAAACTTTCGCTCTTTTTTCAGTTTCATTTATGTCGATTCCTGAAATTTTCGCCGGTTTCAAAGATTCGATAATGAAATCTTTTGGGTTGGCGCTCCAAGGAATAATATCAATTCTTTCTCCTGAAAGTTCATGGGTTACGGCCTGAACACGCACACCGTTTTGACCGACGCAGGCTCCGATTGGATCAACCTGTTCATCTTTTGACGCAACCGCAACTTTACATCTCACTCCGGGTTCACGCGCAACTCCTTTAATTTCAACAGTTCCGGCCTTAACTTCCGGAATTTCAAGTTCCATTAACTTAACAACCAATTTTGGATGAGTTCTCGAAATCAAAAGTTGAGGTCCTTTTGTGGTTTTGATTACTCTGTCCAAATATAGTTTGATTCTTTGTCCGCCGTAATATCTCTCAGTTGGAATTTGTTCATTTGCAGGCAAAAGTGCTGTAATTCCGCCCAATTCCAAGTAGACAGCGTTGTTCTCAACCCTGTGAACCAAAGCGTTAACCAATTCATTTTCGCGATCTTTAAACATCTCGTACATTGTGTCTCGTTCCGCCTCCTGAATTCTCTGAATGATAACCTGTTTTGCTGATTGTGCCGCGATTCTTCCATAAGAAAGCGGGGTGACATCCATTCGAACTTCTTCGCCAATTTTTATGTCTTTACTAAGTTTTTTTGCATCTTCAAGAGTGATTTCGGCATCTTCGTCTTCAATTTTATCTACAACTTTTTTTACTAAGAAAATAGAAACCGCTTCCGTTTTTGGATCAATAATTACGTCCAAATTTTGTTCATTATTTCCGTAATCTTTCCTGTACGCAGTTCTGAGGGCGGCCTTTACAATATCCAAAACGATCTCTTCCGGAAGTTTTTTTTCGTCACAGAGCTGTTTCACAGCGGAATAAAAATGATCAAACATAAAACGGTGTTTAAGAATATCAGCATTTTAATTAAAAATACTGTTTTATGTGCCGATCTTAGCTCAAAGATTGGTCTTTTGCAAGCAGTTTGAAAATAACTTCAGATGAGAAACCGCGTCCGGCAAGATAATATGCAATTTTTTGTTTCCTTTTTTCTTGCGGAGCACGAGCCAAGCGCGGTGTGATTTTTTTCAATGCTTGTGTTGCAAGATCATATTCTGAAGGAGCGGAGTCGTGCCAAATTCGTTGAACCATATCTTTTGGAATTCCTTTAAGGGTTAGAGTTTGAAGAATTTTGTAATAACCTTGAAATTTATATTTGACCGAACTGTCTATATAAAGCTTAACGAAGGCCTCATCATCAATTAATTTAAGCTCACCTAAGCGGGCTAAAATCAGGTCTTCCAGCTCCTTTGAGTAATGAGGCCGTTTGCGCAATTTTTCCCGAAGCTCCATGGAAGTATGCATACGGCGTGCCAGCGCGCGGAAGGCATAATCCATGAGACTTCTATATTTGGGATCTTCCATAGTGAGGACTACGTTTGCGTTACTGTAATGAAATGACTTTTTCTCGAATTAGTTTGTCCAGTTCATTTGTAATTTTCTTATTTTCTTTAAGGAAAGCTTTGCTGTTTTCGCGGCCTTGTCCCATTTTGACCTCGCCGTAGCTGTAAAATGCTCCTGATTTTCTGACGAATTCGTATTTCGCCGCAAGATCAAGGATGTCACCTTCTTTTGAAATACCTTCATTGAAGAGAATGTCGAACTCTGCGGTTTTGAATGGAGGCGCGACCTTATTTTTAACTACTTTGACTCGAACTCGATTTCCGACTGAAGATTTTTCTTCAGTAGTATTATCTTCAATTCCACCGATTCTTCTGATTTCCATTCTAACTGAAGCGTAGAATTTTAGAGCTTGTCCTCCTGTTGTTGTTTCAGGATTTCCAAACATCACCCCAATTTTCATACGTAATTGGTTCAAGAAAATTACAGTACAATGAGATTTGCTGATTGCGGCTGTGAGTTTTCTAAGAGCCTGACTCATTAAACGAGCCTGCAATCCCATCTGAGGATCGCCCATGTCGCCTTCAATTTCGGCTCTGGGAACAAGTGCCGCAACCGAATCAACGACAATTATGTCTACCGCGTTTGAACGAATAAGAGTTTCTGTAATTTCGAGAGCTTGTTCACCAGTATCAGGTTGAGAAAGTAGAAGATTGTCTATATCAACACCGATTCTTTTTGCGTAAGCCGGATCGAGCGCGTGTTCCGCGTCAATGAAAGCGGCTTGTCCACCGGCTTTTTGGATTTCGGAAATAATGTGAAGTGTTAGGGTTGTTTTTCCTGAACTTTCAGGCCCGTAAATTTCAACGATTCTGCCTTTTGGAATACCTCCACCAAGAGCCAAATCAAGTGAAATTGAACCTGTCGGAGTTGTGGCGACGTCCATGTGTTTAGATTCACCGAGTCTCATAATTGAACCGGCACCGAAGTTTTTTTCAACCTGAGACATGGCAAGTTCAAGTGCTTTTTTCTTCTCATCGCTGATGGGAGAAGGATTGGTCTTTGTTTTTGTCTTTAAGTCCTTAGTGTCCGTAACTGCTTTTACATCTGTCATAGTAATGTGGCTAGGAATAAATTGATGTGACTGCATATTAGGTGAGTGCGCACTCACCGTCAATACTAATTTTCAAAATCACGCTTTACATATAGACTTTTTTGCGGTGGAAGTCCTGAATTATTCCTGAATTTTTGTAAAAAGATTTGCGGTCACGCGTAAAATATTGCAGGATGTTAAATTGACATTTATATAATATGATGTAGAATTTGCACTTAATATTTTTATGATTGATACTCAAAAAGTAAGGGCCGCAATCGATGAGAGGCTCGATTTCCTTTCGGAAGGAGCTGATACAGAATGTATGGGTATCATGAGAGAAATAAGAGAAAGTATTGATGTGAACGAGAGGAAATTCTCCACTCATATAGATGAGTTACAAATAAAAGTGAAGCAAACTATTTTCGATTTAATAAGCAAAAAAATATCCACTAAATTGTTAGACAATTTTGTTTCTTTGCTTATATCAAAAAATGAATTGCGGGAAGCAACGGAACTTCTGATTGACTACTCTTACGAAGGTTCCGAAGAGCAAGTGGAATATGAGAGATTGGTCAGAAAATATTACCGATCATTAGGAGATGAGGCCATACAACTCCAACTAATTTATAAACAAGATTCTGCAGGAATTAATGAAATCGCGCGAGAACTTCTTGCAGATGTTAAGTTTTTAGATGCAATATATGAAATGATTGCTACTCAAGCCGCCTCATATGAACTCCCCCCTGAGTACCTTTTAAGTTTTATTGACACATATTTTGATGACTTTGATGTAAATGCATTGCAAGAATTAGTGCGCAGTCTGGATAGAAATTTAAAACATGGCAAAGGGACGAGAGTAAGTGACATAATGCTAATGGATTTGATTATAATATTTGCATATAAAAGTTTAAAAAGGTTTGTTGAAGAGACGGATGCTCTTGCCTTAGTTGATAGATTGAAATCAATTTTTCGTAATAACCATACTTTTCACCGGCTTGTTTGCAATGACATGACCTTCGGCACCAGAGAGAATGAGAATATAAAAGAGAAAGATTATAAAAATTTCTTGAGGGATTTAGCGGAAGGTGGAATAGACGCGAGACGATTCATTCAAGGTAAATTCGGGCAAGCTGTTGTCAAATTCAGCGAATCAGAGAAGGCGAAACAAGAATTATTTGAAGATGCAGATTGTTTGAAAGTTTTGGAAAAACCTCAAGCTTGGATAACGATAAACGATCCGAAAGACGCTGTGGAGCTTTTAGACAAAGTAAGTGCAAAATCGAGTAAGAAAGATGTGATTTACAGAGTTATTTCAAAGTTTTTAGGTAGACCTGTGCGACAATTGGAGGATACCGATTTTAGATTTTACGCCGATGAAATTATTGACGGTTTAAATGAATTTGTTGGAAATTCAAAACTGAAAGAAGATGAAGGAATTATGGCAATACTCAAGAGATGTAAGTTTGGATTCAGATATATTCGTCGGACTGAGGATGACTTGAAAATGGGTTCAAAAACAGGTGATTGTACCGCTCCGGGTAGTGTAAATTTTGAGAATTCACTTTCATGGCAGGTGAATCCGGCATATCAAGTTATGAAATTGCAAAAAGGCGGCCGATTTTTGGGTAGAATAAATTTGACTCTTGGGAAAATTGTTGAAGATGATTGTATCTTTATTGACGCAGTGGAGTTTAACCCACAGGCTCAGGAAGAAGGCATGCCATATTACGTAGATGCGTGTTTGGTTTTCAAAGAAGCAATTGAACACATACGACTGAACGCAAAAGCCGAGGGTAGAAAAGTCATGCTTTATCAGTTTTCCAATTCTTCGGATTTTGAAACCGTCCTTGAAAAGAAGGGGTTGGAATTAAGAGATGGACCAGAAACAATGGCTCCATTTACTTTAGTAAATGCTTTTGAGGATGTGAAAAGGGTTTTGGGTAAAATCGGTTTTGATGAGAAAATCTCACTTTGGTATCAAATGATGGACGCGAGCATCCAGGGTTCGGCCTCTGACTCAAAAGATAAGATTGCGGCAAGACTTGAAAGGGAAGTTTTTAATCCCGGGCAAATTGCTCATCCAGAAATTGCCGAGGCAATGCGTGAGCGTAATTTTTATGTAGCGGCTGGTCTATTTGTTCAAATATATGCCGTTGAAATTGGCAAGATATTTGAAATTGAGGGGGTTGGGGCAGAACTTATAAAAAGAAAACTTGGACAGCTTTACAAATTGTCGGAAGGAATTTCTGGGCATAGGGTGGTTTTGAATTGCAGTAAATTTTCTGAAGTCTTGTGAAGAAATGGATTAGTTCAGTCTCGTAAGATTTATTTGATTTTTCTTGCTTTTGTGGCGGACATTTGAGATAATGTTGGTAGAAGAAGCTTTCAGACCCCGTAGTTTATACACTACACTTGGCGGAAGCTTTTTTCTTTTTAGCTTGTCTTATACCTAGGCCTTCCACAAAACCTGTGCGTGGTGATTTGCAAAAATATTTGTTGCTAGGACTTTTTCGATTTCAGTTGCGTTTTCAACTTGCCAGAAAGTTCCTTGAGAAATGTTTTGGATTTTTTCTTTGCCCAAATGGCGTTGTAAGCGCGCTGTTTTTGAAGCACCGGCGCTGTCTTCAATGTCACGTGAAAGAAAGTAATTTGCGTTGGGAATTTTTTCGATCATAGTGACTGCGTTTTCTTTGTTTGAATTCCAAAGTTCTCCTGATTTTGCGAGTTCGGCGAAGATTTCTTCGTTTGTGGAGTTGTGCGAAATTTCGTAGTGAATCCAACGCTTCAGTTTCACGTTGAAGCCTTTGTGGTTGAGCGCGTTTTGAAGTGTTTGAGCTTCGTTATCCGTGATTTTCAGGGAGACAAAAATTTGCAGTGCTTTTGTGGAATATGTTTCAAGTGAGGGTTTGTTGTCTGGTAGTTCGAGTGTGGCAGTTCGTGGATTCGGATTTTCCATGTACTTGCGCATTGAAGTGAAAATTTTTGGCATCGGAATTATAAATGCTCGTTCGGGGTGTGGCATTATTGCCATCACATTGCCGGCGGGATTAGAGATTGCCGCGGCGTTATCTGTGGCTCCGTTTGGGTTTACTGGGAAGTTTGAATCGACTTTGCCGGATTCATCACAATATCTGAAAACGATTTGGGAATTTTCGCGGAGCTTTTCAAAAAGATTTGGGATTGTTGTCGTGAAACGACCTTCCCCGTGAGCGACCGGGACTTTTTCAGGCGTGCTGTCTGTGTAATCTAAAGTGAAGGCGGTTTTGCCCGGAGCTTCGCATTTCAAATATATATTTTCATTGTAAAAACCGGTTCCAATTAGTTCGCCATTTTTCACTTTTTTGTTGCGTGCCAGACACATTAGAAGTGGATTATCTTTTGCTCCCGGAACAAGGCCGGTCTCAACCAAAATTTGGGCTCCGTTACAGATGCCAAGAACTGGCTTTCCTTTCGCGGCCTGCACACGAATTTCAGTCATTATCGGATCCATTGAGGCGATTACACCACTGCGTCCGCGATCTTCATAAGAAAAACCGCCCGCAATTACAAAGCCGTCAAAAGAGTCTAACTCTGCGGGGTTTTGATTCCATCTAAAAAATTGTCCGTCCATGCCGGCCTCGCAAACCGCGCGCCTTGTTTCGTATTCTGAATTCGTTCCCGGAAATTCAATTACTGCAACTTTTTTCATATTCCAATTACTTTATTAAGAATGTTTTGAGCCTCACCGTCGTATGTTTTTAAGGCGCGAATTAAAATGAATTTGCTATCTGAAATTTTGCCTTTGTAAGTCACGTATTCCACGCCGTCTTCAACCGTGCGAAGGACTTCATAAATTGAGCCGCTGAAATCAATTTCTTTGTAGTATTTAAGTTCGCCTTTACCACCTTCGTTCAATTTTGCAGTGTCGTTTGTCATTGAAACTGTCATTTGCGCGTCTAATTTTAAAGGCGCGCTGACTTCTTTTTCCAGGTTGTCGCCGTCGTCTTTGAGGAAAACGAGGGTATCAGCTTCGACGTGCCAATCAAGAGTTTTTGGCCGCTTGAATTCGTAGCCTTTCCAAGTCATTGTGGAAATTTTGAAAGTCGAAAGTAGATCGCTGACCATTTCAAAATTCACTTTTTTCCCGGTAATTAATAAATCATTTCCCTCCCAGTTTGTAGTTAGAGTTACGGGATCTGTTTTTGAAATTAATTTGTAATTTTGATCTGCAATATTTACTTTTTCGAAGTCGGTGTAAGAGTCTGTGTTGGCTAGCATCTCGATTGTGATTCCACCTACTCCGCCGGCGAGAGTAAGTTTATTTGGTTCCGCTGAAGACAAAACCCAAACGTCGTTTCCTGGAAAACTAAGACCGTTCCAGGAAATTTCATTTGCAGGTTTGCCCGTGCAGGAAGTGAGAATGATTATCGTTAACAGCGTGAGTTTTAAAAAGTTTTTCATGAGTTCATTGTGTTACGAAGTCCGTTGAGCCACAACTCGCGAAGCTCGCTTTGTTTTGTTGAAATTATTTTTTGCCCACAGTCCGAAACTTCAAAAATATCTTCTTCTGTTGTTGTTCCGATTTCGAAAATTGGTAAATCGCCGGCGAGTTTTTTTAGCTCAACTTCGTTGAGTGCTTCAATCAAAAATCCACCTGTTTCACTGAAAAGTTTTTTGTATGTAGGAAGGCCAATGCCGCTTCCAGCTTCGCCTACAGCGCTGAGATCAATTTTTGAGCCGAATTTTCCTTTGCCACGTCCGCCAAAACACATTTCAGCCAAGCAAACCGAGAGTCCGCCATCTGAAATATCGTGAGCGGAGAGAATAAGACCTGCGTTAATTCCACGAGTTACAAAAGACAATTCTGACCGTACTACTTTGAAATCTGGCTGGGGTACATTTGCGCCCAGATGGCCCAGCAGATTGTAATATTCGCTTCCACCGAGTTCATCTTTTCTATCGCCAACAAGGAAGATTTTCGAGCCGGCTTTTTTAAATTCGAGAGTGACGGCTTTGCGTGCGTCTTCAATTCTACCGAGCATCGCGATCACGGGTGAAGGCGAGACGCTGCTATTTTTTGACTCATTATATAGTGAAACGTTTCCGGAAATTATTGCGAGAGGGCTTTCAAAATCCAAATGTCCAACTCCTTCAAGCGCGTCTTTTATTCCACGAATTCCTTCCACCAATTCCCACATTTGTTCGGGTTTTTCAGGGTTGCCATAATTCAAACAGTCGGTTGCAGTCCAAGGAGTCGCGCCCACAGCCGCAACGTTTCGCATCGATTCAACAACGGAATTTACGCCGCACCAATAAGGAGAAATTTTTCCGTAACGCGGATTTGAATCGACAGAAAGAGCCGCGCCGATATTATGAAGTTCAGGAATTTCTTCATGATTTTTGAATGGAGCGATCACTCCGGCATCCGCCATTCCTGTTTCAATTATTGCAAGACCTTGAACAATTTTGTCGTAGCCTTCAAAAACAGGAAGTCGACTGGAAATATTTGGTGAAGAGAGAAGTTTTCGCAGTGTTTCAAATAGATCAGGCGTTTCACATTCAGGCTCAGAAAATTTCCTTTGCGGATCTGTAAATTCGCGCAAATATTGAAGACCTCGAGTGACATCAGAAGGGTTCGCGTCCACCAAAACCTGCTCGCCAAATTTCAAAACGTAATTTCCTTTTTTAACTTTTCCCACGTGCGAAGCGCGCGCCCCTACCGAAACTCCTGGCAAGTCCCACTCAATATTATAGTGATCTAAAATCATTTGAGTTAGCGAAGGATCACACATCCAGCACAGACGTTCTTGCGTTTCCGCGCAGGCAATCACAGAAGGGTGTAAACCTTCAATTGCTGTGTGAACTTTTGCCAAATCAACTTCCGCGCCAAATCCGCCGGCTTCAACCAATTCAACTGTCGCGCAAACATTTCCACCTGCTCCCATATCTTTAAAAGCGACTTTGTCCATGTTGCCGCTTGATTTTAATTTTCGGAAAAGATTGTAAGTGCTTTCCAAAATGTGACGTTCAAGAAATGGATTTGGTTCTTGAACCGCGCCTTTATTTGCTTCTTTATCTTTTTCATCCAGTTGTAGCGAAGCGAAGGCCGCCCCACCCATCCCCGACCTATCTGTGGGTTTTCCAATTATAATTATATCGTAACCTTCTGCGTTTTGTGGAACTCGCGAATGAATAATTTCATCTTCGCAAATTTCACCAAGGCAAACCACATTCACCAAACAGTTGTCGTTAAATGACTCGTCAAAGTAGACATCACCCGCAATATTTGGAACACCAAGTGGATTTCCGTAGCCTGCGATTCCGGAAAAAACGTCTGAAGCGATTAGTCGAGAAAGAGTTCTGTCGGACTGGCCGAACCTCAGCGGATCGGCAGTCGCAATAACTCGCCCACCCATACAAAGCACGTCACGCACAATTCCTCCCACTCCGGTTCCGGATCCTTCAAAAGGCACAACCTGCGAAGGATGGTTGTGAGATTCGTGAGCCATAATTATTCCCCATTTTTTTCCGTTTTTGTCAGTCGCGAATTCGGCAATTCCGGAGTCCTCCCCAACTCCAAGCATTACATTTGGCGCGCTCACCGGAAGAGTTTTCAAAAACCGACGTGAAGAGCGATAAGAGCAATGTTCGCTTCCTTGAATTCCCCAAATAATCAGCTCGGTGAGAGACGGAGCTCTGCCCAAAATTTCCTGAACTTTCTTTGCTTCCTCAAGTTTTAAATCGATTTTATTTTTACGCAGAAATTCCAAAATTTCGCCGTCCTGCATTTTTGAGAGGTCGACGCTTTCTGAAATCGAAGTCATTTTATTATTGGGATTACGCTTGCATAATAAAGTTTTTGGGATTTTTGTAAAGTTTGAATTGAAAAACTAAGTCTTGTCACTTCTGATCTTCTCATTATAATTAAGGCAATAAATTTTCTACAATTTTAAACCACCAAAAAGATGTCAAAGAAATCCGGATTTGCGATTTTAATTGTTTTGGTGGTTGTTATCGGTTTGGCTTATTATTTTAACAGTTCGAACTTGAAGGGTGATTTGAACGATGTGGCAAAAACTCAAGTTACGACCGGTAAAGTGGCGGAAACAAATGATGTTCTGATGACAATCGACACAGCCGGCAGCGGAAGTGCAACTTTAACAAAAGGGAGCACAGAAAAATTTGTGCTTGGGAAGTGGAGAATTGTATATTCAAAAAATGCGGGTGTTTGTAGTGTTTCATTCGGGCTTTCCGACAACGGTGAAATTAAAGATCTTTATAGTTCAACTTCACAAACTGAAAAATATTTGGACAACACGCAATTGGCGGTTTTAATAAATGACGCGGTTAGCGCTTTCAGCGCGAACGACGTTGCACTTTCTTCATTCACTCCCTCTTTTGAACCTGAATCCGGAAAATCTTACACATTTTATTTGTATGGATTTGCTCCGTCTGACGCAAGAAATTTGAGCAATGAACAAGCTTACATGAAAACTGCCTGTGTGAGACCTTCAACTGGAGGATACTCGACTTGGGATCCGGTGAATTCAAGCGGACAAAACAGCTATTTCAGCGTTGATACCGACTCGACAAATTTTGGTATTCCCGGTGGAACAAAAATTACAATTCAATAATTTTAACCAAATTCTCCATGAAAAAAAATTCATTGATCGCGATTCTACTTTTGTCGACAATTTTGATGAGCTCTTGCAGTAATTTAGAGGGGAGATTTAGTGTGACTCCTAGGGGAAGTACAGGAAATACAAAAACCGTAAAAGTTAAGGTCCCAGAGAATGATTCACGTTCGACGCTCGCTATGCCTACTTTGTTAACAATTACTCCCGCAACAAACGTTTATAATACAGTTACTTTGAGTAAGTATGACGCTTCTGATGAGACAAGCCAGTGGTACGCAATTGGAAAATTCAACTATGAATATTCTTCAGATGCCTCAATTTGCAGCAGTGTCTATTTAATGATGAATGATGCATCAAGTACCTACCAATATCAAAATTGGTTTGATGATGTTTTTGCCGATACTCGCCTCCAGTTTAGAGACTCAAACGACCAATTTGTGCAATATGTGTACGCAAATAATAGCGACAAAAGTCGTTTCACTATTGAAGATGCCGGACTTTCAACAAGCGGTTATTTTTACGTTGAGGGCAGATCTACTCCCACTGTGGCGAGCACGTTCAAGAATAAAAAATTATATGTTTACTTGAACAGAATGTGTGCTGAAAAAGACGGTAGCAGTTATTACTGGATGGGCGACGACGCGAATGGTCAAAATGCCTACTTCAAAGCAAGTGCAGATTCAAGTGCAGGCATGATCGGAGGATGGGCGCAGGTGAATGATTAATAATTCGCGTTCTTCTCATCTCTGACAATTTCTCCGTCACGGATTTCAACTACTCTTCTTTGAAGGCGATTCACAAGGTGCATGTTGTGCGTGGCAAAAATTATTGTGACACCGTTGATGTTTAGTTTTTCAAAAATATTTACGATTTCGTCGGCGGTTTCAGGGTCAAGATTTCCGGTGGGTTCATCAGCGATAATCAGGCGCGGCTCATGGATTAAAGCTCTCGCGATTGCGACGCGCTGTTTCTCTCCGCCTGAAAGCATGTATGGAAAGTGGTGCCGCGCCGTTGTGAGCTCTACCATTTCCAAAACCTCGGGAACGCGCTTTTCAATTTGCGCATCTGAGTAGCCGCAAACCTCCATCGCGAATGCAATATTTTCGTAAGCCGTTTTTTTGGGCAAGAGTTTGTAATCTTGAAAAACTATCCCAATTTTTCTGCGGTATTCCTGAAGTGCCATCGCGTTGAATTTTGTAATGTTGTAGCCGTCCACGGAAATTTCCCCGCCGCTTAATTTTGTGGCTCCAATCAATGCATGAATCAAGGTTGTTTTGCCCGCTCCGGAAGGTCCAATTAGCGAAAGCCATTCCCCACCGTTAATTTGCAGGTTTATATTATTTATAACAACATGATTTCCGAATTTTTTTGTGGCGTTTTTGAATTCGATCATATGCCTAGTGTATAATAGGCACATGAGATTTTCCATGCGTATATTGGCGGCGATCGTGCTTTTCCCCTTTCTTAGCCTAGCAACAGCTAACGCTGTTGTCGACATCGACTCAAACGAACTTCAAAGCTCAATTTCAATAATTTTTCCTGACAAAAATGCAATCCCACAGGCAAGCGCTTATGAAAAATTTGATTTGCAAACAAAAGGCGGAAGCGGAAACGGAATTTACGCGATTTATGAGGCTAAACTTTCTTCAAATTTGGCAATAAAAGATGAACTGCCAAGGTTAAAATTAAGCGCTTATGAATACGCCGATCAAAGCGCGGCGGAAGCGGCCTTTAAAGAAATTAAAAACTACGGATCTTTTGTGAACGGGCAAAAAAATATTATTTTTGAAGATGATAGAAATATTCTGTATCAAAGTGTTCCCGGGCCGGCGGCAGATGTGTTTGGTGGAATTTTGACTGAAGACAATTCAATTCACATGCTTCAAATGAATGGAAACGTTCTGTTTCATGCGAGCCTTTACAGAAACAGTGGCGAATATTATCGACCAAACATTGAAGCCTTTCTTTCTTTGGTTAGTGATCCGGAGCAGGTTAAGGAAATCTTCGACAAAAGTATTGATTTTATGAAACTCGGCTTGGGAGTTTTGTATCAACCAAGCACTAGTGAATATTCCGCGATAAGTGAAAAAAGTTCACTGAATTTGGCTGAGTTTTTTTCTGTTCCAAAAAACGGCGCGATAAATTTTGATCTTTATATTAATGATCCGGCTTCGAGTGTGGGAACAATTTTTGACTCTTCCGGACTTTCAACGGCAGTTGAGGGTGACATATATTTATATCTTAATAAAGACGGGAATTTAATGGCCGGGATTTACGCTCCGAATTTTGATTCGAGCTGTGAAATGCAATCCGGTTGGTACAGAATCACAACAAGTTCGCCGCTGAATTCTTATGAATGGAATGCGGTTTCTCTTCATTACGGAGTGATGGGTTTTTCACTCTCGATAAATGATAAAGTTTTGGCGAGTTGTGATGTTTCTCAAGCTCGCTCCGGTAATAATTTATATTTTGGCGACTTTCCTAACGACTCAATTTACGAGTCAATGAGCGGCTACATCAATAATTTAAAAATGAGCCCGGACAAAAGCGCTGACGGTAGAATTTGGGACGATATTTTGAGCGGACAATTATTTTTGGATCTTTCAAATACAGATCCGGATGTGGATATTTTCCAGTATCTTCAGTCAAAAGGGGTTATGCTGGGAGATCAGGGCTACTTACGCCCCGACGAGTTTTTGAATCGTGCGGAATTGGTGAAAGTTTTGCTCAAAGCTTACAACAAAAATGCGGAGGATGGCGACTTTCCTTTTACCGATGTTGATAAATCCGCGTGGTATGCAAAATATTTGGCGACGGCTTACAAAATTGGAATAATTGAGGGTCATGAAGACGGTCAATTTTTGCCAAGCCACCAAATCAATCGCGCGGAATTTTACACGATTTTATACAGAATCAGCGGCGAGAAAAAACTTGATTACGGCGGAGAATATTCAGATGTAAATAATAAAGATTGGTTCATCACGGCCGCGACTTTTGCCGCCGCAAATAAATTGGTCACATCCACAGCTTTTGATGCGGCCGCTCTTGTTTCAAGACGCGACGCCGCCAAAGCAATTTACGCTCTAATAAAATGATTTCAGAACTTCAAAGATTGATTACAAAATTTTTGGAACACGTTGAGATTTCAAAAAATCAATCCAAAAAAACTGTCGAAAATTATCATCATTATTTGCAAAGATTTGCAGAGTTCGCGGGAGACAAAAAAGTTGCCGATTTAAGCCTTGATGACATCCACGGTTTTCAAATTTTCCTGAATCGATATAAAGATTCGCGAGATCATAATTTGAGTGTCAAAACTCAGAATTTTCATCTCATCGCACTTCGTGCTTTTTTGAAATTTCTCGTTCGCCAAGATATCCCATCTCTGCCTCCGGAAAAAATTGATCTCAAAAAAATCGGTGAAAGAATTGTAGATTTTATAACGCGAGACGAAGTCGAGCGCTTGTTCGCTGCAATCGATATTTCCAAAAAAACCGGCCTTCGCGACCGTGCAATTTTGGAGACTTTATATTCGACCGGTCTTCGAGTTAGCGAGCTTGTGAGTTTGAATCGCGGGCAAGTTGATTTGGAAAGGCGCGAGTTCACAATTCGTGGAAAAGGCCAAAAACCTCGCATAGTTTTTTTGTCTGAGCGTTGTGTGAAATGGATTCGTTTATATTTGGCCGATCGAGCTGACAATTGGGAGCCACTTTTTGTCAGCTCCGGTAGAACTAGAGATTCAGATGAACTTGGCTTGGGAGAAAAAAGAAGACTCACTGCTTACACAATTCAGGAAATGGTTCGCCGAGCCGCGCGCATGGCCGGAATCGGAAAAAAAGTTACGCCTCACGTAATTCGCCATTCCTTCGCAACAGATTTACTTCACAACGGCGCAGACATTCGAGCTGTTCAAGAGATGCTCGGCCACGCCTCAATCACCACAACTCAAATTTACACTCACTCAACCAACGCAAGATTGCGAGAGGTGCATGAGAGGTTTCATAAGTAGATTAATGCGCGCCACCTCTACGATTTGTTCTTTCTCTTAGTCGGGTAGCTTCTTCAACTTCTTCCTTTTTTATCTTTCTAATTGCTTCTATAAGAACACCTTGAACTTCAGATTTATTTGAATCTGCATCATACACAGACATTAGACTCCTAAGTAGGGTCGAGTAGCTGGAATCAATTGTGTCTTTTAGATAATAACCACCATGATTGTCATCAAGTGATTGGAGAGGTGAAGTTCCTTGAATGATACTTATTCTACGGTAAGCCGGAACCTCTCGATCACCTCTTGGAGTTTCCATCATAAAGGCTTTAACCTTTTCCATAAGAACTTTAATCTCAAAAGGACCCTGTTGAAATACGACAGTATCTTTATCTTTGAACACTGTTACTTGTGAACCTTTGTATGAAAATGAAATGACTTTATCCACGGGTAGTTCATCTAACCAAAGATTCATGTCGTTAAAAGTATCCTGGGGAGTTTTTTTTGGTTCTTCTACTTCGAGTTTTTTATCTGCATCCATGTTTTTGAATTTTTTAGTATAGTAGATTGATCTTACCCTCTAAATCGTATTTTGTCAAGGTCGTCTCTTCTCTCTAACCTTCAGGTTGATTGAGTGTGCGATGGCGTGATGCTCTCTGCAGAGTGGTGCGAGATAGTTTGGATTGTGAGTTTTTGAGAGCCCGAATGTTTGAGTGTGATGGATGTGTTCGGATGGTTTTTTACAGGTGGAGATGGAGCATTTGGTACCGTGTTCTTTACGAACGAGTTTTTGAATTCTAACTGGAATGTGTCTGGATGTTGCAGGAGGAATCGGCTGTGATTTCTCTTGTTCAATTTCTACTTCTCTTTTGTCCAGCATTTTTAATATTAGTTCGTTAACATCTATCCCTTTTTCTTGTAGTTCCGCGAGTCTAAATTTAACTTCATCATTTAAGGTTAGCGTCTGCACGTGCAGACACCCTCCGGGTACTTCGCCTGTAAACTTTTCATCACGAACGAAGGTTTCAAGTGCTCTGTTTGTTAAATTTG
>CAYTWD010000021.1:0-2173 GCA_964441065.1 uncultured Candidatus Peribacteria bacterium
ACTCCCTTTGAACCACGCCTTTTGAAAAACGAGCCAGTGAAAATGCTAAAGGAGGGGACTCGGAAAATTTCTCTCTAAATGTCTTAGAAAGAAGGATCAAACCCGTGAACAAATAAATAGGAACCCAAGCGAGAACAATTTGTGGTGCAAGATCATTTGGTAATAACTTTGTTATTGATGGGGCGTGTAGTGAGTCACAACAATTTTGCTCGAATGAGATAGGGTTTTCCAAAGCTTGGTCGTGCATCCCTTCCATGGATTTGATACAGAAAAATGAGCCAAAGAGTCCGATCAGAAGGAATAGTAGGATTTTTTGTGTCATTTTTTTCACGTATTTATTCTAGCTTTTTTTGGTTTTAAAGCAATTTCAATAAGTAATGGGATTTGCTATCATCCATTCAAAAATGGAAAAACATCACCACAGTACGGAAGGAAACATCAAAATCGCCTTTGGACTCAATCTACTATTCACCTGCATTGAACTGGTGGGTGGACTGTATACCAACAGTTTAGCCATCCTTTCGGACGCCATGCATGATTTTGGCGATAGCATTTCTCTCGGTACGTCTTGGTATTTTGAAAGAGTTTCTAAAAAACCTCGGAGTGAGTCTTTTACCTATGGCTATAAGCGGTTCTCCCTAATTGGTGCGTTCATTTCCAGCATTGTTCTCATCAGTGGTTCGCTGCTTATTCTTTCAGAAGCGATTCCTCGTTTGCTGGCACCTGAACACACCGATGCCAAGGGCATGTTCATTCTGGCAGTTATTGGGATTCTGCTGAACGGTCTTGCGGCTCTTCGCCTAAGATCAGGCAAGGGACTAACTGAAAAGGTTCTTACGTGGCACATGATGGAGGATGTGTTGGGTTGGTTTGCTGTACTCGTTACCAGTATCGTCATGAGTATTCAGGATACCCATATTTTGGATCCCATCCTCTCCATTTTGATCACGCTGTTTGTGCTTTCTAAAGTGCTGAAAAACCTAAAAGGCGTAGTGAAAGTTTTCTTGCAAGGAGTGCCAGATAACCTGAAAATCAAGGAGATTGAAAAGAGCCTAATGGGCATTAAAGAGGTGTTGAAAGTCCATGACTCTCACGTCTGGTCATTGGATGGAGAAGAAAGTGTCCTGACTAGTCACCTCATCGTAAAAAATGTCCTTTCTGAAGAACGTGTGTTTGGAATCAAGTGCGAAGCTAAGAAACTGCTTCAGTCTTATGGGATTTCTCACGCTACGCTGGAAATCGAGCGCGATAACGAAGCGTGTAATCTGGAAAAATGTTGATATGAAACACCTTCTACAAAGAAAAGCTCGGTTCCTTTCGTACTTCACGGTCATTTACAATGTCATAGAGGGGGTCATTTCTATTGCCTTGGGCATCGGGACGGGGAGCATCGCGTTAGTGGGCTTCGGAGCAGACAGCTTCATTGAGTCTCTTTCAGGCAGTGTCATGATTTGGAGGTTTACCCAGCGAACGGTAAGTGAGGAGGAGGAAGAAAGAATTGAGAAGAAGGCAGCAAAGCTCGTTGGGTATAGTTTCTTCATCCTCGGAGCTTACATACTCTTTGAATCCTTAAAAGATCTTTACCTTAAAGAAGGTCCCGAGCCAAGCGCCGTTGGTATAGTCATTGCCGTTTTGTCGCTCATCATCATGCCTTGGCTAGCACACTCCAAGCGAAAGGTGGGAAAGCTGCTGGGCAGTAAGAGCCTCGTTGCAGATTCGCAGCAAACTTTCATTTGTACCATGATGTCCGTCACCCTCCTTATAGGGCTGGCACTCAATTACTTCTTTGAGCTATGGTGGGCAGATGCTCTCGCAGGGCTCTTCTTCACGGTCTTCACTTTCAAGGAAGGCTACACCACGCTAAAGGAAGAAAAAATGTGTGACTGCTAAACTATGAATTTAATGCACGCACTCATTTTAGGGTTGATCGAAGGATTCACGGAGTTCCTTCCGATTTCTTCAACCGCACATCTCGCTCTTACGGGCAAATTGCTCGGACTTGATCAAAGCGAATACCTGAAGAGTTTTGAAATCATCATCCAGTTAGGCGCTATCTTGGCGGTGGTCTTTCTTTATTGGAGAAGTCTTGTTAAGTGGGAAGTCATCAAAAGGCTTGTCGTTGCTTTTATACCCACTGGGATTCTAGGTCTGCTGCTTTACAAACTGATCAAAC
>CAYTWD010000021.1:2183-19940 GCA_964441065.1 uncultured Candidatus Peribacteria bacterium
TGATGCTATGGGCACTGCTCATTGGAGGACTACTTTTGATCCTCTTTGAGAGAACCTACAAGGAGAAAAGTACAGAAACCCAAGAACTATCGGCGATTCCTTATAAAACTTGCATCCTCTTAGGTTTTTTCCAGTCGGTCGCCATGGTCCCAGGAGTTTCTCGATCAGCTGCTACCATCGTAGGTGGGTTACTCCTCGGTCTTCAGAAGAAAACTATTGTTGAATTTTCCTTCCTGTTAGCTGTGCCCACCATGCTCGCAGCCACTTGCTTGGATCTTTATAAAAATGTTCAAAGTTTTTCGCCTGACCAAGTATCCTTTCTCACGGTGGGGTTTGTTACCTCCTTTCTTATGGCGATAGTGAGCATTAAGTTTTTGCTCGCTACTTTGCGCAAGAAGTCTTTCACTGCTTTTGGAGTGTATCGAATCCTTATAGCAGCTACTTTCTTTATTTACCTTTCTGTTTAGTTTCAGCCCAGGGTCAGTGCGCACTAAAACATATTTGCCCTTTTATGCAACTGCTCTCGATACATCCTTTTTTATACTGTCTCAAATGTCTCATTTAGCCTGAAAGGCCACAATTGTGTCTCACGGCAAGAATAGGTAAGATGAGACAGTCCCAAGGGTACTAGACCCGAGTGGCCAGCCATACATCACCTAGGAACCGTTGAAAGTTTATGCTAGGCTTGCGGTGTCTCCTTCTATAATCTCAATCTATGAATAAATTCTTGATGATTCTCATGTCCGGTCTTTTATTCTTGAATCTTGTGTTGACCGTTTCGGCAAAGATAGATGGTGACCGAACTTTTCAAGATGTTTTGACGGAGGATTGGTACTTTGGCGCGGTAGAGCGAGTGGGGTCATTGGGACTCATGGGGAGAGATCTTGAGGGGTGGTTTTTTGCGCCTCAAGCGACAGTAAACCGAGCTGAGTTGGCCACCGTGCTTGGTAGAACTCTGGATTACAATACTGCTTATAATTTATATTTGGCGCTATTGCAGTGGTCCATGCATCAAGAAAAACCTCAAATGATTTCTTCCACGGGAGTTGGAACTCTTTTGGATGCCAGTGGAGAGAAGGCTTCTAATGGAGAGTGGGGAGTGATTCCTGCTGATTTTAGTGAGTTTTTCTTGGAACGTGTTGAGGCCGCTGATGATTCTACCATCTCAAAGTGTTTTGCAGAATTATACGATTACGAAAATACAGAATTGACGAACTGTGAAGATTTTTTGGGAGATATGACAATGACTGATAGCTTTGACGGTCAATATGAATATTAAAGGTTCAAGGGTACTAAACCCGACTAGCCGCCATTTTCTTAAGCTTTCCTTCAGGACAAATTCAGATCTGTTTTTTATAATGAAGATTCTTAATCTGAATCATGCATGTAAAAAGATTTTTGGAGTGGATCGGTTTGAAGGAAAAATTGGATGCAATAATTCACAAGGCACCTTATGTTTCTGAAGGTGAAATATGGTGGGCGAGTTTGGGGGAAAATGTTGGAGCTGAAATAAATGGGAAAAGTCAGTATTTTTCTCGACCGGTAATAATTTTGAGAAAATTGTCGCACAATTTTTACTTTGTGATTCCTGTAACCAGTCAAATTAAAAGTGGGAATTGGTACGTTACTGTTAAACAAGAAAATAAAGAGATGATGGCTTGTTTGCATCAGGCTAGGTCAATTGATTACAGAAGGTTATCCAATAAAATTGGTGAATTGGATGAATCTGATTTTGAGAAAATAAAAGTGGGTTTTAGAAAACTCTATCATTAAAAATATTCCCTCTCATTTCTGAGAGGGCCGTGGGAAATCCCCAAAAAGTACTACAAATAGTACCGTGGTGGATTTTACTATTCGCAAATTAGCCCGTCAAGTATTTTAAAATGCCACAATATCAAAAGTTTGCTGTTTCCAACCTGGCATTCTGGCTTTTTTTATGGTACAATTGAGGGATTTAAAATTATACAAATGGAACATGAATCTTATGTTGATGAGGAAGTGAACATATCTGAAAAGATAAATAGAATTAAAAATTTAAATTTAGATCCTGTAGATAAGAAATCACTTGTCTTGATACTTGCAGGAGTAAAACCTGCAACAGAAATGTTGATGTTTGATAGGTACGCTAGCCCTGAGGATATAATTTCTATTCTAGAGGATTGTGGATTAGTGACAATTCAGTTTCAATCGCAATACATGCATGAGGCAAAAAAGAGGGGTGTGGGTGGAACTGAGGGATATATATGTAATGTTATCGTCGCAAGAGATGAAACTACTGCTAATAAAGTTAGAAAATATTGTGAACCGCAAGATGATAGAGAATTCGGTAGACTTATGGGTTTTCCTCAAACTGCAATTGATGCTTATGTAAGTGACGCTGAAAATAAATATGAAAGTGTGGCTCTACTTTCTTCCGATGAACAGGGTAGAATTATGGATGAACTTAACTTAAAGCAAGTTGCTGCATTTCGTTTATCAAGAGCTCATTGGCAAGAGGAAATTAAAGTACATCAAGAATGGGAAAGAATCGTGAAAATGTACGCGCCAGAACTACTTGATGATGAATTTAATTACCCGAACTCCACAATTGTGTCTCACGGCAAGAATAGGTAACAAGATGAGACAGGCTCGAGTGTAATAGACCCGAGAGGTCAGCCAAACTTTTTAAGCTTTCCTTCAGGACAAATTCAGATCTGTTTTTTATAATGAAGATTCTTAATCTGAATCATGCATGTAAAAAGATTTTTGGAGTGGATTGGCTTGAAGGAAAGATTGGATGCAATAATTCACAAGGCACCTTATGTTTCCGAAGGGGAAATTTGGTGGACGAGTTTGGGTGAAAATATTGGGGCTGAAATTAACGGAAAGAGTAAAGATTTTACCAGACCGGCTTTGATATTCAGAAAGTTATCAACAGGATTTTATTTTATTATACCTTTAACTACACAAACACATGCGGGGACTTGGTATGTTAATTACACACAGGGTGGAGTTGATATTACCGCCTGTCTTCATCAAGCGCGATCTATAGACTACAGGAGGCTTCATCGAAGATTAGGAGAAATTGATGAAGTTGATTTTGAAAGAATTAAAATAGCTTTTCAAAAACTTTACATTAAAATTTCCCCTCCCATTTCTGGGAGGGTCGCGGGAAATCCCCGAATGTAGACATATTTTACTAAATATATTTTTTACTTTCAAGCTTTTACGTGCTTATATTTTGGCGTTGAGTTAACTGTTCTGTATGCAAAATGTATGTAACATGTCTGGGAAACAATTTTCGACTTCAATGCACGAGAACGAACTTCGTAAAAAATTTGATTTTGGAGATTCACTTCCAAAAGTTTTACCAAAATACCGTTTTCAACGTTTAGGAGCTTTTTGGCCGCATTGGAATTTGCATAAAAGAAAGTGTGACAGAACAGGGAAGGATATAATTTCTATTTTTCGACCCGATTGTCCTTATCCGGTTTGGCAGAGAGGTGAATGGATAGAGCATGCCGCACCTCCTTTTTTTGACTTTGACTTCAATAGGACTTTTTTTGATCAAGCATGGGATTTATTTCAAAAATCACCGATCCCACATATTTTTCAGAGCAATAATCAAAATTGTGAATATACTGATGATTGGTATTACAGTAAAAATTGCTATCTTTGCCATTCGGGCCAAGGGAACGAGGATTGTCGTTACTGTTATGGTTGTGACAGCATTAAAAGTTGCTATTACACAGTATTTTCTTTTAATTCGGAACTCTGCACGGATTTAGTTAATTCCTCGAATTGTTTCAACAGCTTGTTTTTGCTGAATTGTAAAAATGTTTATGACTCATCTTTTTTGTACGATTGCAGGGATTGTAGCGATTGTCTTTTTTCCTTCAATCTTCGGAATAAAAAATATTATTTTGCCAATAAACAACTAAGTAAACAAGAGTTCGAACAAAAGAAAAAGGAATGGGATTTTTCTTCACTTAAAAACTATGAAGAGGCTAAGAAAATTTTCTCTGAAATGATGAAAACTGTTGCTTGGCATCGTGCTTTACAGATTGATAAGTGCGAAAATTCGACAGGAAATTTTATACGCAATTCAAAAGATTGTGAGAATTGTTATCTACTTTCGGCTCATGAAAATTGTGCAAATGTCGCTTTTTGCGGACCGGAAGCCAAAAGTATTTTGGATTCTATAGGAACTGTAGGGAGCGAGCTGACTTTCATGTCTTCACTGCCTGTGTATACTTACGAATCGAGGTTTTGTTTCAGTGTTTCTCATTCTCGTTATGTTCAATATTCCGCTTATTTGCAGAACTGCCAATACTGTTTTGGATGTTGTGGATTGGTGAATGAAAAGTATTGTATTTTTAACAAAAAATATTCAAAAGAAGAATATGAAACTTTGGTGCCGAAAATAATTGAACATATGAAGAAAACAGCCGAATGGGGTGAATTTTTTCCAGGCCATTTTGCTCCAAATCCTTACGACGAAAGTTTTTCCGGGTTTTATTTTCCTCTGTCGAGCGAAGATTCAGGAAATTTCAGAAAAGCGGAAAATTTGGAAAAGAGCAGTGTCAAAACTGCCGAGATTGATGAGATCCCTGATACCGTTGATCTTTTGGATGATGCGAAAGAGAAGTGGCTAGTCAGCCAAATTTTTTGGGACACAAAATATAATCGACCCTTTCAAATTCAAAGTGCGGATATTCAAATTGCGCGTGAAAGAAGAGTTCCACTTACGCACTGTTATTATGTGAACCGCATGCAGAGTAATTTAAAATGGATGCCTTTTAATGGAGAATTAAGAGAAACGGTTTGTGCGAAGTCGGGTGAGAAAATTCAAACTAATTGGCCTAAAGAATATGACGCAAGGCTACTTAGTGAAGAAGAGTATCTTAAATTTATAAAGTAGTTATATAATTTAGACAGCTTGGAGTTTTGAACTAATCGAACAGATTCTAAAGTCTTGAGCCAAGTCATAAAATCACTATCAGAATAATGTTTGATGATTTAACAGGATTTAAATCGGCATGTGTAACGGTTTTGAGAGTTATCTCTGAAAATGACGGGTTTAATATTGTCGATAAAGATATTTGGTTATGCGTACCACTTTATCAGTCTTTGCTATATTCTTTGGCTTTAGAGAAAGATTTCTGGCATTTCTTTAGAGAAAATGGAGACACTAATGAATTTGATTGCTGTATTGCACAAGCTGATCCTAAATTAATTATAATTTCAGGACATGATAGTTTGAATATTTTAAGGGGTTTAAAAGATTCAGCCTTAAAAGACATGACCTCAAGAGATGCATGGTATGAATCATGCAAGGGAAAGATTTATACGGAAAGTTCTTATCAATCTTCTGATTCTAATCAAAGAGCTAATCAAGTATATTTGATTGAATATATACGGCACAGTGTTGTACATGCTCACACGAATGAATTAGAAAATATATATAAATTTCTTACCAGTCATGAAGGTAATAGAATATTTAACGAAGCAGTTTGGACCACTACAAAACTTATTTGTGAGATTTGCTTAATTAATAATACTGAGAATGGATCAGATAAAAATCTAAGTGCAATCTCATTCGCACTAGATTTTGAAAGGAAGTTTGATTTTTGGAGAAGAGGTGCTGCACGCTACAGTTAAAGCGTATGAGACCCCAGTTGCAAGCCAAGAGTCAAAACTTTTTGTTTAGTCTTGCCCCTCCTCAACCTCAACTAGATTGATTTGTTTTTTCATCATCAGGGATTGTAATAATATACCTGCGTCTTCGTATAGAGCATCTTGTTTAAAGTTTATTCTGAATGTATCTACGGGACCAGTTAAATCATTTTCATAAAAAAATGGAAATTCAATAAAACCACTATCTGAGGGGTCAAAGTTTGAAAATACTCCTGAAGATTTCATTCTTGTAAGAAAACTATCAAAAGATTCGTCGTCATTTTTCAAGACCGAATAAATTATTTTTGTTAAGTCCAAACCCGTGGCATTATCAGTAGCTCGAAACTTTGTCGGTATTGAACCTTCATCTCCGCCCATTACATTATACTTATTTGCATAATACATACCTTTGAGAATCGACTTATTCCATGGTTTATTCTCTGGAACATCATTATATACTAAATCCAATTTTTCTTTTTGATCGCTACTAGAGATATTAGAGACGTTATATTCAGGCACTCCCATAACGAGTCGGCTTGCAATAACAGCCAACTCCCAACGTGCGATAATCTTGATGCTAACAGGAGTAGTATTTAATTGATCTGAAATACGTGTGAATATTCCAGAGCTATTAGCATAGTCAAAAACCGCTTGTAGGGAGTCTTGCTTTGAAAATGTCTGAAGTGAGCCTTTAAAGTTCAATCTTATTTCATAAAAATGATCTTTGTCTTCAAGCGTCAGAATGTCTGTTCCATTTAACTTATTTAAGTCTAGTATGGTTATTGTTTCGTGATCGGCATTTGGAATTGTCCAAACGCCATAATAAACACCATTTTTGTCATAGCCCAAACGTGAATCTGTTAGTATCTGGAAACTTGCAGGGTCAACCCACCTTGCTATTTCGCCACCAAAAATAAAGTTCGACTTATCCTTTGCCCACAAGCCACCGAGTTCTTCAAATGTTTCAGGATCTACATCCTCGACAATTGCGGTGTTGTAAAGATATGCGACTTATCTTTTTGCCAACCGCCACCGATGTCTTTAAATGTTGAGGCATCAGCACCTTCGATAAGGCATGACAATTTACCATTTTTGAAACCTGGGTATGTAAAAAGATGTTTACTATCTTTTGCACTTATACCTAGGATTGCAGGTTCAAATGCCGTAAAAGTTTTTGTATCGGCATCCACAACGGATATGTTTAAAGTCTTGCCCCACCATATGAAATAGACGCCATTTTTATCCTTTGAAAAATACGTATTTCCAACTACTTCAAAAGAACTGGGATCCAAATCTTGAATTATCTCATATTTTTTACCATCATTCGTAAGGTAGGTGTAATAGAGATGGTTTTTATCTTTTGCGTAGTAATAACTCAATATCTGTAAACTTTCAGTATCAATGATGGATTGACAGTTATTCGTCTCGCAAGTTCCCATTGCGTATGAGCGGTTTACTGTAAAACCTCCGCTGTTTAATGTTGTTACTTCTACTCCATTAGTTTCAAGATACTCATCATCGATGTTGCTATTTTCGGAAGTTAGAATATCAGGTGAGGAAATTTCGTCTGTTGTAGTTAATGTCGACTCTTTGGTAGCAGTGCAGGCAGTCAGAATTAAAAAAAAGCAAACGGTGACTAAATTTTTTTTCATATGTAATTGGTGTAGCACTCTTGATTGTGTTTGGCAAAAGGAAGTAATGGATACAAGGTTCCGATAGCAAGTAATATTTTAAGCTTTTATTCAGGACAAATTCAGATCTATTTTTTATAATGAAGATTCTTAATCTGAATTATGCATGTAAAAAGATTTTTGGAGTGGATAGGCTTTAAAGAAAAACTTCATTCAATAATTCATCGACCTCCATATGTTTCTGAGGGTGAAATATGGTGGGCTAGTTTGGGTGAAAATATTGGAGCTGAAATTAATGGTAAAAGTTATAAGTTCTCACGACCTGTAATTATCCTGAGGAAATTAGCGAGTGGTTTTTATATAGTTATTCCTCTTACCACTCAAATTCATCATGGAACTTGGTACGTTAACTTTAAACAAAAAGGCGTTGAGATGTCTGCCTGTTTACATCAGGTTCGTTCAATTGATTACAGGAGACTTTTACCACCTTGTCTGGGTCAACTTGACGATGCTGATTTTAATCGAGTAAAAGAAGGCTTCCTAAAACTTTGTAAATAAAAAATATGTCCCTCCCATTTCTGGGAGGGGTAGCGGGAAAATCCCGAAAGTGGTTTCACTTTAGCAAAACTTATTGTTGTGTTCAAGTATTTTAAAATGTTAAAACATTAAATGGTTCACCGCCTAAACATTTATGCCTATCGAAAAAGATTTAAAATCGCTTGCTGATAATGAGCGTGCAAGGCACAGCATGTTGTTTTTTAAAACGGGAAAAGGGGATTACGGGGAAGGTGATAAGTTTTTGGGTGTTACTGTTCCAAGTCAGCGTAAAGTGGCAAAAAAGTATTATAAAAATCTTTCGATTGTGGAGGTGATTCAATTGCTTCAGAGTGAGATTCATGAGTATAGGTTGACCGCGCTGTTTATGTTGGTCTACAAGTTTCAGAAGGCGTCGGAGGCGGATCGAGAAAAGATTTTTAAGTTGTATTTGCGCAATACAAAACAGGTTAATAATTGGGATTTGGTCGATTCTTCCGCGCCGCACATACTTGGTAGATATATGTTTGAACACCTCGAAGAACGCAAAGTGCTTTATAAATTTGTGAAGTCGAAGAATCTTTGGGAAAGACGGATCGCCGTGCTTGCTACTTTTTGGTTTATCAATAAAGGTAACTTTGACGATTTTTTAAAAATTGCCGAACTTTTGTTGAGTGATTCGCACGATTTGATTCACAAGGCGGTTGGCTGGGGACTTCGTGAAGTCGGCAAGAGAAATATTCACGCTGAAAAATCATTTTTGAATAAGCACTATAAAAAAATGCCGCGCACAATGTTAAGGTATGCGATTGAGAAATTTGACGAGCAGGAAAGACAGAGCTACCTTAAAGGAACTAAAAGCCTTTAACCATTAACATATGAGTAAAGTTACACATTTCGAATTTCCTTGGGACGACAAAGAAAGAGCGAAATCTTTTTATCAAAATGTTTTTGATTGGAAACCTTTTGAGTGGGAGCAATTTGGCTATACCAGTTGGCAGACCGGTCCAATTGATGAAAAAATGCAGCCAACCCAGCCGGGTTTTATCAATGGTGGATCGAGTAAACGTGACCCTATGATGCCGCATCCGATGTTTTACATTGATGTTGAAGATATTGATTCGGCTTTAAGCAAAATTGTGGAAAATGGCGGCGCGGTTGTGCGCGGTAAAATGCCATTGGGAGAAAATGGGTCGATGGGATTCCTGGCCTGGTTTAAGGATTCGGAAGGGAATATTCTTGGTCTTTCGCAGTATAAAAGAGCTGAATAGATAATAATATTGACACCTTTTGAGTCAAACTTTGTTTACACTTATTGAAGTGATGAAAATTATGATTATTAAAAATTTATTGTTCTTATCGTTGATACTTCTGCTCACTGCGTGTCAATATTTTGGTGAAGATTTAAGTGGGTGGATAACTGTGAGTAAGCCACAGCCAGGTACAGAAGTAAGTTGCCCCCTGCTTGTGGAGGGTGAGGCGCGAGGAAATTGGTACTTTGAGGCGACTTTTCCGGTTCAATTGCTTAATAAAGATGGGGCTGTGTTGTTTTCCACATTTGCGAGTGCCCAGGGTGAGTGGATGACTGAAGATTTTGTGCCTTTTAAATTGGAACTCTTTTATGACATCGATTCGAGTCAGACCGGGCTCTTGCTTTTGAAGAAAGATAATCCCTCCGGCCTTCCTGAAAATGACAAACAATTGGAAATACCCATACAGCTGAATCCCTGTGACACTGAGGTTTTGAAAAACTATCGGCAAGGTGTAGTAGAGAATTATATTCGCTTGAACATTGGGAATCTGAGTCGGATTGAACCTGTTTTGGGCGGCTCTTGGTATGTGATTTCGGTCGATTTTACAAATGAGGACAGCGTTTCAGTGATATATGAGGATGGGCACATTCAAGAACATTTTGAGGCGAGGTTTTCAGTTGATGAATGGGGAAGCGTGTCCTTAGATTTTCAATGAACTCAGCCCTTAAGCACTTGCGCCTTTTATTATTAGATGGTATAAATTGCCTCTTAAATCCTAATTTCGTGTATGGCTGAAACAACAGATTTCTCAATTACAGAACCGGAAGTAGATAAATATTCTTGGGTGGCGGCAAAGATTGGAACTAATTACCAACCATTTGTTGATCATGTCACCAGACAGGTTGCCCATATGGGGCTTACAGAAGATGCCGGCCTTATTGAAATATTGCATGCAAGTATGATAACTCAGGCTCGCGTGGCATCTATTTTTGGAGATTTTTCTGATTTTGTTCGTAATGACGGTATAATTGATATAGGTGAAGATATGGTTGTAAGAGGACAGGCAGATGATCTTAATGTTAAAGAAAGATATGAAAAATGGATGGATCAAAATGAACGTTCTGCTCGTCTATTGATTGATAAAGGAATGGATTCATTAAAGCGATTCGATTTCGCTCCTTTTTGGGATGACAAATTGTGGAAGCGTTTAACCTATAGTCATTCTCATAATCTTTTGATGGATGATGCAATGGCTTTATTGAAAGTGGTGCTTTGTGATGCACCGGAATCTGAACAAGAAGTTCTAATTGCAATGGCACTTGCGGAGAGGTTTTCAGAAGATGTTGTGAAGGCTGAAATAGTAGATACGGGAACACGAAAGGTGGTTGTAACAGATGAAAATATTGATGATAGCGTTCCAATTCGAGAAGAAGACTTAGACGAAGCGAAAGATATTCTGGTGAATTTTATTGTGGCAATTGAGAATAATATCGTTAGAACTCGTCCGGGTCTTCCAACTATTTCTCCCGGTTGGGCAAGGAAATTATTGGAAGCGGTGGAGTCCGGGAATGCTGAGCTATTGGCAGACCTAAAAGGACTTATTCCAAGCATAGAAGCGAAATTTGAAGGAGAAATTGAAGAGTATACTTTATTCCCAGAGTTGGCCAAGATTTTAGCAAAGCACTTTCCGTCTATTGTTATTAGTGGGCTGACTCCCGGTACCAAAATTGTTTCTAGAGATTAACAAAAAGACAATAACACTTGATTTACACATGTCTAAAAACGACGCTGTATATGCTAAAGCACAGGAAGATATAAGAACAATGGATTTTTCAAGTCTTCCCAAAAAAACCGAAGACGCATCTATTGACTTAGAAATTGATTTATTAATCATGCGTGATTTGTTAAGTCGTAGAAAAAATGATGACTGCACAGGGAAAGTAGTTGATATACAACTTGGAAGGGCGAAAACAATAAGCCAAGTAAGGAGCGTGATTAGAGCTCTTGTAAGTGTTGCTAAGATTGAAGGGTTAGACGATTTATCAGAAGATATACGAAAGAAATACATATCAAGAGGTATTGATTCAACAATAGGTGATTACGATGAATTGTACTTTCAGGAGCTACTTACAGAAAAAAATTTGAGAGTCTTCCTTAAAAGTGGAGATTTGGAATCGGCAGGAAAATGTTTTAAGTATTTGAAACAATACTTTAACGATGAGCCTGTTGATTTTGATCTTCTAGAGGGTTACGTGAATGGTCAAACTCCTTTTAGGAAAAAGCAGAAAGAAAGACCCAAATACGAAATCAGTTATTATGAAGCCATAAAATCCCAATTCGACCTGGGAAAAATTACAAATATAATTTATTTTTTAATAAATGATTGCAAGTATCGCGAAGCTTATCAAACAATAAAACTCTGTCAGAAAGCAGATAAAAGGCCTTTGGTTCCTAGCTATAGAAGACTATTTTTGGAAGCTTATAAAGATGGCGACTATCAACTCGCTAGCGAAGTTTTTATATCTTTCGAAGAACTTTTACCCGAAGATACAAAAAAACGGTTTCAAGGACTTCTTACCGTTGTTAATGTAAAGGCTACTTCCACCTATAATGAATTATATCAAATTTTTTTGCAGGGTAAGATAATGGATAGATTTGATGAAGTGATACAAATGCTCAAACAAACAATCACAGAAAATGTGAGACCTGTTACTATTATGATTAAGATTTTTAATCAGTTGGAATCAATTGGTGATATAGAGAAAGGATTACGAGTTTGTGAAATAATGGAGAAATTGGATTTCGATATAGCTGAAGATTGGAAGAAGCGAATAGAGAATTGGGGTTTTTCACAAAAGAAAGGTAATATTCATTTAAAGTATGGTGGCAAAAGTGCTGAGTCACTTGGTATTCAACTTGAGCCTGTTAATAAAATTGCAGGTATGGGCATGAATAGACAAATAAAGTAGACATTTGTTTAAAATGGAACAAAATCTTTCAGAAAAAACTGCTGAGATAAGAAAGCTGAACTTGTATAAACATGACACGGTTGCAGTGATTTTGGTTTTGGCGGGAGTAAAACCGGCAACTGAAATTATGCTTTTTAAAATGCATAGTGAGCCGGATGAGGTTATTCCAGTCTTGAAAAATTGTGGATTCGGCGTGATTAAATATGAGTCACAACATATGCTTGGCGGTGATTATAAATGTACGATTATTGTTGCGCAAAATGATGCGATTGCGGAAGAAGTTAGAAAATATTGTGAGCCGCAAGATGATAGGGAATTCGGTAGACTTATGGGAATTCCTCAAACTGCGATTGATGCTTTTGTGAGTGATTTGGAGTCGGGGTTTTTGCGCGAAGGAAAAAGTGTGAAATTGCTACCTGCGGATGAACTACTAAATTTAAAAGTGCTTGCGGGCTTTCGTTTGTCTAGAGATCACTGGCAAGAAGAGATTAAAATTCTTCAGAAGTGGGAAGAAGTAATAAAGACCTACGCAGAGGATTTGTTGGTGGATTAAGTTAAGATTTTTCCGCAATCATCTCATCAAGGAATCCTTCAAAGTGATCTATCAAACCGGGTTTGCCGTAAATCCAGCGGTCTTTTTCTTGCATTATTCTCTCTCCGAGAAAACTTGAGAATGGAACTATTAGAAAATCTTTGTTTATTTGAGGTATAACGTAAGCTCTTTTTTCAATTTCATCAACTCTACCCTCAAAACTCTGTAGAAATTTTATTTCTTCCAAATCATGAATAAAAAGAATCCCATCGGGTTTTGCGGATTTCCACGTTTTTTGTAAATCATCAAAATAGTGAGTTTGCCAGTTTGGACCGAATTGATCATAGACCAAGTCGTGTTGTACACTTGGCTCCCAATTCTTCATGTGCTTAACAGATTGATGATGAATATATGGCTCATCAAGTACTTCAAAAATCTCATAACCGGTTTTTTCTTGCCACTCCATTAATTGTTGAACATTAAAATCCATACTTGCACCGTCGGTGTAGAGTTTTGCTCTTACATTTTTCTCTCTGCTCAAGGCAAAGTCTTTGTGAAATCTCAGCCATGGATTTATTGGTGTTAAACCGCATGCAGAGTTGAGGGTTGCTTTTGGTAAAAGATGACTAACACCTGATAATCCTACTCCTGAACCGGGACCCAATTCCAAAATATCAATTTCTCCGTTGCCCGGCCAAGCCCTGAGTAATTTTCTTAAAACATTGGGAACAGTACGGCTATTCCCTGAGTTGAAATCCTCCAGATGGTTATAAGAATCATTCCATTTTTCATAACCTTCAATTAATCCTTCTTTTATTCCACGATCTATGCCGTCAGAGTATCTTTCTTTAAACAAGAATTTAAGTTAAAAAGAATGCAGTATACAATTATATTTGATTCTAGTCAACTTTTTCCGGTAATTGATTTTCAGCACTTCACCCGAGTACGCTCATTTGACAGCGGAGAAAATAAGGTTAAATTGGGGATATGAATAATACAAGTTTCTCAAATTCAAAAGTCCTCGTGATTATTGTGCTGAACAATGGTTCGCGGGATTTTAATTTGTAAAACTGTATACGAATTCAAAATCTTCCGCGGACGACGCGGATTTTTTTTATAAATTTTTATGAACTTTTCAATACGAAATCAATCTTGTCCAAATAGTGAATGTAATTTCCACAATAAAATTCACGCGGGAAATGTTGCAATTCACAGTCGTGCGGGCGCTCGAATGAAATGTAAAAACTGCGGCAAAACTTGGGTGCTTCATTATGGTGAATTTAGATACGGGCTCAAAAGTTCGGAAAATAAAATAATTATGGCGCGGGAACTTTTCGATGCCTGCAGAAGTATTAGACAAATCGCGGTCGCGGTGAAAATTAGTCCGAGCACCGTCCTGCGGTGGAAAAAAAGAATACAAAATTAAATCATTTAACCATAAATTATATGGAAACATTAGGTCAAGAAAGGGAAGGCGTAAAAGCTGAAGTACAATTTCAAAATTCGGAGGAAGTTGGAAATTCCCGTGAAGATTTTAGAAATTTTGTTCGCGTTGTTGCGGGGACTGTTCCGGAGGGAATGAGTTTTTATAAATGGCTTCAAAAAAGACGAATCTCAAATAGTCGTTATTTTGAGCAAGGCGGGGAAATATTGGTTCCGACTTCATTCAAAAATCTGACTTGTGGTTGTTGCCGGGAGGGTTCTGATGAAGAGTGGCAACTTAAGCGCAATCCCGGCGAAGTAAACATACTTCACACATCATGTAATAAGCCTGTTGGTGAGCTTGGATCACATGATATTTTAGTTTAGGCCAAGCCATTGCCTTTTTACATATTTCATTGTATAATGCCAACTCTTTAAGGTTACAATGAAATTTATAAATCGTGAACCAGGTTGGAGAGGTCGCCCAAATGTTGAAGTTCGGGAGGGTGACGAAAAAATAAAAGGGGAGACCGCGAGGTTTGCCGCTCGTGCTCTTGCGTGCGCGGGTTTGGATTGGAGAAAACCTGTTTATGATCCAAAATTAGATAGAAATGCGATACTAAAACTTGAGCAATATTTGGCGAGAAAATTGAAATCGCCGCTTGATTTGGCACTTAAGGAAGAACTTGTTTCCGCTCAGATTCATTTGAGTAGACTTCGAGAGAGAGAAAATTTGGCTGATCAGTTCTTTCCAGATGGACTTAGCACGGTGAATATTAAACAAGGTGCTCGAGGGAATTGTTATCTACTTGCGCCTCTGATTCAATTGCATAGAAAACCGGAACTTCTTTGGGCGCTTTTGCCTGAAATTTTTGAAAAAACTGGCAAAGACAGTTGTAAAATTAAATTTCCTTCCGCAAAAGACGCTTATGGTCAAAATTATCCTCACGTAAAAGAACTTACAGATGTTAAAGCGCAAGTTGAAAAGTGGAAAAAAGAAAATGGAACCGAAGGCCAACTTGGAGATATTGCGCTTGAGAGTAGATATGCTTCAATTGTTGCGGAGGGGAAGTTTGGTGCGGGCTGTGTGACAGGTAAAGTGGGGGAAGATGGAAAACCTGCGGATTATGGTGGAGATGTATATCTTGCTTTTTCAAGTCTGATTCCAAAAGACTGGCTTGAACCCGCTTTTGATTTAGACAAATTCGGTTTTGTGGGGGTTCGCAAGTTTGAAGCAAATCTTCTAGATCCCAGAAGAATGTTGTTTTATGCGATTCCATCGAAAGAATATGGTTCTGTGAATATTGATGCTGAGGAAATTCGTAAAAAACACGCGTATGCAATTGGAGAATTGAAAAATAATAAGGTTAGATTGTATAATCCTAAAGCACCACAAAATGAAATATGGATTGGAATTGATAAACTTTATAACGCGCCTGATAGAATTATTGTTCCGGTTGTTGTGAATTATAAGGCTTCGCCGCTCATGGATCACGCTCGAATGATTGAAGGTTTGCCGTCTGAAGAATATCAAATTAGGTATATTAAAAATGTTTTGTATTCTTGCCGAGCCGAGTTTCGTAAACTTTTGATGATTTCTCAAAAAGCTGATTTATCAGGAGCTTGTGATGAATTTTTGAGAGACCCAACTTTTGGCGAGCTTTTCAGAAAAGCTGGCTTGAAAGAATTTGCTCAAGCTTGTGCGAATAAAACGGATTATCGCTATCCAGTTTTGAAAATTCCTCCAGAAGATCCAAAGAAAGAACCGACTTCTGGTATGGCCGGGAAATTCGGATGCGCGCTTGTTTTGGCTGCGACAGCAGGATGTATTAGTCTTGTTGATTTGAATTTAGGCAGAATAAAAGAAGAAATTGAAGATATGAAATGCCTTCCTTCAGTTCCGGGAAAGTGGACTCTTAAAGAGGGTGATGATGTTTTGCAGAATGCTAAGGGCGATGTAAATTATAGAGTTGTCGTCGGCAAAGATGTTGAGAATGTTCGTAAATATCCATCAAAGTGTTTGTCCGGCCAAGCACCGCATGGAGTTGCAGCTCATCGTCCGGTTAGTAAAGATTTTGTGGAAGTTTCGGATGGAAGCCAGACTGGAATTTACGGTTTCAAGCCTGAAATTAGTGGTACTGAGCAAAGAAAACTTTCTTCTGAAACAAAACTTGTAAATACTAAATTTGCTGATTTTGGGGATACTGAAGTTGTTTGTTTTGCTTCCGCTGAAGAGCCGATTTTGCAGGGATGTCTTGATGATTTGTCAAAGTGGAATTTGCCCCTCAATCGCATTCCAGATATGCAGAAAAATTGATTTTTTCAATCATCCAACATCTGTGCAAGTTTGCATTTGCAAAATCCGGAGCGATCCATTTTTTTTCTTCACTGATTTTGCAGGGTGAAAGTTTACGACTGTCCAAAACGAAATCACGACAGTTATTTGAGAAAATAATAAAACCTTTCGGTCTTAAAACTTCTAGCGCGGCGTTTAGCAGTGCCGGGTAGTCACGCGCGACAGAAAAAGTATCACCTTTATTTTTACTGAAGGTCGGAGGATCGATAATAATTATGTCGAAGGCAAGTTTTTTACGTTTCGCGTATCTGAAAAATTCCAGCGTATCCATTTTGTAGACCCAATTTTTTTCTTCGGGTAATTCGTTTAGTGCCAAGTTTTTTTTGATCCATTCACAGTAAGTTTTTGAAAGATCGACGCTGTAAGTTTTTTCCGCTCCGCCCGCCGCCGCGTAAATTGAAAAGGAGCCGGTGTATGCAAAAGTATTCAAAACGATTTTATCTTTACTCCTCGATTCGATGAATTTTCTCGTTTCACGATGATCCAGAAAAAGTCCCGTGTCTAAATAATCCGAAAGATTTATCAGGAATTTGTGACCGTTTTCTTCGATGATGATTTCTTTGTGCTCAGGTTCACCTTTTGCTTTCCCGGCAGATCTCGCACTTCGGTCTTTATAAAAAAATTCAGTAATTTTTAAGAGTTTTTTCAGCTCGACTTCGATTTCCTCAATCATGTCGTCCGGAATTTGATCAAACATGTGCACGACAGCTTTGTCTTTGTAAATATCTATCGCGAGAGGAAATTCCTCGGAATTATAAAGTCTGTACGCCTCAATGTGATTTTTCTCGATGTAAGGCTTAAGGCGGGTGAGGGAAGATTGAAGAGAGGTTTTCATTTCTTCTTTTTGAGTAAATCTGCAATTTGATCCATTTTTATCTGGATTGCTGGAGTGACTTCAACTATTTTTGGCTTGCCGATAATAACTTGAAATTCTTCCATAAGTGATGGCATTATAACTTAATTTCTGATTAACCAAATCTTTTCTCTCTAACTTTCAAATTAATTGCATGCGCGATGGTGTGGTGTTCTTTGCAGAGCGGAGCGAGGTAATTTGGATTATGGGTTTTGCTGAGCGCGAAGGTTTGTGTGTGGTGGATTTCAGTGGAGGGTTTTTTACAGGTTGGGATTGAACATTTGGTGCCGTATTCTTTACGGATGAGTTTTTTGATTCTGACAGGAACCGCCCGTGAGGTCGCTGGAAGAACTGGTGCGGATTTTTCAGCTTCAATTTCCTCTTCACGTTTCTTAAGTGCGGAAAGAATTAACTCGTTAACATCTATTCCTTTCTCTTGGAGTTCTGCGAGTCTGAATTTAACTTCATCATTTAAGGTTAGTGTCTGCACGTGCAGACCTGTAAACTTTTCATCACGAACGAAGGTTTCAAGTGCTCTGTTTGTTAAATTTG
>CAYTWD010000022.1:0-17322 GCA_964441065.1 uncultured Candidatus Peribacteria bacterium
CGGAAGTGAAATATTCGACCGTCCAAAATTGGTATCCGGGAGATTCTGAGGGTCGAGGTGGAATCTATAATTTTGTGACAAAACGAGGACATTGCATTGGAGCGAATTCAAAAATTTCTTGGACTCAGGTTGAAACCGGATCTGCAATTACTTGGAAATATCCAAGTGTGATTTTGAGCGGTGATAATAGTGTGGGCGAGTTTTATTCGATCGCGATGACTAATAATTATCAGCAGGCGTATACCGGAACAAAAATGATTCATATTGGAAAAAATACGAAATCACGAATTATTTCCAAGGGAATTTCTGCCGGAAAATCTGCAAATACTTATCGTGGACAGGTTAAAGTTTTGAAAAGCGCGAGCGGGGCGAGAAATTTTACTCAGTGTGATTCGCTTTTGATCGGGAAAAATTGTCAGGCTCACACCTTCCCCGAGATGACAGTACAAAATAAAACTTCAACCGTTGAACACGAAGCTTGTACTTCAAAAATTGGGGAAGATCAGATTTTTTATTGCAATCAGCGCGGGATTTCTTCAGAGGAGGCGACTTCTATGATTGTGAACGGATTTTGCAGAGATGTATTTAAAAAACTTCCGCTGGAGTTTTCGGTGGAAGCGGAAAGACTTTTATCAATAAGCCTTGAAGGCAGTGTTGGCTAATATGCTTGAAATTAAAAATTTAAAAGTATCGGCGGAGAAAAAACAAATTCTGAAAGGAATTGATTTGAAAGTTGGAAGGGGCGAAGTGCATGTGATTATGGGTCCGAACGGATCTGGGAAAAGTACACTTTCAATGGTGCTTGCCGGTAAAGAAGGATACAAGGTGGAAAGTGGCAGTGTATCGTTTAAGGGAGGAGATTTGTTAGAGTTGAAGCCGGAGGAAAGAGCTCAAGCCGGAGTTTTTTTGGCCTTTCAATATCCGGTTGAAATTCCCGGTTTAAGTAACTTTAATTTTTTGAAGATTGCGGTGAATGAATTGCGAAAAAGTCGGGGGCTTGATGGTTTGGATTCTGTGGAATTTAGAAATTTAGTAAATGAAAAAAGGAAAATTGTGAAACTTGATGAGGAATTATTGGAACGGCCTTTGAATGAAGGTTTTTCAGGAGGAGAAAAAAAACGAAATGAAATTTTGCAGATGGCTTTGCTGGAACCGGAATTGGCGATTTTAGATGAAACTGATTCGGGGCTTGATATAGACGCGCTAAAAACAATCGCGAAGGGGATTAATAAACTTCGAAGCAAAGATAATTCAATTATTTTGGTAACTCATTATCAGAGAATTTTAGATTATATTGTGCCTGATTTTGTGCACGTTTTGTATAAAGGCAGAATCATAAAATCCGGTGACAAAAATCTTGCAAAAGAGCTTGAAAAAAAGGGTTACGATTTTGTGAAAGACGAATGGGAGGAAAGAGAAAAAGCGAAAAAGTTGATTTCATTAAAATGAAAAAAGAATTTTTAGTTTTGGATTGCCTTAGTGGTTCGCACAAATACGAACTCGAAGAAAATTCCGAGTTGGAATTGGTGATAATTCAAGAAGAATCTTATGAGAGTTCGATAGAAGTGACTTTGAAAAAGTGTAGTCGTTTGAAGATTTTCACGTTCTGTTTAGGCGGAAAAATTAAAAATAGTTTGAAGATAGATTTGAAAGGGGAATTGGCAACTGCGTCGCTTTTCGGCCTGTCGATTGCCGGCGGAAATGAGATAATGGAGAATCATATTTTAATGCGGCATGAAGTCGGTCACACGGAAAGTCGTCAGACTTATAAAAGTATTCTTAGCGATCGCGCCTTCTGCGTGTTTGACGGAAAAATTCGAGTAGAAAAAGGAGCGGATAAAAGTAATGCCTACCAATTAAATAAAAATATTTTACTTTCGGATGAAGCCACAATGAACAGCAAACCGCAGCTGGAAATTTTTGCGGATGATGTGAAGTGCACTCACGGAGCAACAACAGGACAAATTGACCGCGAGGCGATTTTTTATTTGAAATCTCGTGGGATTGGTGAAGATGAAGCAAGAAAGATTTTGATTGAGGCCTTTGTGGAAGACTTGGTTTCAGGTATAAATGAGAAAGAGTTACGCGAATCTATAATGAAAAAAATTGCTAAAAAATTAAAAATATGAAAAAAGATTTTCCAATTTTGAACGGCGGTCTGATTTATTTGGACAACGCTTCGACAACCCAAAAACCATACTGCGTGATTGAGGCGATTTCAAATTTTTACAGATTTTCGAACAGCAATGTGCATCGCGGAGTTTATTCGCTTAGTGAAAAAGCCACAGAGGCTTACGAAGGCGTTCGCGATAGAGTTGCGAAGTTTTTGAATGCCACTGCACGAAGTGAAATTATATTTACTAAGGGAACTACTGAAGGAATTAACCTGATCGCATCAAGTTTTGGAAGTCGAATAAAAAAGGGGGACGAGATTTTGGTGACGGAAATGGAGCACCATTCAAATATTGTTCCTTGGCAAATTTTGTGCGAAAAAACCGGGGCGAAATTGCGAGTTGTTCCAATTAATGTGCGTGGTGAGTTGGATATGGAAAAGTTGCGAAGAATGTTAAATAAAAACACGCGGTTGGTGGCGCTTGTTCATGTCTCAAACAGTTTGGGAAGTATTAATCCGGTGAAAAAAATTATTGCGGCGGCGCATGAAAAGAATATTCCTGTGTTAGTGGATGGCGCTCAGTCAGTCCAGCATATGAAGATTGACGTTCAAGATTTGGATTGCGATTTTTTTGTTTTTTCGGGGCATAAAATTTACGGTCCAACCGGGATTGGAGTTCTCTATGGAAAAGAAAAACTGCTCGAGAAAATGCCGCCATATCAAAGCGGAGGCGATATGATTTTGAAAGTGAGTTTTAAGAAAACTACTTACAAAGAATTGCCTTATAAATTTGAGGCCGGAACTCCAAATATTGAAGGTGTTATTGGACTTGGCGCGGCGATCCATTACATTGAAAAAATCGGTTTTGAAAAAATTGCCGCGATTGAAGAAGAACTTTTGGAATACGCCACAGAGAAGTTGAACGGAATTAAGGGTTTGAAAATTATTGGGAACGCTAAAATGAAAGGTCCGGTGATTTCTTTCGTGATTGAAGGAATTCATCCGCACGACATTGGAACTTTTTTGGATAACGATGGAATTTGCGTTAGAACCGGTCAGCATTGCACCGAACCTGTTATGGATAAATTTAAGATTCCGGCTACAACTCGAGTCTCATTCGCGCTTTATAATACAAAAGAGGAAATTGACCGGCTCGTGGCCAGTCTTGAAAAATTAATTAAAGTCTTCAATGGAAATTAGAGAGCTTTACCAAGAATTGATTATCGACCACAGCAAAAATCCAAAAAATTTCGGTACTTTGAAGAATGCTGATTTTTATGCCGAGGGAATAAATCCACTTTGCGGCGACAGTTACGAAGTCTTTATAAAAATGGAAGACGGGAAAATTGCCGAGGTAAAATTTACGGGAAACGGATGTGCAATTTCAAAGTCTTCCGGCTCAATGATGACTCAGGCTTTGATTGGAAAAAGTAAGAAAGATGCGCTGTTACTTTTAGAAGATTTTAGAAATTTGCTAAGCGGAGATTTGAAAAAAGATTTGGGGAAGTTGTCGGTTTTTCGTGGTGTGCATGATTATCCTTCGAGAGTAAAATGCGCGAGCTTGGTGTGGTTCACTATGGCGGCGGCGCTTAACAAAAAGAGAAATGTCTCAACGGAATGATTTAAAAGATTCATTTAAGGATTACTTCAAAGAACTGATTGGAGATGAGTTCGATTCTTTTTTGGATTTTGTTTCGAATGGAAGGACAAGACGAACAGTTCGAGTAAATACTTTGAAAATTTCTAAAGTCGCACTGAAAAAATGGTTTGAAGAAAATGGATACGAGGCCTTGGATAATCCTTTTTCAAGCGATGCGATTGATGTTGTTGGTGAAGGCAAGCCGCTTTCTTTGAAGTTGCCTTATTTGGCGGGTTACACTTATCCGCAAGATTCATCTTCAATGTTTGCGGTGGAATTATTGAATCCTCAACCCGGAGAAACAATTATCGATCTGACTGCGGCTCCCGGTGGAAAAACAACTCACATCGCGCAGAGAATGAAAAATACCGGAGTTTTGATTGCGAACGACATGGATACTTCCCGCTTGAAGGCGCTACATTCTAATCTGGAAAGATTGGGGATTTGGAATGCTGCGGTTATTAGAATGATGCCGCATAAAATTGCAGAAATGTATCCTGGAGTTTTTGATAAAGTGCTACTTGATCCTTCTTGTAGTGGAGAAGGACTTTTGGCGAAAGGCGGAAAGCCAAGTTTTTGGAGTCCGAAAGCGGTAAAGCGATATGCCAGCGAGCAATTTGGAATTTTAAAGAGCGCATTTTTATTGTTAAAACCCGGCGGAACTTTGGTTTATTCAACCTGTACTTTGAATAAATTCGAAGATGATGGAGTTGTGGAAAGACTGTTAGAAGAATTCCCTGAGGCAGAAATCGCAGATCCATCTCATGTTAGTGGTTTTGCTCCTGAACAGTTGGGAAATTTTTTGGGATTCAGATTCTGGCCACACAAAACAAGAACGAAAGGGTTTTTTTGTATTTCGATTAGAAAGGGATTGAAAAGTCCCCCCGGGGGTGAATCAGATACTAAGTTTTCTTTCTTGCAAGTATTGAATGAAGAAGAACTAAAAAAGTTTAATTATAATCTTCCTGTCTGTAAATTTGTTGTGCGTGAAAACAACCTTTTTTGTGTTAGTAAAGAATTGGCAGAATTTCCTCTGCCTAAAGCATATTCTCTGGCCTTCCCTCTCCTTAGAATTTTCAATACTGAAGTCAGACCAACTCATCCGGGCGCAATATGGTTGGGACTTAAAGCGAAAGAGCAGGTTTATGAATTAGAAAGAGAAGAAGTCGAAAAACTGATAGAAAGACAGGCAATCGAAAGTGACAAACCAGAAGGTGATTATTTCGTAAGATTTGGAATTTTTCCACTCGGATTCGGTAAAATCATCAGAGGAAAACTTGAGATGAATTTTCCGAGGCAGTATTAATCTTGATCATCTAAAACTCTAACCTCAAATGATTCATTATCTAATACATATCTCAAAGTATCAGGATGTTTTTCTGAGTTTGAGATAAAGTTTTTAGCACTTCCTAAAGCCGCTCTTAAAGCATTAATAACTTCCGTTTTGGTCAAAACTCTAATATTTTGAACAATCGGTGGCACTACTTCTTTATACTGATCATTCAATCGTCTTAGTTCCATTTTTTTTACAGCTCCAACGACACTTTAACCTGATGTGGACGACAAAGCGGTACAATTTTATCTTCAACTAAACTATCATCTTCCCTCATTAACTTTACTCTTACTGGCATAAAATTATTTTAAAAGGTGCTAATAATAGCATATATCTATCATTAGTCAAGTTTTTTTAATTCCACCCCTCTTTATTCAGCGCATTTCCTGCTGCCGCTTGTTCTGCTTCTTGCTTTGATGAGCCTGCGCCATCTGCAACAAGATTATCTCCAAAGTAAATTCCCATCACGAATTTTTTATCGTGATCAGGACCGGTTTCAGATAGCAATTCGTAACGTGGCGTAATATTTAACTTTTCTTGGGCCAGTTCTTGAACTCGAGATTTTGGATCGACATCGAGACCTTGAGAGATAATTTCATCGAGCAAAATGACTATATGCTTCATTATAAATTCGCGTGCGGTTTCAAAACCGTTGTCCAAATAAATTGCGCCAATTACGGCTTCAACAGTATTCGCCAGAATGTAGGCTTTTTCACGGCCGCCTGAGAGCTCTTCACCACGGCTCAGGTATAAATATTCGCCAAGACCAAGCTTTTTCGCAACTTTTGCCAGATTTTTACCCTTCACCAAAGCACTTCTCCAGTTTGTTAGATCGCCTTCAGGATGATCGGGGAATTTATGATAAAGATAATCCGTTACTGCCAATTCCAAAACCGCGTCACCCAAGTATTCCAATCTTTCATTTTGTTCACTTTTATCGTTAGCTTCGTTCACATAAGATTTGTGCACAAAAGCCAAATCCAAAAGCGCCTTGTCGTTGAAAATAACTCCGACCGCCTTCTCAATTTCCTTCGTCTTTTTTGTGTTTTTCATAAATTGAGCTTAATACACCATTGATAAATTTAGAAGAGTTTTCGGTTCCGAATTCCTTGCCCATTTCAATTGCTTCATTTATAGCTACAAGTGCGGGCATGTCTTTATCATAGACCAATTCGTAAATTCCAACCTGTAAAATTGCTCTATCGATAGGCGCTATTTTCTCAAAAGGCCATTCAGGTGCGAATTCCCTAATAAGTTCGAGAATTTCGGGGCGTTTCTTCAAAAGATTCTCGAGCATTTGGTGCGCGAAAAGGTTATCTTTTATGTATCTTGCGCCATTTACCAGGTTATAAGACAAAACATCCGCCGCCTCTCCACCATGAAACTCCCAAGCAAACAGTGTTTGCATCACACAAACTCTGAGTGTGTGGCGATCAGATGACATTAAGCTTTAATCTTAGTGATTTTTTCCTCAGCTTTTTTTGCTTTTCCCATGACGTCCTGCCCTCTGTAGAAACCACATTCTTTACAAGCGTGGTGCAAAATAACAGGAGAAGAACAGTTTGAGCATACTTCAACTTTCAAGGCATTTCCAAGCTTTTTTCGAGCCAGATTTGCAAAGTTTTTATATCTTCTATTCGATCTCGCGTGCGAGGCCTTCTTTTTGGGTACCGCGTGTTTTGCCATATATAGTTTTTAATTTTAGCGCAATTTTGCGCTGACTGTTGGATTTTACCTTAAGTTTGGTGAATTACAAGCTAATTTTTCATCAAGTCCTTCAAGCCGGCCAAAGCCTTTACTCCTTCGTCTTTTGCTTCTTCAAATTTGGCACAGTTTTTTTCGCAGTGAGGGTTTTGGTCGGTGTTTAAAACGATTTCTTGTCTAACGGGTTCAAAAATATCAATTTCAAATTTTTTCAGGTCAATTTTTAGATCTTCATAAAGCAGAGGTTGACCTTTGATTTCTTCGTTGAAAAGCCATTCAGTTGGACCATTAAAATTAAGTTCCCGTTTTAGTTTTTTTCCGCATTTCACACAAATTAGCTCCTGTTTTGCTTCGAGTGACTCCAAAACAAACATTATTCCTTCTTCAACTTTCATTAAATAACCTGAGGCGTGGCCATCACCTATTAGAAAAAGTCCTGGGAAATCGTCAGCTTCAAAGTTGAAATCGAGATTTTCTTTTGTATAAAGCGGACGATAAATTAGTTGATCAATTTTTTTATTCACGAGAAATGGCTCCGGTTAGTCTTAAAATTGAGATGAAGAGATTGAATATATCTAGGTAAATTTGAATCGCGGCCATGATGTATTCGTCTTCGGGATAATGTTTTAGACGGCTGAAATCAAAAAGCGCATAACCTGCAAAAACAATCACGCCGAATCCACTGAAAATCATTTCGCCTGTGTTTCCCCAAGGAATAAAAATTCCCACTATTCCCACAATTAACATTCCAATGAGTGAAAGAAATAGAAATCCGCCTAGTCCTTCAAATGATTTTTTACTTGTGTAACCGATTATCCCCATCGCTAGAAAAGTCGCGGTTGTTGCAAAAAGTGATCTGTAAATTATGTCGTAGCCTTGGAATTCAATGGCGAAACTTGCAAGTAGTGGAACAATGGTTAAGCCGCTGATAAATGTGAAAAGTGAAAATAGAAAGTAGTTTAGTGGGACTGTTTTACTCCAAGCGCGAGAAGAAAAAATTAAAATTAATTCGACGATAAAAATCCCAAACATATACGCGGGATTGTGAATAAAAGTCAGCAGTAGATAATTAAAGCCAACATAAACTCCGAGTCCGGTAGATAAAATTGAAAGGCCAAAAATGGCGAAAACTTTGTTAAAGAATGCCGATCTGCCGTAGTCGCTAAGTGAGATTGTATTTTCTTTCATTTTTCATAATTAAATTGTAAAAGAACTGTATCAGAAAATTCATTTCTTGATAAGAGAAGTTCAAGGTATAATTCGCGAAGCTATGTTTAAATTCAAAAACACAAACGGACCTAAAAGAGAGAGGATATTCACTGTTCTTGATATTGGAACCGAGTTTGTGAAGGCGGCTGTTTGTGAAGTTGAAGGCAAAGAGGTGAAGGTTTTGGGGATTGGTAGAAGAAGGCAAAATAAAGGAGAAATGGAGAACGGTGTGATTGTGGATATTGCGGGGGTTATTCAAAATTGTAACCTCGCAATTAAGGAAGCTGAGAGAATTGCCGGTTGTGCTCCTGTGAAATTGGTTTTGGGAGTAGCGGGTGAACTTATTAAGGGTGCGACCTCAACTATTTCTTATAAGAGAAGAGATCCTTCCAGTAAAATTCATCAAGAAGAGCTGAAAAATATAATTCACAAAGTTCAGTGGAAAGCTTTTGAAAAAGTGCGTTCTGATTTGGCTTATGAAACGGGTTTTAACGAAATTGATGTGAAATTGGTGCATGCGGCGATTGTGGATATCAAAATCGACTCTTATAAAGTTTCAAATCCAATTGGATTTCAAGGAAGAGAGCTGACAATGAGCGTTTTTAACGCGTTTGCGCCGGTTGTTCATTTTGGAGCATTGCAAACAATTGGAGCGGAATTAGATAGAGAAATTCTTGCGATCATGGCGGAGCCTTATGCTTTGGGTAGACTTTTGGGCGGAACGGAACTGCAGGGCTATTCGGGAATTTTTATTGATGTGGGTGGCGGGACAACAGATATTTCTTTGGTTGTGGACGGAAGCGTGGTTTCCACAAAAATGTTTACGATTGGTGGTAAAGCTTTCACCAAAAGATTGGCTTACACACTAAATATTTCAGTTGACGAGGCTGAGGAAGTTAAGATTGCATTTTCAAACGGACAGCTTGAACAGCAATCCCATAAAATCGTAAGTCGCGCTATAGAAAGTGATATTGAAGTTTGGACATCAGGTATATTTTTAACTTTGAGGGAGATGACCGAGGTTGATTCCTTCCCTCCCACGATATATCTTTCTGGAGGCGGATCAATGCTGAATGAAATAAAAGTTTCGCTCGAACAAAGCGAGTGGCACAAAAAACTTAATTTCCCACGAAAGCCTCAAATAAAGTATTTGTTGCCAAAAAATATTTCACATATAAAAGATGAATCCGGGCAGCTGGCAACAGCGGCGGATATAATGCCCATGGCTCTTGCCAACATCGGAATGGAATTGATCACGGAAGAAAAAATCCTTACAAAAATGCTTCAAAAAGTCGTTAGACTTATGCAAGTTTAAAATTTATTTTATAATCAAAGCCGCCTGCGGCGCAGATGGAAGACGAAGTAAAAAAAGTTTCGAAAAAGAAAATGATTTTCATTCAAATTGATGATGAAATCACAAGTATTTTTGACCGAATTGAAAAGCTGGCTTACAAAGATATTTATTTAGTTATTCCTAAACGCGCCGTTCTATTTCAAAGTGTTGTTAATCTGAAAATTTTGAAACAGAAGATGGATGATCTTGGAAAAACTTTATTTATTATTACAGACGACACAAATGGGATGAAACTTGCTCACCAAGCTGAAATTAAAGTTTTTGACCATTACGCGAAAATGGATAACAGTAAAGTTGAAACTGAGGCAAGAGAAGAGAGCGCGTTACTTAAACCGATTGCCGCAACTTCCAATGATGTTAATGAAACCCAGCCATCCAGACTTCCGCAAAAAAAATCCACGATTTTTGAAATCGTAAGAACTTTGAAATCCGGCGATAAAGGTTTTTCTTTGAAAGCTTATTTTAGAGAAAGAAAATTGAATAAATTAAATCGTGCGGGTTCATACTTCAATAGTTTAAATAAGAGGTCTATAGTTTTATTCTTGGGCGTGAGCGTGGCTGTTTTCTTTTTTATCGCATATGTGGCTCTTCCGGGAGCAACAATTAATATTGTTCCGGCTTCAACAGTAATAACAAAGGGAGCAAATATTGTTTTACAAAAAAATCCAAGCGATTCAAAAGATTTAAAAGTCTATGATTTGAGTTCGGAAGTTGAAACAACTCTTACTTATCAAAGTAGCGGCACAAAATCTCAGGGAAGCAATGCATCCGGAAATTTAACAATTTATAACATTGCAAATAAAGATTGGCCATTGATTGCTGAAACCAGATTTCAAACCTCCGACGGGATTGTTTTCAGAATAAAAGAGGAAGTGACAGTACCTGCCGGAAGTATGGAAAATCCCGGACAACTTCAGGTTCACGTTGTGGCTGACGAAAAAGATGCAAATGGAACGACAACGGGAGATCGAGGAAATATCGGACCGAGTAAATTCTTTCTTCCCGGCTTAAGAGACGCAAATAAAGATCAACTTTATGGAGAAAGTACCGAATATATGAGCGGGGGAACAACTCAAGTATCAAGCTTCGTATCTGATGAAGATTTGATTGCCGCCAGCGCAAAATTGGAAGAGGCATTAAAAGAAAAGGCTCTTTCCGCGCTGAGAAAAGAAGCCTTGGCACAAAGCACTGTGAACGGGATTCAACTTACGCTACTTGAAGACTCTGACATTATTCAATATGGCGCGCCGGTTATAACTGTACCACGTGAAATTGTTGGGAAGGAACAGAGTAGTTTCGAGGTAAGCGGCAAAATGAAAATAAGCGGAGTAGCCTATAACTCCGATACTCTTTTTTCAATCTTGGAATCTAATGTAATTGGCACCAAAACTCCCGGAAAACGATTGGTAAAAATAGATCAGAATTCAATTAGTATTCATGTTTTTGAAGTAAACTTGAAAAGTGATGTATACAAATTTACCGCACAAATTCAGGGCATTGAAGAATATGAAATCGATCCTGACCTCGAAGGAGGTAATAAATTGGCAAAAAAAATCAAGGAACATATTGCGGGAAAAACCGTGGAAGAAGCTGAAAATTACATACAAAATCTTCCCGAAGTTAACAGTGTGGAAATTAAAATGTGGCCATTTTGGTCTCCCACAATTCCAACTCTTCCAGATAATATAAAAATAAAATCACTTTCCCAAGGCGAAGTCATACAGTAAAATCCCATTATGACAAAAATTACACCCCAATCAAAAGATTTCGCGCAATGGTATTTGGATGTTGTTAAAGAAGCCGATTTGGCAGATTACAGCAAAGTTAAAGGTTGCATGATTATTAAACCTTACGGTTACGCCATTTGGGAATTTATTCAGATGGAACTAAATTCAAGAATCAAAAAAGCAGGAGTGCAGAATGTTTATTTTCCTCTTTTTATTCCCGAAAGTTTATTGAATCGAGAAAAGGAACATTTGGAAGGATTTGCTCCCGAATGTGCAGTTGTAACTCACGGCGGCGGTAAGAAATTGGCTGAGCCACTGATTGTTAGACCGACTTCAGAAACGATAATGTATGATACTTTTTCGGACTGGATACATAGTTATCGTGATTTGCCTTTGAAAATAAATCAGTGGGCAAATGTGGTGAGATGGGAAATGAGAACAAGACCATTTTTACGTACGACGGAGTTTTTGTGGCAAGAGGGGCACACTGTTCATGCGACAAGCGATGATGCTGCTAATGAAGTTGAGCGCGCAATAAAAATGTATGTGGATTTTGATAGAGATTTCTTGTCTTTGCCGGTCTTAACAGGCAAAAAATCAAGAAAAGAAACTTTCGCCGGAGCGCTTTACACTCTCACGACCGAGGCTTTGGCAAAAGACGGTAAAGTTATTCAGGCGGGAACTTCCCATCATTTGGGCCAAACTTTTGCGAAATCATTTAATGTGACATTTCAAGATCAAAATAGCAAAATGCAACATGCTTGGCAGACTTCATGGGGACTTTCAACCAGAATAATTGGAACTGTGATTGTTTGTCATGGAGATGAAAAAGGTTTGGTTTTGCCTCCAAAAATTGCTCCGCATCAAGTTGTTTTAGTACCAATATACAAAACAGATGAGGAGAAAAAAAGGATTTTTGATGAATTAAATGGAATTAAAGAAGTTTTGGAATCTCTCAACGTTAGAGTTCATTTTGATGAACGAGACACTGTGACTCCAGGTTTCAAATTTAATGAATGGGAAGTGAAAGGTGTTCCACTCCGAATTGATTTGGGGCCCCGCGACTTAGAAAAATCTGAAGTTACTGTTACAAGAAGAGACGGTGATAAATTTAATCTACCTATTGCCGATCTCGAACAAGAAATTCCTTATCTACTTGAAAAGATTCAGGCGGATTTATTGGAAAAGGCGCAGTTATTTTTGAAAGAGAACACGCGTGAAGCTGAAAGCATGGATGAAATGATTAAGATTCTGGATGAAAAAGGCGGATTCATTAAAGTTCCATGGGCTGGAACTGATGAGGAGGAGAAAAAAATTCAGGATGAAACTAAAGCTACGATTAGAATAATCGATCCAATCAAATCCAGCAAAAAATTAAAATGCTTTTTCACAGGAAGGGAAACTGATACACTTGTGTATTTTGCAAGAGCCTACTAAACTTAGTTGGCACTAATCCCCCACCATGAAAAAATTATTCACATATTTTGAAAGAATTTCAGCTACTTTACTTGTTGGTTTTTTAATTTCATTAGGAATCAGCACGGTAATCGCATCTTACACCCCTTCCGGAACGCCGGGAGATCCTTATACACTGATTACTCCAAATTTTAACTCGCTTTTAATTGGTAGTGGAACCGATCCAAGATCAGCGGGTGATTTAAAGGTTACAGGGGATACTGTCACAATAGGAAATATGGTTGCGGACGCGTGGAATAGTTATTCGGGTGCAGGTGTAACAATTGCTGACGATCTAACAGTAGAAGGAAATCTTAATTTTGCCGGTACATTAAAAACAGATAAAATCGATAACTACACTTCAAGTTCTTCAGTAGACATTTCAGCACCGGTTACAGCAACAACATTTGGTGATATTTATTATAAAGTAAGTACAGCAAATAATGCTTGTAACGCTTCAGGTGCAGACTGTCCACCAGGTTCAGTAGTTGGGTTTTATTTTGCTTCCGCGCCATGCACGGCAGGTGATTATCTATTAGCTTGTAATGGCTATCTAACTAGTACTTCAACAACAGTTGATTATAAAGGTACATACGTAGTTAAAAAGACATCATCCGGTGTTGATACCTACTACTGCAAAGCATTTGGAAGCACAAATTCAATAAAATCTGCTGCAATCTGCTATTCACCAACAGACAAACAAGGAACTAATACGAGCACTTTTTAAAGTGAATCGATTGTATTTTTACAAGCAGTTTTGCCTTTCTCGGTTTCAAGTTTTGAACAAAGTGATACGTCTTTCTTCTGAACTGCAAGTTTGAAATTGGCATTTTGTTCACACGAAAATTTCAAATCGTAACTTTCGATTTTAGCACAAATTGAGGCATCTGTTTTTGCAACTGCTTCAGAAAAAATAAGTCTATTTTCTCTAGCTGTACTTTCAGCCCTCACCTGAGCCTCTTCAGGACTGAGATCTGAATATTCATTGTTTACATATGAATAGTCCTGCACTTCGTTTGTATTTTCCGTATTTTGGGAACTGCAGGAAGCAAGAAAAAGAACTATGGAGGAGATTAGAAGAACTTTATTTTTCATGTGGTGGGATTAGTCCACACCATAATACACTAAAGTCCTAGCTGTTTGCGAATTTCTTCCGCTTTATTTGCATCTTCAGATGATTTTTCCGCTGCTTTGTAAGCGATTTCAAGATCTTTCCAATCTGCAGCATGCTGTTCTTCAAGCTTCTTTAGTTGAGTTGAATGCTTTGCTGAAAGTTCAATAAATTTTTCTCTCTCTTCCTCAAATATTCTCATCAATTCATCAACTTGATCTTGTCTAAGTTTTGGAACGGAATCAACAATCTTCTTTTTCTCGTCTTTACTAAGAGAGATTGAGCCTGCAAGTAAATTTAAGAACTTAGCTTCATCAAATTTCAAACTATGCTGTGGAATTACAACAGTAGTTGTGAAAGTCTTCATTTTTTCACCAAATTTATAATTTGGATCACCTTTTGGTTCTGCAGGACCACCAAAATCATCACCCATCATTCCGGCCATTGGAGGTGTTGGGGGTGTTGGAGGTGTAGGTTGAACCGGAGCCGGTGTTACCGGTGCGGGTTGAACGGGTTGAGGCGCAGGAGGAGTTGGCGGCGTTTGCGGAGTTGGGGTACCTGAAGTACCGCTTGAATCATCACCAAAAGTAAAACCACTACTGTAGAAGTTTCCTGAGCCTTGATTTGAGTTTTGATCGTCGTTCATATTTTGTGCGCTTGTTGAGTTTAGTTAAACCTTACTAAAGAATCAAGTTTTATATGTTTAAATTATACCACTTTCTTTGTGAACGTCAAGCACCACCAGATTTTTATAAGGTCGGAGAAGGTTTTAGCAGCATCTCTAATGGGTCTAACACGGCTATTACTGTTGTGTAGCCAGGTAATGGGAATTTCAACAATTTTTAGACCTTTCTTTTGAGCTCGTGCGAGTATTTCTATATCAAAGCCAAACCTGTAAGTTTCAAGTTCCTCAAATAGTTCCTTAGCAACGTTTTTTTTGAATAATTTAAAACCGCACTGTGTATCTTTGATATTTTTCACTACCAATAATGCTATTACAAAATTGCCAAGTCTACCTATTAAAATACGTAATAATGATTGTTTTTTTTCAATATTACTTTCAGGAAGATAACGAGAGCCAATAACAATATCTGCATCAACTTTCAATAGTTTTTCGATTTCTTCAATTGGTGTGGAATTATCGGCATCTATAAAGAGTATTAAATCACCTAAAGCCTTTTCAACACCTTTTTTGATTGCATAGCCCTTCCCCATATTTTTAGGATAGGAAATTTGAGAAAAAATTGAAGTGGTATCCGTACTTCCATCATCCACAACAATTATTTCACTGTCGTGATTTTTTAAATAGTTTTTTACACTTTCAAGAGTTTTGACAATTCTTTTATCTTCATTATAGGCCGGAATTATGACCGAAAGTTTCATACAAAGATTATAGCACACAAAAAAGAGGGACCCCTCCACGCCACCAAAGGTCCCTCTAGCAACCGTATTGCACTATAATTTACACGTGTTTCATCACTCGCATTGGAATGCCTAGTGAAGTATTTACAAAATCCATGATGTCGTAAGTAAGTTTGGCACCATTCCATCTAACCATCTTAGAATTAGCTTCTGATAACTGGTAGATTCCATTGTCACTTGCCCAATCCATGTACCCCTGGAACCAGTCGTTAGACCAAGTTTGATTTGAAACACCATGTTCAGCTAGTTCCGAACCCCAGAAATCACAACCTGTTGCTCTTGAAGCAATTTTAATCGCCTCAACATAAGTGATTTGCTGATCAGGCTTGAAAGTCCCGTCAATGTATCCGTTAATAACGTCCATATTTTTTGCCGTTGAGATCAAGTCGGCAGCCCAGTGATTCTGAGCAACATCTGAGAAGTCGCTATTGTAAGCTCCATCTTCCACTTGATTTCCAAAAGCCAAGAAAACCATTTTTAGGTATTCAGCTCTGGTTAAAGTTAGGTTTGGACTGAAAACGTTATCAGATGTTCCTTCGATAATTCCCATTTCACCAAGAAAAGTAATTTCGTCTCTTGCAGGTGAAAAATCTATATCTTTAAAGTAGTCATCTTTTGCAAGGTGTTCCTTTTCGAATACAACCGCAGGGTAACAAGACTGTGTATACTGAGGATTTGTTTGAACTGCATCGTAATAACTTTCAACGTTAGCCTTTGTGCTTGAGAAGAAGTAAAGAGGTGAAGCAATTAATGCTACTGCCGTTAATGTTGTAAGAAAACTTTTTGCGGCTGTGTATAAATATTTCATAATATAGTGTAGATTTTAGATTACTTGACGTATTGTCAATAAAGGTATGTGTTATACATTAGTTCATAAATTTTGTCTAGTCTTTTTTTAAAGAAACCAGTAATATCAGGTTAAATCCACCAAATATGCCGAAGAAAAAACGTAATAGAGATCTTGAAAAGAGACTTCAAAATTGGCTTCTGCTTGCCGTTTCAGTGTTGGCCTTATTTTTCGGGTCAGGTAGTTTTTTAAAAGAAAAAATATTTTATACAACTGAGCTTTCTGCTAATTCACTGAAAAATCTTAGAGATTTGAATTATAAGTATGATTTCAATTTTGATAGAAAACTTATTGGAGGTACTTCAAGACTTGTGGCTGAATTATCAAGCGCAAATGTTTTGGAAAGTTATGGAGAAGATTACAAGGGTCTTATCGTGAGTTTGGATGAAAATCTGACAAAGGGTGGTTTGATTTTACTTAAGCCAAGTCATGATATTCCCGTGAAAACTCTGGAAAATATTGCGGCTCAGTATAAAAAAAGCATTCCTGAATTTGCGAGCGTTGAAGTTGATCAGGATTTGGAGCTTGAGGGCTATCCGGTTTATGACATTAATTATGAAGATAAAACTTTTGTTCCGGAAGAGCTTTCATTGGCTAGTGAAAGTGCTGAAAATCCAATAAAAATTGCGGTGGTCGACAGTGGAATTGACCTTAGTCACGATATTTTCAAAAACATTTCTTTGGAAACAGGTTGGAATACAATCGATGACAGCTCTGATATGTATGATGATATTGGTCATGGAACTCACATGGCGGGAATAATAGCTCAAAATGATCCGAATGCGGTGATTGTTCCTTATAAAATTGCAGGAGCGAAAGGCGGTGAGCTTTCGAATGTTTTGACAGCTTATCAGATGGCTATTGATGACGGAGTTAGCATCATTAACTCAAGCTTTGGTATTACAAATAATTCGTATTCACTTCAAAAACTTGTACAAAAAGCCGAATCCAAGGGAATAATCGTGGTAGCGGCGGCCGGTAACAATAATTCCGAAGGTCCATTTTATCCGGCGGAATATAGTGAAAGTGTGGCAATTGCGAGTGTGGATTATTATGGAGAAAAAATGCCAAAATCCAATTACGGCTACTGGATTGACTTGGCTTCTTTGGGAGACCGAATCGAGTCTTCTGTACCCGGAAATACTTACGCGTATAAGAGTGGCACCTCTCCAGCGACGGCTTACGTTAGCGCAAAAATTGCCAATATCATTGAGGCAAATGGATTTATGACCGCGAAACAAGTTGTGAAATATATTTCTGACGAATCGACTAAAATAAGCGATGGCAAACTTGCAGGCGTACCGATTGTTAAGTAAAATCCGCTGGCGTGAAAGTGTGATCAAGCACTTATGAGGGCAATTAGCTCAGTTGGTTAGAGCGCCACATTGACATTGTGGAGGTCACAAGT
>CAYTWD010000023.1:0-16853 GCA_964441065.1 uncultured Candidatus Peribacteria bacterium
CGCCACATTGACATTGTGGAGGTCACAAGTTCGAATCTTGTATTGCCCACCATCACTCGACGAAGTCGAGATTTTCGTTTCTAGTTTTTTATGCAGTCACTGCAAGTAATGATTGCCCAGTTAGACTTAAAGATTCTTCCTCAGCAACATTTTCTGTTTCGCCATCAAGCATGGAGATCAGCAATTCACCAATATGATAAGCCATGTTTACCGGAACTGCATTTCCAATTTGTTTGTATTGTTGTGCAACCGAACCCGCAAATTTCCAGCTATCTGGAAAGGTCTGAATACGTGCGTATTCTCTAACTGTTAGCGGACGAGTCTCTTCCGGGTGACATCTCTCAGTTTGCTTTTGTGCAGGGCTACAAGTTAGCGTTAGAGATGGTTCATCCCAAGATAAACGCCTTGCCATTCCAGTTTTTCCTCCGCCCATATAAAAACTAGCTCCCATATATTTTTTTTGTAATTTTTCTGGCAAATCTCTCCAATATCCACCCTGAGGAATTAGCTTCATAATTTTCTTTTTGTTAATCGGATATTCTTGCCCTTCTGATTTTGGGCAATTATGAAGAGCCTCTTTCACCGTCAAAATGTAATCTTTCTCCTTTGGAAAAACTATTGGTAACTGAAGGTCATTTCTTACGCCAATAATAATAAGTCTTTCTCTTTTTTGTGGGACATCAAAATAATGCGATTTCATCACTTTATATTTTACTCGATAACCTAAGTCTTCTAATACTGAAATCATGGTTTTTAAAGTTCTGCCATTATCATGCGTAAGTAATCCTCTAACATTTTCTCCAACAGCTATTTTAGGTTTTACTTCTTTGACACATCTTGCGAATTCAAAAAACATTGTTCCTCTAATATCCTCGAAGCCCATTTGATTCCCAGCATAAGAAAAAGCCTGACATGGGAATCCTCCCTGAACAATATCTGCTTGCCCTTCATAGAATGTGAGATTACGAACATCACCTTCAACAACATTCCAATCAGGTCTATTTATTCTAAGTGTTGCACAGGCATTTTTGTCCCATTCATTAAGCAACACATGTTCTATTCCAGCATGTTCCATACCAAGAGCCGTTCCCCCAGCTCCCGCGAATAACTCAATTGCAGTATAATTTGATTTTTTTTTATTTTTTAAAATTTTATAACGATTTATATTGTCATTCTTGCCAATGCGACTCTTTATGCGCTGTAATTCGTCTAGGTTAAATATTCTCGCATTATTTGTATCTCGTTTCGCAATTACTAAGCCTTTTTTATCCCATCTACGAATAGTGTCTACTGATAAACCAAGTTTAATAGCTAGCTCACCTACGGTGAAATACTGTGGAGTATGATTCATGGATGTGGCGGTGTTATATTTAGATATTAACTTAGTAACCAATACATAGGCAAAGGTTATTTAAGCAAAAATGCCTTTCCAAATAGATCTAGATATTTCATCGCATCTTTTTTATCAAACTTATAAGGAAAATTATCTACAATAACATGAGGTAATGCCTCAAATAATTTTTGTAATGCTAGATCATCACCTGTCATAAGTTTATAAAAACTTTTACCATCTATTATCCTGATTTTTGTGTTTTCAACACGTCTATTTTTGGTTTTATTATCCGATGGGACAAAAGGTTTGTCATAAATCTTCTTATTTTGAGGAATAATTTCAACATAATAACCAGTAAAATCTTTAAATTCAGGACTTTTTAACTTTGCACTAATTGCATCATATATTTCCGACTTATGATTACCTTTTGTAGTGTTAAATTTATTTTTAATTTCAGCTATTATTTTCTTTTTTCTGTCACAAACATCAAGTCCACCTCCGATACCCAAGTTCTCACATCCAGTAATGCTACCAAGAATTTCTTGGTGAAAATCGCCAATGGCATTTTGCATTGTCTTCTGTATTTGTCTAATTTTTTCTGATTTAATCCACTCATCATAAGTAATAGAATGTGTAATTGCATCAAATAATGCTGAAAACGGGTCAAGTACATTACGATATAATTTATTTTCGGATCTATGGCTTGCAATCTCGATTTTTGAGATTACTTTTTGAACTGCGTTTAGCAGATCTTCATCTGAAATAAAACTTAGATAAGGCATAAGGTTTCATAAACTGTGTACAAGTATATCAAGTTATATGATTTAAAAAAGGCCGTGAGTCTTGCCCACAGCCTTTTATTAGTTTTCTTGGAATTATCGGTTTCTGTGCTTTTTGATGATCTTTAGTTGTCTTAATTCAGCTTTAGTCGCGTTGAATTCTTTAGCAACCTGCAACACAGTCCTTCCTTCTTTAAGTTCTCTTTTTAATGTTGGAACTGAGATATCAATAACATCCGCGATCTTGTTTAGTGGGCCGGGTCTTCTAACAGCCGGTTTAACTACTTTCTTAACCACTACTGTTTTTACCACTGTTACTTTTTTTACTACTACAACTCTTTTAACAGGTCTCTTTACAACAACTTTCTTAACAACTACGGTTTTAACCACTTTTTTAACAACCGGAGCTGGAGCATGTCGAGCAATTCTTAATACTTTCTTTACTTGTTTGATTTCAGACTTAGTCGCGTTGTGATCTTCAGCAATTTCCATTACTGAGTTTCCTTGTCTAAGTTCGCTCTTTAGAACATTCACTCTGATATCAAGTATCATAGCGATTTTGTTCAATGTTGGAGCTTTTAGATGAGGCAATGAACTTGCTGATGCAACAGGGATTGCAAACATTGATATTGCCGCTGTAATAAGACCGATCTTTAGCTTATTTATAATCATTTTATGGTGTTAATAATTAATTAGGATCAGATGTTAGCAAACAATATACACATTAGTCAAGAGCAAATTATTAACGAGATAAACACCACTCGCATTCACCACAGTATCTATCAGGTGAGAATTTGAGGAATTCGAGAGATTTTATTTCTTTATAAGAGTCTTTTATTTGCGTTGTTAGGATTTCCAAATCTTCTTCTTCAATTTGAATTGGAGTTTTCTTAAATTCACCTGAATCTTTGTCTTTTTGAACAAAGTCAATTTCACAGGAAACCATTTTATAAGGGAAAAAAGTACAGTTATCGCACAATATTTTATAAAAAATCATTTGTCGCCAGTAATCCTCTCCTCTTTTTAATTTTTCTTTTGCATTTTTTGGATTTCCCGTTTTGTAATCAACAAGATTCACAAGTTTTTTTTCTTGATCAATAATTTCAATTTTATCAATTTGACCCGTGATTGGAACTGCTTCAAAAAGGACGTGTTTTTTCTTAAAGTCATACTCAACTTCGGAATTGAAGTTGAATGTTCTGGCGTAATTATTCCAATACTCGGTAATTATTTTTTTGCCGTGTTCAAGCGTTTCCTTAAAATCAACTTCATTTAGGATTTCATCTCTCAAGTGTTTTTCAAAATTTATCAAAAGATTTGTGGATTCTTTTGTTCTAACTAAATCCTGAAGAGTTTTATGAATTGCAGTACCAAAAGATTGAGTTTTTTCTTTCGCGGAGGGAACTTGTAGCAGGTTTTTATAATAAAAAATCCAGGGACATCGAAGATAATTATTTAAATGTGAGACGTTTAATTGATAGTCTTCAAGAAGAGTTAAAAGGTAATCTTCCAAATCTTTTTCACCGTCTTTCTGAATTGGTTCCAAAAAGATTGTTTTGAGTCTTTCCAAAGCTTCATTTTCTATCTCTTCAGTTGAAACTTTCTCAAGTAAATCGGGATTAATTTCATTTATAAACATGGAAGGAACAAGTTCCCGGCCATCATTATTTGTTTTTGAATAACTTATGTGGACGGTATTTTTTGCGCGTGTCATTGCGACATAAAAAAGTCTTCTTTCCTCTTCATTTATTTCTTCAGAAGTCTGGAATTCCGTTTTTAAAATCCCGTGCGGAAGTCTGATTTTATTTATATTTTTGGGATTTCCCCAGTGTTTGTCGTAACACTTAATTATAAAAACATGTTCAAATTCAAGACCTTTTGATTTATGCGCGGTCATAATTTTTACGGCGTTTTTTTGAGTAGATAAAAGTTTGTCAGGAATTGAAATTTCATCTTTTTCAAGAATATCGATGTAATCAATAAATTTTCTGAGATTAAAATTATGATCTTTCTCGTTTAAATCTTTTACTCTTTCAAAAAGACTGTTGATCCTATTTAAGTTTTCAACACTATCGGGGCTAGATAAAATTTGATTTAAGAATCCTGATTCCTTCAAAATTGCGTCAAAAGTGTGAGTAAAAATTTTGTTCGCATCCATCATTTGCCAGGATGAAATTTTCTGAGCAAATTCATAAAACTTTTCCGGTTCCTCCAGCTCAGATAATTTTAAATCCTGAAGGTTTGAAATGAGCGAAAAAAGAGTTTTTCTCCTGTTATGATTTGCGATTGATAATTTTGCCAAATCAAGTTTTTTGAAGTTAAAAAAATCGTAAAAAAGGATTTTCATCAAATTTTCGCTGTTACCCAAATTATTTACCGAACGCAAAACATTTAGAAATTTGAGAATTTTTCTGTCACGCAAAATATTATCGCCTGTTGATGCTTGGAAAGGCAAGCCAAGCCTGTCAAATAGATCAATTAAATCTTTGGCATCTCTATTTTTTCTGTACAAAATGGCGATTTCTTTTGCTTCAACTCCGGAGTCAATTAATTCCTGCACTTTTTTTGCGAGAAAATAGCTCTCCGTTTGTTCCGATTCAAATTCATACAATTTTATTTTTGAGCCGGTACCTTTTTGAGAATGAAGTTCAAGATTGATATTTGGAATAAAATTCTCAATTCTGCTTTCATTTTTTGAAATTACCGTAGAAGCCGCATCTAAAATATTTTGAGAACTTCTATAATTTTCCTTCAATTTAACGAGCTTCACCGAAGAGTAACGATTGTAAAAATAAAGAATATTTTCTAGTGAAGCGCCTTGGAACCTGTAAATTGACTGTTTGTCATCACCCACAACAAAGATATTCGGCGAGTCAAAAAAAGAGCCGATCAGCTCGACGACTTCATTTTGCGCACCATTCGTGTCTTGATATTCATCAACTAAAATATATTGAAAACGCTCCTGATAGATTGCAAGTAATTCAGGATCATTCTTTAATCGCTCAATAACTTTCAAAATCATATCTTCAAAATCATAACGCGCATTTTCACTCAATTTTTTTTCGTAAAGATCGTAAATTCTGGCTAGTTCAAAGTGTTTTGGAATGTCAGATTTCAAATTTTCAAAATATTTTTTTATGTCAGATTTGAGCGAAGTTCTCTGTTTTGAATCTGTAACATCATATTTTTGGAAGAAAATTTGGAGTTCAGGTACTTCAGTCAAAAGTAAATCAAAATCGGACTCTTTCAAAGATCTGGCGTTTTGCTCGGTGAAAGTTTTTATTCTTTCCGAGTTTTTATCAAAAAAAGATTTTTCCTCGTTTATTATTAATGAAAATTTTTCTAGGCTTATGTTTTCCTTTTTTAATTTTTGAATAGCATCTGTGACGTCTTTTCTAAACTGGTATCTGTCATAAAAGTGCCAAAAAGGACTTTCTGAATCGAGTTTGTCAAAAATCGAATTATAGATTTCTATTTTTTCTACTTCATCGAGTGAATAGGCATCACGTTTAAATGGGAATTTTTGCGGGTATTCGGAAATTATTTCATTACAAAAACCATGGAAAGTGAAAATTTTAACCTGATAGGCCGAGTTGCCTACAATTTCAATTAATCTTTTACGCATTGCCACGGCTCCGCTTTCCGTAAAAGTCAGACACAAAATATTCTGAGGATTCATTTGAGTTTCCTTCAAAAGATTCGCGATTCGCATTGCAATAATTTGAGTCTTCCCTGTTCCCGGCCCGGCAAGGCAAACAAGCGGACCATCAATGTGATTTACCGCCTCTAGTTGTTCCGGATTTAGTTGGTAATTATTCGCCATTGCCCTCATTTTGAAGCAGCTTTTCCGCTTTCTCAAGCAATTTTCGGGCGTTGTCGTATGTTAATTGCTTCATTGATTTTTGATAAGGAAGCCACACAAAACCCTTGTGCTCAAAAGAAATTTTCACATCTTCATGTTTTGCTTCCGCCAAGAAGTAAATTACACTTTTTTTCACCAATTCGGCTTTTCCACGCCTGAATTCATAATACATCACTTCTCTATAAAGTGGCTTTATTTCAATGTCTGTTAGACCTGTTTCTTCTTTCAGTTCTCTGCGCGCCGTGTCTTCCTCGGAAGCGTCAAAAGTTTCAACGTGGCCTTTGGCAAAATCCCAATGACCGCCAGGATAATGCAAAAGTAGATAGTCGCGATTTACTCCTTTCATTCTGTAAAGAATAATGCCGCATGACTTCTCAATCACTTCCCTCGGTGGATATTTGTGATTTTTCGTGGATTTCATAATTGAACCTATTATAGCAAATTTTCAAATTTCTTCCATTTGTAAAATTTCAGAAGAAATTCAGGACTTATTCAGCTTTATGCTTCAAAGTTAAGTTATGATTTTGGATTTACTGGAAATACTTTTCCCCTCAGAATGTGCAAATTGCGATTATATTGGCAGAGCACTTTGTAAAAGATGTTTGGAAACTTTGAAATTTGAGCCTCATGTCAGAAAAATTGAGGATTTAGAGATTTGTATTTCAATGTATTACGATCCCAATTCGATCTTGGAAAAATTAATTTTACCGTTCAAATACAATCATCAAAAAGATATTTTTAGATTGTTTGTACCTCACATGAATAGGGCACTAAAATTGCTCTATTTTCCCGAGAAAATTTTTTTGGTTCCTGTCCCTTTGCATAAAAATCGGGAACTGGAACGAGGCTACAATCAATCTGAGGTTTTGGCTAATTATTTGGGGAAGAAAAATGGAATCAGTGTTGTCAAATTGATAGCAAGAGTAAAAAATACTGAAAAACAGTCACTGACAAAAAGTAGGGCGGAAAGAGAAAAAAACATGCAAAATGCCTTTGAGCTTGTACGAAGTATTCCAAAAGATGGTCATTTAGTCCTGGTGGATGATATAGTAACCAGCGGCTCGACACTGCTTGCTTGCAGAAAAGTTCTGCGCGAAGCGGGTTACGAGAAAATTTCAGCATTAACCCTGGCCGAACGTGAAAGTTTTAGGCATTGACGCTTCCAGAAGTCTCAAAGAAAAACCAACTGGAGTGGAAAGATATAGTATCGAAATTATTAAAGCGATTCTTGAGTTAAAACCACACTTGAAAATCAAATTATATTTGCCCATGCAAAGCGGATTTTTTAATAAAAACTTGCAGGTTGTTGTGCAAGGAAAAAGATTGTGGACTTTGTTCAGTTTGAGTAGAGAAATGTTTAGAAATAAACCCGATGCTCTTTTTGTACCGTCGCACGTTTTGCCATTTTTTGCTCCAAAAAATTCCTTCACAATGATTCACGACGTGGCTTTTATTAAATTCCCGGAAGCTTATGGAAAATTCCAGAGATTTTATTTAAAATGGGCTACGAAAAGAGCGGTAAAAAAATGTGCAATGATTTTTACCCCAACGGAAGCTGTCAAAAAAGATTTGGAACATTTTTTTGGCGCAAAGAAAGTTAAATCGATTCATCATGGGCCGCTTGATTTGGAAAAATGTGAAAATACTGAGGAAACTTTAAAAAAACTCGGGCTTTCAAAAAATGAAAATTTATTTTTTTATTTGGGTAGAATTGAAAGAAAAAAGAATCTAAGTACCCTGTTGGAAGCTTGGGAAATTTTAAGAAAAAAATTCCCGTTTTCAAGATTGATAATCGGTGGAGGAAACGGGTATGGTTATAAAGAAATCAGAGCTCAATTTGATGAATCAGTTTTAGCTCCAGGTTTTCTTTCAGAAAAAGAGGTTTCGGCAATTTTCTCCATTGCTACCGCTTTTGTTTTGCCTTCACTTGACGAAGGCTTTGGAATGCCGATTTTACAAGCTTTTGAAACGGGTTGCCCTGTGATTTGCTCTTCAATTCCGGCACTCACAGAAGTCGCTGAAGACGGCGCATTATTTGCAGATCCAAGATCAGCAAAGGATTTTGCAAATCATATGGGGAATTTAATAAAAAATCGCGAGCTTAGAGAGGAGTTGATTTTTGCAGGAAGAGAGCGTTTAAAAAAGTTTTCTTGGGAAAAAGCAGCCAAGGCCGCTATTGGCGAAATAGAAAAAACTCTTTAAGATTAGTTTAATGAAAATTGCATTTGTACATGACTTTTTAATTCGACTTGGAGGCGCTGAAAGAGTGCTTAAAGTTCTGATGGATATCTATCCGGAAGCTCCGGTTTTTACTCTTTTGTATGACGAAAAAAAAGTTGGTGATATTTTTCCTAAAGAACGCGTTAGAACTTCCGGTCTTCAAAAGATTCCGCGCTTACCGGGAATGCATAAATTGATGTTTCCTTTTATGCCCGGCGCCGTTGAAAACTTTGACTTGGAAGGTTTTGATATTGTTTTGAGTTCAAGTAATGCTTACGCGCACGGAGTTGTTACGAATTTGGATACAACTCATATCTGTTATTATCACTCACCGATGCGTTACGCGTGGGATTACACTCACGAATATTTAAAAGATCAAAATTTGGGCGAGATTGGAGATTTTTTTGTTTCTAACATGATTCACAAAATCAGACAGTGGGATTTTTTGGCTTCGGACAGAGTGGATATTCCAATTGCAAATTCAAAAACCGTTCGAAATCGTATTAGAAAATATTATCGTCGAGAGGCAGAAATCATTTATCCTCCGGTTGATACTGAAAGATTTGAGGCTCACGGTAGAAACGAGGGCTACTTTTTGATTGTTTCAAATTTGACAAGATATAAAAAAATTGATTTGGCTGTGGAAGTTTTTAATAGGCTTGGGAAGCGACTTATTATCATTGGTGATGGGCCGGAGATGGGCAGACTTAAAAGAATGGCCGCGAAAAACGTGGATTTTCTGGGTTATAAAAGTGACGAGGTTACAAAAGAGTATTTTGAAAATTGCAGAGCTTTTATTTTTCCGGGTGAAGAAGATTTGGGAATTGCTCCTATTGAAGCGATGGCCTGCGGTAAGCCGATTTTGGCCTATAGAAAAGGTGGTTTGACTGAAACAGTGATTGAAGGTGAAACCGGTGAGTTCTTTAATGAACAGACAGTTGAAAGCATGGAAGCGGCTTTAACTCAGCTTTTGATAAACGAAAAAAACTATAAAACAAAAGAGATTGCAAAGCATGCCAAGAAATTCTCAAGAGAAAATTTTGAAAAGTCTATTAAAAAGATTATAGAAGGTGCTATTATGCAGGCCAATAAGCCTAAAAAATGAGTTTCGCCTTATACAGAAAATACAGACCACAGAGTTTTGATCACTTAATTGGTCAGACTCCGGTTCGGGCTACTCTTTTGGAAGCCTTAAAGAAGGGTAAGTTGAGTCATGCATATCTTTTTTCAGGCCCCCGTGGAACAGGTAAAACAACAACCGCGAGACTAATAGCAAAGGCTATTCAGTGTGAAAATAGGAAAGAAAATGGAGAACCTTGTGAAGCGTGTACAATTTGCCGCGCAAATTCTGTTAATGAAAATATGGATTTGATTGAGATTGATGCGGCATCAAACCGTGGAATTGATGATATTAGAGATTTGAGGGAAAAGATCAGATTTGCACCGAGTTTGGCAAAGTCGAAAGTTTATATTATTGACGAAGTTCACATGCTTTCTAAGGAGGCATTTAATGCTTTGTTGAAAAGTTTGGAGGAACCACCTGTGAATGTTTACTTTATTTTGGCGACAACGGAAATCCATAAAATTCCCGAGACAATTATATCAAGGTGTCAGCGTTACGATTTTAAAAGAATCGGTGAGAAACAGCTTGTGGAGAGATTGAAATATATAGCTGAGGCTGAAAATATGGAGTTTGAAATTGAGGCTTTGGAAATTTTAGCCAAATCGGCGGATGGAGGAATGCGAGATGCCATTTCACTTCTACAACAGTTTTCAAATGGAGTTTTGAGTGCTGAAATTGTGCGTGAAAGATTAGGCTTGAGTAAAGATCAAAATTGCGAAAGTTTGTACGGAGCGCTTGGTAGCGGTGATACTCAAAAAGGCTTAAAAATTATTCAGGATTTGCATTCGGAAGGTTTAGATTTACAAGAATTTACAACTTCTTTTTTAGGACTTTTAAGAAGTAAAATGCACGAGGCCGTATTCAATCAAAAACAAGCGATTTTACCAAATATTTTAAATTGGATCTCACTTTTTGACGAAGCATGGATGAAGCTAAAAAAAACAAGTATTGCAACTTTGCCACTCGAAATAGCGGTTATTCGGGCCACGAATAAGTTGGAGGTAGCAACAACTGTAGTTGCTGTGCCGGTAAAAAGACAGGAGGGCTTGCTTCACATTGAGGCTCTTAAAAAACAAATCCCGCAAATTCTGAAGGAAATTGAAAACGTTAGTATCAGATCTTCTTTTCAAACAGGCACTTTAATGAGCATTGATTCAAAGATTTTAAAATTCCAATTTTCAAGTAAGTTCCATTACGATAAAGTTAATTCACCGGAAGGTATTGTTACCATTGAGAATGCCGTGAAAAAAGTTCTGGGTTCCGAATTCAATATTTTATTCGAACTTGATCCCGCGTTAAAAGAAATGGAATGGGAAGTAATTGAAGAAAAAACCATATGATGGAATTCTTAAAAGAAATCTTCACAAAGCTGGGCGGACTGGACGCAAAAATGATTCATATTGCCGGTTCAAAAGGCAAAGGTACAACTGCTTTTTTGTTAGCTGAAGCTTTGAACGCGGCCGGATACAAGGTCGGGCTTTTCACCTCTCCCGCAATTTTCTGTTATGAAGAAATGATTAGAATAAACATGGAACCTATACCTACAAAAGTTTTAAGTGAAAAAATAGAAATTGTGAAACTTGCTTGCGAGGGTCATGAAATTTCAAAATTTGAAGAGGTAACTCTTGCGGCATATTTATATTTTCAGGAAGAAAAATGTGACTTTGCTATTGTAGAAACCGGAATCGGAGGAAGACTTGATTCCACAAATATCGTGGATAAAAAAACCTTAACCATTTTAACTCATGTTGAACTTGAACATCAGGCTGTCCTAGGAGATTCGCTCGATAAAATTACAAGAGAAAAACTTGGAATTTGCAGACCGGGCGTAACGCTTTTAACTCCTGCGAATCAGCATTTAAATGTATTGGAAGAGATAAAAAAAGAGGGAATTTCTCCGGTGCTTTGCAGTAGTTTTGAGCTTGGGAATCATCATCCTGAAGCTTGCGGATTAACTTTTTTTGCGCTGGATTTTCTTGGAATAAAAATGGATGAAAAAATTACTGAGAGAATGAAAAATCTTTTGATCCCCGGTCATTTTGAGATTAAAAAGTTTGGCATTCATACTTTACTTTTGGACGGAGCTCACACTTATGACTCAATTCAATCACTTCACTCGAAAGTCTTAAATTACGCGCAAAACGAAGGCCTTCCCGATCCAACTTGGGTTTTTCATATTTTGAAAGACAAGCCGCGGGAACTTTTGAAATTATTTTTAAATAAAAGAAGTATTTGGATGGATATTGAAAATCAAAGAGCAGCTGAAACTCCCGAGAATTTTACTCACGCTAATTCAAAAGAAATTCTAGAGAATTTGAAGAATGAAGTGATTCCGCAATTTATGGTCTTTACAGGTTCATTCAGAGTCGTTGCAGACGTGAAAATGCAATTAGGTGAAAAACCTTCTCATTGCCTCTTCATCTAAGATTTTGACTCCTAACTTTTTGGCGTTTTCAAGTTTTGAACCTGCAGATTCGCCAGAAATTAAATAATCAGTTTTTGGACTTACGCTTGAGCTAACTTTTCCACCGGCAGACTCAATTATTCTTTTAATTTCTTCACGAGGAACACTTAAAGCTCCAGTTATCACAAAAGTTTTCCCCGAAATTCCTTCGACTTGTTTTTTTTGTTTCGGCATTTTTAATTTTACTCCTACTTTATCAAGTTTTTTTAATAACTCTTGGTTTTTTTCACTTTTAAACCAGTCAAAAATACTTTCGGCGATTTTATCCCCGATTCCTTCGGTTTCAAGTATATTTTCTAGACCTTTTTCTTCCATTTTTTTTAGGAATTCGTGTGGAGTGATTTCATGAGAATCGGTTTTAATGCTTTCCGCTATCGCCTTTGCGGCTTGTTCACCCACAAATCTTATCCCAAGCCCGAAAATTAACCTGTAAAGTTCAATATTTTTACGAGTTTCTATCGAATCCAAAACATTCTGAGCTTTTTTATCTTTGAAAAGCGGGAGTTCCAAAAGCTGCTCTTTTTTTAAAGTGAAAAAATCTGCCACGTCGTGCACAAAACCAAAATCAAGTAATCCATCCACAACTTTCTCGCCAAGCGTGTCGATATCAAGTGCTCCACGAGAAACAAAATGTAAAAATGCTTCACGTTTTCTGGCCGGACAATTATTATTTGGGCACCTCCAAGCGGCCTCACCTTCTTTACGAATCAAATCCGTTTCACACATCGGGCAAACTTTTGGGAAAATATATTTTTTTGAATGCGAAGGTCGTAAATTTATCAAAACTTCAACGACTTCAGGAATCACATCTCCGGCTTTTTGAATAATTACAGTATCTCCGATTCGAATATCTTTTTTTGCGATTTCATCTTCATTGTGAAGAGTTGCACGAGAGACCATTGAACCGGCAACGAGCACAGGTCTAAGTTCGGCCACGGGAGTCGCGGCTCCGGTTCGTCCAATTTGAACAGTTATATCTTCTAAAACTGTACTAACTTGCTCCGCCGGAAATTTGTACGCGACAGCCCAACGTGGAGCTTTTGCTGTGAAACCCAGCTCATCTTGCTTTGCAAAATCATCAACTTTAAAAACGACTCCATCAATTTCATAAGGAAGTTTTTTCCGGTTTTTATGCCATTTTTCCAAATAGTTAATGCTCGCCTGCGGAGAGTGATGAACCTCAAATTCAGGATTTACAGGAAGTCCCAAATCCATAAATCGTTTCAATAATTCAGATTGTGATTTTGGAGAATTTGGCAAATTATTTTCGCCCATCGAATACAAAAACATTCGTAAATCTCTGTGCGCGGCAATCGCAGGATCAAGTTGTCTCACAGTTCCTGCCGCGGCATTTCTCGGATTCATAAATTCCCCTCCCAAATTCGCAAAACTTTCCGCAGGCATGTAAACCTCTCCTGAAACTTCTATATCAACTTCTTCAAATAATTTTAACGGTAAATTTTTTATTGTGCGAACAGTGTGAGTGACATCTTCTCCTTCACTTCCGTCTCCTCGAGTAATCGCCTTCACCAAAAGGCCTTTTTCATACCAAAGACTTATGTTTAAACCGTCAATTTTCAGTTCTGTTATGTAATTTGTTTTACCCACAGCTTTTTCAACTCTTTCTTCCCAATCTTTCAATTCCTCCATTGAAAAAACATCCGCCAGACTCCATTTTTTACTTTTGTGCTTAACTTTGGCAAATCTACCTGAAAGAACACTTCCCACTCGTTGTGTTGGAGAATCGGCTGTAATTAAATCCGGAAATTCAGTTTCAAGCTCGATAAGTTCCTTTTTTAGAGAATCACGAACAGATTCGGCCACGGTGGACATATCTAAGACAAAATATTCATAATTTCTCCTCAAAATCTCATTTCTGAGCTTCTCAATCCTTAATTTCGCCTCCTGTTTGTTCATGACTTGTTTTTATACCGTTTTTAAGGTATAATATTAAGATAATTTTTACATTATGGATTCTAGCACAAAATACAACCCGCTGTACGATCCAAAAACCGACAATGCTCCCATTGCTGAGGAAATCCAGCAAATGATTAATAAACCGCTTGCCGGAGCCGCTTATAATCAGGCCGACCAAGCTTTGCTCTACCTTATTTTGAAACTTGTAAATGAAAAAAAGATAAATCTTTACGCGCCAAGCTCGCTCTTAAATAATGAAGTTTATGAGAAATTACCTCTCGAAGGTAAAGCAAAAGCGGATCAAAATGCGATGTTAATTCTTACAAAAGTGCGAGAAATTTACAATCTTATGCAAACTATGACCGAACCCACTTATCAGGTTCAAAACTTGGTGGATTCACTTCGTTTAAATAAAGAAAGCGTCGAAAAAACTTACGGAGATATTTTTATAATTTAGTATGGGAGTTCAATCAAAAGCACCGTCCGAAGGAGCCTCAACAGATGTGGTTGATGCGGGTAAAGTAGATGCAGGCAAAACTGAAACTGCTCCTCATCAAAAAACTCAGGCTGAAATTGATGCTGAGAAGAAAGCTGCTGAAGATAAGGCCAAAATTGAATCTGATGAGAGAGCAAAAGCTGAACAAGAAACTGATAATAAATTGGCTGAAGCTGGTGCGGACTCTGATCAAGACAAAGATGAAGATGCAGACTCACATAGAAAAACTGATACAGATACTCAAACCGCGCCAACAACACCCGAAAAAGCTACGGATCCAAACGCGAACCTTTTTAGTAAAAAAAGATGGGCTGCGGTGGCTTTAGACATGGCTAAAATGATGGTTATAAATTCAAAACACCAAGATGACAGCTTTTTAGCGGGTTTTGGTGACAAAATGCGATTGATTGGAATCAGAGTTATATGCTGGTTTGTAGGCAAGAGTTGGTATAATGAACTTTCAGAAGATTATAAACAGACGCTCAATCAAAAATTTGGAATAAAACCAAAAGGTGGTGATGAAATTTTTGAATTTGGCGAGCCCGCCGGAGGCGAAACGTCCACAACTTTGGAGTCATATCTAAAGAGTGAAGATGTACTTAAGGCTCAATTTGGGGATGAAAAAGCTTTTGATAACATTGAAGGCTTAAAAGTTATGAAAAAGGATGGCTTAACTTTTAAACAATTTACAGATGGAATTGCTGAAGTTACAGATCCGAAATTGAAAGAGAAATGTGAGAAACTTCAAAAAGCGATGTTGGATGAAAAACCTGCGCCGGATGACAAGGAAAAACTTGTGGATTTCATGGGTCGTCACTCAGACGGGATTGCGAAATCTCTCAATTTAACTGGCACAATTTACACAGATAAAAATAATGAAAGTCTTAAAGATAAAGTTGGAAAAACCGAGGATTTAAGCGGAACAGATGCCAAATTTGAATTCAACAAAATTCTAAATACCGATAATATTTTGAGCACTCATGCGGTTGCAATCACAAAAGATACTCTCACTGTTGATGGCGTTGATTATAAAATCACAGAACCTTCCGGAGCAAAAATTAAGTCGGTTTCAGCTGTGGCAGGCGCGACTCCAGGAGAATTAAGTACTGTGAAAATCGTGATTGAATCCGGTACAAACTCATACACAATTGATAATTTCTTAAGCAAATTACCTGATTCAGCCGGCTTACCTTACGATTTAGACAGCTCAACAAAATTGAAATTCGAAGTGCCAAAACCCGGAGAAGAAGCGAAGGCAGAGGAACCTGCACCGGCTCCTGTTGAAGGTTCAGCAACTCCTTATGAGACGGCTTTAAATACTGCTTTTGCCTCAAAACAGGGTCAAACTTCGCCATTGGAAGGCGGAGGTAGTTTCAGCTTCGATTTACCATATCTTGATGATAAGGGAGTGCTCAATGCCACACCTGCAAAATGTACATTAAGCGCTAGTCAGCTTAAGATTGACGGTACGGCTTATAATATCGAAATCCCGGTGACTTTATTGCCAAACAAGAGTTTTACGTCAGTTAAAGTCAATGGCGATAGCATTGAGATGGAAGACAGTGATTATCCGAGTTTAAACAAAGCAAAATACAATATAAAAATAAAAGATTTCGCAGATATGTTGGATAAACTTAGAAAAGGAACAAGCAGCCAAAGGTTCACGGTAAAAAATGATAAAGGAGTCGACCAAATAATCGATTTCAAACAGGCCGCATAATAAGTTATAATAAATAAGCAATGGAACCAACAAACGCCACAACAACTCAAACTAGCGCCTCTCAGGCGGCGTCAACAAGCGGACAAACCGCACAAGTTGCTCAAACGGCAGCTGCTGTTGAATATAATATTCCTGCCCTTGTAATGCAGAAGTATCCGGATTTGGTTGAGCTTATTAAGAAAACCGAATCGATGTCTAAAGATGAGCGCAATTATTGGTTTCAGATTTTGCCGATAATGACAGATGAACAAGTTGTGCGTTTGAGGAAAATTCTTGATGATGAAGCAAATCAACTAACAAAGTTGGATAGCGAATATCAAAGTGAATTGGCTAAGTTAAATGAGAAACACTTGAAGGAATGGGATGAATTTGATAGAGCGCAGAAACGTGAGGAATTGAAAAAAGTCGAATCCGCTTCATCTGCTGAGGAAGCGAAAAAACAGGAAGATCTATTGAAACAATTAGGTAACGTTTAGTTAACTAAGTCGGCTGTAACAACAAGTCTTCTTAAGCTTGTGCCTACCGGAGTGCAAGTCATAAGTGTCATTTTGAAGTCGTCTCCTTGTTTTAGAATGCTCACATCATCAGGTTTAACTTCGGTTTTTGAGCTAACTTTATAATGGTAATGATTTTGATTGTATGTGATGTAAATATCCGCGCCGTCAGCGATTTTTGGAAGAAGCGCGAAAACCGTGTTGTAAGGGCTTAATTCCCAAAAATAGTTTGAGCTGTGACCTGTCACAAAGAAATTTCCGCGAGTCCCCGGTTCGGCTGTGCCAGGATAATAAACCACACCTTTCTCTAGTGAAGAACGAATTTGACTTTCAAGACTATTCCAATCTTGAGATTTTAAAGCATCCAAACCAAGTTCGGGTTTCACAAGAGGAACATTGATTTTTAAAGAAGGAATACTGATTCTATTGTCAGATTCAGCAACCC
>CAYTWD010000024.1:0-14471 GCA_964441065.1 uncultured Candidatus Peribacteria bacterium
AAAACGGATTGTCAGTCATAATAAGCATCATGCACATTCACGGCCATCGTAACAACTTCGGCACGACTAACATTATTTGCGGGTTTAAAACTGCCGTCCGAGTAGCCGTTAACAATACTGTCTTGATAACCGATTACAGTTGCGTATGCATACCAATCACCAACATTTACATCGTTGAAAGGAATATCTGAAGAAGTGAATCCATATAATGTTTGACCTGCGATTCTCATCAAAATCACAAGAGCCTCCGCTCGATTTATCGGATCGTTCGGTTTGAAAGTGCCGTCGCTGTAGCCATTTATAAAATCGTGATCTTGAGCCAAAGAAATATAACTGTAATACCAATCGCTCGAGTAAACATCACTAAAGTTTGCACCGTTATAACCTGAAGGACTGTAACCCGCGTTCAAAAGTGCAATCTTCAAAAATTCCGCGCGAGTTATTGTTGCGTCCGGCTCAAAAAGTGAATCTGTTCTGCCGCTCACAATCCCATTGCAATAAAGAGTTTCAATATCAGCTTCTGCCCAGTGGCCTGAAATGTCATCAAAGGGCGCGTAACACCCTGTTGGGTCATAAACCAAAGACGCGTTAGAAGTTTGTTGCGAATCGGTTTGATCATCTCGGTCACCGGCAAAATTTGCGTAATAGGTTTTGTATTTTGAAGCCATAACCTTGAATTTTGTCTCGGTGTCCGCAAGTGGCACCGGGCATCCGTAATATCCCGAATCAATGTAATAGCAAAGCGTTGCAAGTCCGTCACCGGACTTAACGGTTGCGTTTGCGATTGCGGTTCCGCTGGAGCTTGTCACTTTAACTTTATATGCAAATTTCATTGTGACGTCTTTATATGTCGTGCCTTCGTCAAGTGAGTCGGTTGTGAAAGAATCACTAACGTATCCGTCGGCCACAATTTGAACCGTGTATGAAGTGTCATCAGCACTTGCGTTCAAACTCAAAATATAATTTCCGTTATTATTATTTGTAAATCCATAAATATCGTTGTCGCTTCCATCTGAAATAGTAAAATCCACATCACTTAGTTTGGTCAAAGATTTATTGTCTTCATTTTGAATATCTATACTTAAAGTTGCATAAGCATCCGGAGAATCCGACACACCCTGAGATAGGGTAACTGTTGTTACAACTTGAGAATCTGAAGTACTGTCGCGTTCCGATGCCAAAGATGTGGTTTTTGTCGTATAACCGCTGGCGGAAACAATTAAGTCTTCAGCCGCTAAAGTTCCGTCTTTACTTATGGAAAGTGGACAATAGGCATAAATCGCGCCGATGTCACAAACAATCCCGTTTGCCACAACCAAACTCGGTGTAATAAAAGTACCGCTAGTATTTTTTACAACGACAACATGTGTGTATTGAAAATTAACTGTCTCCAATTTTCTTGCACTCAAAGTAGTCAAATCTCCGGTCTCCACCGTGTCAGCGACATAATTATCGGGGCTTACCAAAATACTATAATTGTTATCTGAACCGTTGTTATGTAAAGCAAGCGCATAGACACCATTGTCTTCATCTCTAAAACCTTCAATTGTATTGTCTGAACCACCTGAAACCGCGAACTGATTTTGATCAAGAGACTCATTTAAATCACCTCCCCTCTCTGTTTCGGCATTGATTGCAAAATTGTATCCTCTTAAAGCAATCTGTGAAATTTCAGCGGACTCACTTACGCTTGTTGTGCTATTGGCGTCAATTCTAACCCAATAATTTTTTGTACCGTTAACGGCAACTTGGGAATATAGTGCTTCGTCCCAAGCATTAGGAATTTCAAAAGAAAGCGATTGCCTACCGGTTTGAGTAAAATTGCTCGATGTATCGTCGTAGTCCAAACTCGCCCAAGATCCGTCCTTATAATATTCAAGTTTGAAATGTTTTGAACTCAAAATCGTATTTGCCGAACTCGAACCGGCAGTACTTATGTTAAATCCAATAGTATCAAATTTGTAATTGGATCCGATATAAAGCATTGTGTTGTCATCCGGAAAGTAGACATCATTTGAACCACTGTCTTGCGCGTCACTTGTATAATCGGCATATTCACCATTCGCTTGATTATAATTGTAAACATCGTCCGCGTAAGTATTCATTCCACTCAAAGCCATAATCCCAACTCCCAAACTAGAATTCACGGAGGCCGCAGATACCGGAAATGCTGAAAGAAGATATAAAAATATACCTAACAGTATCGAATGTTTTTTCATAAAATATTTTTGGTGAACGCGGATTTATACTACCACAAGGATAGCTGTCTTCAACCAGAAAAAAACCGTGGAAATCAGCGCCCAAACCAGAGAAAAGCCGAAAATATTATTTAAAAAATACAAATCAAAAACCATAAACACCAAAAAATATGGCATACTTTTATTCATAAAAATTTGGTATTTCGCCCTTTTACTTAAAGGCACAAGCAGAATCAGAAATTTCGATCCATCCAGTGGCGCAAACGGCAACAAGTTAAATAAAAACAAAACCAAACTCAAATCAAGAGCCGCTGCAAAAAATTCGCTCAAAAAATTCGCCGGCATATAATTCACAAAAATCGCCACAACAAGCGCGAGCATCAAATTCATTATCGGGCCGGCCAAAGCGGTAACTGCCTCATCTCTACCGGGATTTGTAAAATTTCTTGGGTTTATAGGCACGGGTTTTCCCCATCCGATTCCCGCAATAAAAAGCATCAAAGTCCCCAGTAAATCAAGATGCCTCAGCGGGTTCAAACTAAGCCTCCCGTTTCTCTCCGGAGTCGGATCCCCCAACCTGTTAGCGACCCAAGCATGAGAAAACTCGTGGAGTGTCAAAACCACAATCAGCGCCGCCAAATAATTTATGTCTAAAAACATACTTACAGTCTAGACGCAAAAATTCAGCTTGCCAAATCTTATTTACTCCCTTAAGATGGCGCAGTCTTGACCCTATTTTTATGTCTAAAGTTTGTCAACTTACAGGCGCTAAGCCAAAATCCGGACACAACGTGTCTCACTCAAATCTAAAAACCAAGAGAAGATTTAACCTTAACTTGGTAAAGAAAACAGTTGTAGACGCGCAAACCGGACAAAAAGTACACCTACGAATCACAGCCCGAGCGCTAAGAACTCTTGCAAAGAATCCAAAAAAGTTCACTGCACAGATTCACGCCTTCGCAAAAAAGAGCTTGAAAAAAAATTCGAAGTAAAATAAACTAATCTCGCTTTCGGAATAAGCAACAAAAGAAGCTCCTATCTCCATGGGGCTTTTTTTGTAGTTAAATTTTCCAAATCTACACCTTGTTTACCTGTAAACAAATGCTAGAATGTGGCCTCAAGTCACAGCGAAGCTGTGGGCATTAGGTCGCAAATGAGCGACCGCACAAATATGGAGAGGTCGCATAGTGGCCTAGTGCGCACGCTTGGAAAGCGTGTGAACTCGAAAGGGTTCCGGGAGTTCGAATCTCCCCCTCTCCGCCAAAGCTTGTGAAAATTTCCCGCAAGGTATAGAATCAGCCACTAAAATTAAATAGATTATATGGGAAATGATAGACTGGATAGATTGATTGAGGAAGCAACTCTGGAAGAGAAAGTTGCAAGATTACAGGGTGGAAGTGGGAATCGAGTTGTTGAAAGAACGACTGGCGCGGTTGATGCTTTACGGAAAGCTCAAAAGTTTCTGACTGATGAAGTAGATGGTACAACAGAAATCACAACCGGCTTTGTAAAAAGAGACACAATTACACCAAAATTCGGACCGGTTAAATTGGTATGGCTCACTATGCAAAGTCCAAAATACTTAAGCATTGGAGACAAAACTAAAAACAACGCTTCAGAGTATGTAAATGGTTGTGAAGTGCATACTGAAATCTTGCGTGAAATTAAAGGAACAAGAGTTGAAATTCTGAAGAATTTTGTCCAGGAGTTGGAAAAAGACCGTGAGTCTAGATAGCTCTATTCTTCTTAACAATCTCATCAGCAAGATCCATAACCTGATCAAGATTATTTGTATTCAGCATCATGCTTCCGTGTTTTCCTTGCGGATCAGCCAAAAATAAGTCCACAACTCCGCCGAGGGAAGTCAGCCAAGTATTCGTTGTACGCATATCGTCGCAAGTTGTCGGCTTATCGGTATCTTTTTCGCCACAAAAAAGAATCCAATGCGAATTCTCAAAGGCTGAATCTCCGTAGTCATTTATTATATCGTTGGGTTTAAAATTCGCTTGATATGCTCCCGAATCTGCAATGTTTACGCCAAAATAACCCGGCCCTTCCCACTTATCAAGAGCGGCGATTGAGAATGTATAAGTTGCTCCTCTGCTAAAACCGTTAAGAATTGAATGCCCGGGTGTCACGCCTTGCAAAGCAAGTGCCTCATCAATAAAGGCGTAAATTGTCTCGGGATCATAATAATCACTGATTTCATTATTTTCTCCAAACCAATATTGAATAGCTAGGAAAGCATAATGACGTTTTGTTATAGTTGGTAGCCAGTTCAAAAAACCGCGAGTTGCCCAGCTTTCGTGACCGTGAAGAGCAACCAAAACCGTGTCTGTTTTTGGATCAAAATCCGATGGCGCGTACCAAACGAAAAAGCTCTTCCCATCGTCTATCGGAATAATTTCCGCTCCTTTACTTAGAGCTAAATCATAATTTGAGGCTTTATCTGTCTTTGCAAGCGATAAAACTTCACCAGCGCTAACCGGAACATCGCTTTTTGTTAAAGTGGTTTTATTGCAAGCTATGAAAAATAAACTAAGTAGAACTAAAGCAAAAATTTTCTTCATTTTAGGAAACTAAGAATAAAACGAGCGCAGTCAACAAGAGTGAAACCAACTGGTGAGAAGTATTTATTAAAAAAAGCTTAACCGGTTTAGATTCCCACAGAACGCTTCCTGCTGTTACCGGCATAACAAATCCAAGCCAAATCCAGAATGCCATTTGTAAGTAATTTGAAAGGTTTTTTTCAGGAAGGAATGAAAGGAAATGCGCAAAAACGTAGGCTGTCAAAATTGTAAGCAGAAACATAATCGCCATTGATTGATTCGCCTTACTTTTATTTTTTCCCATTTCTTTTGGATCAATCTTCATCAGCTTCATCCAAACATTTCCAAAAAGCAGAGGTGAATACCAAAGCCCGCCCACAACAAAACTAACAACTGCTGCAATCAAAATTGCATAATAAGGTGAGGAAAGTTCCATGGAGAATTTATTAATTAGTACAAAACAATGATATACTAATTTCCGATTTAACAAAATTTTATGAAAAATAACTACTTCGTTGCGGCGTTGCGGGTTTCTTTGGGTTTCATTTTTCTTTGGGCATTTTTGGACAAACTTTTTGGCTTGGGATTCGCGACAACAGCCGAAAAATCTTGGCTGGCTGGCGGCTCTCCCACTTCTGGTTTTCTCGGAAACGCCGTTCACGGACCTTTCGCGGATATTTTTCACAAACTTTCAGGTGTGGTCGCGGTTGATTGGATTTTCATGATTGGACTACTACTAATTGGAACCGCCTTGATTTTGGGCGTTGGAATGAAAATTGCGACTTACGCCGGTTCGCTAATGTTATTTTTAATGTGGCTCTCACTTCTCCCTCCAGAAAATAACCCTGTAATTGACGACCACATAATTTACATTCTTGCACTTTTTATTTTAAAAAACATTGAAGCCGGAAAAGTTATGGGCTTCGGAAAAATTTGGTCAAAAACTACGATGGTTAAAAAGTTCCCGATTCTGGAATAAGAAAAAAGACCCCCGATTAAGAGAGTCTTTTCTAATTTCTCAATTATTGAGCTGTAGTTGTAGTAGTTGTTGTAGTTGGAGTAGCTGTTGCTTCAACTTGAACTGTCCCGTCAGTATCAGTTGTAACTGTTTCGTCATCAGCTGTCTGAGCATTGCAACCTGCAAAAACTAGAGATGTAAGCGCGAAACTTGCTAAAAGGATTTGCGTGAATTTTTTCATATACTTTGGATTAGTGAATAAAATTCTGCGAGGAGTTTATTACCGGAAGCGAAACCTGTAAACTGAATATAGTTGCGAAAAATTGTAATTTGACGGGTACTATCCTTTTCCGTATCTTATCCACATGGAAAAAGTTCTTGTTAAAAATAGAAAAGCAACCTTTGATTATGAAATTCTTGAAAAGTTTGAGGCGGGAATTGTTCTACTCGGACACGAGGTCAAATCCTTAAAAAATGGTGGCGGGCAAATGCAAGGCTGTTTTGTTTCCGCCAAAGATGGTGAACTTTGGGTCGAACATTTGCATATCGCTCCTTACAAAAAATCCACGCTCGACGTTTATAATCCCGAAAGACCACGAAAACTTCTGCTTCGTAAAGCCGAAATTCAAAAAATCGCTGGAGCGCTGAGCCAAAATGGTGTTACTTTGGTCGCGCTGAGCTGTATAGCCAAAAACGGCCTCGTCAAAATTGAGTTCGCTATCGGTAGAGGGAAGAAAAAGTATGACAAACGCGAAAGTCTCAAGAAAAAAGATGAAAAACGACAGATGCAGCGCAAAGAAAGATACTAATCCACACCTATGCAATCAATCCACTCCACACTAATTTCATCACTTCACGAATACGCAAAGAAATATCAATTTCAAAGAGCCGTTGTTGGACTTTCGGGCGGCCTTGATTCGGCGGTTGCTTTTTGCATCGCGGTTAGGGCGTTTGGTCCTCAAAATGTTACAGCGCTAATCTTGCCGGAAGTTGGATTAACTCCTCAAGAAGACATTGAACACGCAAAGGCTTTAGCCAGCCATTTTGAAGCAAAAATGCATTATCAGCCAATAAATAATTTTCTGGTTGATTTCAATTTTGTTACTTGGGAAAAGAGCGAATCTGCAAATGCAAACGTGAAGGCCAGAATCAGAAATACTTTGATTTACAATTTTGCGAACGCTCAAAACGCGCTTGTTATCGGCAGTTCAAATAAAAGCGATCTTGCAATTGGTTTCGGAGTGAAAAACGCCGAACTTGGCGGAGACATTTTGGTTTTGGGTGATCTTTACAAAACTGATGTGATTGAACTCGCAAAGCATCTTGGTTTGCCGGACGAATTGATTGAAAAAACTCCTTCGCGTTGTTTGAAACCATATCAATCTGATGAAAATGATTTACTCGCGAGCTGGCAAAAAATCGACGACATTTTAAGACAACTCGACTCGGGCGTTGACCCCGAAACAATGATTGAAAAAGGTCAGGATTCGCTCACTGTCCACAAACTTGTGCGTCTTGTTCAAGACAGCGAACATAAGCGACTTGCGCCCGCAATTCTGCAAATTGGCAAAATTTCGAAATCAATAATGAAGGCTCGTGAAGCCGAAGCCAGCACAATGAGTTAAGCCGTCCAGAAAGCGTCTTTTTTCGCCGATTGCTCTCTTCTCGTAACAAGCTCGGTTTTATTTTTTGCAGGCAAAAATGGCATCGGGTCTACTATTTTCCCTCCTTCGTAAACCTGAAAATGTAGATGGTCGCCGTGCCCGCCTTTCCCCGCAATCACATGCCCTGTGTGACCGACTTTCCCGAGCATTTTCCCTCCTTCAACAATTGAATTTTTCACCAAAGGACTGGGCTCTTGCAAGTGTAGAAAACAAAAAACATAAACTTTATTCTTAACTTTATACTGAATATAAACGCAGTTACCATTTGTTGGTTTTTCTACCTCAGTATAAGTATGCAAAACCCTTCCCTTCGCGTATGGTGTAAAAAGTGGGGTTCCTTCCGGCATGCCACTCACATCAATTCCGGTGTGAGCACGGCCTGTCGATTTCCTGTGAGTTTGAATATCAGAAGAAATTTTGGCTCCATCAGGCAAATCCAATTGAAGACTTTGTGTGTCGTCCAACTGTTCCGCACCCTCACTTGAAACATCTTCGGAAGAAACATCATGCACATCGTCTTCTTCCTCCTCAGTTTCGGCAGTAGTAGTTTCTGTTTTCTTTTTCCCCCACAAATTACTCCAGAGCAAAGAAATGCCGGAAGCAATCATCGGGAAAAATCCGGCAACTGGATGGTCTTGAAAATATTTAAAGGCTCGATCCCAGTTTTTTTCATCAGGACTTTTATTAGCGTCAGCTCGGCTCGCTTCAATGTCAGCCTTTAAAATAGCCATCTGTATAAAAGATAATTCTCCAGCAATTTTCACAAGCAAATCTCGATTCGCCTTCAAAGCTTCGGTGTCACTTTCTTGACTTGCTTCAAGCTTACGAAGAGCGGCAATATATTCCTTCCCCTTCTCGGCAAAAGGACAATCTGACTTTTCTTTTTGATGTTCGTTCGCCCAAGAATCAAGTGCGTTATCCAAAAGCTTCTGAGCTTCATCGACTTTTTTTGCCTCCGGCTTCTTCACGTAGTCAAAATATTGTGTTTCCGCGATTGTACTCATAAATCTAAGATAATAGTGGTGCAAAACTTTCTGACGTTTTCTGAACTCCTTGTGCAAGTTTGGTAATATGATCTGTATATTTTTGAGGAGTATTATAGCCGGCCGCCGCATAGGACTTCGGAACTCTCAATGACAATTTTCTACCTGATCGGAAATCTTCCATATCTCGATAACCTTGTTCGCCATTGTGATGCGCTTCATAAATTTTGGCCACCGCGTCAGGCGCATTCATATCAATGCCCAAATGATCTGCATTTTGCCTGCAATACCAAGCCGTTGCACAAATTGAAGCGCGCGCATCATACTGATCTTTACCTGCGAATTGAGGATTGGCTTTAATAAACATTTTCCATGTCCCGGGAATAAATTGACCGAGTCCCGCCGCTCCGCTATCAGGATTTTTTGCTTTTCGCTTGAAGCCAGACTCCAGATACATGATGGACGCTGTAACTTCAGGTTCAATATGAAACAATTCATAAGCTTCATTCAAATGATTTTTCCATTCCGGATTAACTTTTAAAGCTGCCTCAAGCGCCTCCAATGCACTCTTGCTACCTCTAATTTTTTCCACTTTTCCACCTTTTTTTGACGATTTTTTTGTTATTTTTTCACCTGATGCTCCCGTTGAAACTGAAGCAGAACTCGAATCCGTACCATCAGATGAGACGTCATCATCCCCAAGAATTTCTTTCCAAAAATTCTTCATTATCTCGGAATCGCCCAAGAACAGCTGATTAAAACAGTCGAAAATGCCCTCCACAATCTCTCCCAAGCCCATTTCTTTCAATAAATCTTTGCGTTCCTGTTGAGATCCATCCTCAATTTTCTTCTTATTCTCAGCTAATTTCAGACCCAATTCTTCCTTGGTTTTTGCTTTTTCAGGGATTTTTGCAGGTTGTGGTGTATTTTCTAAGCCCATAAGGTTCAAATTATCATGTTATTATAGCAGAAAATCTGGTATTTTGCCAGCATGATCAATCCATTAATCTTTAGGGCATACGATATTCGAGGAATCGCGCACAAACCCGCCTCCACAAACCCTGATCTCACTCCTGAAACTGTTGAACTGATTGGCCGCGCCTCTGGCCAGTATTTTCTCAAACATTTTGGCAAAAAAATCGCCCTGGCTTACGATTGCAGGTTAAGTAACCCTGAACTTTCCGATGCTTTTATTCGTGGAGCACGCTCAGTGGGTTGCGACATCACAAATGTTGGAATGATTACTTCCCCAATGCTTTATTTTGCGGTTTGCGCCTTTGATTTTGACGGCGGCGTTTCAATAACCGCCAGCCACAATCCAAAAGAATATAACGGAATTAAACTGGTTGGCCGTGCCGCTCATTCAATTTGCGGCGAAGAATTGCAGGAAATTTTGCGCATGATTAATGAAAGTGTTCCCGGGAACACTTCTGAACCTGGAAAACTCGACACACTCAATGTCTTCCCCGCCTACCTAAAAAAAATCTGCGAAACAGTGCACATTGAAAAACCACTGAAAATTGTGGTGGATTCCGGGAACGGAGCCAGCGGTCCTTTTGTGAAACAACTTTTTGAATCGCTGGGATGTGAAGTAATTCCACTTTTCACAGAACCCGACGGAAATTATCCAAATCATGAAGCTAATCCTGAAGAAATTGAAAATATGCGAGATGTAATTGCCGCCGTAAAAGACAATAAAGCAGATCTCGGCCTTGGTTTTGACGGAGACGGTGACAGAGTCGGCGTGATTGATGAAACCGGTCACCATTACAGTGCTGATCTTCTGCTTTTGTTGCTCGCACGCGATTTATTAACTCGTCGTCCTGGAGCAAAAATTGTTTTTGACGCGAAGGCTTCTCAAGTTTTGATCGACGATATAAAAGCTCACGGCGGTGAGCCGATTATGGCAAAAACCGGACACTCCTTTATTGAAACAAAAATGCGAGAAATCGGCGCTCCTCTTGCGGGAGAAATCAGCGGCCACCTTTTCTTCGCTGAAAATTATTACGGCTTTGACGACGCTTTTCTTGGAGCCGCAAAGTTACTGGAAATTTTATCAAAGTCGAATAAGCCGTTTTCACGGCTCCTCGACGGTCTTCCAAAAACTTTCTGCACTCCTGAAATTAAAGCACACTGCCCGGACGATAAAAAATTCGCTATTGTTGAAAAAATCACTACTCATTTCACAGAAAAATTCGATTGCATAACAATCGATGGCGTTAGAGTTAATTTTGATTCATCATCATGGGGCGCGGTGCGATGTAGCAACACTTCCCCAAACCTCACACTTCGCTTTGAAGCCCAAAATCAGACCCGCTTGAAAGAAATAATTGCGCTAATGGTTGAAGAATTAAAAAAATATCCTGAAATAGACTTAACCTGGACAAAAACATGGAACTAATCGTGGGAATAATGTACTTCATCGGTCTACTCGTTATATTTATTTACAGCGCGGTTGCGGTAAAACACGCCGCTCGTTTTCGCTTCATCAGTCGTCGCACAGTTTTCATAACTTTGCTCTACGTTTTTTTAGCATCAACTCTAACCGCGGTAAGCTTTTACACTTTTTTCGCAACGGACTGGTCTTAAATTATCTTCCGGATATATTCAAGCTGGAAATATTGAATATTGGCATTACAGATGAAGGCGGATCATATTCTACTATCAAAGGCGAATTGTTCAAACTACCATATTGACTTGATCTAGCCGTGCCCGCGCAATCAACCGGAGTGCCTCCGGTATCAGGGTTTCCGCTCCCATCAAGAGGATAGCAAACACTAAATTCGCGCAATTTATTCAAATCGAATTCTTTCGCGACATCAAGCCTATTCGAAGTAGTACCGTCCCCTAGATTATAAGGAGCAGAACTCGCCGAAGCTCCACCGATTGTATTTCTGGAGACAATGGAACCTTTTATATAAAGCTGATTTATTAGTGAGTCGGCTCTGGCACTTGCGGAACCCCAAACAGGAGTAACTCCGTTTGGACCACCGGTATTATTTCCGCTATCGCTAAACACGGTCCCGTCAGCAAATATATTCACATACAAATCAGTAACACCGGGATCAATATAAACATTCCCACCCCGTCCATTTTGACTGAATGCGATAATTCCCAATTTTCCTCCATAGACATTGCCTGAAATATAGACATCTGCTCCGTCCACAACCAAAGTTTTATCTGAGAATGAAGTACTTCCCTGTACGTAAACATCACTGTTCGCGTAAAATAGTGTATTGCTCATCAAAGATGTTATTGAAGTCGTCCTACAGGTCGAATAATTAATAGGCGCCATCGAAGAATTTAAAATCCCACATATTGTCGGTGTTGTCGGCGTTTGATTTCTAATCAATCTTGCAACTTGAGAATACAAATCATTTCTCAAATTCACATAATTTGCCGCGCCCAAAATTGAAACTCCACTTGTATCTGAAGAAATAACATCTTGCTCGCTGATTGAAGAGTTTATCGACCCTAGCAAGGTCATGGCTTCAGCGCCAACTCGCGCGTCGGGTCTTGGTAAGTATCCGGTGAAATAACAAGACTGCATCCCTCTATTCCCTGTCACTTGCCAGACCAAACTCGTAGTTGGAACTGGGTCTGAGGTATAACTAAGCTGATCACAAACCCACTCTTCGAGTGTTGGATTTGTTGGAGATGCGCCCAGTGCTCCGGGACTTTCTTGCGCGTAACCAATTCTATAATCTTTATTAGCAGTGCTTGTTCCATAATAACTATCAGTGCTCGCGCTGGCTGTCATTGAGTCAACATGCTGTCTGGAATCCATAACTCCGTCATCCGCGCTATCAATCAAAAATTTCAAATCCGTTGTACCGGTCGCGTCACTCGCCGCCTCATAGTTCACAGTATAAGAACCTCCCGAAGTAGTTCCGTTCACGGTTCTATATTCAGAGGAAGGTCGCAAAATTACTCCATAAGAATGGACATACATATCTGTAGTAGTTGTATCCCCGATTGTATCTCTCTCTTCGGCATCATAAAAAGTTTTGAAATTTGAAGAAATGAAACGAGGCCTGTAACTCAAATTTGCTGTCGCGCTTGGCGTGTAAGTGTATTTTTGCGCGTAAAGTACATCTACCGGATCAGGATCCACATCAACGACGCCGCCGTCGGTCAAACCATCAACTGTAACAGCTCTACCCGAATCAGCAAAAACCAAATAGAAATCAACGCTATCAATCGTAAATTTATTTCTTGAATTACTGCGCTCGTTAAAATAAGTCATTCTACTCGAACTTGCAGTTCCGGAGCCAGTAGGTGATTCATAAATCGAGGTTCCGCCGGCTCTGTCATTATAAACATCAAAAACTCCATCCCCATCAGTATCAGTTCCTTCCATGTCTGAAGTCGGCGCACCCGAGTAAACAAAGTAATTAAAGCTTGTTTCTCCAAGTGAATCGGTAGTTTCACAACTGTAAACGGTGCCAGGTAAATCATGACAATCCACCAAAGCGTAGTTTGTTTTGCTTGCAACAACCGCGTTACCCGTATTCTCAACTTGATTTAAGTAAATGTTCGAATCTGCTGTTGAATTTATATCTATTTCAACTCTGCTTAAATCCGCGGAGGTCAAAGTTGCTCCGGTATTATTGTCTGTCAAAACAAGTTTCACTTTATAATATTCGTATCCGTCCGCAACCGGCGCGTTTGTGTTATCAATTGCAGAAATATCATCACCCGCTCCATTTTCAATACTAACCGATGCAGAAATGTTCATAGGAGGTAATTCTTGAGTGAGACCCTTAAAACTTATCCACCCAATTTGATCATTCCAGGCATATCCGCTTACAACACCGGTTGTCGTATCAGTTTTAACTCTATTGGAAGTATCACAGCTAACAGTACAATCCCAATCAAACCAAACCCACCCCACGATTTCATTCCAAGCATATCCTGTCCAATCACCAGTTAAAGGATCAATGTTCGGAACGTTCGCCCAATAACTTGCAACCGACACACTGCTCGGCTTAGTCCAGCCAAAATCAAGCCAACCAACTTGGTTCAACCATCCGTTCGCGTAAGTGCTGTAAAAATAGCCGTTAGATTTGGTGCAAAGACGGTAACTACTAATGGAAGCCGCAAAATCAAAAACAATATTTCCACCGGTGTTAAGTTCATTTCCATCCGCGTCTGTGGTGCTCGTGCTAGTTCCCATGACATAGCCACAAGGATCATCCACGGTAAAACCCTCTCCGGGTACTCCGGGAGTTGTTGAAGTCGCGACTGTCATTGGAATCAAAAAAACCGCCAACAAAAGTAGAACAAGACCGGCGGGCAAAAATTTTTTCATCTATTGGTGACGTGAGAACAAAAAAATTATAGCACGCAAAAGAATCTTTTCAAATTTAAAGAAGTTGAGGTTTCAAGTTTAAGCTTTTGCAATTAGCAGACCACGAACGCCACGACGATGGTCACCAATCACCGCAGAGTCACTGTCCACTAAAGAATTCTGAGTGTCACGATCGAAATTCAAAACACAAACATTTTTGTTTTTTGCGGCCTCATCTCCGTTATCAAGCCACGTGGATGCTCAATCTTCTCCAGCTCTAGGTTGTACAAGGGGTTTACCAGTAAATTCTTCACACATTAATATCTCTTCGCTCTTAGCGCATGGCTCTTCGTATGGGAATAACTTTAATCCAATTTTTTTTGCCTCATTTTTGGATTCTGAATATGGCATTCCGGTTAGAATTGGGTAATCCCCTCCATTCGTGAATAGTATGTTTCCATCTTTGGCTCCAAACATCACTACTTCTGGCACTTCATTTACTTGCTTTAAGAGGGCTCCATCATTCGCAAACATTGCTGTTTGTACTTGTGGCCAAGTTAGTCTTGATTTACTCACTCTGCTCCACTTTTGATACATTTCATGGAAGTTTTTCAGGCGCGGATCTACTTCAACCGATTCCGTTGTTGCAAAAACATCTCCCACTTGTTCGCCTGTGCCTTCTTGTATACCCAAGATTGCGGCGATTTGTTTGAGTTGATTATAACTTGCACGATGTATCCCTGTTATGAGTAGATCTTTATCTAATGGCATAAATTGCTTTTTTAAAGGGTTTTAAGTTACATTAAATAAAGGCTTCTGTCAAGCATGG
>CAYTWD010000025.1:0-12790 GCA_964441065.1 uncultured Candidatus Peribacteria bacterium
CAGCCGCTGGGAACACAGCTTTTCTTATTTTTTGACTCATTCTTCGTCGTTAATATGAATTATTCTGGTTTTGAAATCTTCCGTTTTTGGAATTGTAATCACAAGAAGTGAATCTGTTACTTTTGCTTTTATGTTCTTGCGATCAATGTGATCCGGCAAAACTATTGAGCGGGAAAAAGTTCCCCAAAAAAGTTCGTTAACTAGCGGGGTTTTACCTGCAATTTCGGGTATTTCTTTTCTTTCGCCACGAATTGTTAGAACGTCATCTTGGATTGCAACTTTAATTTCAGTTTTTTCAACACCGGCAATTGGGCAAACAATTAGCATTTTATCTTCACTTTGATAAATGCTAACGGAAAGCTGACCCTCCTTTTTTTGGCTTGCTATTGGGCTTTCGTGCTCTGCGGGAGTTCGTCGCACGACCTTAACGCTCCCGCTTTTTGCGGGACTGGCGTGTTTGAGTTGGCCAATTCCAATACTGTTCATGAGCCTATCTTACAAGATTATGCCGATTTTGTCTTTAGTTTCTTTCCTTCGAGTAAAGAAATGAAATCTTCTCTACTTAAAGTTTCGACTTCAATAAGCTTTTTCGCGACCGTTTCAAGCTCTTTTTTGTGCTTCGTCAAAATATCTTTCGCGTCTTTATAAGCACGTTCCACGAAACCGTTGATCTGTTTGTCTATTTCTGAAGCCTTATCTTCGGAGTAATTTTTTGCGTGACCGAAATCGCGGCCAAGGAAAACTTCATGATTTCTTTCTCCGTAAACAACAGGTCCGAGAGGAGACATTCCGAATTCCGTAACCATTCTTCTCGCCATACTCGAAGCTCTTTCAAGATCGTTTGAAGGACCGGTTGAAACCTGACCGTAAATCATTTCTTCTGCAACATATCCGCCCAAAAGGGAAGCCATTTCATGCTCGAATTTTCGCTTTGTGTAGAGGTGTTTGTCTTCATCGGGAACGAACCAAGTTGCACCCAAAGACATTCCACGAGAAACAATTGTGATTTTTCGCACAGGGTCACAGTCTTTCAAAACGTGACCGACAATCGCATGACCGGATTCGTGATAAGCGGTAACTTCCTTTTCTTCTTTTGAAAGCACATGAGATTTTCTTTCAGGTCCAAGCTGAACTTTTTCAACCGACATTTCAATGTCGTGCTGATTAACTTCTTTTTTATCGTGTTTCGCGGCAAGAATCGCGGCTTCGTTCAGTAGATTTTCAAGATCTGCGCCTGAGAATCCGGGAGTTTGTTTTGCGACTGCTTTGAAATCGACATCTTTCGCGAGAGGTTTGTTTCTGCTGTGAACTTTCAAAATTTCTTCACGATCATTCACGCCCGGATTATCAACCACAACTCGACGATCGAAACGTCCGGGTCGGAGTAGGGCAGGGTCAAGAACGTCAGGCCTGTTAGTGGCCGCCATCACAATCACATTCGTGTTTGTTTCAAAGCCGTCCATCTCCGTTAAAATCTGGTTTAGAGTTTGTTCGCGCTCATCGTGACCGCCTCCTAAACCGGCTCCGCGCTGTCTTCCAACCGCGTCAATTTCATCAATGAAAATAATGCAAGGAGCATTGCGTTTTGCTTTTTTGAAAAGATCTCGAACACGGCTTGCACCCACACCCACGAACATTTCAACGAATTCTGAACCTGAAATGCTGAAAAATGGCACGTTCGCTTCACCTGCAACCGCTCTCGCGAGCAGAGTTTTTCCTGTTCCCGGTCCACCAACCAAAACCACACCTTTTGGAATTTTTGCGCCCATCGCAGTGTATTTTGTGGGATGTTTTAGGAAGTCCACAATTTCTTCCAATTCCTCTTTTGCTTCTTTTACACCTGCTACATCTTTAAAAGTTGTTTTCTCTTTTTCTTTGTCGTGCAATTTCGCGCCCGATTTCCCGAAAGACATTGCCTGATTGTTTGCGTTTCCCGCGCCTCGCATCATAAAAAATAAGAATCCGATAATTAGAACAAATGGAATAATTGAAAGCGCGATATTTATCCAGATGTCACTTGAAGAAGTATCTTTAACCTCAATTTTTATCGCGGACACTATTTTTGGATCGACACCTTTTAAAATATCGGTGGTTGTTTCTCCATACTCTTTATATGTATTGAATTTTGTGCCGTCTGAAAGTGTGTAATCGAGTTTTGTATCGGTTACTTCAATGTTTGTGATTTTGCCGGCTTTCGCGTCTGCAATCATTTGTGAAATTGCAACTTGAGTCGACGGTGTTTTGTCTCCCGCATCCCAAATTGTGAAAATCGCGGAAACAAGTAAGACCCCGCAAATAATCGCAATAAGCGGACTCGGACTTCTTGGTTTAACAGTTTTATCCATTTGTTTTTTTAAAGCTTGGATATTGTAGTGTTAAATCAAAAATGCTTCAAGTTGGTTTAAGAAATCTTCGCCCTTTCTTTATTCATCACCAAAAACTTCTTTTCGTGCCATTCGGTTTTTTTGCGGGATTCAAAAGTGAGGATTGCGGTGTCCCAGCGGTTGATTGTTTGAGCGTCGGGAACCATTTGGCCGGAGCTTTTGCGATACCAAAGTTCCAAAACCGTGGCGCGAACAGGGAAGGAGAGTTGGGAGTATGCGCCTCTGTGAAGACCTTCTTTTTTATCTAAAAATTCGTCCATGAAAACTGTGGCCTGCGTTTCGAGTAGACTTTGCAAATCCAGCCAGTAACTTTTTTGATCTTGCCAGCGTTGGGCTAGGCCCGGATAAACGTGATTTAAAACCGGTACGATTTTGTGGCGGAGGAAATTGCGAGTGAAATTTTCGTCGTTGTTGCTTGGGTCGTCTCGATAAGGAATTTCATTTGCGGCGATGTATTCATCAATTTCGGCTCTGCTTGTATAAAGAAGAGGACGGAAAATATTGTCGCGAATTAGTTGCATTCCGGAAAGACCTTTAACGCGAGTTCCACGCAAAAAGTGAAGCATCATACTTTCAAAGTCGTCGTCTTGGTGGTGGGCTGTCAAAATGTAAACCGCCTTATTTTTTTTGGCGATTTTATTGAAAAATTCATAGCGTTTTTCTCGACCCCATTCCTCAAGATTGCCGGATGCGGGCTTCAATTTAATCTTTACGAATTCAATGTGCCATCTCTGCATCATTCCGTTCACAAACTCGGCGACTTCTGCGGAATCCGCGCGAAGTGCATGATCAACGTGCGCTGCGATAACATTTAAATCAAGACGTTGTGTTGTGAGTGCGTGAATCAGTGCCATTGAATCGCGTCCACCTGAAACGCCAACAATCACTGTGGATTCTTTGGGAATTTGTTTGTGCTCGAGTTTTAGTTTCATTGGATGGGATTTTTGGAAATCTCCGCCGCGAGTGACATATTATCATCATCCGCCATTTTATTGCGAGTAGTTACTCCACATTTGATACATTTGTGCAAGAGAATCCAACCTTTTTTGCCGCTTTGAGTGACGTTGGTGGGTTGCATTAAGCCGCCGCAATTTGAGGCTCGATCACCGGGAAATTCGGCATCCAGATGCTGAGAATAGAGGCATTGAGTACAGTGGTTTCGGCAGGAGGAACAATGCCGCGCATTCTGCGCGCTGCAGTTTAGGCATTGAAATGATTCGTTTAAACTTATAAAATTCATGCGAACAAAATATCTCTCCACAAGAAAATGGACAAGCCCTATGAAGCGCCCGGCGGACGATTGCTTTCAACCTTAGTTATTTTTGTTTTTGTTATTGGTACCCTTTACACAGGATTTTTATTTTTCAAACAAAGCAGTTTGAATTCTGAAATTGTTAGAATTGGGGATTCAAAAATTAGTTTGAACACACAAATAAACCAGCTGAAAGCGGAGCAAGTTACAGAAGTTTTGGCTGCTCAGACTTTAAGTGAAAAAATTACTGCCGCTTCAATAAAATGGTCAAAAGTTGTTAAGAGATTGCAAGATTTAACCCCGACCGGAGTTTTTTATAAGGCTTACAGCGCATCTAAAGACGGAAGTTTGGCTGTTAGCGCGATTGGCGATAGTTATTCTTCAGTTTCAAACGTGATTTCAACAATACAAAATTCCAAGAACTTTGTGGATGTTTTTGTGCCTTCGGTTTCACTTGGGACAACGAGCGAAGGAAAAGAACTCGTGACATTCTCTATTCAACTAAAATCAAGCAATGCAGAATAAACAAATGTCACAACTGGTTTCGATACTTCTACTTTTGTTTATGATTTTGGGAGGAATTTTCTTTGTGTCTCCAATGAAAGATAATGTTGAGGATTTGGCTGTGCAAAGAGACGCGGCATCAGTTGAACTTCAAGGACTGCAATCGCAGTATGAAGAGCTCGCGGCTTTGGCGGCAAAAGTTTCGGAAAGTGCGGCGTCAAAGGCGAAATTTTTGGCTTCGGTTCCTGTTGGCACGGCTCAAGATAAACTTTTGGATGAACTCACAAAAATCAGTGCCGATCTTAAAATCGACATGAATTCCATAAGTTTTTCAAAGTCGACAGACAAGGATTTTGGAAATTACCTGAACGTTTCCGCAAGTTTTAAAGGTTCTTACTCTGAGTTGATTTCATTCCTGCAAAAAATTGAAAACGCGGAAAGATTGATGCGTGTCACAACTCTCAGCGTTCAGTTAACGAGCACCACCGACGCTGTTTTTACCCTGGGGCTTGAGGCTTACTACCAATGAGTGATTTGTTAAAGCGCCAATCGGAAATTTCCACTTCTGTGGTTTACGGCGTTTATGATAATTCCGGTCAGCCTTTTTCCGTGAGAATGCATGATTTTTTTGTGGATCGAAGAGGAGTTAGCGTTCAAGATAAGTCATATTTTTTCCATTTATTGGCGGTGATGGTGGATGCCGGAATTCCGATTATGAAGGCCTTGAAAGTGCTGTCAAAAAAAAGTTCCAACGAAAGATTTTCAAGAATAATAAATACTCTTTCTTATGACGTTGAGCGTGGGAAAAAATTGAGCGAATCGATGACGAAATTCCCCGAAGTTTTTAAGGAATCCGAAGTTGGAGTCGTGAAAAGCGGGGAAACAATTGGTAGTTTAGGAGACTTGCTTTTTAAGTTGGCTTATCAAACTGAGCGAAGCCACAATTTAATGATGAAAGTCAGGAGCGCGCTGATTTATCCGATAACGGTTTTGTTGGCGCTGATGGTTTCCGGCGCGATTGTTGTGACAACCGTGATTCCAAAATTGCGAGAATTTTTTGTGAATTTGAATTCGGATTTGCCGCCGCTTACTTACTTTGTGCTTAATTTCGGGAATTTTGTTTACACATTTTTTTGGCTGATTTTGGCTTTAATTGTTTTTGCTATTTTGCTCGGATCTTTTTATTTGAATACTGAAAACGGGAAGAGAAAATTTGATACAACCGCGCTTTCGGTTTATAAACTCGGAGATGTTGTGAGAAAAGTAAACGTTGCGAATTTTGTTCAACTTTTAAGCATTTTGGTGAGTGCCGGAGTTTCAATAAATGAAGCAATTAGAATTACGAGCGGTGCGATGAATAATATTTTATATAAAGATTTTTTGGAGGAATTGAGATTGCATGTTGAGAAGGGTGAAAAAATTGCCGACAAACTTGCCGAGGCTCCATTTCTTTTTCCGGAAACGGTTATTTCAATGGTTTCAGTCGGTGAGAATACAGGTTCGCTTGGAAGTATTTCAGAAAAATTGGCAAAGCATTATGAACGTGAAGTTGAACAAGCTTTGGAAAATTTCACAACCATTTTGGAGCCGATAGTAATTGTATTTGTCGGTCTCGCGGTTGCCGTTCTCGCCCTCGCTTTGCTCGGGCCGATTTTCGCGCTTTCTTCGGTAGTTTCTTAAGGCAAAAAATGAAATCAAAAGCCTTCACATTGATCGAAATTATAATTGTAATTACGATTATTGGCATTATTACAGCAGTCGCGATTTTGAGTTATCAAGGCGCTTATGAACGCCAGCAAGTTTCGGTTTTCTCGAAAGATTTGTTGGCCACGGCGCAACACGCAAAGGCTGAAGTTAAAGCGGGAAAAAAAGATGAAACCGGACTTTTATGTGAAGGGATTTCTTTCGCGGTCGGTGAAGTTCCCAAAAAAATCAGTATGAATTACACGGATTCTTGTGATCTCACGACTGAAGTTGTTGTCAATCTTGATCAAAGCAGTCCAAATATTTTGGTGAAATCAATCAACTTGGCCGATTCAATAAAACTTTTGTTTGTGCCGCCGTCGGGTGAAATGCAAGTTTACGGTCCGGATTTACTTTCTGGCGCGCCGCTTGTTGAATTTTATAGAGTAAATTATTCTGATTTGGGTTTTTATTTCGGCGTTGATCTTGTTAGCGATAGAATTTACATTGAAAAAAATGAAGAAAAATAAAGCATTCACATTGGTGGAAGTTGTTATCGCAATCACAATGATTAGCGTGACAATGCTTGCCGTTTACGGACTTATTATTTCCGTTATGAACGCGAATCAGCGCAATATTCACAATTTGCAGGCTTCATATTTGGCGGCGGAAGGGCTTGAGGCTTTTCGATACATGCGCGATTCAAATTGGATTCAAAATTATAGTTGGGATAGTGGTTTTAATCTGGGAACCGATGAATCAAAAATATTTTATTTGAAAGAAATTGAGGCAAAACCTTACTGGGAATTTGGAACAGACGGAGTGGTTGATGATGTTTATTCGCGAGAATTTAAAGTCGAAAAAACAGATACCGATAAAACCGTTCAAGTGACATGCACAGTTTTGTGGGATGAGCGTGGAATTGCAAAAACTTATTCACTTTCAACTTTTTTAAGCGACTGGCATGAATAAAAAAAATCCGGCATTTACGCTTGTGGAACTGATAATCGCTATTACAGTGTTCAGTATTTTTGTGGCTTTTGGAATGACGGGTTTCAGTGTTTTCCACCGTGTTCAACAAGATTCTGCGACCAGCAGAGATCTCATGTTTCAGATTGATGACGCGATGAATTTAATTACGGAAGCCGTGAAGGAAAATAAAATTGATTACGATTATTATGCTTGCGTGCAAGATACAAAACCAATTCTTGACCCGGCCGAGTTGACGGCTTCTATAAAGGCGGCAATCAGATCGTCTTCATGTGGAGTTGATTCAATAAATCCAAATTCTTTGGTTTTAATTTCAACTGACGGAAATAAAAGAATAATTTTCACTTGGGATATTTCTGAACAAACTCTGAACATGCAAAAATTTAATAAAGATGAGATTAGTGGTGATTTTGTTGAGGATGGTGATTTCTTAAAACTGCAATCCGATAGCGCGAAAGTGACCGAGGCAAGTTTTAGAATTTTCCCAAAGTCTGATCCGTATAATGACGGATCAGATTACTATCAGCCGAATGTAAAAATAAAAATGACTTTTGAAACTCCCGGCCAGGCTAAACCCACAATTTCTTTAGACTTCCAAACAACAATAACCAGCCGAGTTTACCAATGAAAAAAAATCTAAAAAATCAGGTTAGTAAGGCGAGCGCGTTGTTGATTTCATTTTTTTTGATGTCGATATTGATTTTGGTTGGGCTCGGTGTGAGTACGATTGTATTTAGAGATTTGGCGAGCGTGAGGACGATTTTGAACGGAAAAATTTCTGCTTATGCGGCGGAAGGAATGAGCGAATTGGGGCTTGGTATTTTGAATTCGCATTTGCCGGGATATGAAGGTGAAATTGAGGAGACTTTATCAAATGGAGCGACTGCGAATCTCAAAATTATTGCTCGTGGTGATTCAGTACCTTGTTTAATAAATGAAGATGATGAGGAATATCGCAAGCTTGGTTTGAATGAATCAATTCAGTTGCCACTTTTCGCGGATAGTGAGAATGGAGTTGAAAAAATCAGTGTTTTTGATGTTAATTATAAGATGCCAGACAATCCTAGTCCTCAAGGAAATATTTTAAGGTGGAAAATTTTGGGTCTTGATTCAAACAATAAAACAGAAGCAATTTCAGATTATATTTCCGACGGCGGTCTTTTGAATTCCACAGTCGACGCAAAATATTATGGAGTAGATGGTTCGCATTTTACCTTTTTCGATCAATACCCGATTTCAACATTTTTGGAAAATCATACTTATAATTATTTGATTTTGACGAATGCGGTTCAGCTTTCCGGTTCTGAAAGCGTGGGTTCATATCAAGATACAAGCGATGCGGATTTAAATAATATTGAGTTTAAATTGAGCGGAACGGATAAGCCGGCGGTTTGTGAATATGTTGTTTTGAATTCGACTTCGGATTACTTGGACACGCAAAATGGAGTTCAAACCAAAGTAAAAGAAGGTGAGAATTTGCCAGCTTTTGATTTTGCACTTTATAACGCAAAGCAAAGTCCGTGATTTACGCTGAGCCTTCGATGTGCTAAGGTGAAGGTATGGAAAAATTTTATATCACAACCGCGATAGCATATGTGAACGCCGCACCTCATATTGGCTTTGCCCTGGAACTTTGTCAGGCTGATGCAATCGCAAGGTATCATAAAATTCATGGAAAAGACGTTTATTTTTTGACGGGAACAGATGAGCACGGTACAAAAATTCAGCAAACAGCAAAGACGGCCGGAATTGAAGCTCAGGAGTTGGCTGATAAAAATAGTCAACTTTTTCAAGATATTGGCGCGCGATTGAACATTTCAAACAATGATTTCATTCGCACTTCTTCTGAAAGGCACAAAGAAGGCGCGGTGAAAATTTGGAAAAAATTGCAGGAAGCCGGAGATCTTTATGAAAAAGAATATGAAGGTTTATATTGTGTGGGCTGTGAAGCTTTTGTTTTGGAAAAAGATTTGGTGAACGGTGAATGTGCGATTCATAAAAAAGCGCCGGAACGATTGAAAGAAAAAAATTACTTCTTTAAACTCTCAAAATATTCCGAGCAAATTAGAGATTTGATTAAAAAAAATGTTTTGATGATTAGACCGACTTCGCGTAGAAATGAATTTCTTTCCTTGCTCGAAGAAGGTTTGCAAGATGTGAGTTTTTCGCGTCCGAAAAAAACATTGCAGTGGGGAATTGATGTGCCCGGGGATGATTCGCAAGTTATGTATGTTTGGTGTGACGCGCTGACAAATTATATAAGCGCACTTGGTGATAAAGTGGACAAATATTGGCCGGCGGATGTCCACTTGATAGGTAAGGATATTTTAAGATTTCACGCCGGGATTTGGATTGGGATGTTGCTTTCCGCTAAAATCGAGCTACCAAAATCAATTTTTGTTCATGGTTTTATTACAAGCGAAGGTCAAAAAATGAGCAAATCTTTGGGAAATGTCGTTGACCCTTTTGGATTGATTGATGAGTGGGGAGTTGAGCCGGTTAGATATTATTTGCTTCGTGAAATTCCCACTGCGGATGACGGTGATTTTTCTCGCGAAAGATTTAAAGTTTTATATGAAGATGAACTTGCGAACACGATCGGAAATTTATTAAGACGAACTGTTGCGATGTGTGTTAAATATTTTGATGGGAAAGTTCCTGATTCCGATTTTGCTGATATTTCGGGAATTTGTGAGGAGGCATGGGCGGAATATCATAATAATTTTAGTGATTTTAATATTAAGATGGCGATTGAAACAATTCTTGGTGTCGCGAGACACGCGAATGCTTATGTTGAGCAAAATAAACCTTGGGAACTGGCAAAAACTGATGAAGCCCGACTGAGAATTGTGATTGCAAATTTGCTGAAACTTTGTAGACAGATCGGTCACATGCTGGAGCCAATTCTTCCAAGTGTTGCGGAAAGTATTTTAAAACAAGCCGGTAAAGAAAAAGTTGAACTTTTGGAGCCACTTTTCCCAATGAGACATTAGGTTGCGGAAACATCTGTTGAAATCAGGAGTTTTATCACTCCTCTTACTATTGAGTAAGAAAGAATTATTAAAACCAAACCCACTATTGACCAAGTCATACCTCTTTTTGCTTGCCCGAGCCTGTCATCATTTCCATAAGCAAAAACGTATTTTGCGCCGGCAATAATAATGAATACGATTGTAAGTGCCCCTGTGAAAAGCAAAACCTGGCTCACAAGATTTCCAACATAAAGTATCAAGGTTTGCGTTGCGGCACTTTCCGGGTGATCCGTGCTTGATGCTGTTTGACTGCTTCCTAAAGTCGGCAGATTATCTGGTTTGTATGTGTCGTCTAACTGAATTGCCGCGCCAAAAGCATTTAAAGTTAATCCCCAAAAAATTATTGCGCTCAGAAATGTTAGATATATTTTTTTCATAAATTTGAACTTGAGGTATTTTCTGGGAAAACGTTATCGCTAGATGAATTTGTGTCATTGCTCAGGGTAATTGTCGCGATTCCATAAATAATAGCGTAACCCAAAGACAAAACCGCCATAGCCACAAGACTGTAAATAATAATATTTTTTGCTTTTGTATTTGCTTCTTCGTTTCCACGCCCCGTGACCATATAAACTCCACCAATCGTTATTGAAATAAAAATTAAAAGTCCGGTTAGGTAGAAAATATTTGTAATAATTCCAGGTACAACTTCAGTTATTAAATCGCCCCCGGCAATTGAAACATTTTTATCTCTACTTTGGTCTTCGATCAATGTTTTTTCAGGAGGTAAGAGAGTATCAATATCTTTTGTTGTGTCTACCGCGAAAGCTGTTGGGATGAAACTTGTTGTACTTGTGCTCGAGTTTGGCAAGCTAATTGAACTGATAATTGAAACAATCGCGTATGACAAAATAACAATAAAAAGTCCCGTCAGAGAATATTTAATTATATCTTTACCCTTTTTATATTTATCTTCAACTCCATAAGCCGTCAGCATGTTTATAGCACCAATAAGTAAACCAATAAATGCGCCGATTCCAATAAGTCCGATACCGGCATTTATCATTTTAGGGATACTGGTGTTTAGTATGTAATTTTGGGTGTCTTTACCCGCGTTAGTTGTGGCTTCTGTCGGACCCGGTAAATAATCAGGTTTTGGAATTGTGGGAACTGTTGTCGCAAGGGCGATGTTCGCGCAAATTCCAAGGCTTACAAAGGTGAATAAAATTGTTGAAAATATTTTTCTCATCAGTAGAAGAAAGTTGGATTAATTGTGTATAAAATCAGAGCGGAAAGGAATAGCAAAGCAATTCCCATGATTGACTGAGTTATCCTGTCTTTTGCGGCTGTTATATCTCCACTTGCTCCCGAGACCGAGATTTGAATACCGCTTGCCACGATTGTCGCGACAGCAATAAATCCAACCATTCCAGCTCCAAAAATATAAATTTGTTTCACGTAAGTTTTTAAAATTCCTGCGCCAGTTGATGCGATTAACCACTGAACTCTTGAACATGATTCTGCTCCATTCGTGCAATTTTCATATGTATCAAAATACACATTTCGAGTTTGATCGCAGTAAAATGGGCCTTCGCTACCATCTGATTTTGTTGTCGCGGCTCCGCTTATGCAACAAACACCTTTGTATAAATCTATGATTTTATCATTTCCGACACTTGTTGCCGGGCCAACCGGTTCCAATATTTCCGTCACAACTTGCGGTGTACTTGCATTCGCGCAATCTCCCATTTCATAACTGTTTGTTGTTGTATTGATTTCGCCGCAGGTTTGTAAATCATAGGTGGATTGATAAGCTCTGTAATATGTCGCGCTAAGTTCAAGATCTTCTTTTTTTGCAGTTCCGTTATAAATATTTGTTGCGGTTGTAGTGTCCATTCCGCTTCCGTCAGCCAATAATGATCCGAAGCAGGGTTTGCTTATTGCCACGGAACTTGAGGCCAAACCAAAGGAACTAAAGATAATTGAGATGTAGATTCCAAGCGTGAAAAAGGCGAGTTTGCGCATTAGTAGAAGAAAGATTGAACGAATGTCACGATCATATAAGAACCAAAACCAAAAACCAGTCCGAGAATTGCCTGAGTAATCATATTTTTGCTTCGGTCAATTTTGGTTTGATCACCTTGCGCGGTTATCATTAACAGTCCTGCGATTAGCAATACAATAAATGCAAATGTTCCAATCAAAAGCGTGAGAATATTTATTACTCTCAGCAAAACCTGTGTGACTGTGGAGGTGCCCTCAGCATCCGCGAGATTTTTTAAACTTTCGGAGCTTTGTTCTCCGCTACCTGATGAGTCTTTTCCTGAAAGAATTCCAAAAACATCGAAAGATGAAGTTTCTTTAATTTTTTCTATATCTGAGGCGGAAGACTCAGAGGAGGAAGAACTTGAAGTTGAGCTGCTTGATTCGGGTGTGTCCCACACGCTTGAATCATCAGTACTACTTGTATCTGTCGTTGGCGGTGTGTCCCAAGGACTAGTTTCATCAGTAGTATCCCATGCGCTAGTCCCGTCTGTGTTCGTGCCATCTGTCGTATCCGCCAAAACTAATTTTGCGGAATTTGGTAAAAGCAATGTTAAGCTCAAGAAGATGGTAGCGAGGAGTTTCTTCATGCCTTTATTATACCTTTCTTCGAGCTTTTGTTCAACAAAGCTTCTGCGTCGACCGAATCTTTCAGCGCAGATTTTTATTGTTTCATGAAGATTTTCGTGTTGAGTTGAGGTGATTTTTTGCGTTTCAAACCTGAAGGTTGGAAGACATTCGGAGTTTTTTAATAATTTTGCGTAAGCTTGAAAAGGTGGAAGTTGGCAGAGATCTTCTTCAACAAGTGAAAGTTGCGGTGCGAGTTTTTCCGCGTCGGCAAAGTTTGTGCGAAATGCGATTAGCGATCCCACATTTCCCAAAACCGCGTCTTGATATTCAGGTGGAATTTGGTTTATGAATTGATTCGCGACTGTTAGAGCAAGACCGTATTTTCTCGATTC
>CAYTWD010000026.1:0-12179 GCA_964441065.1 uncultured Candidatus Peribacteria bacterium
CCAATGCTATGCAACCACATATTCAAAATGTGACTGGAACTCTGCAATTAAACAAAACTTGACAACGTATAAAAAATCTGTATAATTCGCATCTAACTTATAAAAAATATGAGAAAAATTCTCGCACCACTACTTTCAATAGGATTCGCAGGACCGGCTATGGCAAAAGATGCAGGAATGACCGCACCTTTACTAGCAGAACACTGCAAAGTTGAAATTAGCGCAGGGCAACTTAGTGAGGAATCGGCAAAATTTTCTGCGGGTGTTAATTCCGCTTTAGATGTTTCACAAGATGAAATCAAAGCTGATGAGAAAAAAATAGCACTTGAATACTTGAAGAAAGTCCAATCGCTTTCATATGCTAAAATGAAAGCGAATTTTGCCAAATTACAGAAAAATACTAATCTTGAAAATGGCGATTCAATAAATTTCGCGAGCAAAGAACTGGAAACCCTTGCGGCAGAACTTGAAAAAGCGGACGCGCTTTTAAATGAACATAGTGTTTTAAATGTGGTCGGCGCATATGATCTCGCGGACTTTACCCCCACTGCCAATGAAGTTAAGAGAAAGGAACTAAACAAATTGTTTGAAGATGAAAGAAAAAAAGGAATTGATTGCGGCCCTGACGTGGAGGCATATTTGTTACAAAACGGTAAATTCCCGGGAGTAGGCTTACTTGCTAAAAGACTGCTTGAAAATATTGATGGTCCGGAACTTCCACAAATCTTGACCGAAGCCGAGGCATTTGGCAGAGATACTGAAACAAACGATTTGGAAACTGAAAAAGCAAAATTTGTTAGTGATTCGGAAAAGTTAAGAAGAAAACTTCTTGTTTCAGAAATGAGAGCAATAAGAATTGAGCAACTTATTAGAACGGATTACCCTAACAATTAATAAAATGAATACATTAGCCAGTATACTTTTTGCTGCAAATGCTGAAGCGGCACAACCGACACCTTTGGATGCAGGAGCAATTGTTCACTATTGTGAAGTTTCAAAAGATGAAAAAACCGGTAAGGCAGAATTAGATTTCGGAGAAGTTTTTGCATTGATGAACAAGTTTGGCCCAACAATTCAAGACGCAATTGATGTTTCCCCTGATGAACTTTCCGCCGGGAGAAAAGAAAGAGCAAAAGAGACATTGGCTAGAGCCTTACTTAAACTTTCTCCTGATGAAATTAGAAATTTAGGGGTTCAGATCAAAACCTTAACTGAAACTGAACCCGACAAAATTACTGCTGAAAATTTTATAACTGCAGATTATATTTTGAAAGACTTAAACGCTAAAAATGATACCCTTAACACTTTGGTAAGTCCGGGAATTGATTCCAATTCATTAATTATCCGCCGCGTTGATGTAACTGAAGAGTCACTACAAAAAAGAGATATTGAGTCTGCATTTGCTGAATTAAAAACTAGAGGAATTACTTGTCCACCTGATGTTATTTCTTATGTTGTAGATAAAGAAATGTTCCCTGGACTTACTCCCGAAGGCAAAAACTCTATCGATTTTGATGCTTTTGTTAAGCAAATCCACCCTGATCTTGTTTTGTCTGTACCTACTGAAGCTTCTAAGGCAAAGAAACCTGAAGAACAGGTTGATCTAAATGTACTCTTTGCCCGAAAATTGAAACAAATTTTGGGTCTTTACGCGAATCTGCAGGTGAACGCGCCAAAGGCAATTGTTCAATACAGCGCTTATATTGATTCAAATACATTGTAAGAAGAGTAAATTTATGCTAAACTTAAGGGATACTTAAGTACTACGCATGAATCTGATTCTGAATCTTCTTAAATTAATACCCTTGTTCAAAACTCTTAGTGAAGAGGAAAACAAGGCTATCATTAGACATATAAGTATGCAGTTTTACCCACCGAACTATACGCTTTTTAAAAAAGGTGATGAGGGTGAGGCTTTATACATAATCAAGAGCGGCTCAGTTCAATTGGAGGGTCTTGCTACCTTAAACGATGGTGAGTTTTTTGGAGAAATGGCACTGATCGACTCGGCGCCCAGAATGACAAGCGCGACAACACTTTCAGAATGTGAAATTTTTATTCTTAAAAAAGAAGATTTCAACAATTTAATTCATGACAACCCTGAAATTGCCAGAAAAATTGAAGGCGCTTATCAGTCAAGAAAAATAGAAAACCAATCAAAATAATGCCAATTTATCAATTAATTATCGCACATTTACTAGGAGACTTTGTCTTCCAACCCAACTCATTAATAAAGTGGAAACACGAGAGTTGGATGGGAACTTTTGTGCACACTTTGGTGATTGGATTTTTCTCTTCAATATTGATTTTACCTTATCTAAATTCAGCCAAAGCATTTCTCATGCTTTTCCTCCTTTTCTTGAGCCATTTCGTGCAAGATATTTTAAAGATAATTTACCAGTCGAGAAAAAATGCAAAAGCTTCGATTTTGCCATTCTTCGTTGATCAATGTTTCCACCTTTATTTTATTTGGTTATTTGCCGGACAATTTGCAAAACTTGGACATTTTAAATTACCAGAAAAATTCAGTGAAATTTATTTTTCAACAAATTTAATGGTTTTTGTGATTTTGGGGATTTTTGTAACTTTTGCCTTAGACATAATCTTTTTTGAAGCTCACAGAGTACAAAAACGCAATTCAAAATATCACAGAGATTACTGCTCGATGGTTTACAGATTAATAGGTTTTTTAGTTGTCTACGCCTTACTTGCGTTCGGAAAGTGATCTGAGATCCAAATCTGCTTTTGAGCTTAAATCAAGGAATGTAAACGTCCAGACTGAGTTTGAAAATACATGTAAAACCCCCAAGAAATAGGAGGCAAAATATAATGCCACCAAGCCAAGAAGAACTCCCACAATGACTCCCAGCCAAGTCAAAGTGAAAGTTGCAAAAAGCGCCACCGAACCGGCAATTATTAGTGGAATCAAAAGCACGATTATTAGATTAAAAATTATTCGCAGTGAAATCAAAAGCATCAAGAAAAACATAAATAATGTGTGTTGCCACTGCCTGAAAACAAGCCCGCTTGAAGCAACCATACTGCTAAAAACCGCCTTTTTATCAATTACTATGTAAAATTGTGCGTATGTAAAACACAGGGTTAGAATGAAACCGATTGTTATAAATAAAATAAAAATCCAAACAAAAAAACTAAATGCCTCCGGACCTAAATTTCTAAACGCAAAAGACGCTTCGCTCAAAATTCCAATTAAGCTAAAGGTTTTAATTACCAAATGATATTCAAAAAGCTGTAAAAATCTTGTGAAGCCAAAACCAATACCTTCTATCATTGTAACTTTATGCCCTCCTCGAAGTTTTGCAATTAATTGAATCAACGCGCCTTCAGAAAAAACAGGTAAAAGTAGATATAAAGCAAGTATTATAGCGGTAGTTACAATAAGAAAAACTCCTAGTCCTGCACTCAAATTAAAAATTTCACCAAATGTTTTCAAAACTATTTCCATTGCGTGTGGTGAATTTTTTGCAGCCTCTCGGAAATATTCGGATGTCCAAAATGCAGAAATTTGATAAGTCATATAAACCATGCTCACCAATGACTCGAGAACTGCCGGGATAAACGCAAAATACCAAATAAGTTTCTTATTTTCTTGAGTAAGACTCCAGGCATCTTTAATGATTTCTTTATAATTCATAGCAAAAATATTGTAGCCAAGCCCAAGAAAGAGAAAAACCCGAATACATCCGTTGCTGTTGTCACAAAAATAGAACTCGCGACCGCCGGATCAACTTTAAGTTTTTTCAAAATAAAGGGGAAAATAGCGCCAAAAAATCCGGCAATAAACATGTTGATAATCATAGCGGAACCTAAAACCAATCCCAATTTTATTGAGCCCCCAAAGAAATAAGCAACCCCCGCGGCAATCGAACCCAAAATAAGTCCTTTGAAAATTCCGGCAACACCTTCGCGAAGCACAATTTTTCTGGCTTCGTGCCAAGGAATGTTTCCCAAGGCCAAACCTCTAACAACAACCGCAAGAGTTTGAGTTGCGGCATTCCCGCCCATTCCCGCCACGATCGGCATGTAAATGGCCAAAATCGCCATTTTCTCGATTGTCCCTTGAAATATTGAAACCACAGAGGCCGCCAAAAATGCAGTTCCTAAATTTATAATCAACCACAAATAACGCCTTCTAACCTTAACAATCATTGAATCGGAAATATCTTCGTCTTCATCAACTCCGGCAAATTGATAAACGTCTTCAGTAGCTTCTTCTTCCGCAATCCTTAAAAGATCATGGATTTGGATAATTCCAATAATTTGGCCGGTCTCCTCAGTTACTCCAATTAATTCGCTCCTTGTGTCCTGCGCCAAAGCCAAAACATCTTTCTGATCAACTCCGCTCGCCACAAGTGGCAATGGATGAACCAGATTTTTGATGGATTTTATTTGTTGGTGCAAAATTAAACTCCTATATGGAAGATATCCCAAAATTCCGCCATTTTCTTTTCTAACCACAACTGTTGGAGCGATTCCTTCTTTATGTTGATATTTCCCAGCTTTTTCCGCCACTTCTTTAAAGCTGGCATCAGGAGGAATCACTATAAAATTAAGATCCATCAAACCTCCGGCGGTTTGAGAGTCAAAATACAACAATTTTTCAATTTTCTTTCTCTTGTCATCCTTCATTTTCTCCAAAATTCCCGAAATTCGTTTTTTCGGCAGCCACTGAAGAATATCTGCCGCGTCATCTTCATAATTAAAGTGCAAAAATCTTGCAAAAGTTGTGCTCGAAAGGCGAGGAAGAATTGATTTTTTACTCTCTTCAGATAGGTTAAGCACAAGCTGCGCTTGTGTCTCAGGAGGAATTTGTGAAAAAGTCTTCCTTTTTCCACGCGATAAATGATCAATCAAAAAAGTAAGAGTCGGCATGTCCACACTCCTCAAAATAGCCCTGATCTCATTCATGTCCTTGTTGCCCAAGGCAGTATCCAGTTTTTCCAAGAGCGCGGTGTTCATAGGCGTTGGTCAAATCGGTCTTGCTCGGAGTATATTTAAAGGAACAGGTAAGGTCAACACCGAAATAAATATGGCTTGCTTAAAGGCTTAGATTACAGTAAAATAACTCCGCTTACTAATAAAAGCTTATCTTATGAAAAGAGAACAGAAGAAAAAGGTTATCGCAAAATTTGCAACTCATGAAAAGGATACAGGAAGTCCTCAGGTGCAAATTGCAGTTCTAACAGAACGAATTAACCACCTTACAGATCATCTTTCAACTCATAAAAATGACATCCATTCGAGACGCGGCCTACTAAAATTGGTTGGTCAGAGAAGAGGTCACCTTCAATATTTGAAGACAAATGACAAGGATTCATACGAGAAGATCATTGATACGCTTAACTTACGTAAATAAAACTCGCGCATTTAGTGCGAGCTTGCCCTCTTGAAATTCGGCACGAAGTCACAGGAAATCTCAGTCCCGGTCGTTGATTGGAGATGACTTGAAACTTCTTACCGAGTGTAAATTGGGCTCAATTTAACCCAATATTACACAATATGGAAAAAAAGATCATTAAGATGGATCTCGCAGGACGCGAGCTATCTATCGAAACAGGGCACTTCGCGCTAGCCGCGGATGGAGCCGTTACAGTTAAATATGGTGAAACCGTAGTCCTTTCGACTGCGATGATGAGCCACAAAGGGAAACCCGACGCGGATTTCTTCCCAATGACGGTAGAATTTCAGGAGCGTTACTACGCTTCAGGAAAAATCAAAGGTTCAAGATTTATTAAAAGAGAAGGTAGACCTTCAGACGAAGCAACTTTAAAAGCTCGTTTGATAGATCGCCCAATCAGACCGCTTTTCCCAAAAGGAATTACGAACGAAGTTCAGTTGATAACGACGGTAATGTCTGCGGATCTTGTGAATGAACCCGGAGTTCTTGGGCTTATTGGTTCATCTGCGGCAATTATGATTGCGGGAATGCCTTTCTCGGGTCCTCTTGCCGGAGCTCGAATTGGAATGATTGACGGAGAACTGATTGTTTTCCCAACAATGGAACAGATTGAAAAAGGTCAACTTGATTTGACTGTCGCCGGAACCGCGGATGCTATAACAATGGTTGAAGCCGGAGCTTACGAAATCGATGAAGCAACAATGCTTAAGGCTTTGGATCTTGCTCACAAAACAATCAAAGAAATCTGCGCTTTCCAAATGAAGCTTGTGGAAATGATTAAGCCGGAAGCTCGTGAATACGCTGTCGCAAAAGTTACTGATGAAGCTAAAGAAATAGTCCGCACTGTAATTACGGCCGCTGATTTGGAAACTATTTCCGGAATCAACAAAAAAGCGGTGAAAGAAAAAGTTCACGCTTTGGAAGATAAGCTTCTTGAGCATTTCAAGGCTGATATTGAAGCCGGCACAAAAACAGACAAGCAATTAACCGAAGCACTTGGAAAATTGATTGATGAAAATATGAGAAAGAACATTTTGGAAAAAGGTCTACGAATCGACGGTAGAAAACTGGACGAAATTCGCCCAATTTCAACTGAAGTTGGAGTTCTTCCAAGAACTCACGGAACAGGACTTTTCCAACGTGGAGAAACTCAGGTTCTAACAGTTACAACTCTTGGTTCTCCAGGAGCCGCAATGATTATCGACACTATGGATATTGATGTTCAAAAACGCTACATGCATTTCTACAATTTCCCTCCATACGCAACCGGTGAAGTTAAGATGATGCGTGGCACTTCTCGAAGAGAAATCGGTCACGGATTCTTGGCTGAACGCGCGCTTGTGCCGGTTCTTCCTTCAAAAGAAGATTTCCCATACACAATGCTTTTGGTTTCAGAAACTTTGACATGTAACGGATCGAGTTCAATGGGATCGGTTTGCGGTTCAACTCTTTCTTTGATGGACGCAGGTGTGCCAATCAGAAAGCCGGTTGCCGGAATTGCGATGGGTCTTGTGACAAGTGATGAATTCAAACAAACTGGAAAAGGAACTTACAAAATTCTTTCAGACATTCAAGGTCTTGAAGATTTTGCCGGAGATATGGATTTCAAAGTTACCGGAACAGACACCGGAATTACCGCTCTTCAGATGGATATCAAAGTGAAAGGTATAACTCTTGAAATGATGGGTGAGGCAATGGCTCAGGCTAAGGCCGGCCGTGCTCACATCATGGCTAAAATGATGGAAACAATCCAGAAACCTCGAGCCGAGCTTTCTAAATACGCTCCACTTATTCTTACAATGCAAATCGATCCTGAAAAGATTCGAGATGTTATTGGTAAAGGTGGAGAAACAATCCAAAAGATTACTGCTGAATGTGGTGTTGAAATTGACATCGAACAAACAGGTCAGGTTGTTGTTACTGCTCCTGATCAAGTTTCAGGAAGCAAAGCTGTTGAATGGATAAAGCGTCTAACTTACGTTCCAGTTGCAGGTGAAGTTTTTGACGGAACCGTTACCAGAATTATGGATTTCGGATGTTTTGTTGAATTCTTACCCGGAAAAGAGGGGCTAGTTCACATCTCAAAACTTCGACCATACCGTGTTGAAAACGTTGCAGACGAAGTTAAAGTTGGTGACAAAGTTAAGGTAAAACTAACTGAAATCGACGACCAAGGCCGAAACAATCTTTCAATGAAAGAGTTCTACGAAGACAAAAAGAAACCACTTCCTAAACCGGAAGGGTTTTAACAGTCACGAGGCTTTAGCCGAGTGAGCATTAGGGCGAAAGCCCGCATCTAAGCGCAATGTTGAGCATCACTCGACGAAGTCGAGCAAAGCTAAGAAAAGGAGCCCTCAGAAATATGGGCTCTTTTTGATCTGCAAAAGTGCACCCGGGTGCACTTCTTAATCTGCAAATTACCACATCATCTCTGCCGCCGGTTTCCTAGTTCGCGGAGCCATTGCTCTGGCTTTCACATTTTCAGGTAGACTTTCAACATCACCGGGATAGCCAATTGCAATAACCGCACTCGGTTCAAAATCATCTCCAATCGCAAAAAATTCGCGGGCTTTATCAACGTGAAAGCCGCCCATTTCGTGCATTCCCAAATCCATTGCCGTGGCCTGTAAATACATGTAGCCGACAGCACAACCCACGTCGTGCATTGAGTGCCGATTTGGATTGTGATTGTGAGCGTAAAATTTCTTCGCGATTGAAAGCATCAACACAGGAGCAACTCGGGCGTAGGCATTCCCGTCCATCAAACATTCACACAACTTAGTGTGAGTTTCATCGCCTTTATAGCCGATAACAAATTGCCAAGGCTGTTCGTTGTATGAAGAGGGCGCCCATCTCGCGGCCTCTAGTAAACTCGCAATTTTATCTTTTTCTACTTCTTGCTCGGTAAAAGCCATATTCGCAAATCTGTTTGCGATTACATCAAGAATTGGGTGCTCGGTTTTTGCAGGTCGATTGTTTAGCATTTTGTTTTGTTAGTGGGATGCAATTTTACCAAAGCTTGCAGTTTAATTCAAACTTCGATAAATTTATCCCACGCATGAGTCAATACGAATGCGCATTAAGATTCTGCAGGTATCGTATAGTGGTTATTATGCGGCCTTGCCAAGGCCGAGATACGGGTTCGATTCCCGTTACCTGCTCCAACTTTACTTCTCAATAAAAATATGTTATTTTGCTATACCTTAATAAAGATGAAATGGGAATTAGAGAGGCATCATCTGAAGACGCAACAAAAATTGCAGAAATTCATAAATTTTCTTGTCTTGATACTTATCCAAATTCCGCTCATGGCGTTGAAAAGAGCGATATAGAATCTGCAAAACTTGATTCTGAAGTGAGAGTTAAACAGTGGATGAGCCGAATTGAAAGTCAAACCGGCAATGAAAAAATTTGGGTATTTGAATCAGACGGAATTTTGATTGGATTTTGCTATGCACTAAAAAAAGAAAAAATAAATGAAATATATTCAATCTATTTGCTTCCTGAATATACTGGAAGAGGCATTGGCAAAAAATTAATGGAAGTCGCATCCGGCTGGGTTGGTGCGGATAAAGATTTAATGCTTGAAGTTGTTCCTTACAATGAAGCAGCAATTCGATTTTATGAATCTTTAGGCTTCACAAAAACTGGCCGCCAAAGTGAATTCACGTTCAATCCTGATGGACAAGGAAAAGAAATTCCTCTAATTGAAATGCTTAGATCAAGAATTCAGAGTGTACTCACAAACCCCTCATAAGACTCCACCTGAGTTGCCCACTGTACTTTTCCTTCGTCGACGTATTTTTGAATTTCGCTCAAAAGCTCACGCAATAAAGTCTCGTTGGCAGGATCTAAAAGTATCAAAGGAATGTGGATATTTACTCGAGCAACTCTGTTTGGATCACGAATCGCCAAAGCCTCATCTAACATTTTCATGTAAGCCTTTATGTCTTCTTCATCAAAAACACAATCAGGATTGCAATTTTTTCTGTCTTCAGCAAGACTCGCCAGTTCGCCCAAATCTCCATTCATATTAACCAGAACCGGGTTTTCATCAGGAAGGAAATCGGTCGCGTCTTTAAGTGGAATCGGATAAATACGATCGGCCAAATTAACCGGAATCGGATCGTGATAAAGTACGCGCCTTATATATTGATCGGTCCATCCTTCTGGGCGTTTATCCATATCCATTGATAAATAGCCGAGAGCCGTGATCGCGTCAATAAACTCAAAACCTGCGTTTGAGGCGGCAATTACCCAATCCGCATAGCTACTTCCAGCTGAAACACCACGATTATTTTCCGAACCCACAAGTTTATCCACAAGCGATTTACCTTCAACAAAATCAGCGGTTAATTCTTCAAGAGTAATATTTTCATTTCCAATTCCAAAGTCCGCGTGTGTCCCAACTCCATGACCTCGTTCAAGCACCTCTTTCATTATATTCACACCCCAATTCTCATTCGCTTTTGCAAATGGCATGCCGCTTTCAAATGTTAATTTCGCGTTATATTCATCAAAAAGATCCATCGCGTATCTCACCATTCCCACATGTTTTAGGAAAACTTTTTCGACTTTATCGTCAACCCAACTGCCTTCCATGTGTGTCATGGTCGTTATGTAAAAAGGCGCCGGCTTTGAACTCGTTTGCTGACTTTGAATCGTGGCGTTCGATCCGCATGATGCCAGTAAAACGCTAAGTAACAAAACGAGAATTTTCAAATTTTTCATATGTTTAGACTATCACAATTGATCGCCTTGGCAAACATATGCGACTAGGGTAAACTCACGCACTATGAAAGAATTATATGAATCAATCTGGTCGGTTTCCGGAAATGAGCCGGGGAAAATATTAACTGTAATCGGAGGAACTCATGGTAATGAGCTCACGGGAGTGAAGGTTGTTTTAGAACTGCGAGGTATAATTTTGTCTCATATTTTAAAAATTGATAAAGGTAAATTCAATCTGATATTGGGGAATCCGCCAGCCATTGCAATTGGTCAAAAAAGATCAAGTATTTATACTCAAGATCTTAATCGATCTTACCCTACAGATCTTTTAACAACTCAACCCAACGGAAATTTTGAGGATGCAAGAGCTAGACTCATTGCACCATTTTTGATTGAAAGTGACGTTGTTATTGATCTACATTCCACAACAAACCCCTCGGAGCCATTTTTGAGTTGTTTAGATTCGCGAAAGCATGAGGAAGTTTACCGCTGGTTCACATGTGATAAGGTTCTAACAGATCCGGATTTTGTAACCGGTGGCAAAAGTGTTACAACAGACGAATTTACCGAAGCGCACGGTGGTATTGGAATTTGTTATGAAACGGGAGAGGCAAGGGACACAAGCCGAGTTGATGAAGTGACTGAAAATATTATTAATTTAATGACTGATCTTAAACTTGTTGACCGTGAAGCCAAATCACCGCCGGATATTAATCGACAGATTTTTAAACTTACGGAATCAATCATTGTGACTTCAGAAGGCTTTAAATTTGCGGAAGGATGGGGAAATCGTTCTTGGGAGACTTTTGATGAAGGTGACGTGATTGCTTATCACGGCGAAAAACCTTTAATGATGAAACATAAGGGTGTGCTTTTATTCCCAAAACCTGAAATATTCTGGAGAAAAGGCAACAGAGCCGGCTGTATCGCTGTGAAGGTGTGAAGCTATTTATTTATTGCGCCTTGAACATCTTCTTGAATGTCTGTGATTGACCTATCAATTGGCATGTTAATGCTGTTCCCAACCGCCTTCAGTAAATGCACAAACACATCAGGATGGCTGTTCATATTGATACCACCCAATTTTGTTCCATGTATAGCGAAGTCACACGTAAGCTCGTTGGCTTCAAGACCCCCAACCAATTTTGCCAACTCAATAAGTAGCTCTGAATAAAGTGGCACCACTTTATCTAAAACAACACTACTGGAATCCCCATCTTTGGCATTTCTCAAATCATCCGCCAATTTCCACACCAATTCTTTCATCTCTTGTAGAACTACTTCTTTACTTCGCAAAACATCAAGATGAACCATTTTTACTTAGGCTATTTGTGCGAATTATACATTTGGATGTTTTGGTGTCAATTTTGAAATTTAACGAGATAGTTCAGAGAACCATTGACTTACTTCTTTATTGAGTTCTAATACGTGCGCGCGCACAAATTCTGATCTCTTACAAAAATTTACAGATTGACACTTCCGCACCAGCCGGCTAAACTTGCCTCCTTTTTGTAATATTTTATGCATCGATTTGATCTCTCGCGAAGTTTTGAAGGTCGAACGGCTTTTGTGACAGGCGGATCGAGCGGAATTGGAAAAGCTTGTGTTGAAGCAATTGCCGATTGCGGTGGGAACGTGGCACTGACTTACGCGAATGGCCTCGATAGAGCTCAAGAATTGCAGAAGAGAATTGGCTCGGATCGAATTTCTATACATAAACTTGATTTGGCAGATGCAACTTCGATTGAAAATGTTGTCAGGGAAGTGCGGGAAAAGTGGCCGGATTGGGTGAAAAACGGCGCGATGATTCATTCTGCGGCGGTTGGTTCGGCGACTGTGAAAAATCATTTAAGGGCGGGGGCCAGCCGCCTCGAAACAATAGATGCATTTTATACAATTAATGCGATCGGAACCCACCACGTTGCCAACGCCACAATGTCCGCCATGCTTGAAGGCGAGGGAAATTCAATGCGACATCTTGTTGGAATCTCTTCTGTTGGCTCAACTTTTAAGATTTTTCCGCGTTTTA
>CAYTWD010000027.1:0-5115 GCA_964441065.1 uncultured Candidatus Peribacteria bacterium
ATCAGTCGGGGTTCTGCTGGAAATGAGTCCGAACTTTTTGGTATAATGACCACCAACCGGACAAGACTTATAAAAAGACCCCGCAAAGGGTCTTTTTATGTGGCAATGTATATTGCTAGGCCAGTCGGGATACATTATATCACTCAGACATCACATCATCAACTTTTCCTACAATCGCACTTTGCACTTTTGAAACGTTCGGAGAATTCTCTTCTCCCATTATATAAATCATCATATTGGCATCTTTTAGACCTTGAATTTCAGGATCATTGGGTCTGCCAAGCATTTCAAAATATTCTTCGTGACTTATTTGCCTGTATCCATGATTTAAAACAGACTTGGCTTTTTCATGCCTACTAATTATTGAGAAAATCACACCTTTTGGATGCTTACTTAAAATATCCTGATGAAGTTGAAGTGTTAGAATACTTCCCAATCCTTTTCCTTGATAATTAGGTGAAACCGTAACTCTCTTTATTTCAACAATCGGCTTTTGAGCTTGAGTTCCTTCTCTTTGAAGCACACTTTTACCTATACCGATAAGTTTTTCACCATCAAAAAGTAGAGATGCTTCAGGCTGTTTGATTAACTCCTTAAACTCAGCCAACTTCCCTGGGAAATATTCATCAAATTCACTGGGCTCAAAAGTCTCTTTAACTAAAGTTTCAGCGAGCAGTGAAAGATCCTCATCTGAGGCAATAACATCAGATCCGCCATTTCTGAATTCAAATTGCTCGCCTTCTTTTGTTTCAATTTTCATATCAGGACATTCTACCACAAATACAGTGGCAGAACAATCATCTAAACCTCATCTATCTGATCTAAAGTTACTTTTCTTAATGCATCAACTTCATTTGATAAAGCCTCCATTGCTTCATCACACAAACTTTTATTTCTTAATAAGGCAGCTCTAACAACTTCACTTGGATGAGAACTTAACTCAACTTGTCTGGCGCAATCTTTTGAAGTCACAGCTTCGCGAGCAAGATCCAAATTTGTTGGTGTATTATTCATAATTTATAATTCTTCAAAATCTATATTCATTTCGTAACATGCGTGGGCAATTTTGTCAATTGGCATACCCTTATCCAATAGACGTTTTATTTCATTTTTCAGCCAAAATCTGTCGCTATCATAAGCTAAACCATAACCTTTGAATTCACCCTTTGGATCTTCCCACTTCATATGTGAGCCTTTGCCACCATCCTTAACTTTTACCAAGCCTAGTAAAGAATAAAAAATCTCTTGATCTCTTAGGTATAAAACAATATTCGGCGCTCTAAACTTCTTCCGTACCAATTGCTCAGGATTAGACAAAGTATTTCGACTAACTTTAAAATGATCAAAAATTTCCCGCATTCCCCACATCAAAACCGGATTATCTGAGATATTATTTGAAAAATGCTCAAGAGCTTGTTTCAACTTTTGCTCATCATCAGTGGCATTTTTCAACAAATAAATAATTTCATTCTGATCTTCCTCCAGTCCATTTGGGAAACAATTTGCGAGCAAATCAGGACTGGAAATGTATGGTTCGACGTTAAAGTCTGCTAAAACGTCGGCGAACAGCTCAATATATTCAGCCGCATCAGGTGACAAGGCCTCAATTTCTTCAAGACCCTCAAGTTTCCTATTTATGTTTTTACCGAAATCATTCATATTTTATTTTTACTTCCCCTTCATCACCACAACAGTCATATCATCAAGATATTCACCGCCGGCGATGAATTCGATAACGTTGGTTAGAATTGTGTTTTTGATTGTTTCCGCAGCTTTGTCTTCAAGAGCGGCAGATTCAACAACCATCTTTAATTTTGCCAAACCAAACTGTTCTTTTACTCTATTATTCGCCTCCACAATACCGTCGCTGTACATCACAAAAACGTCGCCGGCTTTAATTTTAAATTCCTGAGTTCTGATCAATTTTTCAACATCTTCAAGCATACCGATAGCCATTCCCTGCAATCTTATATCGACAACTTTTTTTGTGGCTGAATCATAATATAAAACCGGAGGATGACCGGCATTCGAGTAAGTTAGAGTTCTGGTTTTTTCATTCCAAAGAGTTAAAGCCATGGTAACAAAAACTTTTTGCGAAATTTTTCTGCGAAGCACTTCATTCAATTGCTTCACCATTTCAATCAAATTAACTTGAGTTCTAAAAGCGTAAATCAGTGAATTCACAATTGAAGACACAATTCCGGCAGGCACACCGTGACCGGTTACGTCACCAAGATAAGTGAGATATTCATCTTCGCTGGCTTTAATGTAATCAAAAGCATCGCCTCCAACTTCCGTGGCGGGAATCAAACCTCCGGCAATATCAAGCCCGTTCAAAACCAATTTGTCTTTCGGCAAAAGATTGGTTTGAATCTGAACCGCAAGTTCCAATTCCTTCGCAACACGCTCTTTATAAACCAAAGCCTTTGTTGAGACCTGTAATTCTTGCGCCATTATATTGAAAGACTGCGCGAGTAGCCCAACTTCATCTTGAGTTTTAACCGGAACTCTTGATTCAAAATCACCGGTAGCAATTTTCAAAACTCCACGTTTCAAATCTAAAATCGGATTTGTAATGCTTGAAGAAAGTAAAAACGCAACCATCAAAGTCAATGCCAAACCTATAAATGTAAAAATTCCGATCTGATATTTTGCTAAGGCCAACCTCGCCAAAAGGCTTTGGTAATTTATCGTATAAGTTAACGCATAAGCATTATCAATCGGTACTATAATATTTGTAATTCTATCGCTTGGACCAATCTGATCCATCGGTTTTTCGTTAACATCAAGCGAAGTTACGTTTCCCGCCGCGTCAAATTTCAAATAAATAACTCTACCTGTTCTGAGCAATACTGAAATATTTAGAGACTGAATCCTGTCTAAAGTTGCTTGATCAGGCACAGTTCTGGGAACGCCTTTATATTGTTGTTCTTGTTCAGTAGCGGAATCAAAAAGAGTAAGCCCGGAATAAGTTGAAATCGCAACGGAAGTAATATCAGTGTCTCTTTGCAAAAGGCTCCTAATTTCTCGATTAAACGAAACGAAATCCCCGGGTTGAAGATATTGTTGGTAATCACTTAAAATTGTACTTTTTGTGAAATGCGCGAAGCTAAGAGAATTTTGCGCGATATCAGCGGTAATTTCCCTCGATTTTGCATCAATCAAAAATACTCCGGATGCCGTAAACAAGAGCACAATCAGTGTACCGAAGGATATTGTGAATTTTGCCTTAAGCGAGTGGAACATCCAAAGTAGATAAAATTTATCTACTTATTATACTCCTTTTCCCACAATTTCGGAAGCCAAAATCTGTCCGTCCAATCTTATATCCCAAATAAGTTCCGGTCTAACGCCATACAATAATTCGGATTCAAAAATGGGAATGCCGATTCTGTCGCTCAAAATTCGCTTTGAAATCAAAGAAAGCATGTCTTGCCTTTGACGCACATCAAGCAACTGTGAAGCCTGCTCAATATACTCATCAACTTCAGGAGAAGAATAATTCATCGCATTAAAACTTCCATAACTTCCTGTTGGGCTGTGAACCACTGACTCAAAAAAATCGGCGACATCAGCTAGGTCATACTTCCAACCAAAAAAATAAAAATCAGATTTACCGCTCAGAATTTTATTTTGAAAATCAGAAGAATCTAAGCTTGAAATAGTTACATTTATGTTAATCGCCGCCAAATCACTTTTAATTTTTTCAGCCAATTTTTCCAATCCCGTCGGAATATCCAAAGTCACATTAACTTCGCCTTCATACTTGGCTCTAAACTCATTCGCCGTTTCAACATTTTGATTTCTTTCTTCAAGTTCACGACTGTATCCGGACATTCCTGAAGCTGAAAATTGATTTGTAGACAACAAATATCCAGCTCCAAATTTTTCTGCATAATCAGTCGCAAGCGCGTAATAAACAGCATTTCTCAAATTCTCATCAGCAAAAATACCATCAAAATTAAACATTAAACTGCTCACTTCAAGATTTGGAAAAGCCTGAACTCCAATTTCTGCTTCTTTCAACTGTTCAACATATTGTGGCGGAATATTCGCCAAAACTTGAACCTGATTTGTTAAAATTGCAGTCAGCCTTTTTTCAGGATCTGAAATCGCGGTCAAATATACTTCCTTAAAATAAGGTGCGGCCCCCCAATAAGAATCAAACCTCTCGAGCGTTAAATTTGAATTTTGATTTGATTTTATATAGTAAGGACCGGTTCCAATCGGAGTGGAAAAATTAGTATAACTCGCGGGGAAAATATAAACATTCACAAGTTTATTTAGAAGAAGCGGATCCGGAGTTTTTGTATAAATGCGAATTTTGTAATCATCAACTTTTTCAACTTTTTCCACATTACTCAAAAGCGATTTCAGCTGAGACGTTTCGTCATCCATCGCAATTTGAATTGAATAAAGCGCATCCTCAGCCCTAAAAGTTTTCCCATTTTGGAAGATTACCTCAGGTCGCAAATGAAATTCCCAAGTTAAATCATCATAACGACCCCAAGAAAGTGCCAACGAACTGTCATAATTAAAAGTTTTATCGTAACGCACAAGAGTTTCGTAAATATTTGAAAGATATTTCCTATTTTTGGCTTCGTAATTTAAAGGCGAAAAACTGCTAAAAGCTTCGGCATAGGCAATGCTAACTTTCTCAGCCGAATCAACTTTTTGCTGAGACGAACAAGAAACCAAGATTATCGAGAATAAAAGTGCGAGGCGAAGAAATTTCATTTGGTGGTGTTCTGCAAAATCTTAGTCTTCTTTTCTAAGAACTGCAAGAAATGCCTCCTGTGGAATATTAACTTTTCCAAACATTTTCATCCTTTTCTTTCCTTCTTTCTGTTTTTTTAAAAGTTTGTCTTTTCGAGTTCTGTCCCCTCCGTACAAGTAACCGGTCACATCTTTTCTAAGAGCCGGAATTGTTTCTCTTGAAATAATTTTTGCCCCCACCGCCGACTGAATTGGAATTTCAAACTGCGCCTTTGGAATAATTTCTTTCAGTTTTTTGCAAACTTTTGTGCCTCGCCCAAATGCTTCCGATCTGTGAATAATTACTGAAAGCGCTCCCACAAGTTCATGATTTATAAGAATGTCCAATTTAACCAAATC
>CAYTWD010000027.1:5215-10610 GCA_964441065.1 uncultured Candidatus Peribacteria bacterium
CTTTCCTGCACAATATCCATGTGTAGCAAACCCAAAAATCCACATCTAAAACCATATCCCAAAGCTCCCGATTGCTCAGGCTCAAAAATCAAAGATGAATCGTTCAAACTCAATTTTTCCAAGGCGTCGCGAAGTAGCGGATAATTTTCTCCTTCCACACAAAACATTCCCGCAAAAACATAAGGAGTCACGGTTTTATATCCGGGTAAACCGGTCGGCTGAATTATGTCGGTTTTATTTCCGTATTTTTCGTGTCGCCAAATTGTATCTCCAACTCGCGCGTCACGAACTGTTTTCATTCCCGTCACAACATAGCCAATTTCTCCGGCTTGCAAAGATTCCAATTGCTCATATTGAGGCCTAAAACAACCGACTTCCGTTATTTCCGTTTCGGCTTTTGTATTTATAAATTTCACTTTCTGACCTTTTTTCAAAGTTCCCTCCATCATTCGCACATAAGCGACAATTCCTTTGTAAGAATCATATTTTGAATCGAAAATAAGAGCCTTGGTTTCAGAAGGATCGCCCCAGTCTTTTGGTGGAGGAACTTTTTTGATGACTTCAGCCAAAACCAATTCCACATTTGTGCCTTCTTTTGCCGAAATCGCGATTATTGATTCTTTTGGAATGCCCAAAGCATTTTCAATTTCTCGTGCTCGCGCTGGCACATCTGCATTCGGCAAATCTATTTTATTCAAAACTGGAATAATTGTGAGGTTATGTTCAAGTGCCAAATAACAATTCGCAAGAGTTTGCGCTTGAATTCCCTGGCTCGCGTCCACAACCAAAATCGCGCCTTCACAGGCTGCCAAAGACCGAGAAACTTCATAAGTAAAATCCACGTGTCCGGGAGTATCAATAAGATTCATTTGATAATCCTTTCCCTCAAATTTCCAATTCATTCGAACCGGCTGAAGTTTAATCGTGATTCCCCTTTCCTGCTCCAATTCCATTGTATCCAGCATTTGCCCATGCTTCATCTCACGTTTCGAAAGCGTCCCAGTAACCTCCAAAAATCTGTCCGCAAGAGTGGATTTTCCGTGATCAATGTGCGCGATGATGCAAAAATTTCTTATGTTTTCCATAGCAGGAAGAGGATAGCAAGATTAGCAGATTGAAAAAAGAGGAAGTTTCTGGTATAATTAAGAGATTTAAAAAGCTTATGCAGTTCAAAATTCCACAAAATGTACAATTGGAAGACAAAATCGTGGGTCCGCTAACCTTAAAACAGCTGGCAACTTTGGGAATTGGATTGGGTATTTCTTACGTATTTTATGTAAGTTTGGCAAAAACCTACACAATGCTGGTTTGGATATGGCCGGTCGGGTTTTTTTCAATTTTAACTTTAGCTATAACATTTCTGAAGATTAACGGTATCCCATTTGGGAAATGGTGCTTCCTAATGGTTGAATTCATGTTTATTCCTCGCAAAAGAATATTTATGATGGGAGCTGGAGATGTTTACATGGCAACAATCTTCGCTGAAAAGGAAAAAGACAAAGACGTCAAAAAAATTCTGACAAAAGCCGAAAAAGATCAGGAAAAAATCAGAAAACTAAACGACATCACAAAACTTCTGGATTCATATGGTAAAACCCAAAAATAATGACTGACAAAGCCACAAAAGAATCGGTGAAAGCGGGTAAAAAAAATGTGAAAGAAAGCACACAGCTTCATCTTAAAATTTCAGAAATTCGAGATAACACGATTGTTCTGAAAAATGGCGGACTTCGCGCGGTTTTAAAAAGTTCAAGTATAAATCTGAATTTGAAATCTGAAGCTGAACAAAATGCCGTAATTTACTCGTATCAAAATTTCCTAAACACACTTGAGTTCCCAATTCAAATCATAATTCGCAGTAAAAAACTTGATATAGACGACTACATTGAAAAACTGAAAAAACTTGCCGTGAAACAAATAAATCCACTTCTGCAAAAGCAAACTTTTGAGTACATCGAATACATCACACGTTTGGTGGAATATGCTGACATCATGGAAAAAGAATTTTACGTTGTTATACCTCAAGATCCTTTCAGATCGGAACAAAAAGGTCTCATCAAAACTTTCCTTGAAAATATTTTCCCACAAGACACCGTTCAAAAAATAAAACAGCGCCACGCAGAGTTCGAAGAACTCAAAAAAGGCTTGGCTCAACGCGTTAACACCGCTCGCGCCGGTCTCGAAAACTGCAATCTTCGTGTGACCGAATTGAACACCCAAGAACTCATTGAACTTTTTTACGAAGTTTATAATCCAATGACTTCTCGAAATCAAAAATTCACAACTGATGAAGACCTCGCCTTGGAAAAAGATCAAAGCATCGAAAAGAAATCAACAACTACTGCCGAGGTTCCGAAGACCTAGCCAACAAAGAATAATCAGGCACAAGCTTTTTGAAAGTACCCGAAACAACAACACATTTATACCTTTCACTAAGCTTTAAAAGCGCCAAAAGCAAATCATAAATTCTAGTGTTGGGGTTTCTAATATCTAAGGAAAGTTGAAGCCTATCTTGACCGTAACCATTATTACTTGTTTGAGAAATAAATCTGAAATTTACTCCCAATTTCTCAAATTCATTTGAGATTTCACGTGCGACTCCTTCCCGATCAGGAACAACAAAGTATAACTCAAGAGGATTTTCTCTATCTATTTTTATCGGATCACTTTCATCTTCGGCAAGATTTGATATAACTTTTAAAGGACTTAAATGCCCGTTTGAAACATCTTCCAGCATTTTGCTCCACTCCTTTTGAAAAGCCATTAAAAGGACTTCCTGTTTTTTTTCTAAGTTTAGAATTGCGGTTTGGTTTTTGTTTGTTCCATCATCTTCATTAACATCTGCTCTTAGTCTAGCCAGTTTTTTGCTTATTTTAGCAATTGTTCGAACTGTTTCGGGGCTTTCCTTTTGTCCTCTTGAAAAGAGGATTTTCTTTACCTCAACAAGCTCCAATCCAAAAAGATCACCGAGTCTGACAAAATAATCACTTAATTTTAAATTCCTTTCGGGCTCGGGTAAAGAATTGAAGTATTTTCTAATTGCTTGCGCATCCAAGCTTTTTGCAAATTCCAACCAAGCATAATTAATTTCATATGTATCAACTTTTTTATCATAGTCTTTGTCTCCATCTTTAATAATTTTGATCCTTGATTTGTGCTTAATTGGATCAAGTGGAGAAATCGGCAACCAGACTCTTCTAAGTTTTCCTTGTTTATCTTCCCTCTTTACTTCAATTCTAGCACCTCTAATTTCCCCAACCATTTTCGTATTTATATTAGCGGCAAAAGCCAAAGAAGTTCCTCCAGTTGGTATCGATATTTTATGTCTATTCGGTGTGAAAACATCACTAGTTCCTCTACTAATTTCATCAACCATTTCAAGAATACCTTTTGCACTTCTCGATGTTCTTTCAAGAATATCTTTTATCGGCCTTAACATTTCTTTATCATCCTCAACTTCAGAACCATCAATACGCCCTTGATCAAGTTTAGCTTCATCTGCAACAGTATTTATTCTTACATTTAAATAACCTCCAACTTCAGGATCAGGATCAGGGTTTAGTATTTCCATGTGAATACCTCTTTGCGGTTTAGCTTCTCTGGAATAATCTAAATCTATATCTAAAAATTCGTCACTTGTTTTTAAACAAGCCTCAATTCTAGCTTTTGTCCCTTCCAAATCTTCCTCATTTTCAACCAAAATCACAACTTCAAACATTGGATCTGTTTCCGAAATATCCTTTAAAGCCTCTGATCCCTCGGATCCTCTAACATAATCACTTATTTTTTTGGGGTTAACTGCTAAAAATTTTATTGATTCCGATTGTGCAACTTTCTTCAAAAGAGCTAGCAGTTTGGATTGATCCTTATTCTCACCAAATCTCTGATTTAATCTTTTTTCTCTAATTTCTTCAAAAGTTTTTAATAAAGCTGAGTCAAGGTATTCATATCCGGAAGTAATAAGACTTTCATTAGATCGATCCATATCTAAAAACCTAGTCAGTGCCGGATAAACACTAAGAGAACGTCTTACATATCCCTCAGCTTCATCTTCAGGTTTTGCGTTAATTGTTTCATGATTATGTTTTCTTTCAGCAAGTCGAACTTTTGTGGGTCTCACCCCGTATTCAACAAGAGCTTTTAAAGCTCTTCTAAAATTTAATTCATGTTTTTCTTGTTTCCTTTCTTTACTAAATTTTTTATAAATAGACACCGCCTCAACCGTTGAAATAACCTTTTTTCTAAAATTATCAATTTGATCTTCAATCGGGCTTGGCATTTCTTCTCCGTTCAGCAAGTATTCATAATAATGCAAACACAAAAGCAAATCCGGTCTAGGTTTATCAAAACCGAGTTTTTTCCAATCTTCCAAATCATCATGTCTCAAAATTGAAACAATAGTAATTATGTCTGAAACTGCGTGATCTCTAATTCCATTAATGACCGATTCAAATAAGTGCGACTTTGCATAATTTTCTCCACTTTGTCTGAAATTATCTCTGTGCAAATGAGCAGTATACCAAATTTCATAAACCAAAGTTAAAATTGAATCTTCGGAATATGGACTCAAGTTTTGTCTTTCTCGTTGTCTGTCCGCCATCAAAATAATCTTGATCATCCATGACCTTAGTTCATCATCAAGTACATTAAATTGATCAATTTTTCTTTCTACAATTCCTGAACAGGTAGAATCAATAAAAGAGATGATTTCTTCATCCCTTTTTTCTCTCTCCGGATTTTTCTTCCTTCTATCAACAATTACCATCCAATCCGAAAGACCGTGAAAAGAATCAATACTATTCAATTCAGAAAGCATTTTTTCATCCAGATCCGGTTTTTGAGCTAAATTATTTACCATATTTATCCTGACAAGTTGCAATTATCCATTATAAAAAAGATATTGTCAAGCAACTGTAATCTGGAACTAAAAAAGCGGCTTAATCTAGGCGTCGTCCTACGCTTCCATGACTAAAATCATAGTACTATCAGCGATGAAGGGCTTAACTGCTGTGTTCGGAATGGGAACAGGTGTACCCCCTTCTCTATAAACGCCTAGATCAAACCGCGTTTTAACCGTGATTTGAACCTAGAAAAGGTCGAAATTTAAACTTATTTCACTAAAACTTACTGGTAAATGGCTGATGAATAAAACTTATTCACTCTAATTGCCACCAAAAAATTGAAGATGACTAAACATCAATGATTCATTAGTACTACTCAGCTGAACACATCACTGTGCTTACACTTGTAGCCTATCAACCCCGTAATCTTCGGGGGAATTCATAGGGAAAATTTTCTTGAGACTGGCTTCCCGCTTAGATGCTTTCAGCGGTTATCCATTCCGAACGTAGCTACCCAGCCATGCCGCTGGCGCGACAACTGGAACACCAGAGGT
>CAYTWD010000028.1:0-2594 GCA_964441065.1 uncultured Candidatus Peribacteria bacterium
TATTATTCACTCCAATCCTACCCCAGAGTGTTTCCAAGCTATTGAACCATTACGCGGCACTTGACAGCCTCTGAATATCATGTATCATCTAGGCTAAATTTAATAAATTTACAAAATTCACATGGAAAGACGAATTGAAAAAAACGAAAACAAACAAATTCTTCCTGCGGCGAATCGTGTGTCTAGCACGGATGAACTTAGATCCACAGACACTCCTAGATTCAGAAAAAGAGTTGAGGATATTTTGGCTATAGCTGGCAGATCACTTAAAGTGCCTGAAGGCTTTTCTGCAATTGAGAGATCAGTAACAGCGCAACATGAACAGAGAGTGGAACTTTTAAAACGAGGCAAACTTGATGAAGGAGTAGTAATTCCCGGAGTTCAGGAGTCAATCGATATTTTGGGAGATAATTTAAGTGATCATCAAGTAGCTGAAATTCTTAAATTACAAAGAGATTTCTTTGTAATTGAACCCGGAAAACCATTTGGACAATATGTGGATGGAATTAATAGAAACAAGAGACCCAGACAAATTGATACTTACTATTCACCATACCTTCAAAACAGATTCGCTGGAATGCCTGTGGGTGGACTTAGAATCGGTTTTGCAGAGGGAAAGGCAGAATTGGAAGGTGATCCAAACTTAGTTGGAAAGAAGCTTAGAGATCAGGAGAAACTCTTCAAAGCAGGTTTATCTGCCGGAGTTGAACAAATACACCCAAGAACAGACGCATTGCTTCAGCTTGATGGAATGCAGACTGGACAATTGGTAGATGTAAATATTTGGTCTCCACTTGAAGATAATTCAGCTGATAGAAATTACTTGCCCGTTGGCAATTGGTACAACTATCAGGTTGTCTTCGATGAGAACTTTCCAGAGATTGAGATTCATTTTGCGCGCTGGCGGTCTGCGGTGATGGTTTCGGCGAATTAAACTTTGAACTTTATTTTCTCTTAAATTTTATTTGGCCTCGCGGAAGCGAGGCCTTTTTTGTACCATGTAAATGGTGAATAGCAACCGGAGTTCTGAAAAGAATTTAACGGCTACCAACGCTTGTATCCCAAATTAAAACTTTAAATTCAAAAAAAGTTTTGAGATATGATTAGCACGAAAAACCATCACGTTTGAGCTCGGCTAAACCCTGAGGTGAAGGGTTGAAAAAAAGCAAACCAATGCGTTTGATCTCGCTGAGGCGAGAGTCAAATTTATGGACAAGCCGAGTCAATAAATCGCCTTGCCCGTTGGCAATTGGAACAACAATCAGGTTAACTTCAATGAGAACAATCCAGAGAATGAGAATCATAATGCGCGCTGGCGGTCTGCGGTGAAGGTTTATGTGCTTTGCGTTGCCTTGAGCCAGCCTCCAAGCATTCTTCCAATTTCGGCAAGTTTTGCTTGTGTTTGGAAAATTCTGGTTTCATTAACAAGTTTCAGCTCGAGATATAATCGAAGTTTTAAAGAACAACATTCAAGTTTGCTTCCCGCTTTGATTAGGAAGCCTGGCTTCATGGGTTTTGGTGCATTCTTTGCCATGATTAAGTTTTCCATACAGTCCAAAATTGAATTTTCCGTGCTGATTCCAAGCGAGAATTTCTCTTTCTTGTTTATAGTTTTATTTAAATCGAATATGATTTTGTAGGCCTCGTAAGTTCTATTTATGACAGGCAGTGTATCCATAGATTTGAGTTTAGAGAATATTTGGTCGGTTTGGCGTGAATTTAGAAAAGGAAAAAAATTTGGTGATGAATTAGATGATTTTTTTTATTACTTGGAGAGTAACCTTTTTAAATTGCACTTCGATTTAAATGATGGCAGTTATAGGCACGGCGGATACAAGAAATTCATTGTGAGTGATAATAAGCGGAGAGAAGTTTCTGTCGCTTCTGTTCAAGATAGATTTATTCACAGGTTGATTTATGATTATTTGGTTGAGATTTATGACAAGACTTTTATTCATGACGTGTGGTCTTGCAGGGAAGGAAAGGGTTTGAATGCTGCGTGGGAGAGATGCTCAGAGTTGATGCGCTCGAGTGATTATGTTTGGAAAGGAGATGTGAAAAAGTTTTTTGATAGTGTTGATAGAGATATTTTGTCCGCGATTTTGCGACATAGAATTAAAGATAAGAAAACCATGAATTTATTGAATAAGGTCATTTATAGTTATCCGGCCGGAATGCCAATCGGTAATCTCACGAGCCAGATTTTTGCAAATATTTATCTTAATGAACTGGATAGGTTTGTTAAGTATGAAATTAAACCCAAGGCTTATATGAGGTATGGCGATGATTTTTTGATTTTCATGGATGATGTTTCGCAGTTGAGAGCTTGTAGAATTTTGCTTAAGAATTTTTTGCATGATTTCTTAGGGTTGAATCTGAATCCCAAAAGCGATTTTATTTTGAAACCGAATTCCGGCGTGCGTTTTTTAGGCAAGGTTTTTTATGCGAATGGAGATTCAGTTTTGAATCAGAGAAATTTAAAGCGGATAGATAAAAGATTGAGTCTTACCAATTATTCGTCATATCATGCTTTAACAGATTGTGGGGGGGGGGTAGTCAAATGTTGAGCGGGAAACTCCAAGATTTGCTGGAAA
>CAYTWD010000028.1:2604-10429 GCA_964441065.1 uncultured Candidatus Peribacteria bacterium
TAACACACTGCCCCTCACCACCCACCCCCCCCACCCCGCCTCCCCCGACCGCCGGGCCGCGCGAGTCAAATTTTTAGCTGGAAACTCCTAGATTTGCTGGAACATATTTTTTAGTAATTTGATTTCTATCTAAATTGCAGGTAGTCTTTTCTCGTATTTTTTAACTCAATTCTATGAGTATTACCTTCCTGCTCTTCCACGGATTTGGAATGATTCTTTTCTTATTCGGACTTCTTATTCTTGTCATCTACATGGCAAAGTATATGAAGAAAGAAATGCTTTTTAAATACTCTGTGCTGGCTTTGGTTTTCGGAATAGTTTTCTGTGCTTTGGGTTGGATGGCTTTCGTGAGACTTGTGGGGAATGATCCTTGGAATATGATGGGAAGATATGGATTTAGAGGTTATATGATGAATTGGTATGATGACGATTATTTTAGGTCAACGACCACAACAAACGTTGACGGTTCAACTCAAGGTGAAGCTGAGACCGGCCTAACTCAATAGTTAGAAACTAGTTGGGGCTTGAATTTCCACCATTTTGTTTAAAAACGGATGGTGGAATTTTATTTTCCAAGCTTGTAGAAAATAACGGCCCTGATCTTTTGTGAGATCGAGATATTTTCGGTTGAATTTTTTGTCACCGTATTCGCGATCTAAAACTAAAGGATTCCCGATCATTGCCAAATGCTTTCTGATTTGATGTTTTCTGCCGGTTTCAATTTTAACCTCTAGCATTGACAGAATTCCGAGTCTTTTCAAAAGTCTGTAGTGAGTTGTGGCGGGAATTTTTTCTTTCTTTTCACGGCTTTCAAGCGGGAAATTAATTGTGCTTTTTGCGAAACGCGGATTCCCTTTTACTAATGCGAGATAAGTTTTTTCAGTCCGAGGATCTTTAAAAATTCCTTCCAGAATTTCGCGATCGCGCGGATATTTTCCAAAAAGAAGAACGCCGGAAGTGTCACGGTCGATTCGGTGTAAAAGGTAAGATTTATAATCTTTATCTCGGAGTTGCATTCGCATAATTCCCTGAACAGTTTTTGATTCGGGAATATTTGGAGCGGGAACCGAAATAAGTCCGCCCGGTTTGTCGATAGCGAACATGTAATCGTCTTCGTAAATTATTTTTAGATTCATAAGAGTTTTTGACCGAGACCGGTTTGTTTGAAGATGTCTTCAGGTGTATCCACCAACAGACTTTGATCTCGCTCTTGAATAGGGTACAGCACTGTGTACATTTCAGGAAGCATCGGCCCCATCATTTCCATCAGAGTTACTTTTTTTGAAAGATTCACATAAGTCTCGAAACTTGTGTCTTCATTTTGCAATATCATGTCAAAGCTCATTGCGGGGAAGGCCTCTCCATCTCTACTTTTCAGATAAGAAAGTACCATTCCGTCACCTCCGAGTTCTTTAGTTTGGACGGGTTCAAGCGCCGCCACTTCCTCGCTTAAACCCAATTCATTTAGCATTCCCGCCCATGCACTTTTTGTTTGAGTTAAATCGTTTACTTGGCAGAATCCACCAAGACATTTCATACCGTAATAAAGCGAAACCATCAGGTAACAAAGTAACATTCCCGGGAAGATTTTTTTGTCTCGTAATGCTTGTGCGATTCCTTCCGGTGTCATTTCATAATTCCATGAACCGTGTCCTGAGGTTAAAACTCCATCTTTTAAAGAGAGACGAACGCGGTGAAGTTTTTCATCAAGTGCCCAGAACATATACGTTCCCCATTCTTTTTCAAGTGAGAATGCTCCCGGGATATTGTTGAAATACTTATAATTTAATTCTATAAATTTTGGATCGAAAAGAACTTTATAAATTAAAGAGTCAGGATTTTTTAAGTGATTGTTAAGTAACATTTCGGTTACCAAAGTTTCAATTTCCAAATAAATCAAATCGGGCATTTTTTTCTGTTTAACTGGGTGGAAAAGTCTTTTCCAAAGATCAAAATTAATTTCAGTAATTTGTTCATTCAAATCAGTACTATTCATTACACGTTCATTTGCAAAAAATTCTTCGATTAGTTCACGAATTTTTTCACCTCGACCCGGATCAAAATCTTTTTTAAGGAGTTCGTCTTCTGCTTTGCTCAAATCTTCTCGATTGTATCCGCGAGTGGCGTAAACCACTCCCATTTTTAATTTATCTGGAAGAAATGGAAGTCGGATTAAGGAATTTACATTGTCGCCGTGTCCGTGAAAAAGAATTCCGCGGGTGTATGTTGAAGCATTGTTTACGGAAACGCTGGCGAAAGAGAAAACAACGAGATATTTCATGTCTTCATCCTCAGTTTCATAATATGGGATCGCCGAAATTATGTTTGAATTAAGAAAAAATGGATGTTGAATCGGTCCGTGGTGATCTGTTGTTGAAACCAATGGTTTCTTTAAAAGTTGTTTCGTCACTCCTTTCGCGACTTCGGAACCAAGTCTTTTTTCAATCAATTTTTCCGCACACTCAATCAATTCCGGCTTTCTGGCATCCAAAAAAGGACTCTCATTTACATCCATGAAGTCCTTCGCGTAATCAAAGAGAAATTTATCTCCGTGTCTTTGCATTATTTCACCCAGAATCGGGCGCCGTTTCCAGATTGCAGTCTTCAATTTTTCTATTACCGAGTCAGGCATATTTTTTACTTCTTGACCGGGGATTTTATACCGAATTATTAAAAAAGCAAGAGTCTAATTTTCTTGATTTTTTAAAAACAGTGGTCACCGGCAACCGCTCCACTTTTTGCGATATCAAAATACCAAACAAAAACATAAGGGTTTTCGGATTCCGATACAATCCAACCTGATGAATTCGCAAAAAACTCAATTAAATCCGGTGATTTTTCCAATTCGATTCTGGCTTGACCGAAGGCTGGGACTTCAATGGTTTTTTCAAGTTTTTCATCATCTTTTTCTCTGAAAAAACTTAATTTTACGGTAGCGGGTCTGGTGTAATTTTTCATCGGTGAAGAATTTGTAATCACAATCACCGAATTTCCACCGTTCAGAAGCGGCGCCCACTTAAAACTCCGTGGTTTTTTTGCCACATCCGGATTTCCGACTTGAGCGTTGAAACAAATATTGCAAGGAAGTTTGGCTTCTTGATTCGCCTTTCCCACGTTCAAGCCCATTTTTATTCTGGTTGGATAATGATTTCCATCTGTTGCATTTTGAATCATATTTACACCAACCGCTCCCGGAATTTCCGCGGCAATTTTTTTGAATTCTAATTTTTGTAGGTTGATTTTATTGCTGTTTACTCGCGCGAAGTCTTTCATTTCTTTCAACAGCTTGCCTTCTTTATCTAAAAACTGAAGGTCGATTTGAAATTCAGAAGGAGAATAAATAGGATAAAAAACCACGTCCGTGTAAAAATCTCCCTCAAGAAAAAGTGGAACATAAACTGAAGAGTCGTTGTAATTTTCATCTGTTTTATTCCAATAATCAGATTCGCTTTTAGATTTTGTGGTGTCATAATAAGTGTGAGTTATGCTAGCAACAGGGAAGTCATTTTGAAAGTTTCCAGCAACAAAACGAGGAAAAAATCCGCGAAAATCATGAGAAATTTTTATTACTCCGGGTTTTCCGTCCAGCACTTTTAAATCCATAAATTTTTTAAGGAAAACAAATGCGGTTTCGTAAGGCTTTAGTGTTTCTAGAGCAAAACTGCCTTTGAACTCCTTATTTTTATGATTTATGAGAGTATATTTGATTTCAGTATTTTCTTCGGGGAAAGGTCCGTTAGTAAAACAGAAAAAAGGTTCAATCTCGACGTCCGGATAAATATCAAAACCCGATTCGGCAACTTTACTTTCGTTATTCTCTTGAAGATCTTCAATATCGTTGTAAATTCTACCTGTTGTGTGAACCGCGGTTGTGAAATTTTTGTTGTAATAACTCAGCACGAAGCCCGGATAAGGGAAAACCAAATTTTGAGTTGAAAAAATCTCGAGTTCAATTGATCCAATGAAGTTTTTTTCTTTCGTAAGCTCGCCGATTTCAATTGAATAAGCTTTTGGGCTGTCTATTATCATGTTTTTTCGATTTACAATTTCTCCTGCCTGGTTTCTCAAAGTGTATAGCAGGGCGATTTCTTTAATTTCTCTTTTCAAAATCCAGTAGCCCATAAAAATCACTTTTGATGAAAAAATTTCATTTTCCATCACGGGAAAAATCGCTGATGAGCGATAAACGGGTTTTCTCGTTTGCCAGACAGGTTTGTCCGGGGCTGAAACTGAGCTGAGATGTTTGTAGTAGGATTTCATAATCTAAAGCAAGATACCATCTGCATAATTATTCTCAAGTCGTGCACGCGCACATATTAAAACTCAATTGCATGATATGTAAATATCAGGTCAAAAAGTTTACAGGTCTGCACGGGCAGACTTGCTTGTTTGAAATGATTTTCGCTAAACTTCGCGCATCGGGGTGTAGCGCAGTTGGCTAGCGCGCGGCGTTCGGGACGCCGAGGTCGTGGATTCGAGTTCCACCACTCCGACCAGCGAAGCGATTCAGGAGCCTGTTAGGTTTATAGATCATAATCTTCCACGTCTATTTCAGCTGCTTCACAAATTGCCGGAACAATTCCTTCCTTAACGACAAATTCCATCTGAGCGAGCGTTTGACGAGTTGCCAATCGAGCTTTTTCTACATCTTTCTTTTTACCGCTTCTTAATGCTTCTTGCACAAAATCTTGCGGATCAAAAAGCTCATTATATGAGGTTAAAAGATTTCCTGGTAAAGAAATGCAAATGGAAGAATCTACTCCGTGAATTCTTTGGAGAGTATCCTTTTGAGCAAAAGCAACCGTCAGAAATAGATCCGTTGTGTCACGAATTTCACGAGTCATTGTTCTTGATCGAATCCCCTCAGCTCTGCGTTTCATATGTCCACTAATTTGCTCAAGTACGAAAGGGTTGATCGGTCCGCCTGTTTCATTCCAACGCTGAGTGCCAACAGATGAAACTCTTATGTGTTCTAAAAGCGGGATTCCACTCAAAGCATCTTCAAGAAAAAGTTGAGCGATTGCAGAACGGTTGTAATTTCCATGACAGGCAATTGTAATGGATGTCGGGCGAGTACCATTTCTCAATTTTTTTCTGAAGGCAGGCGGGAATTGTCTCGCCAGATTTTCGGGATTTATTGATTCTTTCATAAGTTTTCACACAATAACATGAACAAGCCAATCAGTCAATACAGCCGAGAGTCATAATTTGGTGTACAATGTCCCAGTCTTAATCCACCTTATGGCAAAAAAATGTAATTTACCGAATTTTCAGGCCGAGTTTAAAGTTAGTATTATTGGAGCGGGAAGCGTGGGATCGACTGCGGCATATTCTATGATGCTCGACGGTCGGCTTTCAGAACTTGTGCTTCTTGATCATGATAGAAAAAAAGCGGAAGGAATTGTGCTTGATTTGGAACATTCAATGGCTTTTTTGGATTACACAAAAGTTGTTGGGACAGATGATTACGCGGCATGTCGAAACTCTAATTTGGTAATAATTACTGCGGGAGCTCGTCAACTTGAGGGCGAAACACGTTTGGATTTAATCGCTAAAAACAGAGCAATTTTTCAAGATATAATTCCAAAAATTGTGAAGGCAGCGCCGAATGCGATTTTGCTTGTGATAAGTAATCCCGTTGATGTTTTAACTTATGAAACTTATAAAATTTCAGGTTTACCTTGGGGAAGGGTTTTTGGATCGGGAACTCTTTTGGATACGGCAAGATTAAGATTTAATATTTCCGAGAAACTTTGTTTGAGCGCAAAAAGTATTGAGGCTTATATTTTGGGTGAACACGGCGACACTTCTTTCCCGGTTTGGAGTAGCGCGAATATTGCCGGCAAGCCTTTGAGCAAATTTGATGATTTTAATAAGAAAGCTGAAAAGGAAACTTATGAAGAGACAAAAAATGCCGCTTACAGAATTATTCACGATGTTGGCTTCACCTGTTATTCAATCGGAACCGTAATCAAAGAAATCACAAATCACATTTTTCAGCATTCAAAAATTGTTTTGCCGCTTTCGGTTCCGCTTGAAAATTACTATGGAATTTCAGGTGTGGCGCTCAGCGTTCCTTGCGTTTTAGACAGTTCCGGAGTCACCGATGTCATAAAAATTCCACTCAACTCACTCGAGTTGAAACAGCTGAAAAAATCTGCTGCAACTTTGAAGAGTTACTTGCGTTAAACTGTGAAAGTGGTATTCTCGGCTCTTCTTATTTTTGTTTATGGATTTGATGTCAGCACATTGGAGGGAAGATGAGGAAGTTGTACCCGAGGGATCAACACCATTACCAAAACTTTTGGATTGCGGAGTGCCTGAATTTTTGACCGCATTACAAAAAGGTTTAGGTGTCGAGTTCCAAATTCCAAGGAGCGAAACTTTAAAAGTTGATTTTGTTTACTCGCTTGGAAATGTGCCCGCAAATAATATTTATGGTTTACAGGATGGAGATTGTATTCGGGTTTTGGAGATTATTGAACTTCCCGGTGTTTACACTTCTTTTGTCGTCGCGGTTTTTAATTCGGACGGTTCGGAAAGAAGAATAAAAGATAAGGGTTATGTACTCCGGATTCCTGACGCTCTAATAGATAAAATGTCTTTGGTGCAAGTGATGGATTTATCTAATATGAAAAGAGAAGGTTTATAAAAGATTTTTCCTGAATCGTTCAATATTCACATAAATGTGCTTCTTTTGGTAACTGTGGTCGGAGTGGCGGGACTTGAACCCACGACCTCTTGGACCCCATCCAAGCGCGCTAGCCAACTGCGCTACACCCCGACGTTAGAATTGTTTTAGCAGATTCGGTTTTATTTTGATATATATTGTTGAATTCTTTTGCGGTATTTGGCCAAAAGCGAGCACATACTCACCACACAATTTGTCCATACAATTTGGTCATTTTAACCTGTTAAATCGCGTGTTTTTTGTTATAATTTTTTTAATCTAACCACACGAAATATGAATAACAAAGAACTACTCGAAACAGCAATACTTTATGGCAGGAACGCCCTTGAGTGGAGGAAGAAGTTTATAGGACTTCTGCCGGAGATAAATAAACGTGAATTATATAAAGAAAAGAACTGTTCTTCAATCTTCGAGTTCGCGGCAAAGTTCGGAGGACTTTCTCACGATCAGGTTAAGTTAGCACTTAATTTGGAAGAAAGATTCACAGAGATGCCAAAACTCCATGAGCTACTTGTGAAAGGAGAAGAGAGTATAAATAAACTTGCTCGAATCGTGAGTATAGCTAATCCAGAAAACGAGTCAGAGTTAGCTGAAATTATTAAAGACATGCCTAAACGTGCGGTTGAAACATTTGTACGTGATCAAAAATTTACAGGTTTGCCCGGGCAGACTTTAAGCTTAAACGAAGAAGTTCAAAGTAGATTAATTGAACTCCAGTCAAAAGGGATAGATGTTAATGAACTCATCCTTTCCGCGCTTAAGAAACGAGAGGAAGAAATTGAAGCTGAAAAATCTGCACCAGTTCTTCTTGCAACCTCCCGAGCAATTCCGGTAAAAATCAAAAAACTCATCCGCAAAGAGTTCGGCACCAAATGCTCCATCTCCACCTGTAAAAAACCATCAGAACACATTCACCACACTCAAACCTTCGCACTCTCGCACCAACATAACCCAAACTATCTCGCACCGCTCTGCCGCGAACATCACATGATTGCGCACGCGATTAACCTTAAAGTTAGAGAGAAAAGACATTGTTGACTAAAATCACTTATTAGTGTAATAATACATTCTTAGCAAATTCCCGCAGGATCCCCTCAAGTGCAACACTTGGGTAAGTTAAGAGATAAAAGATTT
>CAYTWD010000029.1:0-9545 GCA_964441065.1 uncultured Candidatus Peribacteria bacterium
AGTCGGGGCTTTCACGTACATTATATTAGTATAAAAATGGCGAGGCGGGAAATTTTAGCTTTATTTTCGATTAAGATTCAATAAGATCGGTTTTATATGATTCAAAACTTCTTTAAAATAGCTGCACAGTTTTTTTGACTGGAAAAGGGAATTGATTTATTCTGAATCTACTATAACTAGAGAGGATGCAATCATCCGAGAAAAACAGATAAAAAGTTATAGAGGAAGAGAGTTCGTTAAAAAATATATTCCGCGGTAGCTCAATGGTAGAGCGTCTCCCTGTGAAGTAACGCAGCTTTCGGAAGTAATTCCGATTGAAAAACGAGGTGAATTCGGGGAAGTCTTAGGTGGATTGATTTAGTTCACTTGATAATCCCGAGCCAATCCTTGGTTGGGGTTTTGGAAGGCTTGCCTTGCCGAAGCCTTAGCGAAGGCAGGTGTAGAGACTATCTCGCAAGAGAGTACTCCGATTAATATCGGGGGAAGCCCCTCGCCCCTTAAGAGTTTAAGGGTGATGATATAGTCCACCCCCTACGGAAACATAGGGATAAGTGTAAGGAGCGGGTTGTAGGTTCGAATCCTACCCGCGGAGCACTTCGGCTTCGCTCAGTGCAAGCCAAAACTAAAATTAGCGACTTAGGGTCGCTGATTTTAGTTTCTAGTTTTGTCATAATTTTCATTAGGTTAACATATGTTAACCTAATGAATAGCTATAATATCTTAAGTAAATTCGAATTTCGTTTGCCAAGTTTTATTTTTTAACAAACCAAGTGCAGGTTTCTTGTTTTAGCGCGGAAGATAAGCCAAATCTTCGCGAAGCGAGAGGCGAGAATCAGTACCGGCCCCTAGGTTGGTAAATTTGACTTTTTATAAAAATTATTTAGAACTTGAATATCTATTATTAATTTCTTAGAATATCGTTGATAGTTATTGCACAATTCAAAAAGGAGTTGTTCTGTGGAGTACAATAATGTTGTTAGGGATATTCTCTTGATTTTCTCTCAATTCAAGGTGGTTTCTATCTTTTTATATGGGAATTTTAAGGGTAAGGATGTAGATGTTTTTGTTCTGCTTGATGGATCTATTCCATATATGAAAAGCGAAGTGAATGTCTATGATATTACAGCAATTGGAGAGGATTGGATCCCAATGCTTGTTAGATATCGAGACCCACTAGTAATTGAACCAGTGTTGGGTGGCTCGGAAATATACGGATCAATTTCTGATAGTATATTGAGCCGATTATCATCTTCATTTCCAGATCCAGATTGTCCAGATTTTCTTCGTGAATGTTCTAGCTTGTTTTTTTCTTGGGCTGTGATTCATGAACGGGATGATAGGTGTTTAGTAGCTCTTGAGACGCTTAGGTTCGCTTTGAGTTATGCATTATTAGCAAAGCATTACGAAGCAAGCAGGGAAATTTGTCGATTCAGTAATCTCTTAGAGAGTAGTAGGCCATTAATGTTGATTAATAATTCAATAAAAAGAGCCCGTCCCGAAGATACTAGTAAGTTCATTGGAGAAATTGGTTCGGTATTGACGGAATTTGGAGTTTTGCTTTAATTAGATTGGAAACTCTAATAATCTATAACCATTTTTCACAAGAGGTGATATGAGCGGTTCAACTCCTCCTCCGATTGGCAGTGGTAATTCACGTGGAAATGCAGATCTTCGTGTGAATTTCGATCGGGCACATGGTGATTGGCCGGATCATGTTGACATGGTCGTACCGTTGCCAGGTTTAGGCACGGCGCACAAGATTCGTGTCGACGGTAACGGCAAAATCATATCTGATGAACTTTCATAGATAGATCAATGAGGGTTCGTCAAATATTAACGGTAGTCATTTTAATATGACTACCGTTTTTTTATTTAAGTTTTATAAGATTTATTTATTATTGAAAATCCGTTAAATTGGGTGGCTATTTTTGTTTTGCTATGAAAAACCGCGATTGGGCGGTTTTTGGGGAGGAATTTTAGACTTTCAATTTTTGGTTAAAAGTGAGAATATAGGGGTGTATAAAGGTAGTTTATTTGAATTATTAGAAAAAATAGTCAAACGCTTGGTGTGCTGGCGGAATTATTAAATAAAATACCATGGATAATATAATCTATATTTTAATAAATGAGGCCATGCCCGGATATGTCAAAATCGGGAGGACCAGTATTAATCTCGCACAACGAGTGCGTGACTTAAGTGTCTCAACAAGTGTTCCGCTACCGTTTACAGTTTTCTACGCTTGTAAAGTTAATGACGCAAATTTTGTTGAACATCAACTTCATGATGCTTTTGATAATAATCGAGTAAACCCGAGACGAGAATTTTTTAAGATTGCGCCTGAGCGCGTGGTTGCGGCATTAAAGCTGGCAGAAATTGAGAATTTAACTCCTAAAAGTGATTTGATTGAAACACGAGAAGACAAAGAAGCTCATAAAGAAGCTTTGGAGAGGCGTGGAAGATTTAATTTTGAGACTGTTGGTATTCCACTTGGTGCAGAAATATATTTTGGTCGTGATGAAACTAAAAAAGCAAAAGTGGTAGATCTTCATTCCGCTAAGTCAATTGAATTTAATGGTGAGAAAACTAGTCTCTCGATATCTGCTCAAAAAATACTTGGCTATGATTATGGAATTGCCGGAACGGATTATTGGATGTTTGAAGGAGAAACACTAGACGAACGCCGACGTAGAATCGAAGAGGACGAATAAAATTATGCAAATAAAGTCAAAACAAAGAGTAAAAGATCATGGTGAGGTGTTCACTCAAGAACGAGAAGTGGATGCGATGCTTGATTTGGTCAAAAACGAAACTGAAAGAATCGAATCTCGTTTTTTAGAGCCGGCTTGCGGAGACGGAAATTTTTTAGCGCCGATACTTGAAAGAAAACTTGAGGTAGTAAAGAAAAAATACAAATCAAGCCAAGTTGAATTTGAGCGAAATGTGCTTTTGGCGGTAAGTAGTATCTATGGCGTTGAGCTATTGCACGACAATGTTTCGGCGTGTATTGAACGACTGTACAGGACCGTTGATGAAATGTATTCAAAATTATACAAAGAAAAATGTAATCCTGATTTTAGAAAAAGTCTTCGGTTCGTATTAAGCCGAAACATCTTACAAGGCAATGCGCTGGATCTTAAAACTGCAGACGGCAAAGAACATATTGTTTTTTCTGAATGGGCGCTTGCAAATGGCAGTTCAATAAAACGAAGAGATTTTGAATATCGGGAATTAGCAGATTTTGATCCTAAAAAACCGACACTTTTTTCCCTGCGTGAAGTGTCAGATACCGGCGAAACCGTATTTTCACCAATGCCGGTAAAAGAATTTCCATTAAAGCATTACCTTAAATTAGATTATGAAGATGCAAAGTAATTACAATCCCGATGTGCTTTCTTGCCTCGCCAATTTGAGTAGTGATGAGGTTTTCACACCACCAAAACTGGCCAATGAAATTTTGGATTTATTGCCAAAAGAACTTTGGAAAGATAAAAACGCAACTTTTCTTGATCCTGTTTCCAAGTCCGGCGTATTCTTGCGCGAAATTGCTAAGAGGTTATTAGGAGGACTTAAAGATGAAATTCCAAATCTGCAAAAAAGGATTGATCATATTTATACAAAACAAATTTTTGGAATTGGAATTACCGAGATGACATCGCTTCTTTCTCGTAGAAGTGTGTATTGCTCAAGAGAAGCAAACGGAAAGTATTCAGTTTTGTCGTCTTTTGATAATAATCAAGGAAATATTTTTTTTGATGACAAAAAACATGACTGGAAAAATGGTAGATGTTCGTATTGTGGCGCCAGTCAGTCAGAATACGAGCGCGAGGAAGGACTTGAATCTCACGCTTACCATTTTATTCATAATAACTTACCTGATAAAATTAAATATATGAAATTCGATGTAATTATAGGTAATCCGCCTTATCAATTAAGTGATGGTGGAGCTCAAGCCAGCGCAACTCCTATATTCCAACTGTTTGTTGAGCAGGCAAAAAAACTGAATCCACGCTATCTTTCGATGATTATTCCTGCAAAGTGGTATTCCGGCGGAAAAGGTTTAGATGAGTTTAGATCAAATATGCTTAATGATAAGCATTTACGCACAATTCATGATTTTAAGTCTGCATCTGATTGTTTTAGAGGTGTTGAGATAAAAGGTGGTGTCATGTACTTCCTTTGGGATAGAGATAGCGCTGGTGATGCAAGAATTTTAGAACATGTGGGTGAGAAAATTGTTTCAGATAAAGTTCGGCCACTACTTGAAAAAGATTTAGAAGTCTTTATTCGCCACAATGACGCCATTTCAATTTTAGGCAAAGTTTTCAAGCTAAATCCAGAAATACAAAGAGGTGAATCATTTGCAAAATTAGTTAGCTCAAGAAAACCCTTTGCATTTCCAACAAATTTCACTGATTTTAAGACTGAGAGTTTTAAGGAAGCTGTACAAATTTATGCCAATAAAAAAATTGGTTATATTTCTCGTGACAAAATAAAGTCACATATAGAATGGGTTGATAAATGGAAGATATTTACTTCCCGAGCGAACAATATAGGAACAGAATCTCCAGATGATAACTTGAATACAATAATTGCTTCGCCTAATACTTGTTGCACAGAAACATATTTGGTAATTGGCGCAGATATTGGATTGAATGAAAAAAAAGCAAAAAATGTTTCAGATTACCTCCATACTAAATTTTTAAGATTCTTGGTCAGCTTAAAAAAACCTACACAGGATGCTGTAAACAAGGTTTATGCATTTGTTCCTCTACAGGATTTTTCTGAAAGCTGGACAGATGAAAAGCTATATAAAAAATATAAGCTTACCAAAGAAGAAATTGAGTTTATTGAATCCATGATTCGTCCAATGAATTAATTTTATGAGTAAAGATTTTTTTCCACCTAAACCGGATGTAAAACCAACGATATACGCCTACGAACTTGTAGGTGTTGATTCGCATAAGGGATTGATTAAGGTTGGCTATACTGTCCGAAGCGCAGAGGAACGAGTTAAAGAACAGCTCGGAACAGCACAAATTCAATACCGAATCGTGCTTATTGAAGATGCCATTAGAAACGATGGCACAACTTTTACTGACCACGAGGTACATCATCATTTGAAAAAGAAGAGTATTTCAAGAAAAGACGGGGAATGGTTTAAATGTAGTTTGAAAGATGTTAGATCAGCGATTAATGATATTAGAGAGCGAAAAATTAGCATTGAGACACGTGGTTTGAATTTCAAAATGCGACCGGAGCAGGAGGCGGCAGTAGAAAAAACATCTGACTATTTTCAAGGCTCTATAAAAGAAAATCCAAAAAATAGGCCACACTTTCTTTGGAATGCTAAAATGCGTTTTGGCAAAACTTTTGCTACATATCAGCTCGCCAAGAAAATGGGTTGGTCAAAAATTTTGGTAATGACTTTCAAGCCGGCTGTTGAAAGTGCGTGGGATGAAGATTTGAAAGAGCATGTTGATTTTGAGGGATGGCAGTTTGTTTCAGCTTCGGAAAACACACTTTGGCATAAAGATATAAACGAGAAAAAACCGTTTGTTTGTTTTGGCTCGTTTCAGGATTATTTGGGAAAAAATAAAAGTACGGGTGGAATCAAAACAAAAAACAAATGGGTGCATGATACCAAGTGGGATTGTATTGTGTTTGATGAATATCATTACGGAGCTTGGCGAGAGAATGCCAAAGAGCTTTTTGAGGCAGAAGATAAAAAAGAAAAGGAATTTGCCGAGGGTGAGGGCTTGGCAGATTTTGATGAAAAAATATTGCCGATCAAAACGCAGGCATATTTGTATCTTTCCGGTACACCATTCAGAGCAATCGCTTCGGGTGAATTTATTGAAGAACAGATTTACAACTGGACTTATTCAGACGAACAACGAGCAAAAGAATCATGGAAAGATAAAGAAATTCTTAATCCTTATGCCGCTTTACCAAGAATGGTGATGATGACTTATCAGCTTCCCGATTCAATTATCGATATCGCCCAACAAGGTGAATTTAATGAATTTGATTTAAATGAATTTTTCTCTGCCGAAGGAAAAGACCAAAAAGCAAAATTCAAATATGAGGATGAAGTCCAAAAGTGGCTTGATTTGATTCGTGGCGCCTTCATGGAAACAGCAATCGACAGTTTAAAGCTTGGTGCTAAAAAACCGCCAATGCCGTATTCTCATGCCGAACTTTTGGGCGTTCTTAATCATACACTTTGGTTTTTGCCGTCAGTAGCGTCGTGCTTTGCAATGCGTAATTTGTTAAAGAAGAAGCAAAATGTTTTTTATAAAGACTATAGGGTGGTAGTAGCTGCTGGAAGCGGCGCTGGTATAGGCATGAAGGCATTACCACCGGTTTTGGAGGCAATGGACGATCCACTAGAATCCAAAACAATTACTTTGACTTGCGGAAAGCTTTTAACTGGCGTGACAGTTAAACCTTGGACAGGTATTTTTATGCTTCGCAGTTGTTCAACGCCAGAGACATATTTTCAGGCCGCTTTTCGCGTACAGTCGCCGTGGACAGTCAAAAATCCGGATAATAAATCGCCAAACAAGGAAGAAGTTGTAAAAAACGAATGCTATGTTTTTGACTTCGCACCCAATCGAGCCTTGCGACAAATTGCGGAATATAGTTGCCGATTGAATGTGAATGAATCTAATCCGGAAACTAAAGTCGCAGAGTTCATTAGTTTTTTACCTGTTTTGGCCTATGACGGAAGCGCGATGAAGCAAATTGATGCCGCCGGAATTTTGGATATGGCGATGAGCGGAACAACTGCGACACTTCTGGCTCGTCGCTGGGAAAGCGCTTTGCTTGTGAATGTTGATAATAATACTCTCAAGCGATTAATGGATAATAAGGCAGCCATGGACGCTCTGATGAGTATTGAGGGATTTAGAAATTTGAATCAAGACATTGAAACAATCATTAATAAATCGGAAGCCGTTGAAAAAATTAAGAAAGAAACAAACGACAAGGAGCTGACGAAAAAAGAAAAGAAGGAACTTACGGAAGAAGAAAAAGAATATAAGAGTTTGCGTAAACAAGTACAAGAAAAACTTGTTAAATTTGCTACCCGTATTCCGGTTTTTATGTATCTCACGGATTATCGCGAAAGAACATTGAAAGATATTATTACCAGATTGGAGCCGGGATTATTCAAAAAAGTTACTGGACTGACACAAAAGGATTTTGAGATGCTTGTAAGTCTTGGTGTTTTTAACAGCGCTTTGATGAACGATGCGGTGTATAAGTTTAAAAGGTATGAAGATGCGAGTCTGGTCTATACAGGAGTTAACAAACATGAGGGTGAAAAAATCGGCCTTTATGACACTGTCATTTCACGAGAAGAGTATCGAGAGCGACCAGAGGAAGTATTTATAAATAATCCAGTAAAATAAAATAAAACTGGAGGGCGCCAGTTTTCAATTGGCACAAATTAAAAGAAAAAATCGGGCGCGCGCAAATTAAAAATTGTGAACAAAACTTTTCTTTGTCGGAGCGAGTGGCGGCGGGGTGGAGCATTAAAATTCAGCGTTCGGATTTTCACTAAAAAAAGTTCGGATTTCGTTCAGGATATGGAGTAGATAAATAACATAGCATGAATTTCTTTATATTTGTCATAATTATTTTTTTGGGCATTGCCATTTTCATTAAATGGAAGTTGCCGGTATGGATAGGCCGAAGCGGAGAGAAATTTGTTTCAAGAAAATTGCATCAATTAAATCCAGAATATTATAAAATATTAAATGATTTGATGTTGCTATCTAATGGTAATTCAAGTGCCACGCAGATTGATCATGTTGTTGTTTCTAATTTCGGCATATTTTGTATTGAGACAAAATCTTATAAGGGTTGGATTTTTGGAAATGCGAATCAAGAGCATTGGACACAAGTAATTTTTCGATTTAAAGATAGATTTTATAACCCATTGCGCCAGAATTTTGCACACGTTAAAGCTGTTGAGAATCTACTTGGATCCAAACGCTTGAAATCGCCAATAATTTCCTTGGTAGCATTTCCGTATGCAGATAAATTGAAAATTTCTGGGACTGATTCTGTGGGATATACTCAAGACGTTGTACGAAAAATTGAAAACTATACTGTTTCTCTTTATACCGATTTCGAACTAGATGAGATATTTAATTTACTTGAGAGCTCAAATATAGTTGATAAGAGTTTGCGGAAATTACATAATGCAGAAGTTAGGGGATTAAAAAAATCATATGAATAATACATTCAAACTTATCATTGCTGTCGTCGTTTCAGAGTTTGCTGGAATCATCGGATCGGTGTTTACTGCACCGTCCATTGATGGTTGGTATGCAGAGATTGTGAAGCCGGCCATTAATCCGCCGGCGTGGGTGTTCGGACCGGTCTGGACGACACTATTTGCGCTTATGGGTATTGCGGCGTTTCTTGTCTGGTCCTCCTATGCCAAGGCTTCGGAGGATAAAAAGAAAGGGGTCAAGATTGCTTTGATTTTGTTTGGAATTCAGTTGGTCTTAAATACGCTTTGGTCGATTATATTTTTTGGTTTACAAAGTCCGGGTGGTGCGCTCGTTGAGATTGTATTTCTCTGGCTTGCTATTCTCGCCACGATCATCGTGTTTTATAAAATTTCCAAACCAGCCGCCTGGCTTCTTGTACCTTATATTCTTTGGGTTAGTTTTGCAGGGTATCTGAATTATGCTATTTGGACCCTCAATTAATTGGTTTGATGTTGTAGGATTATTTTTATTTCTCGCTGGTTTTGTTATTGGTTTGGGCGCGGTGACGGTTATTGATATCCACGGTTTTCTCGGACGAAAGTCATCTTATTGGACCGAAGCTACGACACGCACACACAAAGTGACCAAGCCGATGATCTGGGTTGGCATTATGCTTGCCGTTGTCGGCGGTCTGGTTTTTTACCGCGAGCAAAGCTTTGCCGGCATTCCGTTTATCCATGCAGTGATTGCGCTCGCCCTGATCTTGAACGGCTTTTTCCTCTCTTTTAAAGTCAGTCCATTTTTATTGAAGCGCGAGAAAGAGGGATTGTCTGAAGAACTCTTGCCGGCTTCGTGGCAAAGGAAAATTATGGCGAGCTTAATACTTTCTGATATTGGTTGGTGGGGTGGGTTAGCTCTTCTTATTTTATATATAGTGCAAAAATTTTAATTTATGCGTGTATGGGATATACATCCAAAACATTTGTGCAGGAAACATTTGCTCGCTGAACACAGAGAACTTCATGGACTTTGGAATATTTTAACCAAGCATAAAGGCAGGGGAGGATATTCGTACCATCCAGAAACACTGCGTTGGGTTGGTAAAACTCGGGCGCTTTATATGCGACACGAGGCGCTCGTAAAAGAATTCTTTCGGCGTGGATATCGGCATCACACACCGCTTGATAAAAAATTAGCCAGAGGATCTGGTAGTCAGCAAGTGTTTATTAATACAGTAAGAGAGCAAAAATTAATTTTAAAACAAAAGCCGTGTGATTGTCTTTTGGATATTTAACGATGAGGGCAGCCGGCCCAGCAACAAG
>CAYTWD010000030.1:0-8828 GCA_964441065.1 uncultured Candidatus Peribacteria bacterium
CATTTTCTGATACTTCGGCTGATCCGCAATCACTTCCGATTTCATCATTTCCTCCTCCAAAACTTTGAATTCAGCCTCTAATTTTTCCAGTTTTTCGTTCATATTAGAATTTTAATATAAAATGACGATCTAATCCACTGTAATCTTGTTTTAATTCGAATTTTGCCTCTGGGAAAATTTTTGTGCACAAATCTTCAATATCCTCACCCTGACTGAATCCAATCTCACCCAAAATATATTTAAAACGTCCTTTTGCCTCCAAAAACATTCTTTCATACAATCTCAGCCCGTCACTTCCGCCAAAAAGCGCGACATGCGGCTCGTGTTTTTGAACATTTTCAGCAATAAAATTGTGTCTAACTTCACCAATATAAGGCAAATTCGCCACCAAAATATCAAAATCATTTTTCACATTTTGAAGTAAATCCGATTCAATAAGTTCAATATCCAATCCATATTTCTCAATATTTTTCTTCGCCACGGAAAGAGTCTGTCGACTAACATCCGTCGCCCACACCTGAAATGCAGGATGAGTTTTCTTCAAGGCAATCGCAATCGCGCCGCTTCCGGTTCCCACTTCCAAAATTCTTGCACCCTCACCCGCAAGTTCACAAACATAATCTACCAAAAGCTCGGTTTCCGGCCTTGGAACGAGCACATTTTCATCAACAAAAAGAGGGATTCCGTAGAATTCTTTCACTCCCGTTAAATAAGCAACAGGATACCCGTCCAAAATTTTCAACCATGCCTTCTGAATTTCACCCATTTTTTCTACCGGAACGACTTCATCGCCGTCTCTCACCAAATCCAATCTCGATTTCCCCAAAAGATATGCGAGATATATTTCCATCTCGGTTCTATAACTGCTTTTTTGCGCGGATTGTAAAATTTGTGAGATTTTCATGACAAAAAAGCCCCCGCTATGCAGGGGCATATTTTTATGAGTAAAATTTACTCTTTTCTTTCTCCTCTCTGTACTTCTCTCTGAAAAGTGCGGCGACTCTGATTTCTCGTTTTGTCTTTGTATCTTTTCTGTATCTAGAATCTTTAACAATTTGACCGACACGGCTTCTTGTAAACCACTTCTTGAAACGGTTTACTCTTTTTTCTGATGACTCTTTGTCATCCGGATTAACGTAAAAGTTTGATTTCTTCATATTCGACTTGAACCTCCTTTTTCATTATTAAATAAAGCCTGTTGAGTATAAATCGAAACGGCTTGAAGTCAAGCTTAGTTAATTGCGCCGAAATCATGAACATATTGTTCATAAGCCGACATAATCATCTTATGAACCGCAGGTGAAAACGCAATTGCCTTTTTTCCTTTTTTTCTAACGATTCCGCATTCGTATTCATCTTCCTTCAAAATATCCTCAATAAAAACATAAGTATCTTTCTCTCCATCAAGCGCTTCGAGTCTGTATTCAACATGATTCCAAGCTGATCCAATCTTATTCACAAGATAGACTAAGTCTGAAAATTGTCCGATTTCCATTTCGCCGTTGTCGAATTCAATTTCGATATTCATATGTATTTACTAATCTCTTAATAATACCATATTTTAATGCGGATTTCAAGGTTTTTAACCTGTTAATAAAAATGGCTACAGATAGACCAAATCTCCATTTTCATCTAAATAGTATTGAAGCGAAGCATCATAAGAATTCTCATTTGGAGTGAAAAAATAGCCCGCAAGTCCATAAAGAGTTTTACAGTCTCCATCTGTAATCAAAACATCAGCTTCAACATTGGAAAGAGCTGGCACTTCACCCAAATTGGCTTTAACTTGAAAATCCCCATTTTCGTATTCAATATTTGTTCCCGCAAAGTTTATATCTTCAATCGCGCTGGCAATTTCCGTGTCATAAAACGAATAGCTTTTATCCACGTTTCTGACGCTTATTACTGCATAAATATCATTTCTGAATCCGTCGAAAATCTCTGTAAACATTCCGACTTCATCAATTGAAGGAACATTGAGCGGAAAAGAAGAGGGATCAAAATTTTCATAAGAGACTACTTCTCCTGAGAGCTGATCGACGCATAATTCCTCCTCATAAGTCGGAGATTGTACTGTAACATTGTTATCAATGCCACATGCGGATAAACCTGCAAATAGAGCTAGAGCGTGTTTCATATTTTTTTTGGGTTATGTATAAAACACTCTCACGCTAAACTCGAAAGCTGAATAAGTCCTGAAATATTCCTGTAATCGTACAAAAAATCCTCTCGCAATTTTGCAGGTTAAGAAGTGCACCCGGGTGCACTTTTGGAAGTCAAAAAAAAGACCCCCTAAGGAGTCTTTTAATTTTTCAAAAATTACATTTCCTCAACAATATAGAAAGGTTTGTCATCATCAGAACCTGAGCGATCTTCAATTTCATAGTGGAAAACATCACTGTAAAGTTCTTCACAATCAGGGCTAGTAACTAGCATATCAATTTGTGTTTCTGCTAGTGATGGAATAGCTCCAAAATCAACAGTCGTCCTAAGATTTGTTGTTTCACCTTTTACTGAACCATTACCAAACTCTTCAACAAAAGTTCCCGTAGTCGCTGTTCCAAGTTCAGAAGTACTGCTTGAACCATCAAGATTTCCAATAGCCGCAAGCACAACCAAGCTATCTAAATATTCTTTTCTTTGAAGTTTAAGTGTATCGTGAAACTCACCATCAGAATCGGCATAAGCATCATTAGACTTTGGATTAGTAACAACTTCTTCCTGATTAGCCAAAGATACTTTTCCATTAGTGATGTTATTGAAACATTCCTCAGCAGTAATTCCAGGGTTCAAACCAACTCCATCCACAGCGCATCCCGTTGCTTCCGCTCCTACAACAGTAGCCAGCATTAATCCATTAGATAATTTCATATTTTTGTAGTTAAGGTAAATCGTCAAAATAATACCCTGAACTTATTATTTGTCAAGCAAGCAATCTGAAAAACTAAATATCGAGGTTTTTTACTCGTTTCGCGTGTGTTTGAATGAATTTTTTACGGGGAGCAACTTCAGAACCCATCAAAATGTCAAAAGTTCGATCCGCTTTTTCAGCATCATCAATTGTCACTCGAAGCATAGTACGTCTTTCAGGATCCATTGTGGTTTCCCAAAGCTGTTCCGGGTTCATTTCCCCAAGACCTTTATATCGTTGAATTGAGAAGTTTTTCCCCTTATTTTCAGCCAAAACCGTATCTCTCTGCTCATCAGTGTAAGCATAATGAACAGCTTTTCCGGATTGCAGTTTGTAAAGTGGAGGTTGAGCAATGTAGATGTAATTTCCCTCAATAAGTTCTCTGAAATATCTGAAGAAAAGAGTCAAAAGAAGTGTTCTGATGTGAGCTCCGTCCACGTCGGCATCCGTCATAATTACAATCTTGTGGTAACGCAATTTTTCGACATTAAAACTGTCGCTAATTCCGGTTCCCATAGCGATAACAAGGTTTTTAATTTCATTGTTCGCAAGCATTTTATCAAGTCGAGCTTGTTCAACGTTCAAAATCTTACCTCGAAGTGGCAAAACCGCCTGATATTCACGATTCCTTCCCTGTTTCGCGCTACCTCCCGCAGAATCTCCCTCCACAATGTATAATTCAGACATTGCCGCTTCTTTACTTGAACAATCCGCAAGTTTTCCGGGCAGAGTCATTCCTTCAAGAGCGCCTTTTCGGATTACAGTGTCACGCGCGGCTCTCGCAGCCAAACGTGCGCGTTGTGCCAAAGAACATTTTCCAATTATTGTTCTCGCTTCAACCGGATTTTCAACCAAATATTGCTCAAAAAGTTCTCCAAAAACGGTTTCAACCGCGGTTCTCATCTCAGCATTACCCAATTTACTCTTAGTTTGACCTTCAAACTGTGGATTTCCCAATTTGACTGAAATAACAGAAGTCAAACCTTCACGCACATCTTCTGCACTGAAGTTTGCATCTTTTTCTTTAATAAGTTCGTTCGCTCTGGAGTAATTGTTAATCACACGAGTTAATGCTGATCTAAAACCCGTCAAGTGCATTCCACCTTCAGTTGTGTGAATATTGTTCGCAAAAGTAAAACTTGTCTCCTGGAAAGTATTTGTATACTGCATTGAAATCTCAATGATTCCCTCTGGTGCTTCTTTATATATGTAAATAATATCCCCAATTCTTTCTCTATCTCGATTCAAATGCTGAACGTAAGATTTAATTCCACCCTCGAAATAAAACATTGTTTTTTGACCGTCCCTCTCGTCACTAACCTTAATTGTAATTCCTTTCGTTAGATAAGCCTGTTGTCTGATTCTGTTAATTACTGTCTCCCAAACAAAATTTGTTTCATTGAAAATCTCTGGATCAGGAGTAAACGTAATTACTGTTCCTGTTTTGCCCTCAATTCCCTTCTCAGTCTCCAAATCAGTTTGCGGATCTCCTCTTTTATAGATCTGTGTGTAGTGCTTCCCGTCTCTGTAAACTTCCGCCTTCAAAGTTGTGGAAAGAGCATTTACTACAGACACACCCACTCCGTGAAGACCCCCTGAAACCTTGTATCCACCATCTCCAAATTTACCTCCGGCGTGTAAAACAGTAAGCACAGTTTCCAAAGCGGATTTTCCTGTTTTTGACATTTTATCTACCGGAATACCACGCCCGTCATCGGCCACGCTCAGTGAACCGTCTTTATGAATTTTAATATCAATATTCTTACAAAAACCAGCCATGGCTTCATCTATCGAGTTATCCACGACTTCCCAAATCAAGTGGTGAAGTCCGGCAATATCTGTTGTACCAATATACATTCCGGGTCTTTTTCTAACTGCCGCCAAGCCCTCCAAGACCTGAATTTGCGCCGCTCCATACTGTTGATCTGCCATATTTTTTTATAAAAAATTGCCTGCGGCATATTAGCAGAATCAAATTTTAATGTCACTTAGATTTTCGACAAAGCAGAATATGTCGCCTCCAAAGCCGTTTCCAAAGAATTCAAATCCAGATTAGGCAAAGTTTTTGGACTTCCATCAAAGTACCAAACAATTTCCGAGACTTGATTTGTCTTGCCATCATAGGTCCCTGAAATTGAAATATTTTCTCTACCTGCAACGCCTTCAAATGTGAAAAGATTTTTTTCAATATCCACCAAAGTAAAAGTAAATTTTGAACTATCTAAACCTGCTGCCTCAAATTGTGATTTCACATAAGTCATTGCCACGTCTTGCGTTATTGAACCTGAAACAGTTCCCAAATTTGTTACTTCGTCTGAAGATGAAGACGGCACCGGAGCCGTAACATTTTTTACAACGTCTCTGAATTTTTCAAGTGTTAAACCCGTAGAAAATTTTATATCAGCAACAGAAACATCATATAAAATCTTGGTTTCTCTGTCATATTTTCCAAGAAAATCTTTGCCGGAAACTTTTCCTCCCACAATTTCAAATAATCTGTTTGCAGTGTCTTTTAAAGAAAGAATTTCTGCGTATTGAATTCCATTCGCGGAAAGATCAGACTCGACTTCAGCCATGGCTTGTTCCAAAGTAACAACATTTTCTTCCTCAATTTCTCCCGTTCTCAAACTTTGGATGTACATATTCAACTGAGCAAGATCCGCGACTTTTTGTATGTAAGCCGACAAGCCCTCTTCAAAACTTGAATAAGATGAAAATTCAGGGGAAGAGATAAATGACAAAGAAGTGTCGTAATCACTTAATTTTGATTTAAAATAAGACTTCACAGCAACTTGCGCAGAGATTGAGTTCAAATAGTCATCCGCGTCATTTAAAAGTTCTTCCGCCACAACCGTACCCGTGGCCACATTAATTTTTCTCTGTTTCACAAAGTTAAATAAGTTCTCTAAAAAACGTATTTTGCTCTGTACAAAGGCTTGTCTTTCTTCATCCAAATCTTGATACGAACCGGCCAAAGCCAAAATCTTAGTTTCAATTTCTTTTAAAAGTTTAACGGAATCTGAAGTGTAAAAAACGGAGTTACTTCTCAAAAGAAGTTCAGTCAGAACATATCTCCTACTCAACTCCGAAAGTCCTTCCGAACCTGTGAATGTTGAATTAGCCAAGCTTTCCTCAAACAACTTTTTATATTCTTGAAAGGTTTGAGAGGCATCAACATTATCAGATTTTCCAAGGAGATTTTCCATTTCATTAAACTTCCCATATATTGAATTTTCATCAACTTCGCTTTTCAAATTATAAAGACTATCTCCCGGTAAAACAAAAAACATATCCGAATTAATTTTGGATTTTTCTTCATCAGATACTCCTGAAGACAGCCATTTTTGAAGCCAACTCTGAGCCGTATCAAATTTTGAAGATAAATCGTTTGAAATCGCATAATTCAAATAATTATCTCTTTCACTTTTCTGCAATTTTTCTTCAGCGAAAGGCAAAAAAGTCAAGAATCTTCGCCCCTTAACGGAATAAGAATTCAAAGTCGAAGAAATTCCTTCAAGATCTGGGCCCAAATCAATTTTTGCATTTAAGTTGCTCAAATAATCATTACCCGCTTTGTCGTAAGCATCGTTAATTTGATTCAATTCACGCTGAACTGATTTTGAGAACTCGCTATCTTTAAATTCAAAAGTCTGGAATTCTTTCAAGAGTTTTGTGAGTCGCAATTTTCCAATTGAAGCTCCAATTTTCGATTTCAAAATTTCAGTTCTGTAATTACTCGGTACATAAAAGGAGTTTAATTCTTTTGAATCTAACAAAAGAGTCAACAAAACCGGGTGTTCAACGCTGTAAACTTTGAACGAAGCCGCATCAGCGGACACATAAGTCACACCATTATTAAGATCGACTTTTGCAAATCCGTTTGAAACGGTCCCGTCAAAATCCCCTGCCAAAGTTGCTGAAATAATCTCACCTTTTTTCAAAACAAAATCAAAGTGATTTTTTTCTTTATCAAAACTCACATTAACTTCCGAATTAGGCATAATTTCTACTCGATCTCGATTATTTAAAGCAACGTAAGCAATTTTATCGGACTTTAGTGAGCCGTTAAAAACAAAATTATCGCTTTGCGAAAATACGGATTCCTCAGGTTTTACCTGAGTGGAAGCCAAAAATGACCAAACACATAAAACGCTTGAAATCATCACAACAATCACGAGATTTACAAGTTCCGCTTTTTTCATTTTTATTTATAATTCAATCTGTATATTATACCAGATTTTCGAGCTTTTTAAAAGAGAGAAAAATGGATTTTTGGATTTTTTCAAGGAAAATGCTAAAGCTATGAAAATTCAAGAAAAATTAATTATTTTAGGTATAATATTCTTCGCTTCAGGCCAAGTCGCCTCCGCGTCTTACTCTGACGTAAACGTTTCAAGTAGCTATTTCAGTTCTATTACTTATCTCGAACTTCAGGGTGCTACTGATAATGCAGATAATTTCAGACCTGACGACAAAATCAACAAAGCCGAGCTTTTCAAAATGCTTTTTAAAATTTTTGGAGAAGAGCCCACTACTTTAAGCCCAAGATCACAATTCCAAGATGTGAGTAAAGATGATTGGTTTGCGGGTTATACTGAACTTGCTGTGAAATACGGAATTGTTGATAAATCTGAAAAAATATTCGCTGCTTCCTCAAACTTAAGCAAAGTCGATGCAATAAATTACTTATACAAGATATACGGGATTTCAGCCGCAAGACTCACTCGTGACACAAAAGCAAATCTCTTCAAAGATGTTCCAGCAGATCATCCATATTTTGCCTTTATCAAGAAAGCAATAGATTTGGGAATTATCGAAAGAAATACTTCTAAGAAATTTGAACCTTATAAAATAATCACCCGAGGCGAATTTGCGGATCTTCTTTTCAAGTTTGACCAGTGGTATACAAATGAAAGTGGTAGTAAAACAAACACAATTACCGGCGTTCACAAATCAGATATCCTCGCAAGTATTTGGGATAAAATCTTGAATAATTTTTATCTGAAAGACGGCCAGCACATTGATGAAGAAGCCCTTTATCAAGCCGCAATAAAAGGTATGGTTTCAAGTTTAAATGATCCTTACTCAACATTTTTATCAGGAAATAGTTCCGAAGAATTGGTAAATATTCTTTCAGGCGATTTTGAGGGCATCGGAGTATACTTAATTCAAGACGAAATTACAAAAAAAGTTTATGTTACTGATTTTGTTTCTGGAACAAACGCAAGCGAAGTCGGAATGCTGGTCGGAGACGAAATTGAAGAAGTAAATGATGAAGAAATCGCAACACTTTCTTATGCCGAAATTGTAAATAAAATAAAAGGTCCGGCCGGTACAAGCGTAAAACTTAAAATCCGTCGCGGAAATCAAAGTTACACTTTTACTGTTGAAAGAAGAGCTTTAAAACTAACCTTGCAATCCGGTGAAATTCTATTCGATGATGTCTGGTATATCGACATAAATCTTTTCAACGATTTGAGTTATATAGATGTTAGCAACATCATAAAAGATCTCGCCTCACAAGTCGCAAAACCAAGCGCCGTTGTTATTGATCTAAGAAGTAATTCCGGCGGATATCTGAATTCCGCAATTTCAATTGCCGGACATTTCATTCCAAATGATGAAATCATTGTTCAGCTCGATTACGGATCATTCAGAGAAGCAATTCAAAATAGCGGCGTTGGCGAATACGCGGGAATTCCAATGTATGTTTTAATAGATCAATATACAGCATCGGCTTCTGAAATTTTGGCGGCAGCGCTTAAAGAATCCGATGGAGCAATTTTAATAGGTAAAAAATCATTCGGCAAAGGAACGGCTCAACAAATCAACCAATTCTGGGACGGCTCAATTTTAAAACTGACAATCGCCGAATGGCTGACTCCTGATGGCAACGCAATTCAAGGCGTCGGCCTCG
>CAYTWD010000031.1:0-8507 GCA_964441065.1 uncultured Candidatus Peribacteria bacterium
CAAGGAAGAGAAATTGAAATTAATGGTAAAAAGTACACCATGAGGGAGCTGGATATTCACTATCAATTCAGAGAATTTGATGAGAACGGGTTTGTCACTTTTGATGGCAAATGGATTTACATGCTTGGTGAAACTACCGAAGACAGTATTCTAGGTTTAGATGAAAGAAAACAAAATTCATCACTACTCGGATTCAATGTAAGTGACGTAAAAAGATTATCCGATATAGGAGCAGATGGAGAACTTAGTCATGTTTACAATACAGTCGCAAATAGAGTAATCAGATCAGGAGAATACGAAATGGACGCTTATCAAAAAGATTACGAAGCGGCATTGCAAAATGCAGCCGCCATCTGTGAAATTGGAAATATAAAACCTGATTACAGTTGTGAAGGACACCAAACAGAGGGAATCGACGATTTACAATCTCACTGGATCAATTCTTCAATTCTACTTTTAGATAAGGACGGCAATATTTTTTGTTCTGGATCTGTAATTCCCGGCGGGCAAATTGTGACTGCGGCACATTGTACAAAAAATTTAGCTAGAGGTGACAGCGTGAATGTGGCTTGGCCTGCAGCTAATCTATCAAAAGTTCATTATACTCAGGCAAAATTTGAAACTCGGGGAGATAAAATTGATGCTGCAGCTTTACAATTACCAAAAAACGCACGAGTGGACGCCTTAGAACTTTCGGATGGTAGTGATTCATCAGAATTAGACGCAAGTTTTGCAATAGGTCACCCAAAAGACCGCGCATGGACAATTATGGAAGCTAGTGGGTTTATAACCTTAGAAGATAACCCAATCTCAGATAAATATCTTTCCGGAACTGTGTCGGCTTTACCTAAAAAACCCTTATGTTGGGATCACGGTTTATCAGGTTCGCCAATTTTAGATCTAAAAGGTGAAGTCAAGGGTATCGTAATTGCACAAACAGATTCAGTTGAGATGCCCTTTATTGTTAATCAGGCCGGACTCAATATATTTTTGCCAACGGTAACAGCACTTCCAAGTTTCAAAGGAGATATTCAAACCTGTCTGATGAAAAAGAAGTTGGTTGGATTAACTCCAAACGGCGGCATTTATGAGCAATCTGTAGATTTGGGTTCTTGCGATTAGCTTGACTACTTAGGTCTTAATCCCTACAATCCACAGGCATAGAGGCTCACGAAGACGAGCGCATTAGGTTGCAACAGGTGCAACCGCAAAAAAATAACATGGTAAACGCAAACAGTCACACACACGGATTAACAGACGCACCAGCTTGGAGACCAAAATCTAGGCAGTGGAAGAGAAAAAATAAGGCTAATTTAAAGGCAACTGCGGTAGCTTTACAGGATAATCTTAAGGCTGCGTTAGCAAAAGGTAACGATTAGCAGTCACAACAAAGTTGTGAGTTCTTGCCAGCACTTCCTCCAAACGCTAAAGTTCAAACATGGGACTTTTTTCTTATTTTAAACGCCGCAGAAGAACTCTAAACCCGGGTTTTCAGAGTTATAAAAATCCCAGAATTGCAAAAAGAAAAGCGTTTGTTCCTAAAACAAGCTTTTTCCAAAAAAGTCCGGATAGGTCTCCAAAAAATCGACGATTCGGCGAAACAGGAGGAAAATTGCTTCGTTATTTTAAAATTTTCTCGGCTTTTTTTGCGATTGGCGCAGGAATTTATTTAATATTTTTTACGAATTTTTTCACAATCCAAAAAATTGACATTCAAGGCGGCGAAGAAACCGTGGAGGAACAAAAAATCATAAACGACTATCTGCAAGCTTATCTCGGTGGAAACATTCTTATGTTCGACCCAAGTGAACACGAAAAAAAGCTCGCTGAAAATCTGGGCTATTTAAAAACACTCGGGATATACAGAGTCTTGCCGCACACTGTAGTGGCGAAAATTGAAACTTACCCGCTGGTTGCGAATGTGCGCATTGATCAACCTGACGGTTCAGGCAAATTATATATTGTAAATGAACTCGGTTATGTTGCTCTGATTGGAACGAGTAATGTAAACCTTCCAACAATCGTGATGGATGTCACCGGAACCGATTTGGAAATAAAAGAAGGTGACACAACGGATGGCCCCAAGGTTAACGCTGAAATAATTCCCGCTGAAAACTTGAAAGAAATTCTCGACGCAAAAACAAGTTTTGAAGGAAAATTTGACCTGCAAATCAAAGAAGTAAATTACTTGAAACGAGCGCGCGAACTGCATTTTCTAACCGAACTTGATTTTTATGTTTGGCTCGACATGACTCAAGACATCGAACTGCAGATGTCAAAAATGAAAAAAGCCATGACCAAATTGAGCATTTACGAAAGCCCAATAAGTTACATCGATCTCCGAATTTCCGGCCACGACGGCGAAAAGGTGATTTATAAGCTTAAAGAATGATGGAATTATTCAAGCTGCGGAAAATTGGCCGGCTAAGTCAAAATCTGCAGATAGTTTTGTTGATTGTTGCCTATTTTGCTTTAGTTGCGACCACATTTTGGTTTGGCAAATCTGAACCTTTTCCAAGTATTTTCGCAGCATTTTATGAGGAAATAATTTTTAGAGGGTTCATTTTAGGCGGCCTACTTTCAATTTATAAAAAAAGATCAGCGATATTACTAAGCAGTTTTCTTTTCGGAATATGGCATTTGAAAAATTTTCCACTATATTCGTACACAGCCTCAATCTATCAAGTTCTCTATGCGGGATTATTTCTCGGACCATTATTTGCTTGGCTCACAATCCGAACAAAAAGTATATGGCCAGGTGTTTTAGTCCATGCAGTAAACAACATTCTCTCCCCACTAAGTTGGTGGATTATGGGTTTGATCGGATATAAGAGTTTGTTCTGAATTTGCTAACATTCATGTTAATTGAGTGAGCAATCGTGTGGTGTTCTTTGCAGAGTGGCGCAAGATAATTTGGGTTGTGTCTGTGCGATAGCGCGAAGGTTTGGGTGTGGTGAATGTGGACTGAGGGTTTTTTACAGGTGGAAATGGAGCATTTGGTGCCGAACTCCTTTTTAATTAATCTTTTGATTTTTACTGGAATTGCTCGGGAAGTTGCATGAAGAACTGGTTCAGATTTTTCAGCTTCAATTTCCCCCTCACGTTTGTTAAGCGCGGAAAGAATGAGTTCATTAACATCTATTCCTTTTTCTTGTAGTCCTGCGAGTCTGAATTTAACTTCATCATTTAAGGTTAGCGTCTGCACGTGCAGACCTGTAAACTTTTCATCTCGAACGAAAGTTTCCAGTGCTCTGTTTGTTAAGTTTGTAACTGCTTTTACAAGTTCAACTTCATTTTCTGGAGTTGCTATTGAAACTACTCGAGCAAGTTTATTTATACTCTCCTCTCCTTTCACAAGTAGTTCGTGGAGTTTTGGTAGACTTTCAAATCTCTCTTCCAAATGTAATGCTAATTGAACCTGCTCTTTACTAAGTCCTCCGAACTTAGCAGCGAACTCGAAGATAGAAGAGCAGTTTTTCTCTTTATATAACTCTCTTTTGTTTATCTCAGGAAGCAAACCAATAAACTTCTTCCTCCACTCAAGGGCGTTTCTGCCGTACATCACGGCCATCTCTAGCAATTCTTTGTTATTCATTTTTGCGTGGGTTAGATTAAGAAAATTATATCACCAAAACTCACATACAACAGGTTAAAATCTGCATTTCAACTTTACTTTTCTCTAGGTGAGTGTGTACTCGCGTTTCACTAAAAACACACAAAAATTTCACTTCCTCACAAGCAAAAATCGTGCTAAACTAAGCCAAGCAATATAAAAACAAACTATGACAGACAACACGCAAATCGAAAAAGCGCTACGAATGGTGGAAACTGCGGAGGCTAATTTGAAATCGGCAAAGCAGATTTTGGAAAAACTTGTCCCGAATAGATCTCCTGTTAGCGCTCCGGTAGAACTTGACGCGCACGAAGAAGGAGATATGCAGATTGTGGAAGGAATTTTTGACGGACAATGCATGTACGGCCCGAACGGAAAAATGTATCCGGTTCCTGCAAATTACGCGAGCAAGTCAAAACTCCTTGAGGGCGATAAATTAAAACTAACCGTGATGCCGAACGGAACTTTCCTATACAAACAAATTGAACCTGCAAAACGCAAAAATGTGAAGGGAACTTTAATTAAAGAAGACGGTCAATTTAAAGTTCTCACGCCTGAAAAAACCTATAAAGTTTTGTTGGCGTCTGTAACTTATTACAAAGGAAATGTGGGCGACGAAGTTTCTGTAATCGCTTCTGAAGATCCAAACTCAACTTGGGCAACGATTGAAGCACTTATCCCTCATATGGGCGGGCGAAATTACAGTGAGGTTGATAGTTTCTAGAAAATAAGATAAGCTTCGCGCAAGTTTAAGCTTATTATGGACGACAAAGAAATCACAATCACACAGGCCTTAAATCAGATTCAATCTTGGCTAAATGCCGGAAATTTTGAAAATGTAATTCAGGGTTGCAAAGAAATTTTGGAATTGGAACCCTCAAATCAAAGGGCTTTGGCCTTGATGAGAAAAGCAACAGAGGCGAAAATGGGTGCCGCTCCGGTAGAACCAATTGAAGTGGAGTCGAAACCAGAGACAAATAATACTACACCTCCACCTGTTATTACGCCTGTGGAAAAAGTTCCTTCATCAGATCCGCTTATTGCAAGTCTTCAGGTTGCTCCTGCAAGTCCTGAAAACAATTTGCCTTCCACAAGAGTTGAAGCCTTGAAAAAGGAGAAACTTGTTCACCTTTTGGCAATGATGATTCCCGCAGTTTTGGTTATTATGCTTGGAAGCGGAATTATTTGGAGTCTTTCAAATAAACAAAATACTGAAATAATAAACGACGTGGCAGATCAAAATAAGCCACAAGGAGCAAAAGAATATCTGGCGCAAAACGAGAAAAGAGTAAAAGATTTAAGCGCGATCGGCGCGGTTTTGGAAAAATATAAAGCTGAAAACGGCAGATACCCGGCGGTATCTCAAATTGACGAGGTTTTGAAAACAGAGTTGGGAACAATTCCCACAGATCCAAAACAAGGTCGCAAAGATAAAAGTGGAAAAAGTTTTGGATATATTTACGCGGTTTATGATTCAAATACTCAGTATATTGTTTCCGCCATTTTTGAAGACAGTAAAGGCTTCGCTTACCCCTGGAGCAGAGGCGCGAATATAAGCGAGCACCCCGAATATCGGGATTTAAGTTTTGAAAATGTGCATTTAATTTCCGGAGATGGTAAAGGAACAGAACCCGAAGAAACAACGAAAGTAAAAGTTAAGCGATGAGTAAATTCTCCTGGAAAAATTGCAAAAAACCTATTCTTGCTTTGGCACCGATGGCCGGATACACAGATTCTGCTTATCGTCAGTTAATTAAAAGTATAGAACCACGTACAATCTGTTTTACCGAATTCACAAGCGTAGACGGAATTGTTTATTCGAGCAAAAAAACTTTAAAACAACTCGACTTCAATCCGAATGAAGAACGCCCGATAATCGCGCAAATTTTCGGAAAAAAGTTGGCTCATTTTACCGAAGCCGCAAAAAAAATTGAGGAGATGGGAGCCGACGCGATAGACATCAACATGGGTTGCCCTGCAAAAAAAGTGGTTTCCAGCGATCACGGCTCTTCCCTTCTAAAAAATCCATTCAGAGCCGCAGAAATTGTCGCCGCGACAGTAAAAGGAACTTCGCTTCCCGTTTCCGTAAAAACAAGAATTGGAATTAGTAAATTGGAACTCGAGTGGTTTATTGAATTTTGCAAAAGTCTGGAGGCTGCCGGCGCTGAATTGTTAACTATTCACGGCCGAACCGCAAAGCAAATGTATCTGGGAAAATCCGATTGGAGCGCGATTTACGAAGTCAAAAAAAATCTAAAAATTCCGGTTATCGGAAACGGAGATGTGCTCAGTGTTGAAGACGCTGTAACAAAACTGAAAAACCTTGATGGCGTGATGGTTGGAAGAGCCACAATGAGTAATCCCTGGATTATGGCGGAAATTGGAGCGGCATTTTACGGCGGCGAATACACTTCCCCAAAAACATTTGCTGAAAAACTTCCTTATTTAATTAAACACTGCGAACTTTCTGTTGAAACGAAAGGCGAAAATAGAGGTATTGTTGAGATGAGAAAAAACTTCGTTCAAGCGATTCGCGGTTTTGACGGCGCAAGCGAATATAGAGCACGCGTTGTGCACATTTCAAGCTTGGAAGAAGCAAAAAAAATCCTTAACGAAATACTTGAACATGTCGGCGAATCTGCCAAAATTGCTTAGAACTCTCGGCCAATATGAAGCCGATTTACTAATTTGCCCAAGTGGAAATTATCCGCGAATTTTGGTAAAAAATCAGTGGAAAATAATTGAAGACGGGGAAACAAATGACATTTTGCCAAGCCTGAAAGAATTTCTGGGTGAAAATATTGTAGAAAATCTTGAAAATGGATTGGAAATTTCTCACGAATACAACGGCGAGCGATTTATTTTAAGTTTGCAAGAAAATCAGGACGGCAAAATTTTTCTCGCTCAAAGATTAAAAGCGCTTTGGAACGATTTAACAGGTCACAAAGCCTTCGCTTCAATTGAAAAATGGCTTTCTGCAAATCGCGGAATTCTCACAATTCATGATCAAGCACTATACGCTTCAATCTTAAAATACTTCAGCCAACATAGAACTGAAACTGCTGTTTCGCTGGAACGTAGCATAAAATATCCCGCAAAATCTTTCATGGGTTTGATTGAACAAAAAGAACTCGGAGAACATTTCACAACTCTTGAAGACGGACTACGAGAAGCTCTAAAAATAAAAGCAAATCTCATCGCAATAAATGAAATCAAAATTACAAAACCCGAAGTAATTTCAAAAATCGCCGCGGAGAAATTAGTTTTAATTTTACCGGAAGAACTGTTGTCATAGCTCTGACAACAGATTTTGAACCTGGAAATGCCAAAATAAAATGGTCGCATTCCAAACAGCGCACTAAAGTGCGTGTATGTTTATTTTAAAACTCGCTCAAACCAGAGAATATCATCCCAGAGATTTCGAACACTGGCTTCACACCTGTCAAAAATCGAAAAAAGAGATGTGGATTGGATTTCAAAACAACTCACAAAATGTTCAAATTTTGAGTAGTGAAAATTTGGAGGAGACTTTCTTAGGTTCACGCTCAGTAAAAAAACCGGCTCAATTCGTTAAATCTTTATACTTCGCAAAACAATTAAAAGGCACACTCCTTCCAATCAAACGTTTCAGTCAGTTTGAAGACAGAATAAATAAAGAAAGAATTTTCCCGACTGACTTGCTAATCTCCAAAATCGCAAAAACTGAAAATGCTTGTTTCAAAATTTCCTTCAAAGCAATAAAAGATAAAACTCGAGAAAAAGCTCTAAAAAAATGTAAAAAAGCTCACTTCAAAGCTGAAAGACATCTTGATCAATGGGAGTCTCAGGGTTGGTTTAAATTTAAATTGCGTAGATTTTTCGGTCCGATTTTAAGACTTCTACTAAGTCAAATCGCGCAACAGAAACACGGCCCCGAGGAAAAAACTGAAAGCATTCATGAAAGAGAAGATCCTCTTTCGGCAATTCTTGATAAACTTTCGAGACCACTTTTTGAGATCAAAATTGAAATGTCACACGATTTTTCCGAATTTCTTAACGGCTTTACTCTCCCCTATTTGAACGGATTGAAAGTCACAAAAAAAGCTTCGAAAATTATTCTCAGCGCTGAAGAACTCGCGAGTCTTTTATCGATGCCCGATACAAAAAACTGTGCCTCAATTTTACATTCCGAAAGCACTGCTTACCTCCGCGCTCCTCCCGGAGATCCTCTCAACATGAATGAAGAAGACAGAAAGCGTCATCTATATATTCTTGGTAAAACAGGAATGGGAAAGTCCAGCACGATTCTGGCGATTCTTGAACGAGATTTGAAAAATAATCACGCGATTGTAGTTTTAGATCCACACGGTGACTTGGCTGAAGATGCGATAAAAATGATTCCATCGGAACGCCTTAAAGATTTGGTAATTCTCGATCCTTCAAACATTGATTATCCGTTAGCGATTAATCCGCTTGAACTTTTGGAAGATGAAAATCCAAGTTTGAAAGCTTCCGCGACAACCGAAATTTTTCAAATGCTCGCGAAAGGAAGTTGGGGTCCGCGTCTTGAATATATTTTGAGAAACTCAATTCTCACGCTTCTCTTAAATAAGAACACCAGTTTGTTAGATCTTCCTCGCATGCTAACCGAAAAAGAATTTTGTCTCAGAAAAATTGCCGACATAAAAGATATTGAACTAAATCGATTCTGGCAAAATGAATTTCTAAATCTCGACGCAAAAACTCGGCAGGAACATATCGCGCCAATTTTAAATAAAGTCGGTCCACTTCTCACTTCCCCAACACTAAGAAACATCTTTGGTCAGCCTCGAGGAAAACTCAACTTCGACACACTTTTTGATCAAAATAAAATCATAATAATTTCACTTTCAAAGGGAAAACTTGGTGAAGACGC
>CAYTWD010000032.1:0-8116 GCA_964441065.1 uncultured Candidatus Peribacteria bacterium
TACCGTCACATAGTTCAGTAGCATCTTTGTAGACGTTCTTATTTGTATCATCACAGTCATCTTCACCAGTATGCTCGTCTCCATCATAATCAACCTTAAGAATTGGCTGATTATGACTTCCATGGCAAATTCTATTCTTTATATCATCTAAGTCACTTTTGATAACTGATCCCATTGTTTCTACAACTGATTCTCTACATTTATCTTCTGGCATATTTTTTATATCCAAAACTTTTTCTAAACTTTTTTGGCTATCACAAATACGCCCTGCGATATTAACTTCAGGTGCAAAATCCACTCTTGCAGAATCTAAAAGTTGAGTAACTTCTTTTTGACAAATTTTGTTCTGAGTAGATTTATCATTAGGTTCTGGATTGCAACCTGAACCCAATATAGCTATCCCGCCAAAAATGCTTAGACTTAGATTATTTTTCATATTGTACAATTTTAATTTAAGTTGTAATTGTACCCCCTTTTATAGATTTGTCAAGTTTAATTTTTATATTTTGATATGAATGGTAGTTTTCAAAAATCCTTATTCTCGACTTATCTAAAGCGACGACGAAGTATGAGGTAAACGATTAATCCGTTCCCAAGCATTCCATTTAAAATCGGGCTGATAAATGAAATCCAATCACCGGGGTAATTTGTGATTAGAGATAAAGTTGTGAAAAAATATGCAATTACCGCAATAAGCCAAGAGTTATAATTTTCTTTTGCTCTACCGGAAGTGATTCCAATTATTGTGGGTATATATGAAATTACATAAATACTTTGGAGGAGAAGATTTGAAATTCTGTCATTTGAAGTGATTTGCCAAAAAATTCCAATTGCGATCGCCATTAGAAAAATTACTACTTCAAGATTGGTAATTTTAGTAAATTTTCCTTTAAATAAGGAGTAAACTAAAACAATTAAAATTGAAAAAGTTATTGCAACAACAAAAAGGCTTTGCCAAATATTTCCATTTACTACTGAAAAATAGGTGAAAGTGTTGATTATACCCGCCAAAAACCAAATCGCCCAAGATGATGGGTTTGGTGTGGACTGACCTTTTATTGCTTGTTTAAGGTAAAAAGCATAGGCAAGAAGCGCAGTCACGCCTGAAAGTAAACCAAGAAAGTTCGAGATTGTCATGAATAAAGTTTAGCACAATTCATGTAAAAAATTTCAGGTTTTATTCAGGACTATTGTGATTTGTTTGTGCTAGTCTTTTGTTTATGAAAATTTATAGAACAAAAGTTGGAAGAATTGCTGGTACAGACTTTCACGAAGTACGAAAGAAGGCGTTTATAATTTATCAAAACATAAAACGAAAAAGTAAGAGGAAACCTTATGTGAGATCTGCTTATTTTAATAATGAAAAAATATTCTTAGATTTATTTTGGACTCATTTATTCTCAAAACAAAATCAGAGAGATAGATTAAGAAGAACAAAGTACTTTGCGTCAGCAATAGAGTTAATTATTAATTGTCGATTTGAGCCTGAATCAAAAATAAATCCAAATAAAAAGTCTGAAATACTACATAGATTCACAGGAATGTTGGCTGATGAAAGTATTTTTTATGTTCAAATAAAAGAAGATAAAAATACTAAACATAAGTGGTTTCTATCTGTTTTTCCACACGATAAATGAAAAAGACCTTCCGCTATGTGTGGTATATAAACCCCGGGCCGAAAGTCTCTTCAAATGGATTGTATCAAATAGGTGTTTTATTGCAAATAGAAAGGATCTACAAGCTAGAATTCAAAATTCTTAGGTGCCACCAACACAACCATTTCGCCTTTTGGCGGGGTTTTTGTGAAGTTGGCGGAGATTTGAGAGAGTGTGCCGCGGTGGAAAGTTTCGTGGATTTTTGTGAGTTCGCGGGCGACGACGATTACGCGGTCGGGGCCGAGGGCGTCGAGCATTTGGGAAAGAGTTTTAAGGATTCGGTGAGGTGATTCGTATAAAACAACCGTGCGTTCTTCGTCACGAAGAGATTCAAAAAGTGTGACTCGGCCTTTTTTTGCGGGAACGAAACCGAGGTAGAGAAATTTGTCCATGGGGAGACCCGAGCCTGCGAGGGCCGCCAAAAGTGCGCTGGCTCCGGGAAGCGGGATAACCTCTATTCCGGCTTTGACTGCGGCGTTTATCAGAACAAATGCGGGGTCGGAAATGCCGGGAGTTCCGGCATCGGAAATCATGGCGAAATTTTTGCCGGACTCCAGTTCTCTAATCAATGCCGCGGCTTTTGCCGCGCTGGTGTAAGAATGGAAACTTGAGGTTGGCGTTTTGATTTCGTATTTATCTAAAAACACTCGTGAAGTGCGAGTGTCTTCGCAAAGAATTAAATCGACTTCTTTCAAGACGCGCACAGCTCGAAAAGTGATGTCTTCAAGATTACCGATTGGAGTTGAAACCACGTATAAACTCATTGTTTCCATTTGTTAGCGGATTTTGTTATGACCGGACCTTTCATATAAATTGGTTCAACAACTTTGAGCGGCTTGAGATTTTCGAAGTCGAAAGTGAGAACTGTTTCGCCCAAAGTCTGCAATTCGTGGCCTTTAATTTGTTTCCACTTTTTTTCAATGCAAATTCCGTTTAATTCTTCTTCTTGTGTTTCCGTGCATTCAGAAACCACTGAGAATTTTTCATGCGGAAATTTGTGGAGTAACGTGCTTAGCGCGCCAACTTCCGTTTCCTTTTCATGTCGAACAGCAACATCCAATCCACCCGCGTTTAAAATAACTAGAACAGAGTCGATTGCGGCTTTTCTGCGTAAAAGCTCAAAAGTATCAATCGCGTAAAGTTTGGCCGGAAGCGCTGATGCAAGCGCGTTTGCGAAGGCGACTCCGGTGCGAAGCGAAGTGAAAGATCCGGGACCGCTAACAACTAAAATTGAATCGATTTGTGATTTGTCGACTCCGAGTTCGGCGAGCATTGCTTTTAAAGTTGGCGTGAGTTTTTCAACGTCGTCTTTTGAATCAGACCAAGATTTTTCCATTAAAATTTTGCCGCTACCGATTAGCGCAAGTTCATGTACTTTTTGAGCCGTGTTAATTGCTAAAATCATATTTTTTGGATATCAACGCCTTTGTAATAATAGCGGATAATATCCTCAAATGTCTTGCCGGAATTTGCCATTGCAGTTGCTCCACAACCGGATAGACCGACTCCGTGTCCTTGGAAACTTGTTGAAGTTGTGCAAGACGCGTCTGAAACTGAAACCAGCCAAGGTGTGTTTGTCCAGCCCCAAACGGATTCTGCTGATTTGGTCGCCGTACCGTCTGTTGAAGTGAAATAAGGTGTAATTACTGTTTTCCCGTTGTAAGTTACAACTTCGCCCGCTGTTGCGAGTGCGGCCGCTGAAACATTTGGAGATCTGCTTTCATAGCCGTATCCCAAATATTTTTGCGAGCTGTTTGGATCGTCATCCAAATTATACGGTTTGCCCGGAAATTTCTCGGCTTCGGTCAAATAATAAGTCGCGTAAGTTCTGGCAATCACCATCATTGTTTTAATTTTCTCGGTTGGATCGCCGTTTGAAACTTCTCCGATTCCCTTCATGTAATCTTCAAGAGCAAGTTCATTTATAAGCGTGAGTTCGCTGTCTACATTTCGAACTTCGACTGTCCCGCGGAAAAGATTGTCGTTGAGTTCAGTATTCCAAGCCGGTCTTTGTTCCATTGTGACAATTTGCATCACGCCGTCCGTTTTTGGAGTGAAACGAACGGGACCCGTCGCTGTCCAAGAATATGAACCTGAAGAAACTGCAAATTTTTCTCCGTTTTGAGTCACACGAACTCGACTGTTTGCGGTAAATGTTTTAAGCAAAGTTGTGTTGTCGTAAACCGAGAAATCCGACGTGGAAGTTAAAATTGGAACGATTTCCGAATCCGGAGTCAGTTTTACACGGAAGGATTTTGTGTAATTCGCAGTGTAAGCAGTTGTGTCTACCGAATCTGTAGAGCCTGTTACTGTAATTTTGAAAGTGTAAGCAGACTGCATGACATTTTTCCCATCAACTCGAGGACGAACATAAATCGTATAAGTGCCGGTTCTATTTGGGGCTGTAATTGTGAAATTAACTTTTGAAGTTTTTCCCGGTGCCAAAGATGTAACTGCAAGTTTCGGTTCGCTCGTTGTAATTGATGAATTTTTTGTTAAACCGAGGCTCAATTTATTTGTTCCGGATGATTTCCAAGTTGTGTCGCTGTAGTTTGTGATCTTCAGCCAGAAAGATTTTTTCTCGCCGGTTTTAAAGGTTAGATCTGTTGAAGTTTCACTTATATCCGCGTCAGAAGTTGTGGAAGTTACTGTGACTGTTAGTGTTCCGGATGAGCTCACAATCGCGTTTGAATTTTCCATTTCGGGCGCGTAGTAGAGTGAATACTTTCCTCCTGTTTTTGGCGTTGAAATTGTAAATTCAAAAGTTCCCGTTTCTCCCGTTTTCACGGTGCTTTCTTTTAAAGTCGCGAGGCTTGTGTTTGAATTCAAAGAAGACGATCCGGTTTGCTTTAATTTGATTTTGTTTTCGCCTGTGTTTTTCCAAGTAAGAGTTCCGGTATTTTTCAATTTTACAACAACCTTTGAACTTGAATTTGGTTTCAATATTGTGCTGTCGGCTTTTGCGCTTGAGATGTCGAATTTCAGCAGTGGTTTGGAAACAAATGCGGCCAAATCAAGATAATTCATAACTTTTTTGCTACCGTTGAACACTGGCGTGATATCGAAATTCACGAGTCCACCATTTAGTGACGAAGAAAGGCTTAAAGTGAAAGTTCCGGTTTCTCCGGGTTTCACCGAGCTTTCATTCATCATGGCTTTTCCAAGTGAAACGACATCGGAAGAATTTCCCGCCTTTAAGTAAGTTGAGGAGTTCCAAGTCGCGGTTCCGGTATTTTTCAATTTAATTGTGACTTGAGCCGAGCTCTGAGAATCTAAGGTTAGCAATTCCCTATTTCCAACTTCCTCATAAGAATATTCGCTATCAAAATTTGTGTGCCTTCGCGCATCAAGTGCATCGCCCAGAATTTTCTTGATTTCTGGAATGTAATCATAAGTGTATTCACCGGGACAAGCAGTTTTTCCAACATCACGATGACCCATTATATTTGGTAAAACATTGCCTCGGAAAAGGCCGCTGGCATCAGGATCAATATTATTCAACTCAGCTTTTTCATAAATCAAACCTGTTAGAGATTTCATCATTGGCCCGGGAATTTCAGTTGTTTGGAAATTTCCTAAAAGCGCGATTCCAATTGAACCCGTGTTGTAACCGTAAGCATGTCCCGCCACAACTCCGTCGCCGCCGTATCTTCCTTCATAAACTTTACCGTTTTGATCAACAATATAATTGTAACCAATGTCTCCCCAACCTCGAGAAACCGCGTGATAATAATAAATTGCTCTGAGCGAAGTTTCAGGATCGTCTATTTTTGATGTTGCAGTGTGGTGAATAATAATTTTTTTAACTTTTTTTGGATACTCGAGTGGCCACAAAAGTTTGTTTCCGTTCGCGTCAGTTTCTACCGTTTTTACAATTGCCATATCCGGATCGGTTTCAACCGTTGAGTCATCTTTATCAGCATCTTCAGTTGAAAGTGCGACTGAATTTGTTGAAGCTTTTGACACGCGTAAACTTTCATCAGCACCCCAAGAAGTTCTTGAAACAATAGTTGTTCCGGAATCAAAAATAAGTTTTGAAAGTTTGTTGTAAACCGAAAGCTGACCTCCGTTCACATAATCAAAAGTGAAATTTGCCAACTTGGGCGTGTAATATTTGTTTGAGGTATTCAAAAGCGCCTTATACTGAAAAGCGACGCTACTATCCGTGATTATGTAAGAATGAAGGCCTGAATTGTCTTTTGCTCCATCCTGATCTTCTTCAATGTGTTGCCAATCACTCCAAGTTCCGTCTTGCGACTGGAATCTGATTGTTAAATCCGCGGCGGTCCCTTCAGGCAAATCGCGATTCCAGGTTAAACCTAAAAGCTGGAAAGGGAATTTTGACTGATAAACTTTTGAAATAAAAGTGTCATTATTGTCGTAATATGGTGCCATTATTGTGGCACTTGCCGTTAAAGCGGATGGCAGAGTAACCGTGTCCGACACATTCAATTTTTCCGAATGAGCAGGAGTACTCCAGAAGCCCAGCAACAGAATTGGAACTAATAGCAATTTTTTCATCCCTTAATTATAACATTATTTATGAATTTGCTCAAGCCATGCTCGACTGCTAGAATAATCTCACTTATTTATTAAAAAGAAAAGCAAATGGCACAACATTTTACAGATAAAGATTTTAAAAAAGAGGTGCTGGAATCTTCAATTCCAGTCATGGTCGATTTTTACGCGGAATGGTGCGGACCTTGCAAACAAATGGCACCGATAGTTGACGATCTTGCAAAACAATTTGAAGGAAAAGTGAAAATCGGGAAAGTTGACGTTGATGCAAACCCTGAAACACCTCAAATGTACGGTGTTCAGAGCATTCCAACTTTCGTTCTTCTAAAAAACGGCGAAGTTGTAAACAAATTCACAGGAGCTCGCCCAAAAGACGACGTTGAAGATATGTTGAATGCGCTTTTGTAATAAGCTTATTGCTTCATCACGAGTGCTTTTACGGCTTCAACTGTAGGTCTTTTTTTGTGCCACTCACCTGCCCATAGTCTAGATCAAAACTCTTCTTTGCTTAATAAACTTCTTTTTGCATATTCAGAAACAATATAATTTGCAACATCCTCAACAAATGAGCCATCAGGTAATCTAGCGATTAACATATCCCCATCAGGTCCATACGAAAGAAATCTCTTGATATCTTTAAGATCATATAAACTTAACAACAATTTTACAATTTTCTCTCTAATCTCTGGCGTAATAACATCACCCTCAACTTCCAAAACTTGAGGTGCTTGAGCAAAAACTCTCAACCTTGTTTTAAGAGCTAATCTGAAAATAGGCTGAAGTCCTTCTAAGATTTTATCCATTTCGGCAGGATCTTCAACAAGACATCTTGCGGCATCTGTTAAAACTGAATCCGCAAGAGTGCTGTCAAAGCCGTATTCTTTCAATTTAGCTTGAGCGGGTTCTGGTAAATCTTTGTATAAATCGTCTAGGCGTGAGTTGGAGTCCGGTGTCATAATGAGTCAAATTAAATACCTTCATATTATAATGTAATTTAGCTATTTTGTAAAGTGTGTTGCGATTATTGTAGGAATATTTCAGGACTTATTCAGCTTTCAAGTTTAGTTTTAGTTTGTTCGGCATGTGGGGGTGGCACATGGTTGTCTCCACCGGTCTCATCAGCTGGTGGATAGAGGTTCGATTCCTCTCATCCCTACCACCGGACACTTAAAAAGGACCCTTATGAGGTCCTTTTTAGTAGCACTGTCCACCGGTCTCATCGCAAGCATTATAGCACATTTATAGTTAAAATAAAGTATTCTCGTTCCCTTTAAATGCCATCATTCCTCCCTTTTTTCTGAAGATTTTTTCGTTTTTCATGGCTTCGGCGTTGGCGCGCTGATCGCAGTCTTCATTTTCTTTGTGACCATTGTGGCCGCGAACCCAATGCCAAGTCACTTTGTGGCCGTCAATCAGACTCAAAAGTTGCATCCAAAGATCCTGATTTTTCTTCTTTTTCCAGTTTTTTGTCATTGTATTCACGAGCAATGCCGAATCAGTTGTCACTGAAATTTCGCTGTGACCGGGGAATTCCGCCATCGCAGTTTTAATTCCCCAAATCGACGCCAAAATTTCCATGCGATTATTTGTTGTATAAGGTTCGCCGCCTTGAATTCGGTAAGCGGTTTTTCCGGAGCGCACCAAAGCCGCCCAACCTCCCGGGCCGGGATTCCCGAGACAACTGCCGTCTGAAAAAACCTCGACTTTCATATTTTGATTGTAGACTTTTGAAATCGTCTTGAAAAGATCGCAATTATTGAATACTATGCTCTTCGCAATCAAGCGGGTGTCGTATATTGGCTATTACCACAGCCTTCCAAGCTGTTGAGAGGGGTTCGATTCCCCTCACCCGCTCCAAACAGTAAATCGCGATTTTTCGGTCGCGGCGGCCCACGGAAAACCCAATTCCACGGCGGCTTTTTGGCCGATGATGTGGAAGTTCG
>CAYTWD010000033.1:0-7970 GCA_964441065.1 uncultured Candidatus Peribacteria bacterium
CACCGCTGTCGGCAAAGCGCTTCATAGTGCCCAATCGAGCAGTGTCAATGCCGAATCGTGTACCGCGGTTGGTCTTGCCAGGGCGCTGTTTGCAACTGCCTCTATCTCGTCCGACACCAGCGATACAAACCCAGCCAACAATAGCGCAAGCTCTTGTCTGATGCTGAAAACGCTATTGAATACTTGGGATTTTTTGTTGTCTGTTTGACAAAATATAGGTTTGGTGCTTGAATATTTGCATGGATTTTGAATATACAAATCGCGGTGAGATCATCCCACCTAAAGATTGGCACAAATGTACAATAGATTCTTCAAATTTGGAAGTTGATGGTTATGTTTTAGAGTTATATGAAATGATAAGAGATTGTGGCTTAGATTTTTCCTACGTGGGGAATGTTATGACTGTAAATAGAGATAACGAAACTCCAGTTGGTAGAAAAAAAGATGCCGCAGATGACTTTGGTGTGTCTTCTTTTGAGAGAGGAGTTCTTCCCTCTTTGGAATTGGATGGATTTAAAGTTGAGTTTAAATAGTTTAACAGGCGAAGTACCCAGAGGGTGTCTGCACGTGCAGACTTTTTATGCTTTGAGCAAAATACATGAGTCTTTTTTCTCATATTCAATTCCCATTTTCTCAAGTGTTTTAACGGCAGTTTCTAATGTAATCCTGTCACTTTGCATCAAAACAATTCCACCTGGTTTAACTATTCTTAGTGATTCTCTAATAAATGGTTCAACGAGTGTGCCGAGTATATCAGGCCCAATCATGAAAGCTGTTGCCATAGATATTGAACCCGGTTCCATCTCTTGCATCAATTTAATGCCATTACCGTTAACAATCTGTAAAGAATCTGATTCATGTGCTTTTAAGGAATTGATACTTGTAGATTTATCTACCGCGATCACTTTAAAACCAATACCGTTAAGGTAAATAGCGGAGCCGCCATCTCCACATCCAAAATCCAGAACCGGTAAGCTTTTGTCTAAGGTCGAAAGATCAACGATTGTATCTGCGATTGCAAGTATTTTTCTTGCGGAATCCGCCCTATATTTTAGATTTGGAGTAAGTTCTTCGTATCCATGTAAACTTCTAGCCAAGGGTAGATTTGAAGTATCCGGATCCTCTTTTACTTCAAAAGTTATTGCATTTGGATGAAAAATCTCACTTGTAGCCCTTTTTAATCCGCTTTTATCAAACTCATTTTGAACTTGGACAAAAGCTAAATCTTTGTTACTAGCAGGAAGTATTTTTTCATCTACTTCTACTATTCCCAGTAATTCCTTAATAGTTTTATTCATAATTTTTACTGCACTAAAATAACATAAAATAGAGATTTAGTCAATCCAGCGCTATTGTTTTTGTGAACATTGTTGTATCATCCTGTTATAGTTAAAATACTACTATATGAAATTACAAATTGCAGGCTGGATCAGAGAGGTGATGTCTCGAGAATTGGAAAAAGAGAATAAAACAAAAAAAAGACTTGCAGATTTACCAACTTATTCGTGGGATGTTGATCCTATGCTTTCGGAAAAAATTGATGAAGCTGTTTATGATAATAATTGATATATCTACTTAAAGCTGTTAATCAAGCTTAAAAAAATTCTCAATAATTTTCATTCCGTGTTCCGTTCCGATTGATTCGGGATGGAATTGAACTCCGAAGATCGGGCGAGTTTTGTGTTGAATCGCCATAATTTCTTTACCGGCGAAGGCGGTGGCTTCGAGTACGTCAGGTAAATTTTCTGTGATTAGCGAGTGGTAACGCATTGCCTCAAAAGGTGAGGGAATGTTTTTGAAAAGACCCTTTTTGTTGTGGGTGATTTGAGAACGTTTTCCGTGCATCGGTGTGGTTTTTGTGATTTCCGCACCGAAATAAGCACAAATTCCTTGGTGACCGAGGCAAACTCCCAAAATTGGTAAGTCGAAGTTTTTTAAGATTAGCTCGCCGATAGCAAAGTCTTTCCTTTTTGTGGGATTTCCGGGACCGGGAGAAAGAATTATGTGAGTTGGATTGTGTTTTTTTAGAGCACTGAGGGAAGTTTTTTTGTGATTTAAAATAAGCGGCATTTCACCTGTTATTTCCGCCACGTATTGGGCGAGAATGTGTGTGAAGGAGTCGTCGTGATCAATTAGAATTACTTTCATTTGCAGGAGCAACTTTTCTTAGTGCTAGCAGTAGCTTCGCTACTGTGACCACCGCAACCGCAGCCGCCAGACCCGCATCCGGATTTATTTTCATTAGGATTGTCGATTTTGAAGCCGCTACCAAATTGAGTTTCAAGGAAGTCGATTTCAGCGCCGAGTAGATTTTTTAGTGATTTTTTATCAAGGTAAATTTCAACTCCGTGGAATTCGAATTTTTTGTCTCCTTTTACGGCTTTTTCTTGAAAGTCCATTGCATAATTTCCGCTACAATCAGCGGTTATTTTTAAACCCCAGCCGGTTTTGTTTTCGGCGGTCGCAAATTCCTTGATTTTCTTTGCCGCGGTTTCGGTCAAATAAATGCCGTCATCAGGTGCGCGACGAACTATTGTCGCGGCGATTTTATTGATTTCAGCAAGCATTTCATCCGCAGTTTCTTCACTCATTCCGTGACCCATCGCTCCGTCTTTAATTGGTTCGAAGGCGTTTACACTACATGAAGTGCAATGTAGGCCGTAAGAAGTCATTATTTCTGCCGCTTGCGGGATTTTTTTTATTACATCCGCAATCAGCATGTCGGCAGTTATTGTTGTTTTGCTCATAGGCTAAGCACTATACAGCAATGGAGCGAATATGGAAAGTACGAGACCGATAATTACTATTACAGCAAGATATTTCATATAAGTTTTGTATCAACGTAAATAAGTGCGACATCAACAAGTATTGAGAAGAAAATTGCTGCTTGAAAAGATTTCATTTTAAATTTAGCGATACTTTTTGCTGTGTTTGGTAAGAAAAGTATAAGTAATCCGTCAAGAAATGTTACAAGACCAATAAAGCTAAGAGTGTTTTCCCATTTCAATTCAAAATTTAAACCTGCAAAACTGAGTATAATAAGAGCCGTAAACATGTCGAAGACCGCACAGTAAAAAAGATTATCTTCTTGTATCATCGTTGTCATTGTTTTTTTTGCTTTTTCAGGGAAAAGCATCATCCAAATTTGAAGTGGAAGAATTGAAAGTACTAGAAGCGAAATTGTCATAATGGGTGGTTAGGTGCGCACATTATACTATTATTTCTTCGCTTTGAAAGCGCGCATTATTTCATCAATCATTTTTTTGTGCTCCGATTTTTTGTCGGATGCGAAAGCGTGCTTCCCACAGGTTTCCAAGTGGCTCTCGAGAGTTAATTCAAAGGCTGAATTAAGCAAACCTTGAGCAGATTTTATTTGTTGAAGAATGTCCATGCAGTATTCGTCGTCATCGATCATTTTTTGAATTTTATTCGAGAGACTTGCGGTTTTCTTCACCGCGATCAGTGCTTTCTTTTTATATGGTTCGATCATTCGTTTGACATTAAGTTTTAATACCTATACCATAGGTGCAGGTATTTTATATCATTTACTTATATGTCTGACAATGGCAAATTCGAAATTTTAAAATTAAAGATTCACGGGATGCATTGCGCGAGTTGCGAGTTTTTAATTGAGAAAGAATTTAAAAAGATTCCCGGAGTTGAAAAAGTGAATGTGAATCACGCGAGCGGCAAAGCTAAGATTTTTTGTTCTCGTGTTCCTGAAATGAGTGAGTTTGAAGAAGTTTTGAAAAAGCATAATTATAGTTTGGAAGGAGATAGCTTGGAAGGAGATAGCTTGGATCCATCCAATACTTTTGAGGATTACGCGCAAACCGTGACAATTTTTATTATTTTTATTTTGGCATATTTACTTTTGAAAAGATTCAATTTTTTGCCGGCGAATTATGGAATTAAGTCTGAAATGAGTTTGGTATTTATTTTCTCTATGGGAATTATTGCCTCACTTTCAACTTGTTTGGCGGTGACAGGTGGTTTGTTGATTGCCGTCGCGGCTAAGTATGATGAGATGCATCAAAATTTGAGCGCGGCTAAAAAATTTAAACCGCATATTTATTTTAATTTAGGTAGAATAATCTCTTATACTTTTTTTGGCGGATTGATTGCTTATCTTGGTTCTTTTTTGAATTTTTCATCAACCGTAACCGGTTGGATAACAGTTGTTGTAAGTTTTGTCATGATCATTTTGGGATTCCAATTATTGAAAATTTTTTCTTGGACAAGATATTTTATGCCGAAGATGCCAACGTTTTTGGCGCATAAAATTGATTCCGCAAAAGACTCGAAGCATTGGTCGGCGCCGTTTTTTTTGGGAGCGGCAACTTTCTTTCTCCCGTGTGGATTCACACAGGCACTTCAGCTATATGTTTTAAGTAAAGGCAGTGTTGAACTAGGAGCTTTGACAATGCTGGCTTTTTCTTTAGGAACGCTGCCCGTTTTGCTTTCGCTGGGAACAGTTACGAGTTTCATTAAAGGTGAGGGTTTGAAATATTTCTTGAAAATTGCCGGAGTTTTGGTTGTTTTATTAGGGATTTTGAGTGCTACTGCGGGCTTCCGTTTACTTGGAATAGATTTTTCTTTGCCGGTACAAGTTTCTTCAAACGTTGAAATTGTGGATGGAAAGCAGATTGTAAATATGAAGATTGTAGGGCTTGAGTATTACCCCGCCAATATTACTGTGAAGGCGGGAGTACCGGTTGTTTGGAATATAGATTCCAGCGGTGCTAGAGGTTGCGGTTCTTCATTAAGTGTTCCTTCTTTGAATATTTTGGAATACTTATCGGGAGAAAAAACTATAGAATTTACTCCTCAAAAAGTTGGTACGATACCATTCACTTGCAGTATGGGAATGACCAGCGGTTCATTTAACGTAATACCATGAAAACAAGTTTTAAAATTTCGGGAATGCACTGCGCGAGTTGCGCTTATAAGAATGAGCAAAGTCTAAAAAAACTCTCCGGAGTTAAAGATGCTTCGGTAAATTATGCAATGCAAACGGCGACTGTTGAACACGATGGAGTTTCAGAACATGAAATGCATCACGTTATTGAAAAAAACGGATACAAAGTCGTGATGGAGCATGAGGGACACGAACATGATCATGGTGATTTGAATTACGCCAGAAATAAGATGATTTTTGCGCTAACACTAGCGGTGCCCAATTTTATTTTGGCTATGTTTGGAATGGATTTGCCTTACAGTATTTGGATTCAAGCGGTTTTGGCGAGCGTAACGGTTCTGATAATCGGTAGAGAATTTCATTTGATAATGTTGAAAGGTGCAATTCGCTTCTCCGCAGATATGAACACACTGATTTCAATGGGAACTTTGGCCGCGCTTTTTTACAGTTTTTGGGCGATGTGGAATGGTGGAGATGTTTATTTTGAAACCGCCTCTTTGATTACGGCTCTAATTTTGCTGGGAAGATTTTTTGAGGCTAAAAGCCGAGGAGAAGCAAGTTCGGCGATAGAAAAACTTTTGAAGTTGGGGGCGAAGACAGCGAGATTAATTGTTGATGGAGAAGAGCGTGAAATTGCTGTTGAGGAATTGAAAGTTGGAGATATTTTGTTGGTGAAGCCCGGTGAAAAAATTCCGGTTGACGGGACTTTGGTGAAGGGCGCTTCTAGCGTGGATGAATCAATGTTGACTGGTGAAAGTATGCCTGTTGATAAGAAAATTAACGATGAGGTTTTTGGAGCGACGATTAATATTAATGGAGTTTTTCAGATGAAAGCGGGGAAGGTTGGAAAAGATACCGTGCTCGCGCAAATCGTAAAAGTTGTTAGTGAGGCGCAAGTGAATAAGGCGCCAATCCAAAAACTCGCGGATAAAATCTCCGGAATTTTTGTTCCGGTAGTAATTTTAATAGCAATTGGAACTTTTGTGGCTTGGGTTTTTGTTAGTGGAAGTTTTACAACGGCTTTTATTTATGCGGTTGCGGTTTTGGTTATTGCTTGCCCTTGTGCGCTTGGTTTGGCAACTCCCACTGCGATTATGGTTGGAACGGGTTATGGCGCTTCACAGGGAATTCTGATTAAAAATGGCGAATCTTTGGAGAGGGGAAAGGAGATCGATTTTGTGGTTTTTGATAAGACCGGAACTTTGACTGAAGGGAAACCTGTTTTAACAAATATTGTTTCTGAAGATGAGGAGCGAGCTTTGGGTATTGCGGCGAGTCTTGAGAAAAATTCGGAACATCCGCTGGGAACTGCGATTGTGAAAGAGGCTGAAAAACGCGCTTTAAAATTGATGGAAGTTGAAGAGTTTAAAAATATTGAAGGCAAGGGAGTCGAGGGGAAAATCGATGGAAAGAAATATTTTATCGGTAGAAGTGATGTTGAAAATTCTGTTGTTTCATGTTTTGAAAAAGAAGCAAAAACCGTTGTTGTTTTAATGGAAGATCATAAGCAAATTGCCGTTATTGCGATTGCGGATACTTTAAAACCTGATTCAAAGGAAGGTTTAAAAAAATTGCAAAGACTTGGTATTGAAACCGTTATGATAACCGGTGACAACCAAGCGACAGCGGATGTGATTGCGAAAGAGCTTGGAATTAAGAGAGTTTTTGCGCGAGTTTTACCGACCGATAAAGCCAAGATTGTGAAGACACTACAAAAGGAAGGAAAAGTTGCCTTTGTGGGAGATGGAATTAATGACGCGCCGGCACTTGTGCAGTCTGATTTTGGAATTGCCATGGGAACGGGAACCGACATCGCGATTGAAGCCGGAAATATTGTTTTGCTGAAGGGCAATCCTTTGAAAGTTGTGGAAGCGATTAATCTTTCTCGAATGAGTTTTAAGATAATTCAGCAAAATTTGTTCTGGGCTTTTTTCTATAATATTGCCGCGATTCCTTTGGCGGCGCTTGGCTTGTTGAACCCAATAATTGCGTCTGCCGCGATGGCATTTTCCTCAATTTCGGTAGTCTTAAATTCGCTTAGATTGAAGAGGGCGAAGTTGTAGCGACATATTTTTGGAAAAAAGTCCTGAATTAAAGCTGAATTCTTGCGGTATTTTGTTGACCGAATTTTTGCGTGGTGTATAAAGAAAATTACCTTCATTTATGAAAAAAGAAAATTCAGTAATCATATTCAATCAAAAAAATGTGCGAAGGCACTGGGATTCCGAAAAAGAGCTTTGGTATTTTTCAGTGGTTGATGTTATTGCGGTTTTGACTGAGTCCAGCGTACCTAAACGATATTGGAGTGATCTGAAAATCAAATTACAGACTGAAGGAAGCCAGTCGTACGATAAAATCGTACGACTGAAATTAATGGCCTCAGACGGGAAAAAATATCTCACGGATGTTGCTGATACAGAGACACTTCTTCGTTTGGTTCAGTCTATTCCGAGTCCAAAAGCTGAACCTTTTAAACTTTGGCTTGCGAAAGTTGGCTATGAGCGAATTGAAGAAACTGAAGATCCTGAGCTTACAATTGATCGTGCGATGAAAACTTATTTGCAGAAAGGTTATTCAAAGGATTGGATTAATCAGAGGCTAAAAACTATTGAGGTCAGAAAAGAGCTAACAGACGAATCGAAAGAGAGAGGTGCCAAAGATGGTGAAGAATTCGCCATTTTGACGGATGAAATTACAAAAGCATGGTCTGGGAAAAATGTTAAAGAATATAAGAAATTCAAAAATCTTAAAAAGCAAAGCCTGAGAGATAATATGAGTAATTTGGAATTAATTTTGACAATGCTTGCCGAAGCGACAACCACTAAACTTCATCAGGATAGGGAATCGGAAGGTTTTCCAGCCTTAAAACGTGACGCTAAAGATGGTGGTGGAATTGCAGGCAATACCAGAAAGGAGATTGAAGAAAAAAGTGGAAAGAAAGTTGTTACCAGTGAAAATGATTTAGGATTGAAACAGAATAAGTTGTTGTAATCGGCACCGTTTTCTAGTCAATAGCTTGGAAACACTTCATTGATTGGATAGGAGTTTTTAA
>CAYTWD010000034.1:0-7565 GCA_964441065.1 uncultured Candidatus Peribacteria bacterium
AACCTTAGTCCTTTTCTCACTAAAATGTGATCCGAATTGCTGCAATCTTAACAAGACTACAAAAATCGGAAAAACTCACCAGCGGTGAGTGTGGTGCCTTCGACAGGAATCGAACCTGTATTTACCCCTTAGGAGAGGGTCGTTCTATCCATTGAACTACGAAAGCGCATACATTTTTTAAACTGGCGAGCCATACTTTAAGTTAAATGTAGCAAAAAGCCAAATTTTGTTTAAAATGGTTTCGATTGAACCCCAAAAAATTATGGCGAAATTAACGCCCATGATGGAGCAGTATCAGGAGATTAAAGCCGAGGCTAAAGACGCGATTCTTTTCTTCAGACTCGGAGATTTTTATGAAATGTTTGGTCAAGACGCGCACGAAGCCTCAAAAATTTTAGACATCACTTTAACCGCTCGCAATAAAGATGAAAGCGCGGTTCCAATGTGTGGAATTCCTTATCACGCGGCTGAAAATTACATCGCGAAATTGGTTAAAGCCGGCAAAAAAGTTGCGATTTGCGAGCAGATTTCAGATCCGGCTCTTCCGGGAATTGTGAAAAGAAAAATTGTTAAAATTATTACTCCAGGAACCGCGATTCTCGATCAAGTTTTAGATCAAAAATCAAACCGATACATCCTTTCAATTTATGCGAAAAAAGATTATTTTGGAATTGCATTTTGTGATGTCAGCACGGGTGAATTTCAAGCCGCCGAATTAAGTGGAGCCGAAGCACTGCGCAATGAAATACTACGAATCAATCCGGCGGAAATTATTTTGGAAAGAGATCAATACGACGATCCTTCACTCCGCACACTCGCCATTTCAATTTCAGACGCGACAATTTCACAAATCTCGCTTTATGAAGACGCTTATAAATTTCTACTCGATTCTTTTCACGTGAAAAGTCTTGAAGGATTTGGAGTTTCCGCTTGGCCTTTTGCAATTGAAGCCGCCGGAATTTTGATGCGTTACATTCAGGAAACTCAAAAAGACGAGGCAAAGCATATCGACAGAATTCACGCCTACCACAGAAATAATTGGATGTATTTGGACGAAGGCACAATCAGAAATCTCGAACTTTTTTCCACTATGCGCAACAAGGACGAAGAGGGAAGTTTGCTCAGCGTGATTGATAATACAATTTCTTCAATGGGAGGCAGAATGTTGAGGAAATGGCTACTCAGGCCTCTCATTCACAAAGAGCCGATTCAGAGTAGACACGACGCGGTTGAAAATTTTATTTCAGACGAAAATCTGCGAAATAAATTCAAAGATATTTTGCTCGGTCTTTCAGACATTGAAAGAATTCTCGGCAGACTTTCTTCAAGTTCCGCGAACGCCCGCGATTTACTTTCGCTTGGAAATTCACTCTCACAAATTCCAAAAATTCAGCAAGTTTTTTCCACCGCAACTTCTTCGCAATTAATTTCACTCGCAAAAGATTTGCTTCAGCTTGAAAAACTTTGTCAAACAATCGCCTCTTCAATTTCTGAAGAACCGGGAATAAAAACTACCGAAGGCGACATAATCAAAGACGGATACAATTCCGAATTGGATGCCTTGCGGCATCTTATGCGAGCCGGAAAAACCGCGCTAAAAGAAATCGAACAAAAAGAAATTGAGTTCACAAAAATCAACTCTTTGAAAGTTTCTTACAATCGAGTTTTTGGTTATTACATAGAAATCAGCCGCGTGCATTTGGAAAAAGTTCCCGAGCATTATATTCGCAAACAAACCCTCGCGAATGCGGAACGTTTCATCACGCCCGAATTAAAAGAATACGAAGAAAAAGTTCTCAGTGCTGAAGAAAAATCTTTCAAATTGGAATATGAAATTTTTCAGGATTTGAAAAGCCAAACGCTCGAATATATCAAGGAAATTAAACAAGACGCTCAGATAATCGCAGAGCTAGACGCGCTACTTTCTTTCGCAATCACAGCGATAAAACGCGACTACGTTAAACCCACTTTTGCGGATGCGCAAATGTTGGTAAAAGATGGCCGACATCCAGTTGTGGAAAGCATAACTTTTGAAAATTCTTTCGTTCCAAATGATGCAAATTTCAAAAAAAATGAGACTGAATTGAAATTGATTACCGGTCCAAACATGAGCGGAAAATCTACTTATCTTCGCCAAATTGCGCTAATCGCATTGCTAAATCAAATCGGTTCTTTTGTTCCGGCCAAAGCGGCAAGTCTGCCGCTGTTCGACAGAATTTTTACTCGCGTTGGAGCCAGCGATAATCTTGTACGCGGCCAGTCCACTTTCATGGTTGAAATGCAAGAATCCGCTTACATTTTAAATCATGCAACGGCAAAAAGTCTTATTATTCTTGACGAAATCGGGCGAGGAACCAGCACATACGACGGCCTCAGTATTGCTTGGTCAATTCTGGAATTTCTTCACGACAAAATCGGCGCATTCACGCTTTTCGCGACTCATTATCACGAGCTTATAAACGTCGTTCAAAACTTGCCGAAGGCAAAAAATTACTGTGTTGACGTTAAAGAATCAGAAAAAGGCGTGCTTTTTTTACATAAAATAATTGAAGGCGGAATTGATAAAAGTTATGGAATTGAAGTCGCGAAACTTGCCGGAGTTCCAACAGCGGTGATTGATCGATCCGCTGAAATTTTAACTGATTTGGAAGCGGAAAAAATCCAATCACAACCCAAAAAGATCCCTGAAAATCAAATGGGACTTTTTACGGGAAAATACATCGCGGAAAGACATCCTGTCTTGGAAAGATTGAAAGGAATTGATATAAATGATCTAACTCCAATTGAAGCACTTATCGCGCTCAGCGAGCTGAAAAAATTATGAAATTTAATTCGACCGAACAGGAAAAAGCCTACCACAAGGCGATAAATCACAAATTCAAAGCCGCGGCTTTTGACATTGACGGCACCCTAACGAAATTAGCGCACACAAGTATTCCCAATAAATTACTCCTAAAATTAGGCGAGGTTGCCGGCAAAATTCCTTTCATGATTTGTTCCGGCCGAGATATTGAACACATCAAACTGAAAGTCACAACAATCTGTTCACAGCACGCTCACAACTTTTTTGTGATTTCAGAAAACGGCGGAGCAACTCATTCTTACGATTGCAAAAAACAAAAATACACTCTACTTTTTGACATTTCTTGGCCCGATAAAATAATTACCGTTGATGAACTCACACACCTGCTCAACAAAAAACTTCCCTGGAAAATTTTGGTTTCAGCCCGCAAACACAGCATAGTAATATATTACCCCGCGATTTTTTATATTTTCCCGCCGGTTATAAAAAGCCTTTCACGTTTTCTTGCGGCTTCAACACGTCGCATTCTCAAAAAAGAGGGAATCGCGGATCATTTTTCAGTTGAAGACTCCGGAATTGGAACAATAATAATTCCAAATGAAAGTGGAAAAGGGAAGGCCATCAAAAAACTTTCCGAGCATTTAAAAATTCCTCTCCGAGATTTTCTAGTTGTTGGTGACATGCCCGAACCGGGTAAAAACGACGCCGAAATGCTTTCCGGCAAATACGGCACTGCCTTTTCAGTCGGCAATCAAACCCCCAACATTTTCCCGCTTCCGGTTTACAACTCCCACGGAAAAAAACTCAGGGGACCGGAGGGGACTTTGTATTTATTGAATGAAATCAAAGTGGACTCTTAATTTTCTGGATCAGCATTTTTGAAACATGCGTGTACCTTTCGGTTGTTTTTATATTGCTGTGTCCCAAAAGTTCCTGAATGCACCTCAAGTCCACACCATTCTCAAGCAAATGAGTCGCGAAACTATGCCTTAAACTGTGAAAAGTTGCTTCTTTCCTCAGACCACTTTTTTCCAAAGCCACCCCGAAAATTTTCTGAGCAGTTCTTGTGGTCAATTTGCCGGTTCTAATACTCTCAAAAAGATAACGACTTTCACCACGCCCCGCGCACATTTCTTTCAATTCAAATCTCAAGCTTTCCGGAAGCAAACTCAACCTGTCTTTTCCACCTTTACCATTACGAATTTTCACAACACCCTCTTCAAAATTCAAATCACATATTCTAAGTTTCAATACTTCACTTACTCGAAGACCCGCCCCATAACTCAAAGCCAAAATCAGTCTGTGTTTTGAATTTTCAATCATCCTTAAAATCTTAAAAATCTCATTTTTACTCAAAACCGCCGGCAATTTTTGCCGCTTTTTCAAGGCTTTAATTTTCTCAAAATGCTGATTTTGCACATTTCTATAAAAAAATTGAAGCGCCTGAACCCCCAAATTTATGGTTTGCGGCGACAATCCTTCTTCCCGTCTCTTTAAAATAAAATCCTCAATTTTCTTTTTGTCACCATTTCTCCAATCCGCCCCACAGTACAAAAAGTAAGCCCAAACCTGATCTTTATACGCCTCAATCGTTCTATAACTATAATTCCGCAACTTCAATTCCCGCACCAGTTCTTGTATCCCCACATGTTCCATCTTGTGCATACTTCCAATTAAATTACACCAGTACTATAATCACCCCGTCCTGAATAAGTCCTGAACAAAACCTTGCATTCCACTCCATCAGGTTGTAAGTTCGCACAAGATGGAGTTAAGTGGAATATTTTCAAAATCACATGAACAAAAAAACACTAATCGTCAGTCTAATAATAGGATCACTTATAGCTATAATGACGCGGGCTTCACTTTTCGTATTCACGACAGATCTTAGTTATTTCAGGATCAATCAAACAGAATATCCAGCACAAATAGAGTTTGATGCCACCAACAATGGCAAGCAGGTTATTGGTATGTCTGGATTTCCATTTAGAACTTATTCAGATTGTGTTATGGGCTTTCATGGGACGGTTTCACGGCCTGCTTGCAACAGCATCTCATGGGTATGGGAATTTTCTATAATTCTAAACACGATATTCTGGGCTGCAATCTTTTATGGAATTTTTGTCTTAATAACAAAGTTCGTGAAGCCCGCTCATAAAAAAGTTGAATGATTTTGAAAATACATCACTTAACAGCGCATATGCAGCTCGCTCCTTTCAGTCGCTCACCCAAATTGTTGCGCGGCTAAGCGCTCCGCGCTAAATTGTACCGCACAACAACTTTGCATATGCGCGGACGTTATGTGCCATAATTAAATGTCTTTTCTGCTACGCAGGAAAGTTTTATTTGGGCAATTTTGCTCAAAACTATGCTGCCAATCTTGTTATGGCTGTGGCTATTTCTCTATTTCCCGCAGCGACAATTACCTCGGGTCTAAATGGATCAATTCTTTCATTCTGCAGGTTGGTCATGACTCCGCCCGCTTCTTCCAATAATAACTGTGCAGGAATTATATCCCACGGAGCTTGTTTAACTTTTTGAGGATTGTTATCGTGCACAACTGCAGCAATTCTTTGTCGCTGCTCCATTATCTTAGTAACAATACCTGAATGTGGAACTAACCTTGTCACTAGCCTAGCGCCTTCTGTGGAACGAAGTCTTCGGTCGAGCTGCGCAAAAGCAGGAGTCTGATATTTTTCATCACCATAATGATTCATATCAACCCATGCTTTTCTCAAGTCTAGAGTAACTCCATCAGTTGTTAGTCGCTCTCCATTTTTGAATGCTCCTCTGCCCTTCTGAGCATAAAAGTATTCCCCAGTCATCGGGAATAAAATGACACTTAGCTGAGTTTCAAGGCGCTCCCTTAAAGCAACCATTACAGAGGTGATATTTTCTCCAACGTGAAATAAAAATGCAGCCGTCGCATCCAATGGGTCAACAATCCAAAGTCGTTGTCCGGTATCACGAGTATCGGATGAAAGCTCTTCGGAAAGAAGATCATCATTCGGTCGCGCCTCATTCAACACACTTTGGATAGCAGAGTCGCAATCAGTATCAACTCGACTCACTAAATCGCCAACTCCCTTTTCTTCAATTTGATGAAGTCGCCCATAACCTTCTCTCACAATTAAGCCTGCTTTTTGCGCAGCCTGTAACGCCACAGCCATATCTTCACCGAGGCTCAAGCCATGATCTGGCATTTGTAAATTTTCATTCATAGCAACACTTTACAGGTTTTGTATATTAACTAATTGAGTCATAGACAGCAAGTAGTTTCGCAAAATTGCCCAAATAAAACTCGCTGCGCTCATACATTTAATTACAGCACATAACACGGCATAAGCGGCTATGCTCCACTGCGTTCCGCTCCGCCCATATTTGTCAGTGATTTGCCGCCTGTGCGGCGGCAAGATATTATATCACTGGCAGACATCGCTTATGCCGGAACGTTGTGTGAAATGCTAAATTTGTCTACATTTATAATTGTTTGAATACAAAAACATGAAAGATACTGCGTTTACAATAATCACGGGAGCCAGCTCAGGAATAGGTCGCGCTTGCGCCACTGCTTTGGCAAAAGAGGGCAAAAACCTCATACTCCTAGCTCGAAGAAAAGATAAACTTGAACAAATCAAATCAGAACTGGAAGAAGCGCACTCAGTTGAAGTATTGATTTATCAAGTAGATCTCAGTGAGGTCAAAAACATTGAGGATTTTTTCAAGCAAATCGAGGATAAAACTGTTGATACTCTTATTAACAACGCTGGTCTTGCACTCGGCAAAGCCTCCTTCGAGGATTACGATTGGGAAGACTTTAATCAGATGATCGACATTAACGTCAAAGCCTTCACGAGAGTCGCACAACTTGCCATACCTCATTTGAAACGCACAAAAGGTCACATCGTTAACATAAGTTCAGTCGCGGGCATTGAGGCATACGAAGGAGGCTCAGTTTATTGCGGTTCAAAAGCATTTGTGAAAATGATCAGCAAGTCACTTCGAATCGATCTACTTGAAACAGGTGTTCGAGTTACTGATATTGCTCCTGGAGCTGTAGACACTGAGTTTTCTACCGTGCGCTTCAAGGGTGATAAATCAATAGTTGACTCTGTATATAAAGGCTACACTCCACTATATGCAGAAGACATCGCTGACACGATTGTTTTTGCCCTCTCTAGACCCAAAAGTGTAAACCTCGAATACATCCTTATTATGCCAACAGCGCAAGCAAGCGCAACAAGAGTATTCAAACAATAAGGAAAGACAAATTTAGCACATCGCATACACGCGGACGTTAGGCGCCATATACAAAAGCCAAAAACCTTCGGTTTTTAATATTTTGAGAATTATTATATTCGTTCTCCTCCTTTACTTTCACCACCCCTCCCTGTGCAATTAAACCATAAATTCAATTTTTATCTACTAACCACAAGTACTATGGGTTCACCAGAAGTGGGCGGCGCCCCAGAACAAAGAGAAGGTATTGATCTAGAAGAGCTTCAAGGAGAAGCTGAGAAGTTACTCGATCTACTTAGAAATCGTCAACCAGAATTTATGACATGGAATGACTTCATGAAAGAAAGACTTGAAGCTCTACATCGACTTACCTCAAAAGCACTTGGTAAGGAGGAGAACAAATAAATTCTCAAAGTATAAAGCCACCTAATCGGTGGCTTTGCTCTTGTATACAGCACATAACACAGCATATGCGGTTCGGCCTTTCGCTTCGGGAAAAACCTCTCCCAACTTGTGCAGGTGT
>CAYTWD010000035.1:0-7531 GCA_964441065.1 uncultured Candidatus Peribacteria bacterium
TCATCTAAACCTAGAATACTGTCTTCGGTAGTTTCACCATGCATGTAAATCCATTTGCCATCAAAAGTGTCAAAACCGTTCTCATCAATTTCAGTTAATTGATATTGAATATCCAGCTCCCTCATTGTGTACTTTTTACCATTAATTTCAATTTCTCTTCCTTGAACATGTTTCTCCATGCACTGTCTAACCTTCGCGATATTTTGATCAACCGGACTTGAAACTGGAGTAGTTTCTTCCGAAGGCGCTGCTGAAATAAGGACTGGAGCGGCAAGGCCTATTATAAGTGGAAGTTTGAGTTTCATCGGATTTGATTAGGTGACACTTATACCATTTTTTTATTAAACATCAAGTAAAATACCCCAGCGTGGAGCAAGGGGTATTTTTTATTTTGCGGCTCTGCATGCCTAATGCTCACCTTCGGTGACCTAACTACATCCCATGCTTGAACCACAGTTCAAACATTTGTAACAAGAGGCGTTTCTAACCGTGATGTGGCCGCAAGTTGTGCAGGCGGGTGCGTCGCCCATCATGCTTGAAAGTTGATTTGCCGCCGAGTTGCTTGCCGATTCCGCTACTTCCGGCATAGACGCAACCGCTTCATTCATCATCGCTTCTTTAATTTTTCCGCCGATAGCATTTTCTGCGATTTGAGTTGTTTCAGGTTGAACATGAACAAAATCGGTTCTTCCCAAGTATTCCATTCCAAGAACTCGGAATATGAAATCAACAATAGAAGTGCAAGTTCTGATATTTGGGTGACTTGTGAATCCGCTGGGGTCGAAGCGAGTGAATGTGAAGGAATCCACATATTTTTCCAGAGGTACTCCGTATTGTAGACCGATGGAAACTGCGACCGCGAAACAGTTTACAAGGCTTCTATAAGACGCACCTTCTTTGAAGGAATCAATGAAGATTTCCCCGAGTGTTCCGTCATTATATTCTCCTGTTCGAAGGTAGATTTTCTGACCACCGATGCTTGTTTCAATTGTTAGACCGTTTCTCTTTGCAGGTAAGGCAACTTTGTTTCCTCGAAGGATTGCGCCTTCCGGTAACGCTGCAACTTCGCCGGCTTTTGAACTGCTCTTGTTTGAAAGTGGTTGAGAGTGTTTGCTACCGTCTCTGTAAAGCGCGATGGCTTTTAGACCAAGTTTCCAAGATTCCAAGTAGGTTTTTTTGATATCTTCGTAAGTTGATTCCTTTGGAAGGTTTACTGTTTTGGAAATCGCGCCGGAAAGGAAAGGCTGTGTTGCGCCCATCATCTTCACATGACCCATTGGAGCGATATATCTTGAGCCGTTTCCGCACTTATTCGCGCAGTCAAAAATTGCAGTGTGCTCTTCTTTTAAATATGGAGCGCCTTCCATTGTCTGTGCACCTTCAATGTAGAGTTTTGCCTCGGCGATTTGAGCTTTGTTCAAACCCTTTAATTCGAGATTTTTTGGGTTTAGGTGAGGAGTCCATTCGTCCAAAGATTTTGCTTTTTGAATGTGAGCCAGAGCTTCCTCAATTTGTGTATCTGTAAATCCAAGTTTGTTTAATTCGGCGGGATTGATATGTGGAGCTTTTTCGAGATTTGTATGACCGAGAACATAATCAATAATTTCCGTGATTTGTTCTTGGCTGTATCCGATTCTCTGAAGACATTCTGGAATTGATTTGTTGATGATTTTGAAGTGACCGCCGCCCGCAAGTTTCTTCCATTTAACGATAGAGAATTCAGGTTCAATCCCGGTTGTGTCGCAGTCCATCAAAAGACCGATTGTTCCGGTTGGAGCAAGAACTGTTGCCTGAGCATTTCTGAATCCATATTTTTTTCCGAGTTCTACGGCAAGATCTCCGTCTTCACATGCCGCCTCAAATAATTCTTTAGGGCAAAGGTTTTGATCTATTTTATAAGCCGCGTCTCTGTGCATTTTCATAACTTTTGTCATTGGCTCTTTGTTCAATTCGTAGCCCTCAAAAGCTCCCATAACAGATGCAATTTCCGCTGAAACGCCGAATGCGTGAAGATGCATGATTGCGGTTAATGCGGCGGCGATAGAGCGGCCGCGATCACTGTCATAAGGCACGCCCATCATCATTAAAAGCGTTCCAAGGTTTGCATAACCAAGACCAAGAGGTCTGAAGTCGTGACTGTTTTTTGCGATTGTGGGAGTTGGGTAAGAGGAAAGATCCACCAAGATTTCCTGTGCCAAGAAAAGAATTCTGGCTGTGTGTCGGTATCCGGCAATGTCAAAACTCCCGTCTTCTCTCAAGAATTTCATCAAATTTATTGAAGAAAGATTGCAGGCCGTGTCATCTAAGAACATGTATTCACTGCAAGGGTTTGAACCGTTAATTCGATCCGTATTTGAAGATGTGTGCCATTTGTTGATTGTTGTATCAAACTGAAGACCCGGATCAGCGCAACTCCAAGCCGCTTTACAGATGTCGTCGAAGAGTTCTTGAGCATCCATTTCTTCATAATTTTCTCCTGTTGTTCTGAATTTTGTCCAGAATTTTCCTCCTTTCTCAACTTTTTCCATGAACTCGTCTGTCACTCGAACCGAATTGTTTGAGTTTTGACCTGACACCGTTCGGTAAGCTTCGCCTCTCCAATCTCCGTCGTAACCGGCATCAATCAAGGCTTTCGCTTTTTTCTCAGCATCAACTTTCCAGTTAATGAAGTCACGAATTTCAGGATGGTCGATATCAAGTGTCACCATTTTTGCAGCTCGTCTTGTTGTTCCTCCGGATTTGATTGCGCCCGCGCCTTTGTCTAAAACTTCAAGGAAAGACATAAGGCCTGAAGAGATTCCTCCGCCGGAAAGATTTTCTTGTTTCGCGCGGATTTTTGAGAAGTTTGAACCTGTTCCTGAACCGTATTTGAAAAGTCTCGCCTCGTTTTTTGCTAGTTCGAAAATTCCCATCAAGGAGTCCTCAACTTTTTGAATGAAGCAGGCGCTGCACTGAGGCCTGTCGTATGCGTTTTCAATTTCCACTACTGTTTTTGAAGCGAAATCCCAAGCGTAATTTCCGCTGTCTCCTTTGATTCCGTAAAGCGCCAGTCCGCAGTTAAACCAAACAGGGGAGTTGAAAGCACCGCGTTGAGTGATACAAATGAAAGAAAGTTCTTCTTCAAAAGTGTCGGCGTCTTCTTTGCTTGCGAAGTATCCTTTGTCTTCACCGAATTGTCTGATTGTGTGAGCTACTCTGTAAACCACTTGTTTCGCGCTTGTTTCGCTTCCTCCGTTTACCCCGGCTTTTCTAAAATATTTCTGAGCGATAATATCTGTTGCCAACTGTGACCAACTCACAGGCACTTCCACATTTTTCATCTCGAAAACGATTTTTCCGTCCGGCTCTGTGATTTTTGACACACGCTTTTCGTATTTAATACTGTCCAATGCAGGCACACCTTGAGTGGTGAATTTTCTGGAAATTTTTACTCCTCGCGAAGCCGAACGGGGTAGCACCTTCGGTGTTCTGATTTTGATTTCCGGTTGAGCGGCCTCTTCTTTGAAAGCGGCGATTGGCTCCGGAAGCGTGATTGGTTGAGCCATAAATAAAGCGTGGTGAAAAATAATAGAATGGACGAAGGATAGAAAATCTTCCTTCGCGTGAGTTGTGGGGAAATCGCAAGTAAAACACTATATATTGTGTGTCTTGAACTTGTACAACACAAAATATCGAATTTTAGGGTCGCGGTCAATTGATGTTACAAGAATTCATTTGACGACCGAACACTATCTTTTTGTGGTGTTAAAACGACTCCAAATTTGAGGTTTTCGATAAGTTTCAAACGTCGATTGTGGTGATTTTGTAAAGGCTCTAAAAATTCCGCATAAAGTGCGACTTGCCTAAAGTATTAAAAGATGTTAAAGTCCATCCCCTAAACTTATCTTAAAATGGAAAAGATTGGAGAGTCACAATATTTGGAAGACCTGAATAATTCTGTTAAAGAATATCTTGATAGTCACGGTAAAGATATATCAGATGCTGATTTGATTCGTGAAAATTTAAGATTACTAAATGATGCGAAAACTCCAGGTGATTTATATTTTCACACTCTTGAATTCGCAAGAATTGCCATTAATGTGCCAGATCGAGAATCAATTACAAGTGCTTTAAATGATCTTAATGTTTATGCTTTTAGTCAATTGGATGATGAAACCAGGAGCTCCTGTCTTGCCGCTTTTGATGCAAAGTCTTACTTAACTAAGAATGGTATTAAAGATACTGAGTTAAGAGACGATTTAGATACTTATATTGCAATTAAGATGGAAGCAACAAGAACGGGATCTAATTTGAGTATGGATTTCCCCACTCAAGGGATGAGCTTTCCTTTCTCCACAAGACTTAGAGATACATTTATATCCAGTCAGTCCGGGGAAGAAGGTAGCAAATCTGAAGTCACTGAGTATGCATTTTTAAGGGCAAAACATGCATCTCCCAAGCCTAGGTTGGATCCTGAAGGGAAAGATCAAAAAATGTGCAAAATGTATAGGGAAGCTCTTGACGGATATTTGGCAATAGTAGCTTCTTATTTGTCAGAAGTTGCAAATATGAATTTTGAGGCAGGAAATATCAATGAAAATTTTGGAAAATATTTATCAAGAGTCATAGTATTATTTGAATACTTGAGGGCGGTTAATATAAATTCAAATTTAAAGATTAATATCCCCTTAATACGTGCGCGACAAGAGACTACTGAACATTCTCAATTTTATAATGAGTCATTAGGATTGACTAAATTTTTAGGTAAAGAAGCCAGCTTTATTGCTAGCGAAGAAATGCTTTTATTTCACTTATTTAAGGGATTAAATAAGGTCGTTGGACATCCCGAAAGAAATCCTAAAAGTGCAGATGATAGACTTATGACGGTTAATGAGGTTAAAGAGAGTTTGGATAAGGAATCTCCTGATTTTAATATTTTCAATAATTTTATAACTTGGATTGAAAAGGGAGGGGAAAATTTTTTGGATGATGAATCTTTAAAAAATGAACAAATAAGGAAATCCCTTGTCTTTTCGGTTGATCTTATTGAGAAAGAATTGGCAAAAAGCCCAAAAAACCCTTATTTATTAGATGAACGATTTAAAAGGGCTGTTGAGGCTTATTTAAAAGAGGCGAAATCCTATTTGGAAGATTTTAGTACTTATAATCCCAATACGGCATTTGCGAATAATATTTTTGTTTTCTCTTATTTATATATAGACGGAAATGCTTCGGATCGTGATCGTTTGACCGAGCAAGTATCAGGAGACTATGGTTTTTATTTTTATGGAGAAAAAACTCCTTCCGGTTCGGGACAATCTGTAGTTGCTGAACACTTAAATCACCTTGTTGTGAGTCTGTATGAAATTGATCTTCCTCAGAATTTTGTACAATTCGATCAATTGTTTTCCATTTTTTTCATTTTGTATTTAATGCGTGAGCAGGGAATCTTAAAAGGATTTGACCAAAAATTCATTAATCAAATCCCGATAAATTTAGCTTCCAAAGAATTTATTAATGATATTCAATCGGAAATTCAACAAGTGCAGGGATCAATATATGTGAATGAATCCTTACTTTTTTATAAAATACTAAAATCTTGGGTAGCCTATTTTATTAATTCGGGTTTATTACAAGAGGATGCTCGTAATTTGGATTTAAGCAATGAAGACAATAGGAGAAAAATTACTAATATTTTCATGAATCTCCTTGAATCTAAATTCCAACCTGCTCAACTTAGATTGGTAAGACCCTTTTTAAAAAATTTATGTTTTAAGGCTAATCAAGTTTTAAGAGACGCGGCGCCGAAACCGGAGCCTTGCGAGCCCGTGAAATCCGAGACTGTTACAGAATCGGTAGTGCAAGTTGCCACTCCAAATGTACTTCCAATGACAGCCGGAGATTTAGGCAAGTTGAGACAATTTGCTCAAGCGCATTTCCCATCTAAAGGTGGAAGAAGCGAGAAAGTGCATAATAAACAGCTTCAGAGAGAGATTGATGAGGCAAGAGTGGCTTGTGAAAATAAGGCCTGCATTCTGCCGGAACCAATGAGCGCGAACGTTAATCTTGAGGGGAAAAACTACTCAAATGCAATCAAAAGTTTGCATATTGAAAGAAAAGTGGGTGCGGCTGGTGACAAAGCTTCAAATCTTATTTGTGGCGGTTCTGTGGGAATTGTATCAGGTAAAAATATTTTGCAATTTGAATTTAGAATGGATGAAAAAGGTGATTTAAGAATAATTTTGGGTGGAACTGAAGTTAAACAAAGTGAGTTTGCTTCCGGTCCAATGCAAAATTTTTATCGCGAACTGCAGAAAATTATTTTGTCAGAATTAAAAGATAGACTTGTTCGAGTTGCTACCGGAAATGAGCAATTACGTTTGGCGGGGAACGGATCGAGTCCAAAAGAAAGACATGAGTCAGAGGTTGCGAGCGCCGAAGTGATTGCACAAAGGACAATGGATTCAATGTTTGTTGTTGAAAATGATGATGATGAACCTGTTGTTCATATTGGTGCTTTGATTCCGAAAGGAACTTCACAAATTGACGCGCTTTTGAGCGGAGACAGTGAAATTCGCCCGGAAAATGTTGCCGATATTGTTATTTATCAGGAAGAAGTTAGAGATGTTGAAGGCGAAGAATTAAAAGTCTATGTGCCAATTCATGCCGATTTAGTGGCGACCGTTTTGGAGGAAGTTAGAACCGGGAAATTAAGTGGCGATCACGTTTTTTTGATGAAACAGCGAGGAGTTATAAAAAGACTTGGTTATCAACCTTGGTCAAAGTCTGGCGAGCCGGATACAAGAAATATTACTCAAAGAGTTGGAAATGATAGTAGACAAGAGGCTTTGCGAAAACATTTGTTCGATAGAGGAGTTGGATCTTTAACTGTGGAATCCGGATTACAATTTTATCTTTCTAAGACGCCGGCAGATGTTAAAAAGTTGAGAATTCTTACCAGAAATGAAGTGGGTGGACTTGATTCAACTCTTCTTTTGACTGACGACGTTGCTTTAATGAAAGGAGGTGCTAAATTTGAAGATGGTCTTTCTGACGGTGCAGTTTTAATAGATCAATCGAAGGGAATCCATGCCGAAGAAGTTGTAAGTGCTTCCGGTGAAACCGGTTATAAAGTCGCGGTAGTTTTGAACATTCCTCAAAAAATTCATTATGTGCAAGGATCCTTCGCGAGTCTAACTAAGGCGAGGGCTTGTTTAAAACGTTAAAAACACGTTTGACTTTATTTGCAAATGGGTGTATATTGGTATGAATCGTTCATTGAAATTGACGGTGAAACGGGGGAAGAACATGGTGCCAAAGGCCTAAAAACCTTTCCCGCCAGCTGCTTCCCAAGTTTCAATAGCAACAATAAGCCTGTTTATATATCCTCCCAAAGATATATGGACACCTTCAACTCAGTTCGGATGGGATTTGTATCCGAAAAAAAGTAAAGGACAGATTGTTTTACAGGGTGACTTGTAAGATAAGGCATGAATCAGGTGACTGACGAATTTCTACTCTAAGCTCTTGTCTGATGCTGAAAACGCTATTG
>CAYTWD010000036.1:0-4573 GCA_964441065.1 uncultured Candidatus Peribacteria bacterium
CATCTTCATTGATTTTTTGGGATTTTTTCAGCTTTTTAATTTCATCTGCATCTTTGATTTTTCTAAAATTTTCTATTGGTTTTTCAAGTTTTACGAATTTATATCCTTTCAATCGCTTTTTCCAAAGATTTAGCTCATCAACTGTCATATTATTCGATTCAAACTCTATTTTTTTATCTTTCCCTAGTATTTTTTTGAGATTTTCAGTCAAATTTTTATCAATTTCCACAAATTTAAAATCAATTCGCGTGTTTGACTTTTCCAATTCCTTCGCGATCTCTTTATATCTGAAATCCGTAAAAAAATAATTCTTCTTCCCCAGTATCAAAAAGCCGTTTGAACCGCTGAACTGAGCCAAATACTTGACATTTTGAAGGTGGTTTATTAAGGTGGGCATTGTTTAATGTTTTTAAATTATTTTATCTTAATTATTATTTAATTAAAAGTTTTATGGCAATAAGGTTATTAAGGGAAGGTGAAACTGAGAGTCAGGTTAGAGCTCGAGACTTACTAACAAACAATTTTAATCCGCAAAGTGTTGCAGTTTTTCCTGATCAAGCTGTAGAAATGGACGAAGGTTGTCCTTTATTGTCTTCAGAACAATTTGGAAATCTTTCAAGAGATGAAAAGTTAACATCTCAGCCAATTCTCCTTAAAACGGAAAGTGGAGAAGAGTTTAAAGCACTAAAAGTTGGGGAAGCTTATGTGAAAATTAATCCCTTTGTTGATGGAGGTAATGTATTCCCAATGTTTTCGCCTAACGGTAAACATATTTATTTAGATAAAACTGACTTTAGTATAGCAAGTTTTCATCGTGGATACAGGGCAATACTTGCAGGTGACGGTGGAAGAAAAGGTAATTAGTCTAAACCCTCTGTAAGAAGTATCTGATAATTGATTCAACTTCAGTAAAGTCCTCTTCCATCTCGGAAAGGACTTTTTCGATGTGGGATTTTTTGTAACCTAGGCCTTCAAGGGCGCTGATTGCATCATTGTCTATTGATTTTGTCTCGATTTTTCTTTGAATTCTTTCATTGCCGGAAGGTTCAACTTTACCTTTTAATTCGAGAATCAGTCTTTCCGCAATTTTTCTGCCAACGCCCGGGATTTTTGTAAGTTTTGTTATATCTCCCGTGAAAATTGCATTTTGAATTAATTCTGTTGGTTCGTTAATAATTGCCATAGCCATTTTGGGTCAGATGCCATTTAACGTTAGCAGTCACTCAAAAAAGTTGAGCTCTTTTTTTGTTCGGAAGCCATAAAGTATGAGTGCGTCTTCACGAACATGAGTGTGAATATGAAGAGTTAACTCGGTTTCTGTGGTCGCAATTAGGTCACTGGATGCTAAAACGTGGTAGCCAACTCCATTGACGAACAAAATAATTGCTCGATCTTCTTTATCTATAACTGTTCCTTTTAATAATCTGATCATTTAAATTTGGCGAGAAATTCTTTTTTGAAGCTATCGAAGCTTCCTTCTTTGATATGATAGCGAATTTCTTCCATTAAATGAAATAAAAACGCAATGTTGTGCATCGTTAAGAAGCGTATTCCGAGCATTTCATTCTCAATGGTGAGGTGGCGAATATAACTCTTTGAAAACTCATTTGAAGAGTAATGTGGAACCCAACTTTCAAGTGGAGAGTCGTCGTATTTAAAAGACTCATTTGTAATGTCTTTTCGGCCTTCGAGTGTCCAAAAAGACGAATGTCTTGCCAGTCTTGTTGCCAAAACGCAATCAAACATATCAATTCCTCTTTCAACAGCGTTAAGAATGTCGTCCGGTGTTCCAACTCCCATTAAATATCTTGGTTTATTTTCCGGGAGCTGAGGCATGACACAATCAATTGCATAAAATTTTTGTTCAAATGATTCACCCACGCTCACACCTCCAATTGCGATACCCGGTAGATCAAATTGAGAAGAAAATTTTGCAGATTCTTCTCGCAGGTTTTTGAAATAACTTCCTTGAATGATAGGGAAGAGGGCTTGATCAGTTCGCTTCTTTGCTTTGATACAACGTTCAAGCCAATTATGAGTTCTTTTCATGGCATTCTTTGCGTAAGTTTCATCAACTCCTGCAGGAGCGCATTCGTCAAAGGCCATTATTATATCCGCGCCCAGTTTTTCTTGAACGTCGATGGCATATTCAGGAGTGAAAAAGTATTTATCACCATTTATGTGAGATTGGAATTCAACTCCTTCTTCCGTAATTTTATTACTTTTACTTAGTGAAAAAACTTGGAAACCGCCGGAATCTGTGAGGATTGGTTTGTTCCAGTTCATCCATTTGTGGAGTCCACCCATTTTGGCAATTAAATCTGAGCCTGGGCGCATTTCAAGGTGATATGTGTTGCTTAAAATTATCTCGGTTTTTAGACTTTCGAGATCTTTATAATCAAGAGATTTTACGGTTGCCTTTGTCCCGACAGGCATAAAAACTGGCGTTTGAATCTCTCCGTGGGGTGTTGTAAAAATACCCGTTCTTGCCTTGTTGCAACTCGAAGTAATTTTAAAATCAAACATGGAAAGGAATTATTCTTCCTTTTTAGCCTTTTTAGCGGCTCTTTTTGTTGCAGCTTTTTCTTCTTTTTCTGTAGCTTTCTTAAGCTGTGCTGAAATTTCTTCATTCACTTTTTCTTCAAGAGTTTTCTTTGTTCTTTCTTTTTTAACACGTCCTTTTGCTCCAGTAATTTTTTGTCTGAATCTATCAACACGTCCTTCCGTATCCAAAAGAACATTCTTTCCTCCGGTGTAAAAAGGGTGGCATTTACTGCAGATTTCAATATGAATCTCCTCTAGGGTTGCTCCTGTTTTGAATTCGTTCTTGCAGTTAGCGCATTTTACTACCGCTTCATCGAAGTATTTTGGGTGAATATCAGTCTTCATGATTATTTCTTTCGTTTTAAATGTGCCTTTCCCACCTGTTGAGGCTGGACAGCCCGCGAATTATAGCGATAGATTATGTAGAAGGCAATAGAAATCAATAACAGTGAGAAAAGTATTGCCCAGAAAATGAATCTGTAATCAAGGACTCTGATTTTTACTTCCGTTGAGCTACTTTGACCTTTGTTATCTGTAACTGTTAAAACGGCAGTTTGTATTCCTTTTGTATCAAATGTTTTCTGAACTGTCACTCCTTCAAGCATGTCATCTTTTCCAAATTGCCAAACATATTTTACAATTGAACCACCATCATCTTTTGAAGCGGAGGCGTCTAAAGTTACAGGTTCGTTAAGATTTGTTAAATAAGTGTCTTCGGAACTCAAGGCAACAGGAGATTTGTCATATGGGAAATGATCTTGAGAGTTTGAAGTCCCGTCTCCATCAATATCATCATCTTGATTGTCACCCATACCGTCGGAATCAGTATCAATTGATTCTTTAGAGTCGAGAGGGAAAGCATCATTTTTATCATTTACGTTATCTCCATCTGAATCTGATTTAAGAGGATCTGTACCGTTTTTCATCTCATCGCTGTTGTTTATTCCGTCGCCGTCAAGATCTTCATCTTTTTCGTCCGCAATGCCGTCTTTATCCATATCTTTTGAGAAATTTGGATCGAGAGGCATTGCATCTACATCGTCCGTGTAACCGTCATTATCATCATCTGTATCTGCTGTATTTCCTGCTCCGTCACCATCACTGTCAATGCTTTCCGTTGAATCGAGAGGGAAAACATCATCCGCATTTAGTACTCCGTCGCCATCTATATCGGCATCGCTGTTGTTGGGTTCACCGTCTCTATCTGTATCTTGTTCAACGTAAATTCTTTTATTAACAGTGTTGTTATTTGGATTATCATCGGAATTGTCCCAAGGAATTACTGTAATTGTAAGGTCATAATAGCCGTAAGATGGAGGCGTGAAGTCAATAAAAACATCGTCGTTTTTACCACCTAAAGCTGAAATCGGCTGATCGGAACCAAAAGTTCCGTCTTGAGTTTGGAATCTAACGCTACCCAAAAGATCATTGGGGCTATTGTTTTGTACGGTCGCTTTAATCCTTATATTCGTTCCTTCAACAAAAAATGAATTATTAAAAGTAACATTGCTTTCGTATAAAACTAAATCCCCACTGATCGCATTTGCTATTCCAATAGGAAATAGAAAAATTGCAAGGGCAAGTATTGAAAGATGGTGGCGAATTTTCATGGTGGTGAGGGTTAGACTAATGCAGGCTCTTCCTCGGTTTCTTCTCCTGCGGCTTCAGATGCAATTTCTTCATCTGTCTTTTTGATGAATGAAAGAGATGCAACTTTATCGTCATTCTTTACTCTCATTATATACACACCTTGTGTTGCGCGTCCACGTGAAGGAATACTGTCGATTGATGTTCTGATCATAACTCCGCCTTTTGAGACTATTATTAGATCGCCAACGGTTCCTGGTTCTAAAACTTTCGCTCCAACTAATTTACCTGTTTTTGCATTTAGATTTGCAGTCTTAACTCCGCTTCCGCCTCTTGTTTGGAATCTGTAATCTTCAACCGAAGTTCTCTTTCCAAGACCGTTTTCCATAAGCACAAAGAGCTCGGCATTTTTGTCTCTAACCATATCCATTTCAACAACTTC
>CAYTWD010000036.1:4673-7344 GCA_964441065.1 uncultured Candidatus Peribacteria bacterium
AAGAAATCACCTTTGAATTGCTCGTTTGTAACAACCAACATTGCTGTAACTATTTCACTTTTTGCAAGTTGGATAAGGTTTACAAGTGGAATTCCCTTTGCTTGCCTTGTTGTCTGAGGAAGTTCAAAAACCGGTAATTGGAATACACGACCTGTGTTTGTGAAGAACAAAAGTTTATCGTGATTTTTACTGTGTCTAACAATTGCTATCTCATCTTCTTCTTTAGTCCCCATCGCAATTTTTCCCTGACCTCCACGACCTTGTCTTCTGAATGCGGAAGGAGGAACTCTCTTGATGTAGTTATCAGTTGTTAACATTACAACCATCTCTTCATTTGGAATTGTGTCTTTAACAACAAATTTTCCAAGAGCGGTTGGTACAATTTCCGTTCTTCTTTTATCTCCGTATGCTTTTTTGATTTCTTCAAACTCGGTATTCATAATTTTCACAACTTTTTTTGGATCGGCAAGAATACCTTCGAGTTCAGCAATAAGTTTGATTTTTTCTTTCAATTCATCTTCGATTTTTGATCTTTCCAAACCTGCTAAAGTTTGCAATCTCATTTCCAAAATTGCAGTTGATTGCAAATCGCTCAACTTGAATTTTTTCATCAAAGCGTCGTGCGCTTCTTCCTTAGTTTCAGATTTTCTGATTGTCGCTATAACTTCATCAATGTGATCAAGAGCAATTTTCAAACCTTCCAAAATGTGTGCTCGAGCTTTTGCCACTTTCAATTCAAAAATTGTTCTCTTTGTGATTACTTCTTTTCTGTGAATCAAGAAGTATTCAAGAACTTGTTTAAGATTTAGTAGGCGAGGTTGAATTCCGTCAACAAGAGCAATCATGTTCATGTTGAAGTTCTGCTGCATCGGACTCATTTTGAAGAGCTGATTTAGAACTTTATTCGGGTAAGAATCACGTTTTAATTCAACCACAATTCTAATTCCTTCTCTGTTTGATTCGTCACGTAAATCAGAAATACCGGTGATTTTTTTGTCTCTAACGAGATCCGCGATTTTTTCAACAAGTGAAGATTTATTCAATTGGTATGGGATTTCCGTAATAATAATTTTTGACTTACCTTTTTCTTCTTCGATCGTGGCGCGAGCACGCATTGTTATCCCACCTCTACCTGTTGTGTACATCGTTTTGATTGCCTCAGTGTCATAAATAATTCCGGCTGTTGGGAAGTCGGGACCTTTAATATATTTCATCAAGTCTTCAATTTCCGCATCCGGATTTTCCGCAAGATATTCCAAAGCCTCCATAACTTCTTTAAGGTTGTGGGGAGGAATATTTGTTGCCATACCAACGGCAATACCCATTGTCCCATTCAATAGAAGTTGAGGAATTTTTGAAGGAAGAACACGAGGTTCTCTGTGACGACCGTCATAGTTATCTGCAAAATCCACGGTTTCTTTTTCAATATCCGCAAGCATTTCATCTGAAATCTTCTCCATTTTTGCTTCCGTGTAACGCATGGCCGCCGCGTTGTCTCCGTCGATCGAACCAAAGTTACCTTGACCTCGAATTAGCGGATATCTTAGAGAAAATTCCTGAGCCATTCTTACCATCGAGTCGTAAACCGCAGTATCTCCATGAGGGTGATATTTCGCCAAAACTTCTCCGACTACCGCCGAGGATTTTCTGAATCCTGCGCTGGAACGAAGTCCGATCTCGTGCATCGCGTACAAAATTCTTCTGTGAACGGGCTTCATACCGTCTCTAACGTCGGGAAGAGCTCTTGAAACGATAACGCTCATCGCATAATCAAGATATGAATCTTCGATTTCTGTTGTGATTGATCTTAATTGAAGTTTTCCGTCAAAAAGTGAATTATTTTCACCCGTCAGTGGTTTTTCTTCAGGACTTTCATTGAGGTTTTCGTCTTTTTTGTCTGCCATAATCTGTTTATGATTTTTTGCAGTGGGATTTTAACATAGATGTTTTGGAATTGGAAAAGAAAATTATATGGAATTTTCGCTTTCTGCTAAAATACTCACATGAACATAAAATATAGAAAATTTAAAATTTCAGACGCTGAAGTTGTTAGCGAATTGATGCAGAATCTTTCGAAAGAAGATTTTGACGGGAAAGTGGTCCCGCTTTCAAATACTCAAAAGACTTTTGATTTTTTGCTTGAGCATTCTGATTGCGGTGAAATTTTGCTTTTTGAAAGTGGGGGAGAGATCGTTGGCTATGCGATTCTGATTAATTTTTGGAGCAATGAATATGGAGGAAATATTGTTGATATTGATGAACTTTATGTGAAAAAAGATTTTCGAGGTAAAAATATTGGAAGTGATTTTATAAAGTATTTGATTGATACCGGATTTGGAAACGCTGTTGGATTTCAACTTGAAGTCACTCCAAATAACAAAAGAGCCAGAGATTTTTATAAAAAACTGGGGTTTAAAAAATACAAAAATGACAGATTTTTTCTGGGGAGAGGGTGAAATGTGAGTGGTGGATTTGACTTGATTGTGCGCGACGGTTTTATGGCCAAAAGCGAGTACACACTCACCGCACAATTTGTCCATACAATTTGGTCATTTTAACCTGTTAAATCGCGTGGTTTTTGTTATTATAAATAAACATTAACCCACGAAATATGAACAACAAAGAACTACTCGAAACAGCGATACTCTATGGACGAAACGCCCTTGAGTGG
>CAYTWD010000037.1:0-7000 GCA_964441065.1 uncultured Candidatus Peribacteria bacterium
TTCCTTTTGACTGGAGTTCAATTAATCTACTTTGAACTTCTTCATTTAAGCTTAAAGTCTGCCCGGGCAAACCTGTAAACTTTTGATCACGCACAAATGTTTCAACTGCACGTTTAGGCATGTCTTTAATAATTTTAGCTAACTCTGATTCATTCTCTGGTGTCGCTATTGAAACAACTCTAGCTAACTTATTTATACTCTCTTCTCCTTTCACAAGTAGTTCGTGGAGTTTTGGCATCTCTGTGAATCTTTCCTCTAGATTAAGCGTTAACTTAACTTGATCGTGAGAAAGTCCTCCAAACTTTGCCGCGAACTCGAAGATTGAAGTACAGTTCTTCTCTTTGTATAACTCTCTTTTGTTTATTTTAGGAAGCAAACCAATAAACTTCTTCCTCCATTCAAGGGCGTTTCTTCCATAGAGTATTGCTGTTTCGAGTAGTTCTTTGTTATTCATTTTTCGTGTGGTTAGATTAAAAAAATTATATCAAAAAACATGCAATTTAACAGATCGAAAAGCACAATTTGTATGGACAAATTGTGTGGTGAGTGTGTACTCGCTTTTCGCCGAAATACACGCGACAAAATCAAAATCCTTTGACTTGCCAGCCCTCTTCCTGTAACTTTCCATCGCTTTTAACTAATTATATGGCTCCGGTAAAGAAAATTAAGGCTATAGTGAAATTGCAGATTGCTGCGGGAAAGGCTAATCCGGCACCTCCGGTTGGTACTGCCCTTGGTCCGCACGGTGTTAACATGCAGGATTTCTGTATGAAATTTAACGAGAAAACAAGAGAGTTGGGAGATACAATCATTCCGGCTATCATCACAATTTACGAAGACAGGAGCTTCACATTTATTACAAAGAAACCTCCGGCAGCTATTCTTATTAAGAAGGCGATTAAATTGGAGAAAGGCTCAGCTGTTCCACACAAAGATAAGGTTGGAACAATCACTCGAGCTCAGCTTGAAGAAATTGCAAAGATAAAGATGGAAGATTTGAACGCGAATGATATCGAAGCCGCAATGAAAATTATGGCAGGAACTGCTCGCTCAATGGGAGTGGTTGTAAAGGATTAAATTCTATTTCGTGGGAGGTCGATTCGACCGTTTGAACCACTAACCAAAATAATATGTCACACGGAAAAAAATATTTAGAAGCCGCTAAGAAAGTTGATGCGACTAAGTTTTACAGTTTAGAAGAGGCTGTTAAGTTGGCTTTGGAAACTGCGACAACAAAGTTCGACTCATCTGTTGAGGTTCACATGAATTTGGGAATTGATACTGCGGTTGCCGAGCAAGCGCTTCGATCGACGGTTGCTCTTCCTCATGGAACAGGAAAAAAAGTTCGTGTTATTGCCTTTGTTTCTGAAGATGAGGCAAAAATGGCTAAAGACGCGGGTGCAATCGAGGCCGGTGCAGACACTTTGGTTGAAAAAATTGCCGGCGGATGGATGGATTTTGATGTTGCTGTTGCGAATCCTGCAATGATGAAGAGCATGGGTAAAATTGCAAGACAGCTTGGTCAGGCCGGTTTGATGCCAAATCCAAAGTCGGGAACAGTTACAACAGATATTAAAGGAACAATCGCTCAAATTATGAAAGGTCAGGTTGAATTCAGAAACGATAAACAGGGCAATCTTCACAACATTGTGGGAAAAGTTTCTTTTGGTGATCAAAAAATCATGGAAAACGTGAAAGCTTACTTGAAAGCAATCATGGAAAAGCGACCTACAGGAATTAAAGGTGTTTTCGTTAAGAGTATTACTTTAACATCAACAATGGGTCCCGGCGTTAAGGTTGAAGTAAACCCAACATTACAAAGTTTGTAAATTATAAATTAACAAAATTTATATGATGCTTCAAATAGGTTCAGATCAAGAAGGAGTTCTAGTTTTACAAGGTTCAGATTATGATCAATTGTTCACTACTTATGAAAGAGAAATTGGGGTGGATGTAGACGTGAAAGAGTTGCCTCAAGCAACACAAGAAATTGTTAGAAGCATGTTGAGAGATAGAGCAGAATTGAATACTTTGGACGTAATATCTTGTGAATAAAGTAAAAATTAAAAGAGTCGATTCCTCTCTACCCCTTCCGATTTATGAAACGGATGGAAGTGTTGGTTTTGATTTGATTGCGCGTGAGAGTGTTATTGTGAAAGCGGGTAGCATTGAACTGATTCCTGCAAATATTATTGTGGAAGTGCCGGTGGGTTATATGCTTGTTGTTGCGTCTCGTTCAAGTACACCCAGAAAAAAAGGCCTGACTCAACCTCACGGTTTTGGAATAATTGATCATGACTATTGCGGCCCTGGCGACGAAGTAAAAATTCAGGTTTATAATTTCACTGAAAACGAGGTTAAAATTGAGAGAGGCGAAAAAATCGCTCAGGGAGTTTTTGTGAGGATCGACAAATTTGAATGGGAAGAGGTTGATGAGATTCGTGAAAATTCTCGGGGCGGATTTGGATCAACTACTCGCTAAGTTTATTATCCTCTTGAAACTCATCGTGAAGTTCATCACGAATTTGTCTTGCTAAATCACGGGAATAATTAGATTTTAAATATATTGTAGACTGACCTCCGGTCTGATTATCACTAATATTTAATGCGAGGTTGAATTTGTAATTTGAATCAATATTTTCAAGATCCGGTAGTGTTAAAGTAAAGCCATGCCATCTAGTTGAAGCGTGTAAAACTGTGTATCTTAAGCCGCTTCCGTCTGGTGCTGTTTGTTCGCCTAAGTCGTTGAATGGGATATCTAACTCTGAGAGTGCTTTCAGCAAATCGTCTGAGTTTTTAGTAAAAACATCCTCGCGAACTTGTTTTTCTTCAATTGATTCCTCGGCGGGTTTGGCTTTGATTGTTTCTTGAACAGTCGTAGCGGTGTCACTGCTAACGGCTACTAAATCTTGAGTTATGGCTGAAGGTTCTTCGAGTGAAGAAGACCCCAGTTTACTTGGCGCGCATGATGCAATAATTGCTATACCGGCGGCTTGCAATCTTCTATAATTCATAATGAATAAGGTTTTTGAGAGATTTTATACATTAAATTACTTAAATAGTCAATGCTTATCACCCTTTACGGAATCAATAATATTGGTAAAAGCACTCAGGCAAAAAAACTGGTTGAAAGGCTGGAATCTTTGGGGAAGAAGGTGAAATATATTAAATATCCTGTTTATGAAATTGAGCCAACGGGAAAGTTTTTGAATGACTTTTTGCGCGGTGGCGGCAAAGGTGTGAGCGAGGAAGAATTACAGATGTGGTTTACTTTAAATCGATACCAATTTGAGCCCGAGTTGAAAAAGTTGCTGGCTGTGGATGTGATTGTTGTGGCGGAAGATTACACGGGAACCGGAATTGCTTGGGGCGCAACAAAAGGCGCGAGTTTGGAATGGCTTGAGGAAATCAACAAATATTTGATTAAGGAAGATTTGGCGATTTTACTTGATGGAGAGAGGTTTAAAGATGCTGTTGAAGAAGGCCATGTTCATGAAACAAATGAAGATTTTATGAAAAAATCACGAGAAGTTCATTTAATGCTAGCTGAAAAATATGGCTGGAAAAAGGTGGAAGTAAGCGGAGGAATTGATGAGACGGCGGAGAGGGTTTGGGAGATAGTTGCATCTTTCCTCAAACCTGTTAAACTGCAGGTGTAATCTTAATGAAAACGATGGTAACTCTACTTAATGGCAGGGAGGTTGCGGATTCGTTGCTTGATGCCGTTAAGAAAGATGTGGATTTTTTGAAGTCTAAGGGGATTTTGCCAAAGTTGGCTGTGCTTATTTGGACCGGGAATTCTTCAGGTCAGATTTATGTGAAAAATAAGGAAAAGGCTTGTGAACAGGTTGGAATTGAGTCCGTTCGGATTGATTTGGAGGATTCGGTCACGCAAGAAGAGTTGCTGGCAATGATAGAAAAATTGAATAAAGATGATTCTGTAAACGGTTTGATTGTTCAGCTTCCCTTGCCTCCGCATATTGATTATCCAAAGATTTTGAAGGCGGTTGATCCATATAAAGATGTGGATGGATTTCATGCTTACAACATGGGGAAAATGATGCTCGATAAAGATTTTGAAGATTTGGCGCCATGCACTCCAAAGGGTATGATTAAGATTTTAGAATATTATAAAATTGACGTTTCCGGAATGAACGCTGTGGTGATTGGCAGAAGTAATATTGTTGGAAAGCCAATGGCGATGATGCTCACGAATCGAGGTGCAACCGTGACGATTTGTCATAGTAAAACAAAAGATGTGGCGAAATTTACGAAAGATGCGGATTTGGTCGTTGTGGCCGTTGGTAAAGCCGGATTTTTGAAGGCGGATATGGTGAAAAAAGGTGCTGTGGTTTTGGATGTGGGAATTAACAGAGTTGATGGAAAAGTTGTGGGAGATGTTGCATTTGAAGAGGTTGAGAAAATAGCAGGCGCAATTACTCCAGTGCCGGGAGGAGTTGGACCGATGACAGTTGCATGTTTGCTTGCGAACACCGTGACAGCGACAAAAAAACAGCATAATATCTAATTAGCCTTTAAATCATCCTGAGAAATGTGTGGAATCATTGGCATTCACTCTAAAGATCCTGTCGTCTATCAGTTGTATGACGGGCTATTGATGCTTCAACATCGTGGTCAAGATGCCGCCGGAATGGTGACATATGACGGTCAAATTCATCTTCATAAAGGCGACGGTTTGGTGAGCGATGTTTTCAAGCAAAAAGAAGTCGATAGATTGAAGGGAAATATGGGAATGGGACATGTTCGTTATCCAACCGCGGGAACTTATGACAGCGCGGAAGCTCAGCCTTTTTATGTGAATTCACCTTTTGGAATCGCGCTAGTTCATAATGGAAATTTAACAAATACCGAAAGTTTGAGAAAAGAGGTTTTGGAAAAAGATCAAAGACATTTGAATACAAAATCGGATTCCGAAGTGCTTTTGAATATTTTGGCTTACGAAATTGGAAAAGTTACAACAAAAGATTTGCTTCCTGAGGAAATTTTCAAAGCCATGGAAATGGTTTTCAAAAGAGTTCGTGGCGGATACGCTGTGATTGCGGTGATTGCCGGTCACGGTCTGCTTGCTTTCCGAGATCCGCATGGAATCAGACCGCTAATTATGGGTGAAAAAGTTGATGGTCTTTATAAAGACAGTATTTTTGCTTCTGAAAGTGTTGCTCTTGATGTACTCGGATTCAAAGTTCTAAGGGATTTGGAGCCCGGAGAAGCAGTTTTTATTGATATGAAAGGCGAAGTGCACACAAAAATTTGTGCCGTGAAAAAAAATTTCACTCCCTGTATTTTTGAGTACGTTTACTTCGCGAGACCGGACTCAATGATTGATAAAATTTCGGTTTACAAATCTCGTTTGAGAATGGGAGAAAAACTGGCGAAGAAAATCAAAAAAGCCGGTATTGATATTGATGTGGTTATTCCCGTGCCCACAACTTCAACTCATTCCGCTGTAACAATGGCTTATGAACTGGGTGTAAAATATCGCGAAGGTTTGATAAAAAACAGATACATTGGAAGAACTTTCATAATGCCCGGGCAGGCGACTCGTCAAAAATCAATACGAAGAAAGTTGAATCCAATTCAGCTGGAAATCAAAGATAAAAATGTTTTGCTTGTGGACGATTCTATAGTGCGTGGAAATACTTCCAGAAAAATTATTGAAATGGTTAGAGAAATGGGCGCGAAAAAAGTCTACTTTGCTTCTTGTTCGCCGGCACTTCATCATCCTTGTGTTTATGGAATTGATATGCCGAGTAGAAAAGAATTTGTGGCGAATGAATTGAATACCGAAGAAACCGCGAAAGCGATTGGGGCGGACGCACTTTTTTATCAAGATATTGAAGATTTGGTGGAAGCAGTGAGCGAAGGAAATCGAGATATTAAAAATTTCTGTATGGCTTGTTTTGATGGCAACTATCCAACGAGTGACGTGACCGAAGAAGTTTTGAAAGCGGCAGAGGAAAACAGAATAAAGTCGAGAATTGCAGAGAACGAAAAACAAATTCCAATGCTATGAAAAAAATTCTTTTAATAGGAAATGGCACGCGTGAGCACGTTATTGCCGAGACTCTTAAGCGTAGCCCGCAGGGTTGTGAGCTTTTTGTTTTTGCCAACGCGAATAATCCTGGTATACGCACTTTGGCAAAGGAATATTTGGTGGTGAAATCCTTGAATGATTTTGAAAGTTTGAAGAAATTTGCCGCTGAGGTGCGACCGGATTTTGCTTTTATTGGGCCGGACGGACAGGTTGTTGCCGGTGCGGCGGATGTGCTTTTGGAATTGGGGATTAAAAGTGTTGGACCAGTTAAAATTTGCGCGCAATTGGAGGGGTCAAAAGCTTTCACTCGTGAATTGGTTTCAAAATATGGAATTCCGGGAAGTCCAAAATTTAAAGTTTTCACAAAGTCGGATGGTTTGCGAGAGTTTATTGAAGAATTAGGCGATTATGTTGTTAAAGCGGATGGTTTAACAGGAGGAAAGGGTGTTAAAGTTTCGGGTGATCATTTGAAAACAACTGATGAAGGTTTTGCTTATGCGATGGATTGTTTAAATGCTGACGGTAGAGTTGTAATTGAAGAAAAATTTATTGGCGTCGAATTTTCCTTAATGAGTTTTGTTGACGGAGTTCATGTTGTGGATATGCCTGCGGTGCAAGATCACAAACGCGCGCATGAAGATGACACCGGCCCAAACACCGGAGGAATGGGAACTTACAGTGATGCTAATCATTCCCTTCCCTTTTTGAGGCCGGGTGATTTGGAAGCCGCTCACGCAATTACCGTGAAAGTTGCCAAGTCGATCTACAAAGAGACCGGGAAATATTTTAAGGGAATTATGTATGGCGGTTTTATGGCTCTGAAAAATGGAGTTGGATTGATTGAATATAATGCGCGTTTTGGCGATCCGGAGGCAATGAATGTTTTACCACTTCTCAAGACTGATTTTGTGGATGTTTGCGAAAGAATTATTGCCGGAAATTTGG
>CAYTWD010000038.1:0-6989 GCA_964441065.1 uncultured Candidatus Peribacteria bacterium
GCGGCAACACCTAGATCCTTCCAGAAAAAATTCCTGCGTGTTAGAATGCGCACATGAAAATTTTGTCGAAAGAACTGGGGAAATTATTTGAGGCCGCGGCAATGAGTGCCTTCCCTGAACTAACGCCGGAACAAATTTTGAGATTTGTAACTTTGGAAAAACCTGCGGATTCGGCGCACGGCGATTATGCTTGTCCGGCACCGCTGAGGCTGAGCAAAATCTTGGGGAAAAATCCGCAAGACATCGCACTCGCGATAATTGAAAAATTGCAGAAAGATTATCGCTACGACTCTGTTGAGTTCGCGAGGCCGGGTTTTATTAATTTGAAACTCAGTAAAACTTTTTTGGAGGAAGAGTTGAAGATTTTGGAAGGCGGCTTTTCGGTAGAATCACGCGGAGGCGAAAGGCCGGTGATAATTGAATACAGCGGAACAAACGCGGCGAAGGCGATGCAAGTTCACCATTTGATTACGACAATCTTGGGGCAGTCGCTTTCAGATTTGTATGAATTTATGGGCTACGATGTTATTCGCATAAATCATTTGGGTGATTGGGGAACTCATTTTGGTAAACTGATTTACGCGGTTGAAACTTGGGGTGACAAAAGTGAGATCGAGAAAAATCCGAATTCGGAATTTTTGCGACTTTATGTGAAATTTAATACCGAAGCGGAAAAAAATCCTGAACTTGAAGATGAGGCTCGAAAGATTTTTAAGGCGCTTGAAGACGGCGACGAACTCAGAATGGCAATGTGGAATTGGATGGTTAAGGAAAGTTTGCTTGACCTTGAAAAGATTTTTGTGAGACTTGGCGTCCACTTTGACCACATTATGGGCGAAAGTTTTTACTTGAAAATGGCGGATGAAATTTTGGAGGAAGGGAAAAAACGCGGCTTATTTGTTGAGGGAGAAGGCGGTTCTCTGATTTACAACATGGGCGAAGGTAAAACTCCCGCGCTGATTCAAAAAAGTGACGGGACAACTTTGTATTTAACTCGAGACATTGCCACGGTTAAGTATCGAGTGGACACTTGGCATCCGTCGACAATTTTGTATGTTGTGGACGTTGCGCAAAGTCTGCATTTTGAGCAGGATTTTGCAATTGCGAAGGCAATGGGTTACGCGCAAGACTCTCAGCTGGAACATATTTCTTTCGGACGAATGAGTTTTGCAAATGCGGCAATGAGCACCAGAAAAGGGAATGTTATTTTGGTGGACGACTTACTAAACGAAGCCGTGAAAAGAGCCGGCGAATTAGCGGCAAAAAAGGCTGGAGATGTTTCGCGAGACAATCTTGAGAAAATAATTGAGACCGTGGGAATAAGTTCAATTAAATATGGAATTTTATCTCAAGATCGAGTGAAAAATTTGATTTTTGATTGGGACAAAATGATTAGTCTTGATGGGAATTCCGCGCCTTATCTTTTGTATTCTTACGCGCGCGCGAATTCGATTATAGAAAAGGCGGGGCTTGAATTAACGGGAATGCCAAAACTGACAGAGCAACTAGAAATCGACTTGGTTAGACAAATGCTGAAATTCCCCGAAGTTCTTGAGGGCGCGCTTTTAGAAAAAAAGCCACATTTTATTGCGACTTTTCTCTACGAACTTTGCCAAAATTTCAATCATTTTTACGGAAAGTGCAAAGTGATGGGCACGCCTGAACAGCGCACTCGTTTGGGGCTCGTGCGCGCTTTCATGCACGAAGTCAAAACCGGTCTGACTATTCTTGGGATTCCGGTGTTGGAGAAGATGTAGTTAGCAACTCCTTCACAGCTTTATCCAAACGCTCGCGGACGCGATCTCTTTCTTCCATCATCGGCTTCATTTTTTCAATATAAGCTCGTGCGATTTCTACCAAGACCGCTTCCCTTTCTTCATCAAGATTCGCAAAAAACTCTCTGTTGTTCAACTCTGCAATTTTCCCATCTTTACCAATTCTGATTGTTCCAGATTTAAAATTTGTCATGCCGGTCCCTCCCCTTTCACAGTGTAAAATTACAACTCCACTTGTGAAGTATTCATCAACCATCGGTTCACGAACTCGCATGTCCACAACTTCATGAACTCCGCGTTTGCTTCGGTCAAAACTATCCGGAAATTTTTGCGTGACTATATATTTCGCGATGCTGTCTATCGATCCTTCGACCATTCTTGCCTTTAAGTCTGCACTTCCTAATGCCATAGATTAAATTAGAAGACGAGATAATACATCTTTTGACTTTTGAAATCAATTCTCTTGTCTACTTTGTTGTCTTCTCCACCTGTTTCAGTGCCCACAAATAGCCACCTTCACCATTTTTTAACCAGTGCGCGACCCTAGTTATTGTTGCAGTGCTGACTCCGGTTTGTTTGCAAATTTCACGATAGTTTTGACCGGATTCAATTCTTTTTGCCACTTCAAAACGTTCCGACATTTCTTTTAATTCAGCCAAAGTACATAAATCTCTAAAGAATTTTTTTGCCGTTTTTTTATCAGGTAAGGCCAAAATAATCTCGTAAAGATTTTCGAGTTCCTTTAGATTTGGGGAATTTTTTTTGATCATTTTTTGAAATGCAAATTTATTCTACACCCTTCTCATTTTGTTTCAATTGACTGAACATTTACTTGCCATCGCCTGAAAATCATGTATAGTGGGGTTTATGGTTAAAATGAGTCAAACATCTCATCACAAAATCCTCGCGGCTAGCGTGTGATTTGTTTTTGAATTATACGCAATGCTCACGCTTCGCGTGACTGGCCGCGTTTATCCGCGGTTATTTTTTTATATGTATATATATTTTCTCTTCCATATCAGCCATCGACGCCAACTCACAAGCGCTTTTTTATTAATTTTAATTTTTACTATATGGAAAAAGAAAAACCTTTATACGTATTTGAAGGATCGGGCGCGCCGGAAGCAAAATTAAAGCCGCGCGATCAAATGGAGAACTTACTTCTGCAATTTAAAGAGAATGGTATTGTCAATAATTTTTCAATGCCCTTTGATATTGGCACAGCAATGTCTCCGGAATTATTTTGGAAATCTTTGGAGACCGGCTTAAAAGTGTTCGGTCCATTTAAAGTGTACAGTCAAATAATTCTAGATCTAAGGTCTAACGAGGAAAATTTTGAAATCATAGAAAAAATGATTGCAATGAACGTGGTTCCTGTACCAACAACAATGGGTGGCCTAAATCAAATCGAATTAGCGGTATTTAAAGTAAGAATCGCGTCCTTGATTAGCACCAAAAAATTGCAGGGCGATCAGAATTAAACCTTGCATTTAAGCCCCCAAACTCATACTATTGGCGGGCACGGAGAGGTGGCCGAGTGGCTGAAGGCACCACACTGCTAACGTGGCAGGGGGTTAAACCCCTCGGGGGTTCGAATCCCCCCCTCTCCGCCAGTTAGGTATTAATGATTAACAAAAGTAATTATGGCAACAATTAATCCCTATATTAATTTCAACGGAAATGCTGAGGAGGCGTTCAATTTTTATAAATCAGTTTTTGGCGGAGAGTTCACGAAAATTACTCGTTTCAAAGATTTTTCAAGTCCTGAATTCCCTATCCCAGAAAAAGAGGCGGAGAAAATAATGTACATTGCGCTACCGATTGGTAAAAATATTTTAATTGCGAACGATGTTCCTGAAAGCATGGGCCGAGTAAACGAAAACGAGAACAGAAGTAAAATTGCAATTAGCGCGGAAAGCAAAGAGGAAGCTGATAAACTGTTTAATGGTCTTTCAGCGGGAGGTAAAGTTGAAATGCCCATAGCGGACAGCCCTTGGGGTTCTTATTTTGCTATGTTCAGAGATAAATATGGTATTGAATGGACTGTGGAGTTCACAAAATAGACAGTAAAAATCAAAAGTCCGGGGCTATTTACAAAAGGGCGAAATTTGGCTAGAATGCGTCTCTTTTAGTGAATTTATGGATCAACTTGCAGTAATTGAAAACGGTGAAAATTTAGTGGACGGCCTTACTAAATTGGGAGAACTGTCAGCAAAAGGTGAAGTGCCAGATGTTATTATTGGGATTGCTAGGAGGCTTCTTACTGAGGCACAACTTCCTGAAGAAGTACTCTTAGAGGGCTCCAAGCCTATTGAAATAGCTTTCAATTTACCAATTGAGGCCGGTACTTGGAGAGAAGAGCTATTAAATAAAAGAGGTACATTACATGCCGTGCAAAGAAATGTTAGTTCTCCTGAAATTATTGAGGCGGTTGAGAATGATTTGAGTAGAACTTTGGCTGAATTCATGCTCAGGCGGGTTCTTTTACTCGCGGATCTGAATACTTTTGTAAGTGAATTGCTGGCGGGCATGGAAAATCCTGCAAATGAAGAAAAGATAATTAAGATTCTGGGGAAGTTACCGGATGATATTGAATGGGTAATTAATAGGCGAGTTAAAATTATTGACGAATCAATTCTTTCAAACAGTGGTCGTTCTTTACTCGAATTGGCAAAAATAGCCGGGGGCTTGGCTCCAGAACTTTCAATAATTAGAAGAGTAATAGAAACTTATGTAACTAAGGCGCTTGCCCAAAAACTCAACTCTATGCAACGAGGAACTTTCTCCGCAGAAGATACCAGTGAGGTTATCCATAAAATAACGCCTTTTCACGTTCATAAAGTTAAAGTCGACTTGATGTGGAAAGAGGATCTCCCCGAGAAAATTCAAGAGATAAATGCGTTTCTTAAGAACGAGGGCTTTGTTGCAAGAGCTGTGGATGTAAGATATCAACAAAATCAGACTGGAAGGGTAGACGATAGACGTCCAGAATGTGGCCCTGAAGGTGTTCCCGGTGTCGGATACCCAGTAACCATCAAAAGGTATAGTTTGGAATTAAGTCCAATAAGTGTTGGGATTGAGGAAAGTCTGCCCGTGCAAACCTGTTAATTTTTTGCGATAATTTCCATTGCCTCCCGGCGGCACAAATTTTGATTGTGATAATGTCTTACTATTACTTCAAAAAAGGTAAGTGGAAACAGATGAAGGTTTAACTATCTAATGAGTTCATCCAAAGGAGTAAACTTGTGGCCGGCAATCATATTTTTCCAAATTTCGAAGCCAATTTTTGGATTATCCATGTGAGTCGCATATTCAATAATGTCAGTTTTTGCCGGGCTATCGGTATCTTTTTGTACTTGGATAAAGTCATCTAAAGTAGCCTGTAGTTCACGGAATTTTGATATAAACTTCGCCCTTTCCTCAGGTTTTGGAATAACATTTGGAAATGAACTGGCTGTTTCAAAGATGAAAACGTGCAGTGCTAAAATTTTGAAAATTCTTAGGTACATATCTAAAACTTTATCGGGATCTTTTAAATCAAGCACTTTAGATTCATCATTTACATCATCAATAAGTTTCAGTACTTCACCGCAAATATCAGGATTGTAGTCATATTCCATTCTTTCAAATTCCTCAATTATTGCGGTGTATGGAAGTCTAAGTTGTCTTTTGAAAATAGTTTCCATGGCCGTGGATTGTTGATCGTCAATAACAGTACTGGTTGACCAAAGTAATGCGTGATTTTCCTCTTGAAGTGCAGATTGATCAAAATAGGCTGCAGATCTGCCTTTATTAACCTGAGCATAAAGATATTGCGGCAAACCTGTTTCATTTGGAGGTGTTAGCGCAACAGATACGTGGGCAAGTTCATGAGCGTGATCGTGATAATGCGTCAATGAATTCACACCGGATTGGCCTGTACCGATCAGATCACCGAGAATAACTCTTTTTACCGCTTCTCCATAAAAAGCCTGATATTGAGATTTTTCAGATTTATCTAATACGCTCAAAGCGCGCGCCGAACATATGAGATCCACAATATTCGAATAAATCCGGCTTCATTCGACTTTTCGCCTCACGCTCTATTCTTTGAGTTATTATTTGGCGATTTCTTGCGCTCGCCATTGAAAGACCTAGAGTGGAAAGCTCATGACAATCTCTTCTAAAGCTTGGCTTCATAAAATCTATTCTACACAATCAATCACATTTCGTGGTTCAACTCTCATGCCCAACACTTTAAGAAGTTGTACAAAAACCGCCGCAAGTTCTGGATTTCTTCTGATTTCACTTAGAGATTCAAGAACAGCACAAGCCGGATCTTCACCGGAACCATTCTGCAATTCTTCTCTGGCCAATTCTTTAAGTTCTTCCAAATAAGCACCAACATCATCAGGTCTGCCCGCGTAAAGATCTCTGTCAACGAATTGAACTATCTTACTAACAACTTGTGCAATATCTAACAATCTTACAACAGCCAATAAATTCAGCTTTAGTTTTGCTATCGCTTGACTTGCTTCAACAGGTGATCTTCTGAGTTGACTCATATTATAAAACAGTAATTAAAAATTTCGGGGATTTACCGGGTTTTTGGGTTTTGATGACGCTAACATTGCAACCATATTTCTTGCATGCTGACACAATTTCTGCGGCTGTTTGTAACTCATTAGGATACGGAAGCGGGAAAAATTCTGTGCCTGAGCCGCGATAATATACAGGCGCAGGAACCGGAACAAACATTCTATCTCCCGGAAGCTTATTTTTTAAGACATCTATATTCAGGGCACTGTAAGAATTTTTGCTTTCCTCGCTAAGGCTGTTGCACAGTCTCTCATCCTGTCTGCCTTCATATTTCACTCCAAATTCATTTGCCAAAGTTGAAAATATAGCATCGCGAGTACCTCCCATATAAATACACTCTTCATGAAGCCGTGCGAGTGCTTCAAAAACTTCTTCATAAGTTATTTCTTTCCAGCCGGATTCATCAACTTCTGTCTCAATAAGTTGATCGAACTCTTCGGCTGATCGAGTTGGTCGACCGTGTTCCGGAAGCGCCATACCTCTACTTGCAATTGTGCGGGCTAGGTAAGAAATTTTTTGGGCGTGAGTGAGCGCTTTTATATCCCTTTCAACATTGAATGAAGGGTCTTCCATAGAAATTTTCCCAAATTCTCTTTTGAAGTGCAACACTTGTGTCTAAATAAGACACATGAAATA
>CAYTWD010000039.1:0-6566 GCA_964441065.1 uncultured Candidatus Peribacteria bacterium
ATTGAATTTATGAAAAGTTTACATAAAAGTCTTTATTTGTTCTCGGGTATCCTTATAGGTGCTTGGTTAACCGTTCTTTTTGTAAAAGCTGATTTTGATTCTACAATCATGGGTCTAACGGAAGCAGGAAATACAAATTGGGATAACTTAAGAGTTGAAATGATTGATACCATTGGCATCTTAACGTCTGGCCTTTTAGTACTTAGTATTATTTACTTAGTTTTTGCAGGTATTGTATTGAGGAAAAGAAAAAAATAAGTCGAGAAAATAGTGTGACCAAAAAAACTTTATGAACATTTTTTCCATAAAAATCCCTGAATATAATCTTGACCAGCATCCAAACTTTAGTGTGATTGGGAAGAAATTGGACAACACGATAAAGGAAAACTTCTCAGGTAAGTGGCTGGCTGTTCGCGGTATAAGTTTGCGAGATCATCCAGATAAAACACTTGCTTGGTTAGTTGAGAAAATTCAAGAACTTGGAACTGACCGATACGATCCAAAGCGTAAAGGAGTCCACGCTAGTCTTGATAAAGAATTTAGTATAGATTTGCACGCAATTCCAATGATGTATAAGAATGAAATTATTTGTCCTCATTACAGTGGGGAACGGTGTAAAACCGGTAGTGCGATTGGAGAATTGCTCAGTGACTGTTATGAAGGAGCACTGGTTGATAGAGGGTATGCAATGCGGATCGATGTTATAACGCTCTATGATCTTGATAAGCTAAAACCGGCGCAACTTGCTTGGACGGCCGAAGGTCCAACACACACGGATAATTATATTTCACCTAAAGAGACCTCCACTTTTCAATTCAAAGATCCTTCAAACAAACATGGAGCTCTGCTTGGTATAATTACCATAGAAATGTAAATCCGGATTCAATAAGCATTCTTACTCCACCCAATTTAAACGACTCCACATCAAAGGTTTATTTGGCATTTCAACCTGGTGTTGAGATAGAGCATCGGCACCAATGCAGGCATCTGTAAATTGAACCAAGACATCGGTTTTTGAACTAAGTCCGAGTTCAATATTTAGTTGTTCAGCCCAATCTTCAACACAACAACCGATTGTTTCACCCATCACTTCCGACTTTATTTCATCAGGGTTCCAATCATAACCACGTGCCACAAAAGTATCTTCAAGTAAGATAGGAGATAGTTCAGAGCCCGATCTCATTATTGTTTCATCAGATTGTGCAAGTGGCTTAGAAAAAATTACTAAAATTCTATCTTCAAGAATCCTGCATAATTCCTCAATAAATTGCTTAGATGGTTTTTCACTTTTTTTAAACTCATTTTCTGATTGCCAAGGATACACAACCATTACTTCTGTTTCCAACATTTCTTTAGCTTTCGATCGATATTTTCCCAATAACAAATCAACCTCTTGACTAGTATATTCTTCCTCCTCTCTTTCATACTCTCCAACTGCTCCAGGATGAACCAGAAGAACCAATTTTTCTACTTTTTTTGAAGGCATATTTCGTGGTCGAAAGCCAATAGTACACTATTTTGAATATACGTCAATAGAATGCCTTGCCAAAACCTAAATAACTGGTAGAATCTCAGCAATGAGACAAAGACCGCAAGAAGTTCGGATGAAAATGGAAGATCTGATTCGCATTGGTGATAAACAAATGCGCAATCCGGCTTTGGAAACCGCAGCATTGCTTTTGGGAATTATGGAGGGAAGTGCTTTTAAGGTTAAAGAATGTGTCGGACTTGGACTTGGTGATAATCCGGGTTCGAGAACATTTGATGTTGGTGACAAAACCAGATCAAATATTTCTGAAGAATTAAAGTTAAATCCCGGCTCAACTTGGTCAATGGCACACACTCATGGGCCAACTCTTGGCTCGGATACAAACGGACCCAGCTCTGCTGACATCAGATACGCAAACACACTTGAAAATGACGTTTCGAATTACGGGGTTTCATTAATCGCAAAAGTCAATGCAGACGGCGGCGGATTTATTACTTTTTTTGACGGCAAAGGAAAAGAAATCCCTTGGGTAATAACAGGTTTAGACGGTAGAGAATACTCTCAAGCTCAGGTTAGAAGATCAGGATGGGGAAATGCCTGGAATCGAGATGCCTATGGCTTATCAGAAACTCAATATTTTATTAAAGAGAGATCTGCAAATAACAATGATTTCTTTCAAAGAGCAGTGGCCTAGAGCACTCCTCTGAGAATCAAGTTGACATATAGATTTGACAAAATATAATTTTTAATTTATAAATATCCCTACTAATAATTAAAATTCTTATGGGCGCAAATGGTTTAAACGAAATTGAAACACAAGTAGATATAGAAGTGACTGTTGATGGAACGAATGATCTTAATGATGCGGCAGGTGATGATCTGTCAAGTATTATGAAAGCTACTACCTCAAACATCGATGCTCTTGATTGTGTAGAAGAAACACAAGAGTTTCGAGTTCCGACTGAAGAAGAAATAAGAAAGGCTCCTCTACGTCAACTTCAAAAAGCTGCGGCTAGAATAATGAAGATTCCTTACAATGAAGATGTTCTTGCATTTGAAGCTAATATGTCAGGTAAAGTAGCAATTTATAATAGATTTGGAAAATTACTTACAATAACTAATAAACAAGATTTAATTCCAAGTACTGAAGATTTTACAAGATTTGCAAAATGTTCAATTGTAAATGGTGCTTTTTTTGGCATTCATAACGGGACAAAACTTTTCGCCGATAAAGGTTCAAATAATGCATCATTTGATCTCTACGCTGTTGGAGGTAAATATCTTGGTGAGATGAGTGCGGATAATTTGAAATTTGAATAAATACTGAAGTCAAATACACGATTTCCTTGACGGTGAATTCACACTCACCTATATTTGTTGCATGACAAAAACGATACATATCGAAATTAATGAGGATTTTGAACGCGCCATCAAATTATTAAATCAGAGTAAAAAGAACATTTTTATAACAGGTAAGGCGGGAACGGGAAAATCGACTCTACTTCAATATTTCCGTGAAAACACTAAAAAAGAAGTTGTAGTTTTAGCACCAACCGGAGTGGCGGCCTTAAATGTGAAAGGCCAAACAATCCATTCTTTTTTCAAATTTCCACCTCACATTACACCTCAAACTGTTCAAAACGGAAAGTCCTCAAAAAAGTTTATTCAAATGATTCGTCATCTTGAAACTATAGTTATTGATGAAGTTTCCATGCTTCGAGCAGACATGATGGATTGCATCGACATTGCATTACGATTCCACTTGAAAAGCACAAGACCTTTTGGAGGATTGCAGATGATTTTTATTGGTGATTTATATCAACTTCCACCTGTTGTTTCGGGAATTGAAGAAAAGGAACTTTTTAGTACTCATTACAAAACCCCATACTTTTTCAGTGCCAAAGTGATGGAAAATTTTCAGATGGAATTTGTGGAACTCGAAAAAATCTATCGACAAAAAGATCCTGATTTCATTGAGCTCCTTAATAAAATTCGCAATAACAGTATTGAAGATTCGGACATTTTAAACCTTAACAAAAGATATTCGCCAGATTTTGATGAAAACAATGAAGAAAAATTCTATATTACTTTAACTACAACAAATGCGGCGGCGGATGAAATTAATCAGAAAAAACTTTCAACTTTAAAGGCAAAAACAAGAAATTATTCAGGCTCAATTTCAGGAGATTTTGAAAATAAACACCTTCCAACGGCAGTCGATTTAGATCTGAAAATCGGAGCGCAAGTCATGATGTTAAATAATGATTCGGCAAAACGTTGGGTAAACGGAAGTGTTGGGAAAATTATTGATATTCAATCTGATCCGGACACATCTGAGGATTTTCTGATTATCAAGCTGAACGACGGAAAAACGGTCGAGGTTTCAAAATATACTTGGGAAGTTTATCGTTATCTTTTAGATAAGAAAAAATCGAGACTCGATGTTGAAATAATCGGATCTTTCACACAATATCCAATTAGGCTTGCCTGGGCGGTGACAATTCATAAAAGTCAGGGTAAAACTTTTGATAATGTTGTGGTTGATATTGGCAAAGGTTCTTTTACTCATGGCCAAGTTTACGTGGCAATAAGCCGCTGTACTTCTTTTGAGGGCCTTATCCTTAGAAAACCCATAAAAAAACAACACATTTGGATGGATTTCAACATTGTTAAATTTGTCACTCAGTTTCAATATCAAAAATCGGAAGAAATGATCTCACTTGAAGATAAAATCAACCTTATAGAATCGGCTATTGATTCCGGACGAACTTTAGAAATTGTGTATCTTAAGGCGAATGACAGTAAGTCTCGGCGCAACATTAAACCCGTAAAAGTTGGTGCAATGACTTATCAAGGTAAAACTTTCCCAGGTTTAGAAGCGTATTGCATGGAGCGTCGTGAAAATAGAACCTTCCGCGTTGATAGAATTCTGGAGTTTAGATAATAGGCTTGATTTATTAGATACATAATATATATTAAGACCTACTTTTTAATATTCGCAAATGAGTTTGTGGGAAAAAATAGCTAGAGAAGGAGCTGAAGATAATCTAAAAGATCTTGGTTTTAGAGAGACTGCAACTTTTTCACAGGAAGAAGAGGGAATTTTTGAAGACCATCTTAATGCCTTGAGAAGTAATGGAAAAAAACCCGCTGTAGATTACGCTTTAGTTCTAAGAGAAGAAGAAAAAATTGTTATAACAAATGAAAGAGTGAGGGGAAAAGTCAAACTAATGAAAGTATTCGAGAGATAAATTACTTCTTTGCCGCTTTCTTAGCCGCAGGTTTAGCAGTTTTCTTAGCTTTAGCAGGAGCAGTAGTCTTTTTTTCGGCAACTTCAGCCTTAGTTTTACCTGTATTTGCGATTGCTTTCGCAAGCATTGCTTTTCTTCTATTCGCTGTTTTTCTGTTCAAAATTCTCTTTTTCGCCGCTGTATCAATAACTTTGTACGCGTTTGGCAGTAATTTTTCAGCATCAGCTTTACTTCCGCTCTTAACCGCAAGCAAAACATCTTTGATTGCTTTCTTCAAAACATCTCTTACCGCATAGTTTCTCTTCTGTTTCTTTGCAGTTTGTAGGACTCGTTTTTTTGCTGATTTTATGATTGGCATAATGAAATTTTTTGGTTGTTTTGAAAAATTCCCGTAAAATATAGTGGTTAAACCTTATGATGTCAAAGGAAAATGCAAAAAGAATTCATTTTAGCTTCCTCAAGTCCGCGTAGAAAAGAACTTTTAAGCTCAATCGGCCTCAAATTTAAGGTTTGTCCAGCTTTAAATTTTTCTGAGGAAAATACTGAAAATCTCCTTGCGCATGAACTTGTTTTAAGAAATGCTATAGGAAAAGCAGAGGAAATTGCGAAAAAATTTCCTAATGCTCTTGTTTTGGGAGTTGACACTGTCGGTGCATTTCATGATCACATTCTTGAAAAACCCAAAGATTATGAAGACGCCTTTAGAATGCTTAAAATTTTACAAGGAAATACTCATGAAGTTTTATCTGGTCTTTGTTTGATTGCCAACGGTAAAAAATCCACTTTCATTGAATCAACGCATATAACTTTCTTGCCACTCACCGACGCTGAAATTAACGAATACCTTAAAATTGGTGAATGGACAGACAAAGCCGCGGCCTATGGAGCTCAGGGTTTAGCTTCAATTTTTATAAAAGGTTTTGACGGCGACTATTTCAATGTTGTGGGTCTTCCTATCTACCGTTTAAACCTTATGCTAAAGGATTTTGACATTGACCTGCTTGATCTTGTAAAGTGAACTAAACTAACCACCACCAAATGTCCAACAAAGCAGGAAAAATAGCCTTAGGTTTAGGTCTACTAACCGGAGCAATTTCGGGAATTTTATTTGCACCTGAAGAAGGAAAGAAAATTAGAAAGAAATTAAGCCACGGTGACACGAAAGGTTTGGTGAAAGACATGGCTGTAATGGGTGAGGAAATTGTGGATATGATTGTCGGAGTTGCAAAAAATCCTTCTGTTATGGAAGCCATGGACAAAGCAAAAGACAAAGCCGCGGATGTTGCAAACATAAAGCGAGCCGAACTTGATGAACTTCTTCACAAGGCAACTCATAAAGCCGAAATGTTTAAAAACACAGTCGCAAAATATGTGAATGAACAGAAAGATATAATTGAAAAAAGAGTTGGCACTAAATCCACTCCAAAAAGAAAAGCCGCAAAGAAAACTACTAAGACTTCAAAGAAGAAAAAGTAGTTTAAAGTGAATTCATCAAGTCGATTCTCTTTTGAATTAATTCTTTAGTTCCTATGTCTTTCCTGTAAAACACAGGTCCTTTCACACTTCCCACCGCGCTTTGAGCCAGTTTTTCAGCTTCTTCAAGAGTGTCCGCGATTCCCACAAAGGCCAAAGCACGTGAGCTGGACAAATAAATTCCATCTTCTCTCGCATCAACAGATCCGTAATACATTTTTACTCCGGCAGGAATTTCAGCAATTTCAATTTTGCCTTTCTCAGATTGTACTGGATACCCTCTCGGCACAATATATTTTAAAACGGTGGCCTTCTTTTCAAATTCCACTTTTTCTAAATTCCCGGCAATAATT
>CAYTWD010000040.1:0-6326 GCA_964441065.1 uncultured Candidatus Peribacteria bacterium
ATATGCGGTTCGGCCTTTCGCTTCGGGAAAAACCTCTCCCAACTTGTGCAGGTGTTCGCCTTCGGCCTATTTTACCATTAGCAAACTTCGGTTATTCACAGATGTTAAGTGAAATAAATTTTGGCGCCCTTTCCATTTAGAGTAAACTTTATTAACCAAATCCCTCCTTAACGTAAACATATGAAAAAAGCAAAATTCCTGTGGTACATTCTAACTTTCGTGCCGATCGCCTCATTGATTTTGGGCTATATCTTTCCTTCACAATTTTTCGGAAGCCAAGAAGCCATTAGAGACTATGTGACTCAATTTGGAGGTTTTGCGCCAGTTATATTTATCATACTACAAATCGGACAAGTAGTTCTTGCACCAATCAGTCATTACACAGTCTCAATTGCTGGCGGCTTTATCTTTGGAACATGGCTTGGTTTCCTCTACAACTTCATTGGTCGGGTGCTCGGAACAGCGATAGCATTTTATCTAGGTAGGTATCTAGGCAGAAAAATAATCAAGCATGTTGTAAAACCAGAAACAATCAAAAAGTATGATTATTATTTTGACAAAGGTAAATTATTGCTGTTCCTCGCTTACTTCCTGCCATTATTTCCAGATGATGAGCTGGCATATCTCGCTGGTATTTCCGAATTGAAGCCCAAAATCTTTATTCCACTGATGGCGATCGGCCATATTAGCGGTAGCCTGTCTCTTGCATATTTTGGTAATGGAATAAAATCAGTCAAGGAACCAATGTTCATAATTCTTTCATTAATCACCCTAGTCGGAGGGATTTGGTTTGCACTGTATTATCGCAAAATCAACAATCAACAGAAAACAACGGAAGCGCCAAAATTTACATCACTTAACAATGAATAACTGGTTCACTCACTCCGCTACGCTATGTTCGTTCACCCAAATTTGGCGCTGGCGTAGCATTGCGTGCTAAAATTTTACCAGCACCAAAACATCGCACAACTTCGCCAACGTGCGAACGTTATACGAAATATACTTTTCCTTTTATGGGCAAAGCCCTTTGCTTTTCAATAATAGGAAAGGGTTTTTTTGATAGAGGGAGAAATTACACTTCAAAACAAAAACTTGACATGATTACATAATATGTGTACCGTCCTATGACTTGACTGTTGTATATGCGAAATATCGAATTGCCACCAGAAAAATTGTTGCTTACCGACCACGTTGATGAAGGTACGGTAGCGATTTATCTGTCACTCTTAGTAAGAAATTTCAAAAAAGCAGTTGGTAGAGTAATTGCTTCTCCAACTAATCAAGAAGACTTCGAATGTGATGATAATTATTTAATAATTGAAGGAAATAATAGGGCGGTAGCATATGCATTAATCGGAAATAGCATTCCAGTTATCGAAGTAGTGAATGATTCCGATATTGGTAAATGTAGAAAAAAAGCTGAAGAAGGAAAAATATCAAGATTTGCCCATCCAAAAGGTAATTATCGGTCGATTTTAACGGATGGTATTGCTCGCAATGCAAGATTTAGTATGCCTAAAACACTCGATCAATACGTCAAAACTGTAATCCAGAATAGACAGATTGAAGTAGATAAACTACCACATTACATTCGGGAAAAAATCATTGAGAGAAATTAATAAGGACAACAGATTTACATGCTCACTTTGTGCGCGAACGTTGTGTTGCATTTCATTTTTTGCTATTTTGATCCCCTAACCTCTAACCACAAAACTATGGATGAAGTAAAACCAAAAGGACTAACTTTTCCGGAAGGTCTTGATGAAGCAAAAGTGGATGGATTGCTTCAAGAAATACTTGATGGTATTGATCGCGGCCGCCTTTTCTATGATCAAAGATTAACAAGAGTTCGCCATCCTCTTCTGGAAGAACGCATGGGAAGAGACACGGCTCTCAACACAGAAATCCATAATTTACTTACAGACATCGTCACCGCATTATCAGTTTCAGATCGAATAAGTAACCGAGATGAATTACTCGCTGGAATTCCGCAGGTTGAAAGCATACTTTTAGACTCTGCACATAACCCTGAAACACTTCGAGAAAATTTGACTGCCCTCAAAGATGCGGTGACTCAGCTTGCTGAATTAAATCCGGAAGAGGACGGGGAGGAAGTTGAAGGACTTGTAAGCAGGCAGCTTCGGCAAAAACTCACTATGCCAAATACTGCTCAACAGCTTGTTCTTTATCCTCCGGTGACCATGACGAGCCTTGGAGAATCAACAGATAGTGTCTTAAAAACACTCGAAGGTTGCAAGACTCATCTACTTAAAGCTTTAGAGGGCAAAGAAGATGATGATTCCAAGGAATTGCGAGAAGCTGTTGAAGCCGAGGCTGCCGCAGTAAGAGCATGGTTTGAAAAGACGGCCGCTTAGAGAACGCAAATAATGACACATCACAAACAGCGCATCTTGTTCGCTCAAACTGACCAGCATGATCCTTTAATAATAGTATTTTAAACGTAATCCATACAAAGTATAAAAACGTTATAAAATATATTAACTGATACAAAATCAAATAAAGTTATGCGGAAACTTGGACTTATAATTAAAATAATCACTCAGCAATAATTACCGCAGTAATAAATTGTAAAAGATTATGAACGTGCATATTATATAATCAGCAACTTCGCCAATGCGCAAACGTTAGGCATTGTTTAAACTTTAATTAAAATAAATTCATACTATGGAAAACATCACGTTGCCAGAAGTACTATCCTCTTCCGTGAGTTCAGAAAGTAAAGACTTTGCCATTAAAGCCGGCCGTGTACAACCGCTACAAAAATCATTTTCTTCAATTCTTTTTGGAGTTGTCTGGACAGCATTTACAAGCATTTTTGTATTTGCCTTTTTTGGTCCATTGCTCCAGGGCAAGGAAGTACGATTCAAGTCGAGTGGAGTGCCTACAGTTGCCGGTCCTGATAACTTAGGTCCTCTTGTGATGCCGGCCATTATTATTGGCATTTTCGTGTTAGTTGGAATTGGCATGTTATCTTGGGGTATTTACTCAATATTTAGAAAGGGTGGATATTTTGTAGGTACTCCAACAAGGTTGGTTTATTTCCAAAATGGCAACATCAGATCTATTGATTGGGAGCAATTTTCCGGAGATATACAAGTTAGTGGCGATGCCCAAAAAGGCAACATTTCACTTCAAATGAGAACAGGCAGGATGGTGAGTAGAAAAAACGGTTCGGATAGATATGTCCCTGACGTAATTTATATTTCAGAGATCCCAAATGCATTTGAAATAGAACAAATTTGTAGAAGAAGAATTAAAGAAAATGACCCCACGCCGGCGACAACGGGATACAATATTACCTAACAGGCCGTATAGGTCAAATAAAAGGAACAAGAGCAGAAGTGCTTAGGGCATTTCTAAAACGCAATAGTAAGCCTCAATAATTTTTCTAACTGTCGGCCTTGCATTCTCATATCCACCGATCAAAACTATTGGTGACACAGGATTTGTTGATTCCTTGTAATTAGTTATTTAGCAAAAAGTAAACTATAACATTGGATGTTGTTCGAAATTTATAGGATTGCTACAATGCAAATGATGTAAACTTAACCAGTTTTTATGAATAAAAAAATAATTCTAGGACTAACAATCCTCACAACATTCGTTTTAATAGGGTGTAATCAACAAAACGCAAAAACTATTTCCTGGGAAGAAGCAATAAATATTCTCAACAGTGGCAAGGTAAACACTATTGGTCAAGCTCACAGCCTTGAAGTAACATTCACATTAAATAATGGGAGTGTGGTAAAAACAATTGAGACAAACATTGATGATATTTTTGATGAGGTTAAAAAGTGTGGAGATCCATGCAAAAACATTCCACTTGCTACCGAATAATCAAGACTACCAAATTAAAACTCATGAATTACAAGTTAATCAAAAAAGCCGCGCCCCCGAAAGATTACATTAACATAAGAGTGAGTGCGGGTTTAAGCGGCAGAACAATTCAAGCCGCGAAGAAAGGTTTGAAAAATTCACTTTTTGCAGTGCACGTGAAATTCGGTGATGAGATTATTGGAATTGGACGTGTTATTGGAGATGGCGGATGTTTTTTTGAAATTGTGGATGTCGCGGTTTTGCCTGAACACCAGAAAAAAGGCGTCGGTAAAATGATAATGAATTCTTTGATGGGTTGGCTCAAGAAAAATGCTCCAAAATCATCTTATGTTAGCCTGATTGCGGATCAACCCGCTTTTTATCCGCAATTCGGCTTCAAACCATGCGCGCCCGACGAAGGAATGTTTCAGTTTATGTGAAATTTCCATACATTAATGAATAATAAGGTTAACAAATACATCTATTGGATTCCGAGAATACTATCGGTGATTTTTATATTGTTTTTGGCTTTAATGTCATTGGATATATTTGATAGCAATTACGGATTTTGGGGAACAGTTTTGGGATTGTTTATGCACAACATTCCAACAATAATTTTATTGTGCGTATTGATTGCATCTTGGAAGCATGAAATTATCGGCGGAATAGGATTTATCGTGGCAGGATTTCTCTATATCGCCATGATTTTAAAAACCGTAATTTCAGAAGGGTTTGAATGGTATTATGTACCTTGGACGATTCAAATTTCCGGGATCGCTTTTTTGATTGGAATTTTGTTCATAATCACTTGGTATAAGAAGAAAAAAATCACAATCGGCGTTCAAGGTGATCGTGGTAGTACAAATGAAAAAGCGGCAAATTTTTTCGCGATGAAGCACGATCTGAAAGATTTCAAAATCAAATATCTAATTACGACCACAAACGTTCTAAAGTCATTAAAAGAAGGTAAAATTGATTACGGAACTTTTGCATGGGAGTCTTCTCGCGCTGGTTTGGTAAAAGAAACGCAGGAAGCAATTAAAACTTTCAAATATAAAAAAATTGATGAAGAAGAATTTCAGCTCGATCACGCTTTGTTAAAAAAATCCACAGTAGACAAAACAAAACTTGTACGGATTTTTTCTCACCCGCAGGCTTTAAAAGAACACAAAGCTTTTCTTGAGGCAGAATTTCCAAAACTCGAATTACTCGAGGAACTTGACACAGCAGTTGCAGCAGAAAAACTGAAAAATCATGAGTATCCTGAAAATTCGCTCATAATCGCGCCTATTTCTTGCGCGGAAATTTATGATTTGGATATTTACTTGGAAAACTTGCCAACAAATGAGGGTTACCTGACAAAAATATACTTTGTGGAGAAACTAAACTGATTTATCATAACCACATTTAAAAAATGGACTACACATTCCTTACAGGTCTACTCGGCTCACTCGTGCTTGTAACGGGAGCCGCCTGGCCCGAATCCAAAAGAAAAAATCAGCTATTTTTCGTGGGCGGTCTAATTATGTTGATTTATTCAATTTTTGGATACTTGAGCGGCGCTTCGATTTTCTTCTTAATTTTGGAACTTCTTGTCACCGTTTCAGGCGTGATGATGATATTAAATGTGTCTGAAAAAGTTTCCACTCCGATAATAGCGGTCAGCGGAGTCGCCTTAATCATTTGGTCACTTTATCTTTTTGAAGGGTACAACACGCTATTTTTTATTCTCGGACTTTCCGGAATCGCACTCGGATACGTTTTTAAAATGGGAACGGTGAGACGCAACATCGCTTTAACATTTGGGAGCGCACTGGTCGCGCTTTTTAGCTACATTGAAATGAGTTGGATTTTCTTTTGGCTGAACCTTTTCTTCGCGCTTTTCTCAGCGTACTATCTTTACAAAGTTCTTATAATAAGCAAGCAATGAAAAAAATCCTCCTCATTATTTCCCTGGTTTTTTTAGCAGGTTGCAGTTTAAATAAGCCCGAGAAATTTGCAGTTTATTTATTAGACACAAATCGCGAGGTTTTTTCAGAAGACGACTTAATTTCATACGACTTGTTGAGTGGTATTTTCACTTTTACCGAAGAAGGTGCGCAAAAGATGAAGTCATATCAAACTTCTCGTGAAATGAACGCCGGTTTATATCAGAAATCCTTTGTTGCTCGGCTTGGTGAAGAAGAATTATATAGTGGAAAATTCTGGACCGGTGTTTCTTCAATGAGTGAACCCGGAATGGTGATGACGGATGTTGTCATGATTAGTCCTGATTACAATACTTTAACCGTTCAATCATCTTATCCGTCCGGCAAAATTTCTGAAGAGATTAATAACAGTAAAATAATTGAGCATTTTAAGAAGATTGGGAAGTTGATTACTGATTCGGGTCAATAATCTACTTGTATTTTTGTAATATTCCGCACGAAATATAAGTACACACTCACCACACAATTTGTCCATACAAATTGTGCTTTTCGATCTGTTAA
>CAYTWD010000041.1:0-6166 GCA_964441065.1 uncultured Candidatus Peribacteria bacterium
GACGTTAACAACTTAATCTTAGAAGCGCTTAACAAACGTGAAGAGGAAATTGAAGCTGAAAAATCTGAACCAGTTCTTTCAGCAACCTCAAGAGCGATTCTCGCAAAAACCCTCAGACTAATCAAAAAAGAACACGGCACCAAATGCTCCATCTCCACCTGTAAAAAACCCTCCACCGAAATCCACCACACACAAACCTTCGCACTCTCAAAAACTCACAACCCAAATTATCTCGCTCCGCTCTGCAGAGAACACCACACGATTGCGCATGCGATTAACCTGAAGGTGAGAGAGAAGAAGTTTGAGACTTAAAGACCTTTGAGAAGACTTATAAGTCTTCTACGAGTTGCTATAAATTCATTAATAATTTCTTCATGCAAATCTGAAAGCTCCGGATAAAAGTTAACAATAAGAGGCAACTCAAAATTTGCATAATCCTTTTGTTTTATTTTTTGACGAACTTCTTCAGGTTTAAATTCATGGGAAATGTATTTTTTAGTTTTTGCTACAACGCCTGCATCTCCCGATTCTAATTTTGCTTTTATATAATCATCAATTCCCTCGGGAATGAATTCTTTTAATCGATCATCCATAAATATCTAATTAAAGTGACCCAATTATAACATATAATATCTATTTCGTAAACCCCACTCCCACCTTGTCCTCCACTCAAATCTCCTGTATTTTTCTCTCGATTTAATCAAGATTTTCTGGTCGGATTCGGTATAATTCTCACGTTAATAGTAGTAATAGTTTTGTCGTCCGCGGCGGAGTCTGCATTGATTTCAATTTCGCCGGCAAAGGTGAGAAGTTTGTATGAAGCAAAGAAACCGGGAGCTTCATATTTAAAAAAAATAAAGGACAAACAAGACAACACTCTGATTGTAATTTTAGTTTGCAACACCTTCACAAATGTTTTGTTGTCGGTTTACAGCACAATTTTTTTTGAAAATCTATTGGGAGACGCGGTGCTTGGAATTGTTGCCGGAGTTTTAACCTTCATACTTTTACTTTTTGGTGAAGTTCTACCCAAATCTTATGCAACGAGTCATGCGGCAAGAGTTGGTTTATTTTTGTCGGCACCGATTTATTTTATTGGAGTTATTATCAAACCCATTATTTGGATTTTTGAAATTTTTGTAAAAATCTTCTTCAGAATGTTTAAAATTAAAAAACAGAAAATTGTGACCGACGAAGAACTGATCGCCATGATTTCAATTGGTGAAGAGGAGGGTTCGCTCCAAGAAAATGAAAAGGAAATTATTGAAAACGTGCTTGAGTTTAATGACATTCAAGTTAAAGAAATTATGACTCCGCGAATCAATATTGACGCGCTTCCCGAAGATTATAACCTAGCCGAGGCAACCGAGTTTATGCTAAATCACAGTCACACACGCGTGCCGGTTTACCGCGACACAATAGACAACATTGTTGGAATTGTAACTTACAAAGAACTGCTCGCGGAATTTCACGGTGAATTTGATCCTCACACCTCCCTCCGCCAGTTAGATTTGAGACCCGCTCTGAAAATTTCAACCGCGATGCACGTGCATTCTCTTTTCAAGCTTTTCAACGAAAAGCAAACTCAGATGGCGATTGTTTTTGACGACAACGCGAAGATGGCGGGAATTGTGACAATGGAAGATTTGATTGAAGAGATTGTAGGGGAAATTGTGGACGAGAGTGATCAGCCCGAAGATGAAATTCGCAAAATTTCGGAGACGGAATATGAAGTTAGCGGCCAAATCCATCTCGATCAACTTGCCGCAATTACGGGCATTGAACTCGAATATCCGGAATATAAAACTCTAAGTTTTTTAACATTTGAAAAACTCGGTAAGCATCCCGTGAAAAATCAAAAATTTACAATCGAAGGCTGGGAATTTACCGTAAAACAAATCTACAAAAACACCATTCTGAAGGTACGTATCAAAAAAACTTAGTATTGAATATTAACGGGTGTCCCAATGTCCGCGAAGGAATATAAAATCGTCGCGTCTTCAGGAAGCGAACGGATGCATCCATGACTCACTGGTGTACCAATGTGTTCACGTGCCTCGTTCCAAAAAGTTCCACCGTCATTTGCTAAATATGGCAGGGCGTGAATTCCATAGCCGTCCTTTCTCCACATCATAAAGTATGGCATTCGATAATGAGGAGATGTGCCTCCTATTCGTAATTCTTGTTTTGAAAGAATCGAGTAATTTCCGGTTGGCGTTGCATAGCCTGAACCTCCGCTCGAAATCAACATTTTCCAAACCGTGGTGTCTCCAAATTTCACGCTCATAGTTTGTTCGGAAATATCAATATTGAAACTTTTTTCTTTACCAATCAAATCACTCGCCGCGACAGTAATTGGTTCTTTCACATAAGACATATCTTTCACCATTTCTTCACTCGGACTTCCAACCGTAATATCCAAAGCAAAAGGTTCAGCCAACCAACTCACATTTTCAACAACGGGCTGGAAATATTCTTTATAAATATTGTCACCTTCAGGAGCGATGCTCTGAAAAACAACGGTGAAATCTTGGTTGGGATCCGCGTAGTCATTCATCATTTTAATTCTGTTCGCGCTTGTCCAGCCACTAATTGCCACAGAATTTGATCCAAAAATACTAGATCTGTCAGTTGTACCCTGTGTTCCAATGCTTAAAGTTGGAACATTCTCACACATACTCGCACTCGAGAAAAGTCTTGTGTTCCCTGTATTTTTGAATGTCATTGTCGCGACAAAAACCTGCCCGGCTTGAATATTTTGATCTACATCGCTCGCAACCATTTCAACATTATAAATAGGAGCTTCCGGTAAAGTATAATCACAATACGACCACTGACCGATTTTCCCAACATAAGAATCTTCACTTTGACTTAGCGCGTCAACCGAATTTGCCAAATAAACTTTTGGATCGATTCTTACACCGTGTCTGAAAACAATTCCGCTAACGGGTTGAATATCGGCTCCAAAAAGTGAAACTTGAAGGTGCTGACTATCAAAGATCCCCATCGATGTTATGAAGGTCAAGGCCGCGAAGATTGCAGTAAGAATTGGTTTTTTCGACATTTTTTTGTGTTTTTATCCACTGATTATAACAAAAAAACCACTCGAAGTCAAAAAGAACTTCATTTTTATTATTTTTCCAGCAATTTCTGTAATTCCTCTTTAAAACTTTCCACGTCTTTAAACTGACGATAAACACTCGCGAAACGAATATACGCGACCTCATCCACAACTTTCAAAGCATGCATAACATCCCTCCCAATCACAGTACCCTCAACTTCTTTTCCTGCTCCACTCCAAACTTCCTCTAATTTACTTAAAATTTCATCAACCTGTTTTTGAGTTACCGGTCTTTTTTCACAAGCGCGCCAAATTCCACGTTCCACTTTTGAGCGATCGTAAGTTTCACGCGAGCCATCTTTTTTCACAACAACAAAATTTGCGGTTTCCACAGTTTCAAAAGTTGTGAAGCGGAAATTGCATTTTTCGCACTCGCGTCGTCTTCTTATTGAACGACCATCGGCCGATTCTCTCGAATCAACAACGCGCGTATCGTCATGTTTACATTTTGGACAAATCATTCTAATCTAAAGGTGACACACCAATAATAAAGATGTTCGAAAATTTAAGCAATGACCAGATTCGCCAACTTATAATTGTAATTCTTTTGGCGGCTTTGCCCGCGATAATTTGGTCAATAGTAATTTTTAGAGGTAGACGTACTTCAAAGTGGACCCTTTTCCTTGCGTTCTTTTTGGGAACACTCACGGTGACTCCAATCATGATGCTCGATTATCTGTGGACGATTTATCCTCAGTACGACATTTATTCAGCAATAAACAAAAATTTTACTGAAGTTCATATTATTGCGATTTTGACTTTGCTTGTTGTGGGAATTGTTGAAGAAATGGTGAAGAGCGGAGTTGTGCGAGTTATAGACAAAACCAAAATCGGAATTCACACAATTAACGATGCACTGAAATACTCAATTCTTGCCGGGCTCGGCTTCGCCTTCGTGGAAAACATTTTCTACTTTTATTATATTTGGCAATCCAGTGGATTTACCGGCTTGATTTTCCCTCTAGTTTTTCGGTCGATTTTCACTGTCGCACTGCATATGATTGCTTCAGGAATTTATGGTTACTACTTTGGTATCGCCAAATTTGCCAACCCGATTTTGCAACAAAAATTATGGATGGGAGAAAAGGCGCCACTAGTTAGTATAATGTCAAAAGTTCTCGGTTTGAATGAAGCCGACACATATAAAGAACTAACAAAATTCAAAGGACTTCTAATTGTAATGACTCTTCACGCGGCTTACGATTTCTTCCTTGAATTCTCAATTTTGGCTCCGGTAATAATCATTGTTTTCTCCGGTTTCGCTTACCTCTTATATTTGATGGCGCACAAAGCCGGCGCTATTGCGTTTTCCGGAATGGAGCGAGCTTCAACAATGAATAAGAAAGATGAAGATGTTGTGATTGAACTTTTGGGAATGTGGACAAACGAAGGCAAATATCAAGATGTTATAGATATTTGTCAGCGACTTTTAATGCGTGACCCGGACAACAAAGTCGTTCAACTTTTCCAGGCAAAGGCAATGGACAGCACCAAACTTTTGAAACTTGAAGATTCTTTCGGCTCAATCTTCAAATCCGAAGATGACAAAAAGAACGACAAAACTCTCAGAAATCTTGTACGGCAAAAAATCTTGATGGATATGTTGAATGAAAAAAAGGCCACGATTGCTCCTATTACTCAAGTAGTTCACAAGCCAACTCCGCAAAGCGATCCGTCATCCCAGCCAAATAGTCCCGCAAAAACAGCGCCCTCTCCTTCAATTCCAAAGCCTGAGCCTTCTCACCCGGAATCCTAGGCAAATCCTCCGGCTTTTCCATATAATGACTGAACAGCTTTTTAATAATTCCCTGACCTTTCGCCATCGGCGCGACAATATCCGGATTATTATAAAACCTCGCCATCAAAAACTCTTTCAAAGCGCGATTTGCTTCTCTCAGTTCGTCTGAAAACCCGACCAAACTTTCCGCGCACTTATAAACGTCCTCCAAGGTCTTAATTTTGTTTCTTTCTAGTCTATCGGAGGTTTCCACCAAAATATCAGTAATCATTATTCCAATCATTTTACTTATTGTTCTCGCCCATCTTATTTTTGCGTCTTCAATTTCGCCATATTGTTTTTCCGTTAACTCCGCCGCCATTTTCCAAAGCGCGAGTTCGTTCAAATCTTCTTCGGTGAAAATTCCCGCGCGCAATCCGTCGTCAACATCATGATTTTGATACGCGATTTCATCTCCCATATTCACAACCTGCGCCTCCAAACTCGGCCTAATCGCTCTCGCGTGTTTTGGATTATCCCAACTTGTTTGGTGCTTCATTAAGCCCTCAATCACTTCAATGCTCAAATTCAGTCCCACAAAATTCGGATAGACTTTTTCCAATTCCTCAACGGTTCTTCGGCTTTGATCATTATGCTCAAACTCAAATCCATACTCGCTCAAGGCTTCGTGTAGCGCAAATTCGCCAGCGTGCCCAAAAGGTGGATGCCCCAAATCATGCGCCAGCGCAATCGACTCCGCCAAATCTTCATTTAATCCAAGCGATCTCGCGATTCCCTTTGAAACCTGCGCCACTTCAAGCGAATGTGTGAGCCGATTTCTATAATGATCTCCGTGATGCGCCACAAAAACCTGTGTTTTATCTTTCAGTCTGCGAAAAGCACGCGAATGAATAATCCTGTCTCTGTCTTTTTGGAAGGGAAGACGTTGATTATCGTCGTGATCCGGGTGTTTTCTTCCACGCGAATCTTTGTTGTGCACGGCATAAGGCGCCAACACCTTCATTTCGTTTATTTCAAGCTGTGTTTTTGAGAGGATCATGCCCGAATCCTACCAGATTTTGGAAAACGAGCAACCGCGGTTTGTGCGAAAAGCGAGTACACACTCACCACACAATTTGTCCATACAATTTGGTCATTTGAACCTGTTAGTTCCCGTGTTTTTTGTTATACTTTTTTTAATCTAACCAACGCAAAAATGAACAATAAAGAATTGCTAGAGATGGCCGTGATGTATGGCAGGAACGCCCTTGAATGGAGGAAGAAGTTTATTGGTTTGCTTCCTGAGATAAACAAAAGAGAGTTATATA
>CAYTWD010000042.1:0-5772 GCA_964441065.1 uncultured Candidatus Peribacteria bacterium
ATGGAAATCCTCAGAACTATCGTATTTTTCATCGGCGGCTTTGTGGCCGCCTTATACGCTTCGAGCGTTGGTGGGATGGCATTTCTCGTGTTTCCGTTGATGCTACTTTTCGGCCTCCCGATCAAAGATGCGATAGGTACCGGTAGACTTGTCGCGGTCGCGATGAGCGGAGTCGCTCTTTTAAAATATTCATTTCACGAAAAAATTCATCACAAAACCGCGATTCCATTGGCTATTTTATTTACGCTAACTTCTTACGCCGGGACTTTTTTATTAAAATATCTCACAGATCAAGAAATGAAATTCATAGCAATTGGCGCAATGGTTCTCGCGATTTTTCTCAACGCATTCGCTGGAAAAATTAAAATTGGCGGGAAGAAAAACATTGTACTCGTGTTTTTTTACACAATTCTAGTTGGACTTTATGCCGGCTCATTTGGAATGGGCGCGGGCGCACTTTTAATATTCGCTCCAATTATGCTCGGCTTTTCCTTTCGCGAAGCAATCGGCGTAAACCAAAGCGCGATATTTGCCAGTTGCCTTGTAACTTCCTTAGTATTTTATAATGAAGGATTTATAAATTTTACCTTCGCCGCTCCGTTGATTCTGGGAGTCAGCGCGGGAAGTTGGGTGGGAATCACATGGAGCCTCAAAAAAGGCGACAAGTATATAAAAATACTGATCTATTTAGTGCTCACTGCCAGCATTATTCAGCTACTTCTGTCTTAAAACTCGCACTCCCTCCCCACTTTCACTCCAAGAACCTGCCTATTTTCACAAACAATCTCACCGCCAACAACTGTCATGATTGGCCAGCCTTTTAATTTGTAACCTTCATAAGGCGACCAGCCGCATTTGGACAAAACCATTTCGCGTTCAATAGTTTTTTCCATATTCATGTCTACCAAAACCAAATCGGCATCATATCCAATTTCAAGTTTTCCTTTATTTTTTATGCCGAAAATTCGAGCCGGTTCTTCACAGACCAATTCAACAAGTCTAGCGGGGCTCAGCATGTTTTGATTTATTTCATTCAGTAGAAGCGGCAAAGCAAATTCAACTCCCGGAACTCCCGCAGGCGCGACTTCAAAATCTTGCATTTTTTCTTCAAGCGAATGTGGCGCGTGATCCGTTGCAATAATATTAACCGCGCCGTCACGAATTCCCTGCCAAAGCGCAGTCAAATCTTCCTCACCACGAAGAGGCGGATACATCTTCAAATAGGCATCTTTCACATCAAGCTGACTAAAATAGAGATGATGCGGACAAACCTCACAAGTCAAATTTTTATCCAGATTTGTTCGCAAAAACTCAAGCTCTTTGCCACAACTCAAATGTGCGATGTGCAATTTATTTCCAATGTTTTTTCGAAGTTCAATCGCTCTCGAAGTCGCAATTACAGCGCAGTCACAATCTCGTTTTCCTTCTTTAATTCTCGATTCATCTTCGGCGTGAACAACAACAGTCAGATTTTTTGCCTTCGCAATTCTAAATGCCTTTTCCCAAGAATTTTCATTATCCACCAAAAGTCCGCCGGTTGAACTTCCCATATAAATTTTAAAACCGGGCACGTTTGTAACCTTCGCCATTTCCTCAAAATTCTCATTTGTAACCCCAAAGAAAAATCCATAATTCACATAAGATTTACCGCGAATCATTTCACGTTTTTCGGTCAAAGCTGAAACGCTGACCGTTGGTGGATTCGTGTTCGGCATATCCAAAACCGTTGTCACCCCACCCATCGCCGCAGCAAGACTCCCGCTCTCAAAATCTTCCTTATAATTTGCACCGGGAGTTCTAAAATGCACATGTGAATCAATCATTCCGGGCATCAAAAATTTTCCGGTACAATCCACAATTCTCTCGGCATCTTTAAAAGGCGCGACAATTCTCCCGCCCTGAACATAAACATCTCGAATCCCGGTAGTTGTTGCCGCTGATTTAAAAATTATTTTCATACTTTAATTGGTGCGATTGCCATCAAGGCCTCACGAGTAACTATAAGATGATGTTTTAATCCTAAACCGCCAATGCTTTCTGTAACAATCGGCTGCAAAATTCGGTTAGCAGAATCAATATCCATTTCGCCCCTACAAAAAGAATCTAAAGTTGACCTGGATTGCTCAAGTTCCGATTCAAACGCTCCCGCATTAAAGGCAATTTGCATGGATTTTCCTGTTTGGTGAGCGGCAATTGTTGCTCTGATTTGCCCAACAAATCTACCAACATTATCTCTAACGGCACTCATCCTTGCCTCCTTAAAAGCTCCAGTTTCAGCCTGTCCACGTGCTTCATTTAAACTGTCCGGCCGCCCAACTGACCTATCAGGTTGCCATTCGCCGTTCCAATCAATCATAGATTTAATAAAGTAGAGATTAAAGCCATCCTAATTGCCACACCATTCGCAACTTGCTCAAAATAACGGGCTCGAGGGTCGCTGTCTACTTTTGGGTCTATGTGGTTAACACGTGGAAGCGGATCAATCACAATCATGTCTTTTTTCGCCTTTTTCATCAGCTCGGTAGTGAGAATATAAACTCCATTGTGTTTAAGATATTCAGCCTTACTTTCAAAACGTTCTTCCTGAATTCTTGTATCCGAAAGAACATCGCACTTTCCAATTACTTCTTCCAAATGTGCAGTTTCTTCAACTTCAAAACCGTTTTTTTTCAAACGACTTACAAGCTCGTTCGGTAGTTTTAAAGCCTCCGGAGATACCAAAATAAATTTAATTTTCTTAAAATGCATCAAATATTCACATTGTGAATGAACAACTCGACTATTTTTTAAATCCCCAACCATAGCGATTGTGAGACCGTCAATTTTTCCGAAGTTTTTCCAAATCGTAAAAATATCAAGCAAACCTTGAGTTGGATGATCACCCGCCCCGTCTCCACCATTAATAACCGGAACCGACGAGCCTTTTGCAAAATCTGCAACCGCGCCCGAAGTAGGATGTCTAACCGCAATTATATCTGCAAAAGTTGAAACCATTTTTGCCGTGTCGAATAAAGTTTCGCCTTTTTTTGAAGACGAAGTTGAATTCATATCCGCGTTTGAAATCACTGAACCGCCCAAGCGAATCATTGCCGTTTCAAAGGAGAATCGCGTCCGCGTTGAAGGTTCGTAAAAAAGTGTGGCCAGAATTTTCCCGCTCGCCAATTTTAGCATTTTTTTCTCTAAAACCGTGGGCAAGAATTTATCAGCCTTTTTAAAAAATCTCAGGATCTCGTTCTTTGAGAGGTCCCGTGAAGAAAGGAGGTGATTCATATTTTGTCTTTAACTTCACTGAATCTATATCAAGCCCGGATTTTTCTCAAGCGCATTTATGTTGAAATAATGTTGAAAGAAAATGCAGACTTGTGCATCTAATATGCAGATGTCCCGTTCTTTGATATAATGCCGGAAACCTTAAAAGAAATGATGTCGGAAGAAGATTACAAAAAAATCTTTCTGGAAGCTTACGAAAAATACTCGGACGCCTTGTACCGACATATTTATTATCGTGTGTACGATAAAGAGCTGGCGAAAGATATTTTACAAGACACCTTTCAGAATACCTGGCTTTACATGGCGAAAGGTAAAAAGATCGAACATCTGCAGGCGTTTCTATATATGGTCGCCAAAAATCTTATTGTGAACGATGCAAGAAAAAAGAAAAACCAATCTTTAGATGAATTAATGGAAATGGGATTCAACCCATCAGACGGCAATACAGAAGAAAACTATCAGTCAAGAATAGATGCGGAAAATCTCTGCAAAAATATAAATAATTTACCTGAAAAATATTCGGAAATAATAAAAATGCGTTTCATGGAAGAACTAAGTCTCGAAGAAATCGCAAAAATAATGAAGAAATCTGAAAATTACGTTTCCGTCAGAATCAACAGAGGACTAGAAAAATTACGTAAAAACTTAAACTATTTAAAATGAAATTTCAAAACATACCCAAAGTGCAACTTGAAGAAAACGAGAAAAAAATACTACTAAACAATCTCGTTAGCTTCATGGAAAAAAATCCTGTAAGAAAAGGCGGGGTGGGCCGTCTCATAGAATGGAGGAACTCAAACTTCCGAAATTCTTTAACCCCCAAGAATATGTACGCACTAATGATTAAACCATTATCACTATTTGTTTCCGTTTTTGTCGCCATGGGTGGCGGAACTGCATACGCGGCGCAAAGTAGCGCTCCCGGAGATATTTTATATCCATACAAAATACATGTGAATGAAAATCTGAAAACTATCCTTGCGGTTTCAGATGAATCAAAAGCAAAACTACACACATATCTCGCGAAAGAACGTTTGAGCGAGGGTGAAAAACTGGCCATCAAAGGTAAACTGGACACTGAAACAAATATATATCTTCAAACAAAATTCGACTCTCATATGAAAGAGGGATACGAAAATATTGCGAAGTTAAAAGATGGAGATGACAGTGAAAATGTAATTGCGGCCGAAATTGATTCGGATTTCAAATCTCATTTAAAACTCCACGAAGAAAAACTACTTGAAATAAAGAGCCGCAGCGACTCTGAAAATTCCATTCAAGTTCAAGGACTACTAAATATAATAAAACCCGGAGCTCCTGATGTTAAAGGATCAGCTGAAGGAAAGTTAAACGCGGCCGAAAACAAACTACAAGCAACCATCAGATTTGTTCAAAATAAGTCCGACTCAATTGACGCCGAAACAAAAGCTGAGGCCGAGGCAAAAATCGAGGCTTCACAAGCACTAATAGTTGAAGGTAAAGCTCAACTTGAAGATGAAAACTACACCGATGCCACAGAAACTTTCCAGGAAGCCTTTGAAATCTCTCAGGAAGCTACTGCGATTGTAAACGCTGGTTCTGATTCAGATGATGAAAACGAGAACGGTGCGGAAGTGGAAACAGATGAAGATGACGACAATAATGATGGAGACGAAGACACTTTAAAGCTCGATGAAAAATTAGACGTTGATCTCAAAGTTGATACTAATCTTTAAAAACACTGGTGAAAGGCGTGGGAAGAAAGACGGACGAGAAATCGTTCGTCTTTTTTATTTTAACTTTCTTGTATTTTTGTGGTTCACATCAGATCTACTTTCCATTGCATCTAATACTCCCAACTCATGTGCTTTATGCCAAGTTGAAGTTTGCAGGCCGGTAAGTTCAGATCTAACTGCAAAATTTAGGACATCCGGATCTCTCGACCCAACAAAACTCATAACCGCTTCCAAACCTGTTTTTATTTTATTTAACATTTTTAATAGTTAACACCTCTATTATAAAATAGTAATGAGCTACTGTCAACATTCGATTGGCATGTACCTCTTCTCCCTCACCTTCAAGTTAATCGCATGTGCAATCGTGTGGTGTTCTTTGCAGAGGGGTGCGAGGTAGTTTGGGTTGTGGGATTTGGAGAGCGCGAAAGTTTGAGTGCGGTGGATGTGAACTGAAGGTTTTTTGCAGGTGGAAATGGAGCATTTGGTGCCGTGTTCTTTTTTGATTAGTCTGAGGGTTTTTGCGGGAATCGCTCGTGAGGTTGCTGAAAGAACTGTTTCAGATTTTTCAGCTTCAATTTCCTCCTCACGTTTCTTAAGTGCTTCAAGGATTAGATTGTTAATATCTATTCCTTTTGACTGGAGTTCAATTAATCTACTTTGAACTTCTTCATTTAAGCTTAATGTCTGCCCGGGCAGACCTGTAAACTTTTGATCACGCACAAATGTTTCAACAGCTCTCTTTGGCATGTCTTTAATAATTTTAGCTAACTCTGATTCATTCTCTGGT
>CAYTWD010000043.1:0-5680 GCA_964441065.1 uncultured Candidatus Peribacteria bacterium
TAAAAAGCTAAAATTCTCTGGACATTTTGTAGGGTGAGTGTGTACTCGCTTTTCGCCACGTCGCCATACAAAATCCACCAAAAAACTAAAGCATAAACTCAATTCGACGCAAGACCAGTGCTTTGCTAGAAAGGCAATTTTTTGCTATACTGACATGATTTAAATAAAAACAAATAACCAAATCCTATGTCAAAAATCTTAAAAATGTTAGCAGCCTTGAGCCTCGCGGCTCTGATGGGAAGCCAAGTCGCAATGGCGGCTGATACAACTTTCCCCTCAGACGTTGAAGGCCTTGAAGCTTTTCCCGGCGACGGTCAGGTTTCACTTTCGTGGGCTCCAGCTACAGACGACACGGGCGTGACCGGTTATAAAGTGTATTCCGGACTTTCCTCAGTTCAAAGTGATGGAGGTTCTTATACATTTGGTGATAAAGATGTGGGAAACGTTGTTTCCTATAATATGACGGGACTTTCAAATAATGTTTCTTATTATTTTGTCGTAACAGCTTACGACGCGGCGGGAAATGAATCTGAATATTACTCAAACGAGGTTAGCGTCACACCAACTTCCGCATCATCTGCTGATACAACTTCTCCAACCGTTTCAAAAGCCGAAGCTGTTTCATCAACAATGGTGGAAGTGAATTTTTCAGAACCTGTAACTCTTCCAACAAACGGTGCTGATGCTTTCACGGTTGAAGCAACCGATGGAACTCCTCTTTTGGTTCTTGATGCTTATAACTCTACAGATGATCCTGCTACTGTTTTCTTAATAACCGACAAACAAATTGCGGGCGCTCAATATATTTTAACGGCAGGAATTTCATTAACAGATTCAGCCGGGAATCCAATTGTTAGCGGGACTTCAGACACCGGAATTTTTACGGGAAGTTCATTGACAGGTTCTGAACCAACAGATGACACTCCGGTTTTAAATAATGATGGATTCACAATCAGCTCGGTTGATTCGACTAGCGACACGGAAATTAAAGTTAAATTCACACAGGTTCCGGTTGCCGGAACAGACGCGTTCACCATTCAGTTGGCAGACGACGCTTCGCAAGAAGTTGAAGTGAAAAACGTGGTTGCAGACGTAAGTGATCCAAAAACTCTTATTATAACAACAGCAACAATGGATCCGGGATTTGAGTACGTCTTGTCCGTTAGCGACACATTGGCGAATGAAGCCGGCGAGTCACTTTCTGCAGATTCGAGAGAAATGCGCTTTCTTGCAAAAACAATTGATCTTGTTGACGTGATTGCTCCTGAAGATGTGACAAACTTTATGGGTGCGGTTTTGAGTGAAACAAGTGTTCGCTTAACATGGACAGCGAGTTTGGATTCTGCCGGTGACTTGGCTAAATACCTTGTCTACATAAGTAGTGATGGTGGAAATACTTTCGGCGCGGCGCTTGAATTAGCGTCCACAATGACAAGTTACGATTTCACTGAATTGACTGCAGGTTCAACTTATACATTTAAGGTGAGTGCGATAGACTCAAACGGAAACGAATCTGAGGGTGTAATGACAAACGTTACCCTACCTGAGTCAGGTCCTGAATTACTTCTGCTTGTGCCAATGTCTATGGCCGGAGCGGCAGTTCTACGAAGACGAAAAAAGAAAGACTAGAATAGAAGCGACTTATTCCGAAAAGCCCTGCCCTGAGAGTGTGGTGGGGCTTTTTACTTGCAAAATTTTAAAAAAGTATTACAATAGACTCTCGTAATCTTAAAAATTAGCAGAGATGAATGGAGATTCTGACAGAAATGGGCTTCGTGCGCCGACCGAAAGAGATGATGACAGAGCACGGAGAGGAGAAAGATCTGGCTGTGGCGGAGGTATAATGGCTTTCGCGGTCACTTTTGGGACATTAGCTTTAGGTTGTGCTAATGTCATTGATCAAATTGTTGATAGTACGAAAGCTCAGCCAACAAACCCATTTGAAGGAGTTAAGTATGAACATTTAAAGAAAGATGCAAAGAAACAACACAAAGTTAATCCACGTGAAGTGGATTGTCATTTGGCGAATTCTCCGGATTTTAGAAGAACAACTTGGAAAGGAACTTCAGTGGATCAACGTGCAATGGAATGGACTGATGCAATTTTTTCGGCACTAAAAAATATTGGTGTTCCGCAAACTAAAGAAAATGTTGAGATTGCTTTGATAAGCATACACAGAGAAAGCAGGATGGATACAAATCCAAAGATGAGTGTTGCCAACGCTTTTAAAAGAAAAAAAACGGAAATGATAAAACGTGTGAGAGAGAATGTTCCAACAAAAGCCCTGCAAGATTTTATGATACGTAAGTTAGAGGCGGAGTTTCAAAAATACCAACCTCAAATTGATGCGGCAGACACGGAAATCGAAGTTTATAAAGTGATGGAACAAATTCGTTATGATTTTTCTACTTATGCCAGACTCGCACAAAACTTATCTCCTGCCGACGGGATAGATGAAAAAATTGCTAATGTTCAAGATCAAGTTAGGGTGGATACATTGGGAGCTATGCAGGTTAATCCTAAGGTTGCAGTTAAGTATTATGCCGCAAAAAATAGACATATTGAATATTACGATGCCGTTAATTGGATGTTCCAACTTGCTCCAAATCTTGAAGTTGGTTTTGCCATTCTTTTCACTGCTATTGAGGAATATGAAAAACTTGGATACTCGAGAGATCAAGCTGTGAAGTTTGCCTTTGCAGATTATAATGGTGGACTTTACAGCTCCAGAAATGCTGCTTTCCAAAAGGCCTTGAGTGTTATTTCCGGTTATAAACTAGACACTGATGGTGATTTGTTAATTTATGAACATGACGGAGTTTCAATCGGGAGATCTCAAACAGAACTTGCGGCGAAGTCTGTGTTCCCTGAACTCAATGTGAGACAACAGCTTCTTTACGAAAAGAGCGTTTATTTTGATAATACAGAGATTTATAAACGAGTTTGGAGTTCATACGCAAATGAAAATTGGGGTAAACATCTGCGAGTTGAAAAAGCAATTGTCCCAGATGCCGACGATCCAAATGCCAAAGTGAGTTACGGCAGGGAGATGACCGCGAAAGCTTATACGGAAGAAGCCATGAGGCAAGTTCGTGATTTCAAATGGAAGAAGTGTAAGTAAGCTTGTTGTCGAAGGGCTGACAACAGATTTTTGATCTGTTGATTTTGGGTTTCAGTAGACTGATTTTGCTTGAGAGTTAAACTTGAGGCAATTTATTTTTTAGCATAGAATAGTATATGAAAGTATTACTAAGTATACCAAATATGCCCACAATTTCATTCAAGGCCGACGATGAGTTTAAGAAAAAACTAAATTGGTTAGCCAAGCACAACGGGATAAATGTTTCCGCTTACATTAAACTTCTTTTAACAAAAAGTTTGAAAAAAGAATTGAGTGAAGTCACTGAAAACGGTTTTACCGTGGCGGAAGAGATGAGGATTTTGGAGGAGTCGAAAGACAAAAACTTTTCTGGCTCTTTCAATGGTGTAAACGAATTGATGAATCATTTAAATAATCAAGATGAAGATAATCACTAACCGTGCATTTGATAAAAAATTTCTAAACATAGGCACTCATAACCAAATTTATTGATGTCAAAAACCGCAGTAGCCATTTTCGGCCTCATTTTTGCTATCGATTTTGGGCTGGTGAATTCTCTCACAAAAGTTTATCCGCATTTGCAAATTCACGCGCTTGATGTTGGGCAAGGCGACGCGATTTTGATAACAACGCCGGAGCAAAATCACATTTTAATTGATGGCGGGCCGGACAACAAAGTTCTCAGCGAATTGCCAAAAGTGATGCCGTATTTATTTTCAAAAATTGATTTGTTGGTGCTCACTCATCCGCATCTTGATCACGTTGCGGGGCTTGTGGAGATTTTAAACAGATACGATGTGGGCGCGGTGCTTTTGAATCCGGTGGAATATGGATCCGGTGCTTATGAAATGTTTCTTGATGAAATTGGGGAGAAGAAAATTTACAGCGCAAATGCCGACAAAGATTTTCGTCTTGGTGACACTTATGTCGACGTGCTTTTCCCTTTCGAGCCGGGGCAGTCGGACGCGAACCCAAATAATGAATCGGTGGTGATAATGATTTCGGAAGGCGGGCACAAAATTTTACTTTCGGGCGACGCGGAAAAAGAAGAGGAGGCGAAGTTAGCGGGCTACGATTTGAAGGCGGATATTTTTAAGGCCGGACATCATGGAAGCCGGACTTCATCGACTTTGCTGGATGAAATTATGCCAAAACTTTTGCTGATTTCTTGCGGAGTCGGGAATACATACGGGCATCCGCATTTGGAAACATTGGGAAAGGCGGATGAACTGGGAATTGATGTTTTGAGGACTGACGAAGACGGAACAATTTCAATTATATTTGATGATTACTCGTTGATTCGTTCGATTTTCGCGCCGAGTTGGCGGAGTTTTTCGTCGAGTTTTTCGTAACCTCGATCAATGTATAAAATGTCGCTGATTTCCGTTGTTCCGCGCGCGACTAAAGCGGCGAGAACCATTGCGGCTCCGGCTCGAATATCACAACTCACAATCGGCGTGGCTTTGAGCTTTGTCGGGCCTTCAACAGTGGCTTGATGCGGATTCAAAATCTTTATTTTTGCGCCCATTCTTTCCAGTTCAAAAAGATAGTTCAGTCTGCCTTCAAAAAGTGTTTCATGAATATTCGTTTTGCCTTCGCATTGAGTAAGTAAAACTGAAAAAGGAGCTTGAAGATCAGTTGGGAAGCCCGGATAAACAGAAGTTTTAAGTTTTTCTATCGCGGAAAGTTTGGCGTGCTGGTTTATTTTCACAAAATTTTCGCCGAGTTCAAATTCAGCGCCAACTTCATTGAGAGCCTGCCAGAAACTATCCAGTTGTCGCGGATCCATATTTTTAATTGTCACGCTTCCGTTTGTTAGAACTGCGGCAAGCGCGAATGTTCCGGCTTCGAGATAATCCGGCGTGATTGTGTATTCGACTCCATTAAGTTTTTGCCCACCTACAATAAATAAATTTGGCGTTCCGATTCCGCTGATTTTTGCGCCCATCGCAACAAGAAAATTGCAGAGATCCTGAACGTGCGGCTCCATTGCGGCCCAACGAATCTCAGTCTCGCCTTCGGCCATGACAGCCGCCATCACAGCGTTTTCCGTCGCGGTCACGCTGGCTTCTGTCATTATTATTTGTTTGCCCTTAAGCTTTTTAGATTTCAAATGAATGTCGTCTTCACTGGCAACAATTTCCGCGCCGAGTTCAGTTAGCGCGTGAATGTGCGCTCCAACAGAACGTTTCCCCAAAACACAACCGCCGGGAAAAGCTAATTTTACTTCGCCGAATTTTCCGAGTAGCGGGCCCAAAATCAAAATCGACGCGCGCATTTTTTTAACCTGAGAATGCTCAATGTGCGCGGGTTTCACATTTGAAGAATCGACAGTAATCGTGTGATCTTTAAAAGTTGTTTTTGCTCCCAAAGTCTCGAGGATTCCCAAAAAGGTGTGAACATCTGAAATGTCGGGCACATTATGCAAGGTGGAAATTCCTTCGGCCAAAATTGTTGCCGCAAGAATGGGGAGCGTGGCGTTTTTTGATCCGCCCACAGAAACCTCGCCGTTCAGCTTATGCCCGCCCTCAACTATAAATTTAGACACAAAAGAGTATTAAGTGGGTGGATTATACCTGA
>CAYTWD010000044.1:0-5632 GCA_964441065.1 uncultured Candidatus Peribacteria bacterium
TCCAGGTATGCAAAATGAGGGGGCAGAAGTAGTAGATTTGAAACTTTTGGGAGTGGATTTAGATCGAAATAGAATTCATCCGGAGTTTTTATTTCTTGCAAAAGTGAATTTGACATCAGATCAGATTAAAGCTTCTGAGGCTGATGACTCCGACGGAAAAACAATGGTTAGACCTTACAAAAATAGATTTTATTTTGAGGCTTTGGAAAAAGCTGAAAATAACGGAAAAGTTGTTCCAACTGGAGCAAGTAACTTATGGCTTGCAAGTCACTGGTTGAGAGGTGATTGGCATCCTGAAGAATTGAGACGACAGACTGCTCCTTTTACTTTCTAAAGTACTTGAAGTATATTCTTTACCAGAATTAATTTTGATATGCCACACATCACACTACAAATGCTCGAAGGTCGCAGTTCTGAACAGAAAAAAGAGCTTATTGAAAAGATGAGCCAAACTGTTGCGGAACTTGCAAAATGCCCGATTGAGGCGGTTACTATGACAATTCAAGAAGTTCCAAAAGAGAATTGGGGTGCCGGCGGAAAGCAGCATTAAGGTTGCAAGTTGGATTTTATGTTGTCGAAAAAATCTTCCTGATAGTTCTGGGCTGTTTCAGGTAAATTGTTTATCATTTCCTCGGCTTTTTGGAAAAGAATGACAGATCCGTAAATCGTCAAAAGCAATAGAACAAGGCTTGGTAGAGTGAAGAAAATAAAGTGTAATATGCTTGAAAGTTGTTTTTGTTTTATTTCCTTTTTTTTCAAATCGACCAATTCCTGTAAAAGTTCTTCTGTTTTGTTCATATTTCTTCCATTAATTGTTGAAACATCTTAAATGTAAGTGCTTGAGGTCCGTCGCACAAGGCTTTTTCTGGGTCGGGATGGACTTCAATCATCAAGCCGTCGGCTCCTGCGGCGATTGCGCCTTTTGCCATTGGAATAACGTAGTCACGATTTCCGGCGGCGTGGCTTGGGTCAACAATCAGGAGATATTTTGACTTGGATTTTATTGCGGGAATCGAGCCTAAATTCAATGTAAATCTCGTTTCATCCAAAAAAGTTCTTTCACCTCTTTCACAGAGTAAAATATTTGTGTTGCCGGCTTTTTCGATGTACCTAATCGCATGTAAAAATTCGTTCAGAGTCGCGCTCATTCCACGTTTTAAAAGTAGTGGTTTTTTCTGTTTTCCGAGTTCGGTAAGAAAAGTTGAATTGTGCATGTTGCGAGATCCGATCTGTAAAATATCTGCGTATTGTGAAACGAGCTCAATATCGCGCGGATCCATGACTTCGGTGATAACTTTCATATTAAATTTATCGGCGGCCGATCGTAAAAGTTTTAATCCTTCTTCACCGAGACCCTGAAAATCATCGGGATTTGTGCGAGGTTTGAAGGCTCCGCCGCGTAAAATTTTCACGCCAAGTTTAGATAGAAATTCCGCGGTTCTTTCAATTTGCTCCTTATTTTCAACCGCGCATGGGCCGGCTATGATTGTAATTTGTTTCATATCTATTTATAGTTGCAACGCTACGCTTTTGCGTTGCCGGTGAATTTTAGCACAAAATTATGTGGGTTGATACTCATTGCCACCCTTACTTCAAACACTTTGATGCTGATAGGGAAGCCATTATTCGAGCGTCTTTTGATTCGGGAGTCAAAAAAATGATTGTGATTGGTTGCGATATAGAAACAAACAGGAAATCACTTGAGCTTGCCGGTAAATATGATTTTATTTTTGCGACTTTAGGTATCCATCCAACCGAGTGTGATGATTTAACAGATGAGGAAATTGATTTTATAAGGGCGAACTCAGGTAAAATTGTCGGCATTGGAGAAATGGGAATGGATTATCATCACAACACTTTTTCTAAAGAAATTCAGGAAGAAACGTTCAGAAAACAAATTCGACTGGCGAATGAGTTTGATTTGCCTTGCATCGTGCATTCGCGAGATGCAAAAGAAGATACATTGCGAATTTTGCTGGATGAAAAGGCGAAAAAAGTTGTTTTCCACTGTTATTCTTATGATTACGAATTTGCGAAAAAAGTTTGGAATGAAGGCTATTTTACTTCTTTCAGCGGGGTTGTGACTTATGACAATGCGAAAGATATTCAGGAGGCCGCACAAAAAGGTCCGCTCGATTTATTTTTACTTGAAACCGATTGCCCCTTTCTTCCACCTGCTTCAATTCGCGGAAAAAGAAATGACATGACTTATGTGAAAGAGGTTGGCGAGAAAATTGCGAGTTTAAGAAAAATGAAACCTGAAGTAATTGCGATTACGACTACTAAAAATGCGGAGAATTTGTTTAAGATTTAGTGAATTTTGCCCATCCTCAAACCTTTATTTTCTGATTTCTTTTCTTTCAATCTTTTTTTTGCCAGTTCAGCAACTTCATGAGCTCTTGGGCTGGAAGATAACCTCAGAACTGCTTTTGCAACATCTAAATCTTTTTCCATATCGTAAAACTGATGATTGTTTGGCGATCGCCAAGAATTTGTACTTTCAAAAACATCTTTTGGTAGAATTTGGAATTCGATGTGTACACCTTGTTCGTTCACTCCATAAAGTTTGAAAGCAAAAGCTTCATGTGATTTACCATTTTTTTTGTTTTCATCTAATTTATTTTTAATACAAAAGTGGCCTTTTCCTAAATGAACTCTTTCAACATAAGAGTGTTTTAAACCCATTGAGGTGCCTATTTTTCTAACAATGAGATCTAAATCCGCCAATTTTTTTTCTTTCTCACTTTTAACTTCATCAGTGTCACTTTCGTGAATTACTAAGTCATTTCTATTGTAATCCCATAATACAAGTCTGCCACGAATAATATCCGGCACATCTTCAAAATTAAAATCTGGTGAATTTATTAATCTCTTGATTATAGGTTTTTCCATTTTTTTATCAATATCATCAAACCAAACTCGATATTTTTGTGAACACCCATCGATATCAAGTTCTCTAATTTGGTATGGGGTGAATATATCATTTTGACCTGGTTCGTCAGGTTTAGCAATGATGTTTCGATGAGAATCGAGGTAAACTCTATCTTCCGTAAGTAGATCTTCTTCACCCTCCATTTCTCTTTCACCAAAGAGGCCGCTACCAACCATCAATCTGTATTTAGCCACAATTTTTCTTGATTCAATGAATGCAGGGTGATGTGCTAAATGAAAAAATAGAAATCCTAGGTAAGCGGCGGCCTGCGCCTCATGATTAAATAAAAGAGCCCGTCCGGTTTTAGTTTTATGTGGTTTGTTATTACCAATAGCTTGAATTAATAATTCATACATTCCTTTACCTTTACTAAAATGGTTTGGACTAATTCTTATTTGTTCTCCCCCAATTCCAAACTCAGCCTGTGCTTTGGCCAGTGACTCACCAAGTTCTTCATAAAGTTCCCATCCTGCGCTGATTGATATCATTAAATCTTCTTTAATTTTTTTCGAATCTTCACTGCCGTCTGTAACTCCTAAATCATGTAATAAAGCAATGTCTGCATCATCTTTATCAAGTTCTCCAATATCAATTCTATCTTTTATTCTCAATACAGCAGAACGAATTTCTCCTGTACAAAGTAATCCTTCATTTTCAGTGTGAAGAGCATCTTTTCTTATTATTGGAGTTTCATCAATTAACTTCAGACTTTCTCCAAGATTAAAAAGTAATGCATTCCTTATAGCAGATTTGGTTTTTTCAAAATAATCATCAGGGGATCTACAAGTTTTTTTAAGTTCATCCACCAATCTTTGTGCTATTAATTGAATATTTCTTTCTACAGAAATTCTATCCATCAATCTTGGTATAAATGGGATGATATTTTTTATTGCATTAACGTCTTCTTTTTTTGGAGTGTTTAAAACTGCAAATTTATAAAATGGATTTGTTTTAAGAAACTCCGGGACACCTGTAATTTCAAGTTGGGCTCTTATGTCTTCCACAATGCGTGGTAAATCCCTGTCGGTCTCAAAAATACCCTTGGGTGTTTTCAAACTAATTTCACCTACTTCACCCACTACAGAGAGTGGACTTTCAGCCATTTTTTTAACAAAACTTAATTCTGCACTCATATTTACAAAATATTAGGAATGATTATTGCAAATCAAACATGTATATGTCAATTATATCTTTAAAATGGCTTCACGAAGAGTTTTTACTTTTTCCAAAGAGTTCAAGCCCATTTTTTTCACAGCTTTCAATCGAGATTCTTCCTGCATTGTTTTTCTAATTTCACCGGATAGTCCGACTTCTCCAAATAAAACCAAATTTTCAGATACGGCTTTCTTTTTTAAACTTGAAGCAATCGCCATGCAAACCGCAAGATCAGCCGCCGGGTCTTTCAAATAAAGGCCACCGGTGATGTTTATGTAAACGTCTTTGTCTGACAAACTTAAATCCGTGTGTTTTTCAAGAACAGCGATCAAAAGTTCCAAACGGTTTCTGTCGAATCCGCTCGCCGCGCGTTTTGGATAACCGAATGGGGAAGTGTTAACCAGAGCTTGCACTTCCATCAAAATCGGTCGATTTCCTTCAATTGTTACAGTTAAGCAAGAGCCGAATGAATTTTTTGGTCTACTTTCCATAATTCGCTCCGAGGGATTTTTTAACTCACTAAGTCCGCTTTCATTCATTTCAAACATTCCCACTTCGTTTACTGTTCCGTATCTGTTTTTTATTGATCTTAAAAGGCGCAAACTCTGATCTCTTTCGCCTTCGAGTAGAAAAACCGCGTCAACCAAATGTTCCAAAACTTTTGGTCCGGCAAGATTTCCTTCTTTATTCACGTGCCCGATCAAAAGCGTTGAAATTTTCTTTGTTTTAATCACAGACATTATGCTTTCTGTGACGAATCGAACCTGAGAAATTGCTCCGGCCATTCCCGGAATTGCTTCGGATGCCATAACTTGAATTGAATCCAAAACAAGAAAGTTTGGCTTTTCAGTTTCAAGCGCGGCGATAATATTTTCCAAATTTGTTTCGTAGAGAAGTTTTATATTTTCATGTGCGGCTCCCAATCTTTTTGCGCGATCTGAAACCTGCTCAACGGATTCTTCACCGGTGACGTATAAAACCGAACCTTTTTGTGAGGCCATTTTACTTAAAATCTGCATTGTCAGAGTAGACTTTCCGATTCCCGGTTCGCCTGAAAGCAAAATTAAACTTCCTTCCACAATTCCGCCGCCGGCAACCAAATCAAATTCTTCAATTCCGGTTTTTGCCCTTTCTTTACTCGGCGAAACGTTCAAAATCGAAATCGCTTTTTCTGTTGTCAGACGTCTGGCAACACTTGAAATTTTGTCGGCTTTTCCCACATTAACCGTCTCTTCCGCAAAGCTGTTCCAAGCCTCGCATTCTGGGCACTTTCCCATCCATTTTGTACTCTGGAAAGCGCAGTTTGAGCAGACGTAAAGTGTTTTTAGTTTCATGTAACGATATTAGCATAGAAATTTTAGTCAACATAATTTGTGGGATTCCCCTGATTCATATATATCATAGGTTTGAGCGGCAAAAACATAAGATGCGGCAGAAAAGGCAGCCTTGACAAAAATAACACAGGTGTTAAAATAGAATAAGTTTAGACCTCCCGCAGGATCCCCTCAAGTGCAACACTTGGGTAAGTTAAGAGATAAAAGATTT
>CAYTWD010000045.1:0-4753 GCA_964441065.1 uncultured Candidatus Peribacteria bacterium
CATCTTTAGTTGCCAGCATGTTATGATGGGGACTCTAAAGAAACTGCCTGCGTAAGCAGTGAGGAAGGAGGGGATGACGTCAAATCAGCATGGCCCTTATGTCTTGGGCTACACACGTGCTACAATGGCCGGTACAACGGGAAGCCAAATCGTAAGATGGAGCCAATCCCACAAAACCGGTCTCAGTTCGGATTGAAGGCTGCAACTCGCCTTCATGAAGTTGGAATCGCTAGTAAACGCGTATCAGCTATGGCGCGTTGAATATGTTCCTGGGTCTTGTACTCACCGCCCGTCAAGTCATGAAAGGTGCGGGCACCCGAAGTTCCTGTTTACAGGACCTAAGGTGAAAGCACTGATTGGGACTAAGTCGTAACAAGGTATCCGTACGAGAACGTGCGGATGGACCACCTCCTTTTAAGGAGAATTATGGTCTGGTAACAGACTAATAAATCCTAGGTTGACAGTTTCCTTCGGGAAGCTGACTGAGTCAGGCACTCTCTATTACGTTCGGGTTGTCAGAAAGACAAACGCCCTCATGGGTGTTTTTTGTTATATTTTTATGTCAAGGCAATAGCTTTTTTTTTGTGAAACTTTTTAAAATCTGTATTGTCTTAGCATATGATTTAATATTAACCATAATAATATGAAAAAATACTTTTCTTTGCTTTTAGCATCAGCGATAATGGCAACTTTATTGCCGCTTTCAGCCCTTGCTGATGAGGGTAGGGACGAGGGTGATGAATCAACATCACAAACTGAGGAAACCAAAAATAATTCGGATGATTCTTTAGGTGACACGTCAGGCTCTGATGATTCAATAGATTTAGAGTCTGAAATAGAATCTGAAAATCTGGTTGACGATTTGGTTTCTGAAGATGAAAGTCTAAGCGAAGACTCTAGTTCAGAGGATTCTGAGGGTGATGATGAAACTGTAACGGAGGAAGTTTCAGATTCTGATATGTCTGATGAGGCATTAGCAGAGGTTGAAAAAGATTGGTCTTCAATTGAATTTCCACAAACTTACCTACTGAGTGTCCAATGGGGCTTCTTTAGTGAGGATAGGAATACTGGTACTGCTACTACTTACGATTCAGCAGGTACTATAACTTTTGAAGGAAAATTAATTAGCAAGCCAGTAAAAATTGTAAAATTTGAAAAGGGTGAGGACTCAATTGACTTTGATAATACGGACGAACATTCGTTAGCGTTTAACTCAACAATTATTGGAGCAAATGACGGTATTTTCTTCAAAGTTAAGGCCGATATAGATGCAACAGGAGAGGATTTAGCGACTATTATTTTTAATAATGAACAAACGAGCTCTGATCAAACTGTTTCTTTGAAGGACTTGGTTGATGCCGGTGGAGAAGAAATTATTGATTTGGGAGTATATGATTTGAAGTTCAAACTTTGGACCCGTGATGATTGGATTGCAGAAAAATCTGATAGAGCTTCAATTGGGGATGTTGCTACTGATGCTGATAAAGCCGCATGGTATGCAAAATATATGAATGTCGCGGTTGGAGATGGATTTTTTAGCGGGTATAAAGATAAACATGGAAAATCAAATGGCAAGATTGGCCCAAATGATACTTTAACAAGACTTCAACTTTTGAAAGTTGCTTATGAGCTCTCGAAGAAATTGAATATGGGTGTTGGATCTTCAGGTTGTGATCCTCTAACTGTGACTACAGATGATACCCTTATATGGCTTGGTGACAATTGGGCTAAGGGTTATGTTCAGTGTATTGAAAATTCCGGAACAACAATTACTTTGTTGGACACGGTTATAAATGGTGATCTTGCCGCTGCAAATGAGCCAGCATTTAGATGGGAAGTTATTACTACTGTATTTGAAATGCTTCAGTTGAATGCGAGTAGTGATGCAAGTTCTGATTTATCTGATTTAGAAGAGCTTGATACAGAGGTGGAGGATGAAGTTAATACGTCGGTAGAATTAGGAATAATTACGGGTTATTCAGACGGCACATTCAAACCGGAAAAAACCGTTAACCGAGCTGAAATGTTTAAAATCATTTCATTGTTTTATGAGGTTTACTCAATGTAATTTGTAAGTGAAGAAAGAGCCGCCTTAACTGGGCGGCTTTTTTTGTATTGACTTTTTAATTTGAGTGTACTAATGTACTAGTACACAATAATCTTATGAATAAAAAACTAAAAATTACAAAAGTGGCTTGGTGGAGTTCAACTGCGTGACGGGTGAGCTGTTTTCTAATATTTGAAACCTCTCCGTCATTGGAGAGGTTTTTTTATTTAAATTTTAATTTATGAAAATCAAGTACAAAAAAATTACTATCGATCAAATTGAAGGGAGATTGTTACTTAATAAAAATATGCCTCATGTTTTATTTAATTCTTTAAGAAGAAAAAACGAACCATGTTTTCTTTTTGAATCGAAAGAAATTTCTTCGATTTATGGGAAAAGAAGTATTATTGGCATCGATCCTATTTTAAGAATTTCCGGTAAGGATGATGGGTTGTCCATTGAAGTTTTAAATGGTAGAGGTGAAAAATATCTTGAAAATATTGATTTAAATTTTTGTGATGAAGTTTCAAGAAATGCTGAGGTTTTAATGGCGAAAGTATTTAAGTCAAACCTGGAATTTGAAGAAAAGAATAGATATAAACAAAAAAATATTTCTCTGGTTATTAGAAAGTTCTTGGAGGCATTTAAGCATAAACAAAAGGTTCTTTTGGGATTATACGGGGCTTTTAGTTATGATTTTGTGAGACAATTTGAAAGACTTCAAGATCTTTTACCGGATAACGATATTAATGATTTTGATTTCTTTTTATATGATACTTTTGTTTTTTTTGATCACGTTTTAGATTCTTGTGAGCTGGTTTTGTACAGAAACAAAAATAAGAAAATTTCTGTCGATGCGAAAAATATTAAGAAAGGCTTGGATGTGAGCTTACAAAACGGGGAGTTTTCTGTTAAGAATCTTGGATTTGAACTTCCGCAAGAAAAATATGAAGAATTGGTGGAGGTAGCTAAAGATTACTGTAAAAAGGGTGAAATTGTTGAAGTGGTTTTCTCTAACTTATTTAGAGCTGATTTTGAGGGTGATCCTTATGCTTTGTACTTGGCTTATAGAGAGAAAAATCCTTCTCCATATATGTTTTATTTTGATTATGGCGACCAGCAATTGGTGGGTTCTTCTCCGGAAATGATGTTGAAAGTTGATGGAAATCGAGTCCAAATGAGACCTATTTCGGGCACGATTAAACGCGGTAACGATTTGATAGAAGATCACGAAAATATGTTGAAATTATTATGCGATTCCAAAGAAAGGGCTGAGTTGGATATGTTGATTGATCTTGGAAGGAATGATTTGAATAAGGTCTGTAAACCGGGTTTGAAGATCAGTGACTATCGTTTCGTTGAGAAATATTCGAAAGTAATGCATACGATCGCGAATATTGAAGGAGAATTGGAGTCGGGTTTTTCACCTTTGGATGCTTTATTTGCTTCTTTAAACGCAGGCACCTTAACAGGTGCTCCAAAAGTTGCGGCAATGAATTTGATTGAAAAATTTGAATCAGAAAGAAGAGGTTTTTATGGTGGAACAATCGGTTATTTCACTTTTTCAGGTGAAATGGATACTGCAATTTTAATTAGAACTGCACATATTAAAAATAAGATTTTGAAGTTTAGGGTTGGAGCTACTTTGTTGAACAAATCTGTTCCGGCCTTGGAATACGCAGAAACTATGAATAAGGCCGCCGGGTTTATTTCAATTTTACAAAAAGTCATATGAAAAAAATATTAATAATTGATAATTTTGATTCTTTTACATTTAATCTTGTTGAGTATTTTAAAAAAGCCGGTTGTGAGGTTTTAGTTTATAGAAATACTGTTAGACCTGAAAAAATTATTGAAATCAATCCAGATGCGATTGTATTTTCTCCGGGACCTTCCATTCCGCAAAATGCCGGACGTATGCTTGAAATTATTAATTTATTTCACAAGCAATATCCAATGTTGGGAATTTGTCTTGGGCATCAGGCTTTTATTGAGTTATTTGGAGGCAGTCTAAAATTTGTTGAGCCTGTTCATGGATTGGCGTCTTCAATTCATCACGACGGCAAAACAATATTTCAAGATATTCCCCAGGATTTTTTTGCGGGACGATATCATTCCTTGGCAGGAGACCTTATCCCCGAATGTTTTGAGGTTTCAGCAAGACATGGTGATTTGGTTATGGCAATCAGACACAAAACTTTGCCAATAGAAGGTATGCAATTCCATCCCGAATCAGTACTTTCAATGCAAGGCGATGTGGGATTTAGAATTATACAAAATTTTGTTAAGAAATATCTACCGGAACGCGACTTAAAATCATTTTTGGAAGATTCCTTGAAAGGGAAATTATCTTTGCATGAACAAAAGGAATTTTTAATTAAAAAAACAGATTTTTCCGCTCAAGAGTTGGCCGATGCCGTTCTTTTTTTACGAAGTAAAATTAGCGAAAAAGTTGAAGTAAGAAATGCGATTGATATTTGTGGAACGGGCGGATCTGGTTTAGATCGAATAAATACCTCAACTATTTCAGCATTTATTTTGGCTTCACTTGGAGTTGTTGTCGCAAAACATGGGAATAGAGCAGCAAGTGGCAGGTGTGGTAGTTTTGATCTTTTAGAGGAATTGGGAGTACGCTTTGATTTGGATAAATCTGGACTTGAGTCACTTTTTGAATTGAAAAATCTAAATTTTCTTTATGCAAAAAAT
>CAYTWD010000046.1:0-1645 GCA_964441065.1 uncultured Candidatus Peribacteria bacterium
TTTATTGTATGCCTTGAAAATACTTGTAGATAGAGAAGAAATATTTTTGTTTTGGAAAAAGCATATATGCTTACGGGTGGAAAATAGCGGGTTGTTTGGAGTGTTTTTGAAGTAATTTTTCCGCTTCATATTTGACAGACAAAGGTGAAATTTGTCGCATACAAATATTATTGGCACAGGTTTGTTTGAAGCACAAAGAGCAAGAGATGTCTTTACTCCGGAATGCTACATTGATTCCATCGGCAGGCGGATACCATTTTCCGGGAAAGTCACGTGAACTGAACAGAGAAACAACAGGAGTACCGACAGCGTAAGCTAAATGCATCGGGCCGGTATCATTCGTTATAACAAGACTACAACGCTTCATCGCTTCTGCAGTTTCGAGTGGGAATAAAGCACCGCAGAAATTAATGATTTGTTTGTGTTTTCGAAACTCATTCGCTTTAGGTACATCTTCCGGACCCCCGAATAAAATAGCGGTGTATCCTTGTTCGATAAAATGATCTACCACCTCTTTAAAATGCTCAATTGGCCACTGATTTCGGTGTCTTTTTGCACCCGTGACAATTCCAATTGTTTTAGTTGGATCTTTGATTTGGTAGGTGTAAAATAAGTCTTCTACTTTTTGCTTATTTGTTTTTGTTATGCCGAGCGGAAAGCGAACCGAAGAAATATTCAATTTATTTTCTTTTAGTATTTCGAGGAGACGATCTCTTTCGTTTTGAAAATTTGTATTCTTTTCCTGATATTTTTTTAAGAAGAACAGCTGGCATAATTTCCAGCCAAATGCATGTCTGACCCCTAGTAACTTTACCACCACCATGTTTCTCAAGAGTGTAACAATAGAAACATCGTATTGCGGAAGCTCAATGAACAAGTCATACTTGTTTTGTTTAAGAAGCCTGAAAAGATCTTTCTTTGAAAAATTCAAATAATTGATCACTTTGTCAATTACAGAATTATCGATAAGGTTTTCTATCGAAACAAGATTGGATGCACCGGCATTGGTGAGTACGTGAAGCTCAGCGTCAGGGAAATTTTTCCGAATGACATCAATTGCCGGAAGTGCGCACACGTTGTCGCCAATTGATCCTGTTCTAAAAATGAGGATACGGGATGGCTTTTGATCGTTGAGGCGTGTGAATAGTAACCACTGACTGAACCGCAAGAATTGGTTAAGTATTCGATAACTATTTTCTATTATAAAGCGGTTAATCTTATTCATTATTGAGTACTCCTATAAACTTAAATACATCTTGAAATCTTTTTTCCCAAGTGTGTTCTTGAAGACATTTTTGCCTTGCCGTTTTTCTCGCTTTTTCGCATACGGAAGGGTTGTTCAATAAATATTTTATCTTTTCCAGCATCTCTTCTTTGCTTCGGTAGGTAAAAATATCTTTTTCCAAATCATATACCCTGTGTAAATCTTCGTCGAATGAAGTCAGATAAACTGCGCCGCACATTGGTATTTCAAAATCACGCCCTTTCAAACAAGTAGCTTTCATCGAATATCCCATACCGCCAAATCCGAGATTTATCGTGGATTGATTATAAATGCGGATCATTTCATCAGACGGTAATAAACCATTTTCCCATCCAGGTCCAAACGCTTGCACATTGATATTTTTTTTCTTTAAGAAATTAA